>CAWJAA010000027.1:0-111273 GCA_963840615.1 Terriglobia bacterium
ACCGAAGGTTGGCAGACCACGATCTTCGACACGCACAACGATGAGCACCAGATGAGTCGTCGCCGATGTCTCATTGCGTTTATTATGCGACGGAAATGTCGAAGATGAGGCGTTGGCGCTCAGGACTCCTGTTTCAGGGTCTTTCGGCCCCGGCAGGGTCAATCAGTGGAAGGGGGATGTTTCGCCAACTACGCCTTTACGCCGGAACCACAGGTGCTGGGTACAGTAGAGAGGAAAGGTATGCGCCAACAGAATAGGAGACGGCACGAACCAGCGGAACGGTGAACGAGAAAAAGCTCCTGACGTCCGGCGCACTCAGGACGCCTCCCGAGCTAAAACCTGAGAGCCGACCAAACACGTCGCCGTGCCCAGCGATTGTCAGGTAACCAAACGCAAACCATACTGCTGGCAGAATCCATGTCCACTTCGCCGCAGAATTTCGCCAAGTTCGCCACATTCCGAACCCGATAAAAGCTGCACAGACGATGCTGAAGGTTAATTCTTTCCAGACTATCGCCGCGACCGAATGAGATGAAATTACTCTCCACAACGTTGTGTCCAGAATCGCCGTTCCAATTACGGCGACAGCGAGGCTAACCAGCAGCAAGCCAATAAACTCTAGTGCACGCATGACACGGGAATTCTAAACGTTGCGAATCTCTGGTCAACTGGCGGGTGGCCCATTCATCCGCGTTCTGTGCGGATGAGTGGGGTACTCGAACGCAGGCAGCCAACTGGCTGCGGTGGCGCAATCAGCATCGTGTCCCGACACATTCGCAAAAGACGCGAATGCGTGGGCCACCCAGCCACACCCGCCTCATCCTGATCCCGCAAGGGCGAGCGATCTGGCGCGGCGTGCAGTTTCACTGCACGCCAGATCCCTCGCAAAGCTCGGGATGACGTCGTTTGTACTATTAAGATTCTCGCTAGGTGGAATGTCACGAACCCATCCCTCGCCAGGTCTTGGCTGACGACTGACGACTGAAGACCAACGACTATTCAGAACCAATCGCTCCGGTACGCGATCCACCAACTGGCATACGCAACCGGGATGGTCGCCGCCAGCGCCACCAGATCCTGGTCTACATGCTCGGGATTGTCGGCTGGGAGCTTAGCGAAGAGGAGGCCGGGACGGTGATACTCCCGGCAGGAAGGACTCCTCCAGTCCTGCCGGGGTAACACGCAAACGGAGATGGCTACTGCGGAACGTGAAACGCGTCACTCTGCAATTCGCTGCCGATGTTGGTGTTGTTGTGAATCACTTGAGCCAGAGTCACGCTGTTCAAGTAATCCAGGAGCGAGCCTGAAAAGACATTCTGATACCAGAAGGCGTCGCCGTCGCGGCTACGAGTAAACTGGTCCTGAAGCACTCTGCGAAACAACTTACCTACCAGACCCCCATCCACATGGTCTTCCGCCAGCCCGCCAATCCACATGTCGACCTTGTTTACCGAGCCGTATGCGCGCTTAAGGCGATTCTGGACTTCATGGTTGGAAGAGATGTCAGCAAAGGTATTGGCACGCGGCAGACCCATCGCTACGCGTGCGTCATTGTAGCTGGGAAGACCGTGATCCCGGCCACGCTGCAGATTGAGGCAGGGGAGATCCAGTCCGCCGCTGCCGGGAGGCCCAAACAGGAAATTGCGAACGTCATCCACGGCGTAGATGTCTACTTCCTGCGCCATTTGGTGCGCCAGACCGCGGAGCAGGGGTTCGATGCCTCCCCCATTGACGAGTTCCTGCGGGTTGAAGAACGCGTTGCGTAATGGCAGGTTGCCCTGTGAAATGGGCTGCAGGTTTGCATCCAGTCGCAGGATCTGGGGCGAAAGCATGCTATGGCCGAAGCGGTAAGCGGCGGTGGAAAACATGTTACGCACACTGGCGTCGACATCCGGTTTGTAACCGGTATAAGGCGGTATGCCGTGCGCGCCAAGCAGCACGGGCAGGAACTCCCTATAGGTGATGGCCTGGACCTCGGCCCCGACAATGGCACGGGCATTCTGGTAGATCTGCTCGTCGGTCAGGGTCGGATTCTCGCTGCGAATCACATCAGCGAGTCGATTGTGCTCGCGCAGGAACAAAGTGTGCATGGCGGTAAGGCCCAGCTGCTCGTTCGAACGTATGTCTCCGGCGATAAAGCAGGTGGTTGGATCGGGGTTGTTCATGCACGCATTGGGCGAGAAGTTCGTGGTGTTATAAGGCAACAAGTGGCCGACGGAGCTATCCGTGAACAGCAGGTGACCAGTCCCATCATTGGCGCGCAGTACGGCTTCGCGAGTGGACGAGGAGCCGTACACATTCGACGCATCGATAAAGCCGGTAATTTCGTTGATCTGCTGGCGAGGGTTGTCTTTTCCCGTTCCCGTTGCTGGGTCATTGTGCGAACGGAAGAAGGGCATCGACTGCGTCCCACTACAAGTGGGGTCAAAGAAGACATCGCACTTCGGAATGGAAACGGTAAAAGAATCGATTCCAGTGTCGTTGTTTGTCAGATCCATGTCGTGGTCGAGGAACTGGCCCCACTGCCACACGAAGTCACTGGCCCGCACTGAATTGAAGATGTCGCCGACCTGGGCTAGCACGTCGTTACTAATCTCGCGGGGATTGGGGCGGTTCTGACCAGCAGGGGACGAGATGCCGTCGCTGTAATGGGCGCCTTCGGGCCGGAGCAATTGCGCCCCAGCGCTGCCCCACAAGGGGTTACTCACATTGTTTCCGGTACCATCAATCGTCCGATACGGGCCGGGGTACAGGAATGTGTTGGACTGTGCGTGGGCCAGGCTTGACGCCAGAAATAGTACGGTCAATACCACCACGCAGGCGATTGTGGCAGCCGAACACACCGTTTCCAACCGGCGAAGAAAGGCGTTCCCGCCAGAGTTCGAAGGCTCAGTGAGCTGTTGGGTCGGGACCGAGCTTCGTTGGGACACACTCAGCGTCGGTGCGCAAAGGGGGGGTCTGGTCATGATCACGCTCCTCTTTTAGATTGGGAAAATGGGGGGATCTACGACGTAAACTTCGGGAGCAATTCTAGCAAGTGAGCTGCCATTTAGAATCCACAGGGAGGACGGAAGCGCTTCAATGGCATTAAACCATTGATTTCATGAACCGAACTGCCGCTTTAGGACCAGGTGAGCGACGCGCCAAGTGGCTGCAGAAATCAATTGAAGAGAAGTGCAGTTGTACAAAGGCGAAAACCTTTGTCACTAGACACAGCACTCCCTTTGACTTAAACATAGGATGTTCAAAGGGGTGAAAAAGTTGCAATCGATCGATGTTTTCTTCGCCCGCCCGTTACAGATGAAGGCTAGGAGAGGATTCGGGATGAAAGGAATAATGATTTGCCTCCTTTTGGCCATCACTTGGCCAACAGCGTCGGCCGCACAAGGACAGACCAAGTTGGTTGATACTTTCAATCGGTACCTCGCCCAGCTAAAAGAGAAGCCCGACGACCAAGAGCTTCGAAAAAAAACCATCCAACTGTCCAAACGGCTGAAACCTGAGCCCGAGATCCCGAAGGAAGCACGGGGACATTTTTCCAGAGCCTACTCGTTGCAGCGCGAAGCAAAGTCCTCCAAGGACTATGAGATGGCGGTTGACGAGTACACCAAGGCGCTGGCGCTCGCGCCTTGGTGGGCGGCCGCCTATTATCACCTTGGAACCGCGTATGAACGTCTCGGAAAGTACGATCCAGCAATAGAAAATTTGCGCCTGTATCTTACTTCTGATCCCGGCCATGCGGGAGAACGAGAAGCACTTGACCGGATCAAGAGCATGGAGCAGGAAAGGAAAAAGACCGGGAAGAAGGCGGCGGGTTAAGGCTTCCACCGTTCGGTCGCAAAGCCCATTTCTTTCGCGTTGATTGCCACGCCAGTGCTCTCGTTCAGACCGCTTTGCCGCTGGCCACTCTGACTTAAATAAAGCGAAGCCAATGACCATCAGGCCTGGGACAATCGCCAGAGGTGCGAAGGCGAGTTCACCAAACCAGGTTGTGGAGAGAAGACGCGACTCCAGATTGCGCGGCTACCGCCGCTTGGCGCCATCCATAGCCTTGCTCACCGGGCAGCCACCGAGGCGCGTTCAGAACCAATCGCTCCGGTAGGCGATCCACCAACTGGCATACGCAACCGGGACGGTTGCCGCCAGTGCCCACCACAAAGGCAGCATCAGATCCGCCACCAATCCCAGCACCGTAAAGCTGATCCAGAAAACCTTGCGCTCCATCCCCCAATTCTAGTCCCGCTGGCTTTTCTTCCCACGCCCCCTCGTATACTAAAGTCACCATGGCCCGCTCCCTGCAAGAGGTCGCCGACTTGGTTCACGCCCGCGTCGTCGGAGACGCGAATCTCGAAATCACCGGAATCGCCAGCCTGGCCACGGCCTCTTCCGGAGACCTGGTCTTCGTCGAAGATGAGAAGCACTTTCCCGCGGCGCTCGCGTCGCAAGCCGCCGCCATCATCGTCGGCAGCCTGGCCGGTGGGCACCAGTCGACCAAGCCTCTCCTGATCTCTGACCAGCCCCGCCTCGCCTTTGCCCGCGCCGCCGAACTGCTGCTCGCGAAACCAGTTCTCAATCAGGGAGTACACGCCACCGCCGTCGTCCATTCCACCGCGAAACTCGGAAGCCACGTCGCCATCGCTGAGCGCGTCGTCATCGGGGAACACGTCGAGATCGGGAAGGGAACCACTATCGCCGCCGGCTGCGTCATCGGCCCCAACGTCAGTATCGGGCGCGATTGCCAGCTCTATCCCAACGTCACCATCTATCCCGCCACACGTCTGGGTGACCGTGTCATCCTTCATGCCGGCGTGGTCCTGGGCAGCGACGGTTTCGGCTACGTCCGCGACAAAGCCACCGGCAAATATCACAAGTTCCCGCAGATCGGACGCCTGGAGATCGAAGACGATGTCGAAATCGGCTCGAACTCCACCGTCGATCGCGGAGCCCTCGAAGCCACCCGCATCGCCCGGGGCACGAAAATTGACAACCTGGTCCACGTCGGACACAACGTGCAGATCGGAGAAGACGTCGTCATCGCCGCCCAGACCGGCCTTTCCGGCAGCGCGGTGGTGGAAAAAGACGTCATCATCGGAGGCCAGGTCGGCATTGCCGATCACGTCCGCATCGAATCGGGAGCCATCCTCGGCGCCCAGAGCGGCATCCCCAGCAAGAAAATCATCCGCGGCAAAGGCGTAGTCTTCTGGGGAACTCCCGCCCGCCCCATCGGCGAGTATTTGAAAGAACTGGCGGTGCTGGCCCGCCTGACAAAGAAGAAAAAGTAATGGCCATCGTCGTCATTGGCGGACATTCGCGCAATGTAGGCAAGACCAGCGTAGTCGCCGGACTCATCGCCGCCTTACCCGAATACCACTGGACCGCCCTCAAGATCACGCAATATGGACACGGCGTCTGCTCGGCCAATGGCGAGCCCTGCGATTGCGCCACCAACGATCACACCTGGAAAATCACGGAAGAAAAAGATCGCTCCGGAGAATCCGACACTTCGCGCTTCCTGGTCGCCGGAGCGAAACCCGTCTGGTGGGTCCGCACCCAGCAAGGCCGCCTCGCCGAAGCCCTGCCCACCCTGCGCCGCCATTTCGCCGAAGCCGAAAACGTAATCCTGGAATCGAACAGCATCCTGAAATTCATCCGCCCCGATCTTTACCTCACCGTACTCGATCCCGCCACCGCCGACTTCAAGAAATCCGCCCAGGAATTCCTCGACCGCGCCGATGCCGTCATTCTTCATGACCGCAAGGGCAACGCCGCCTGGGAGCAAGTTTCGCTGAAGCCGGTAGCCAGCCGCCCCGTGTTCCGAATCGAACCGCCACCGTACGTGACGCCGCAGATCGTGGAGTTCGTAAGAGCCTCCCTGAGCACCAGCCGCTCCCAGAAATAAAATCTCAAGGGCGTCCCGTCCAAGCTTCGCTTGGGAGGGGATGTTAGCTGCCAGCCGATAGCGGACCGCCGACAGCTGAGAACCGGCCTGTTATCCTTTTCCTCGTGCGCCCCATTCACAGAAACGCCTGGCTCCTGGTGCTGCTTTCGGCGGCGCTGCAGATTCTGATCTTCCCCCTGCCGAATCTGTACATGTTCTGCTGGATCGCTTTTGCGCCCTTGCTCATTGCCCTGCTGCGGGCCCGCCGTCCCAACACGCTGCAACTGACCGAGGCACCCAAGCTCCTGCCGGCCACGCCCCTGCAAGGTTTTGTGCTGGGATATCTGTGCGGAATCCTCTGGTACGCCGGCACCTGTTACTGGATTTACAGCGTCATGCGCCACTACGGCGGAGTCGAGACCTTCGCCGCCCTCGGCATCCTGATTCTCTTCTGCCTTTACCTGGCGCTCTATCACGGTGCCTTCGGCCTGCTGGTCAGCCTGCTCGCGAAAGATGACTCTCATCGTCGTGCCCTGGTGCTCGCGCCCGTGGTCTGGGTGGCGGTGGAACTCGCGCGCACCCGCATCACGGGCTTTCCCTGGGACCTGCTGGGCATCGCCCAGGTCGACAACCTTCCCCTCTCCCGCATCGCCACGGTCACCGGCGTATATGGCTTGTCGTTCGAGATCATGGTGGTGAACGTGGCTTTTGCCGCGGCGTTTCTTTTGCGGCGCAAGAATCGCAAACAGCTGCTGCTGGCCGCGCTCGGTGCAGCCATGGTGCTGCAAGCCGGACGCTGGGTTCCCGGACCCGTCCTGGCTCCCGATCACACCGCGTTTCTGGTGCAAGCCAACGTCCCCATCCTCGAAGGCTCCGATTGGACGAAAGACTATTTCGACAACACCTTGCGGGAACTGACAATACTCAGCCTGCGCCCGCCGGACGGTCCGGCGCAGCACCCCGATCTGATTGCCTGGCCGGAATCGCCGGCGCCGTTTTACACCGGCGATCCCCTTTTCCGCCAGGCCATCACTGACCTCGCGCGCCAGTCCCAGGCCTGGGTGGTCGCGGGAAGCATTGGAGTGAAGAACGCCACTCCCGGCCAACCGACACAGATCTATAACTCCGCCGCGCTGGTGAATCCCGCGGGAGACTGGGTTTCGCGTTACGACAAATTTCACTTAGTCCCATTCGGCGAATACGTTCCCTTCAAAAGCATTTTTTCCTTTGCCGGAGGACTCACCCGGGAAGTGGGCGACTTTACCCCGGGCACCTCGCACCAGCCGCTTGACGCGGGCGGAACCAGGCTGGGTACGTTCATCTGCTACGAATCGATTTTCCCCGACGAAATTCGCCAGTTGGCCGCCAACGGGGCGCAAGTTTTCGTAAATCTCTCGAACGACGGCTGGTATGGCGACAGTGGAGCCTATGCGCAGCATCTCAAGCAGGCTCGCATGCGCGCCGTAGAGAACGACCGCTGGCTGTTGCGCGACACCAACACCGGCGTCACCGCTTCCATCGATCCCTACGGGCGCATCGCCGCCAGCATTCCGCGCAAGATTCGCATGGCGCTGGCCGCTCCCTATGCCCTCAATCGCGTAACCACCTTCTACACCCGTCACGGCGACTGGTTTGCGTTCTTGTGTGCGATAATTTCGGTAGGCGCGCTGGTTGTGCGCTTTTTATTTCATCCGAGGGCACAGAAATAGCCATGGTCGAAGAACTCGAACAGGAATATGCACGTCTGACCCACAAGGTTCGCGACCTCCGGGAGTACCTTTGACGCGGATACACTGCGTCAACAGTTAGCCGAAATTGATAAGCAGGCTGCCGACCCGAATCTCTGGTCGAATCCCCAGAAATCCCAAGTGGTGATGCGCGAGAAAAAGCGCCTGGAACACGTGTTGGCCACCGAGGCGGACCTGGTCCGGCGGGGCGACGACATCACCGCGTATTTCGAACTGGCGCGCGAAGGCGAGAACGTGGAAGCCGACTTGCGCCGCGACATCGACGCGCTGCGCGAACTGGTGGATCGCCTGGAAACCGAGAGCCTGCTCTCGGGCCAGAACGACGCCCTCAATGCCATCGTGACCATTCATCCCGGCGCCGGCGGCACCGAGTCGCAGGACTGGGCCGAAATGCTGCTGCGCATGTATCTGCGCTGGGCCGAGCGGCAGGGCTTTGAAACCGTTCTTTACGACTACCAGGCGGGAGAAGAGGCAGGGATCAAGTCCGCGACCTTCGCCGTCAACGGAGAGTACGCCTTCGGCATGTTGCAGGGTGAGATCGGCGTGCACCGCCTGGTGCGCATCTCGCCTTTCGATCAGGCCAAGCGCCGGCACACCTCGTTCGCCAGCGTGTTTGTCTCTCCGGAAATCGACGACAGCATTGAAGTCATCATCAAGCCGGAAGACTTGCGCGTCGACACCTACCGTTCCAGCGGCAAGGGTGGACAGCACGTCAATACCACCGACTCGGCGGTTCGCATCACCCACATTCCTACCGGCCTGGTGGCCAGTTGCCAGAATGAACGCTCGCAGCACAAGAACCGCGAACGCGCCATGAGCATGCTGCGCTCCAAGCTCTACGAATTCGAACTGGAGAAAAAGCGCGAGGTCACGCGCAAGATCGAAGATTCGAAACTGGATATCGATTTCGGCTCGCAGATCCGGTCGTACGTTTTGCAGCCCTACCGCATGGTGAAAGATCACCGCACCAAGACCGAGGTCGGCGACGTCGACCGGGTGATTGACGGAGACCTGCAACCGTTCATAGGGGCATACCTGCGAATGCGGCGCGGCCAGAAGCAAAATTGAGGGGCGCCCCGATATTAGCTTTAAGATTACTTTGCGCCAGGATGCGTTCTAAGCGATCCCGGGCCGGGCGATGGGTTCGCCGGCCGTCCCCGGGCCCGACCGGCGATCCTGGGGGCCTGAATGGCTCGGGAAATGGCATTCCCCGCGGCGATCTGACCGGAGGAACGCCGGCGGAAGCGACTTTTTGATTTGTGATTTATCAATAACTTACAGCTATGTTATTGAATCGCAAAGTTTTCGGTGGCGGGGATGAGCGCTGCCCCTCCCCAGGATCGTGACCCTGATGCCCGCAAGAAAACCTGAGTCGCAAAATGGCCTGCCCCGGCTCGGCCGCCGCTTCGAGCAGGCGTTGCTGTTTGCCACGCGCCAACATGAGGGGCAGTCCCGCAAGCAAACCAGCATACCCTACATCGCGCACTTGCTGGGCGTCGCCAGCCTGGTGCTTGAAGCCGGTGGCGACGAGGACCTGGCGATCGCGGCGTTGCTGCACGATGTGGTCGAGGACTGTGGCGGTGTTCCCATGTTGAAAGCAGTCCGGCGCCGCTTCGGCAAGCGCGTCGCCCACATTGTGGACGGCTGCACCGACGCTTACGTCGAACCCAAGCCGCCCTGGTACCAACGCAAAGGCAAATACCTGGAACGCCTTCGTACCGAAGATGCCGAGGTGCGCCTGGTCTCCTGTGCCGACAAGCTATATAACGCGGGCACCATTCTCCGCGACTATCGCGAAATCGGAGAATCTCTCTGGGCACGTTTTCGGGGAAAGCGGGATGGTACGCTCTGGTATTACCGGGCCCTGGCGGACGAGTTCCGGCGATCCCGGCCTAACCGGCTGGCGAAGGAACTGGAGAGGGTAGTCCGCGAACTGGAAACGGAAGCCGCTGCCCCCAAGCGGCGGTCGCGAAAGAAGAAATAGAGGCTACACGCATGCCACGCATGGTCGATCTGATTCGCGCTTCCGCGGTGCCGGCAAATCTGATGCAGGCGGCGGCCCGGGGAGCGCTCTCGGTACCGGCGCCGGAGATGATCGAGATTCTGGTTCATCTCGCGATTCACAACAAAGTTTTCGGCGAACAGGCGCGGCTCACTTTGGCCGGGTGGGACGAGCATGCTTCGAAGCAAGCCGCGTCCGACCCGAAGACCTCCAGAGAAGTGCTCGACTACCTGATGGCGACGGAGAATCTGCGTCCGGCGCTGCTACCGTCGCTGCTCGACAATCCCGCGGTCGGGGAGGAATCGCTGCTTGTGTTTGCCGCCTCGGGCTCGCGCGAACTGGTCAAGGCGATGCTCGGCAGCTCGCGAGTCAAAGCTTCGCCGCAAGTTCTGAACGTACTGAAATCCAATCCCCATGTGACGGCCAACGAGTCGGCGGGAATTGAAGCATTGCTGGCGGCGTCCGCATTCGACACGGCCGCCGCAGCCGACGAAGTCCTCGAGCCGTCCGTTGCCGGCGAAACCGACAGTCCGGATGAAGTGCTGGATGAAGAGTTGACGCCGTACCTGAACGAGCAATGCCAGGGAAATTGCAGCCGAGGGCGGAAAGCCGTTCCAGCCGATCGGCGGAGTGTATGAAGAGGTCTCGTTGGATTTGGACGAGAAGCCGGCAGAGTCGCCCGCCGCTCCCGCGGCGGCGGCCCACGCGAAAACTCCGGCTAAGAAAAAAGTTCAGGGAGAGGAAGAGCGGGGAAGCGCGCTGCAGAAAATTTCCCGGCTCGACATCAAAGGGCGCATTCAGCTGGCGATGAAGGGAAACAAGGAAGAACGGTCGCTGCTGGTCCGCGACGGAACCAAAGTGGTGGCGCTGGCGGTGCTCGAGTCGCCCAAGATCTCCGATGCCGAGGTGGAAAAGTACGCCAGCCAGAAAAACGTGCTGGAAGCCGTGTTGCGGCAGATCCCTTTGAAGCGGCGGTTCATGAAACATTACGGCATCGTCCGCAACCTGGTGTTCAATCCGCGCACGCCGCTCGACATTTCTCTCGGCCTGATGAAGAACCTGCTGGTGCACGATCTGCGCAATTTGTCCGGCAACAAAGAGGTTTCGGAAACCGTGCGCAAGCTGGCCACCAAGATGTTCAAGCAGAAGTTGGATGTGACCAAGAAAAGCACCGACTAAAGAGGAACCACCGGGCTGCGGGAGGACGTCAGTTGTTTGTAGTAACTCCGCGGCTGGCCGGGCGAGGCCGCCCCCTGCCCACACGCACCAGGCTAAAACTGGCGTCCCGCGGCTGCGCTGGCTACAATAGGCGCAAATGGCTTCGCTCGCTCATTCCGACCCCATTGCCGATATTCTGAAACACGCCAAAAACATTGCCGTGGTCGGACTCTCCGACAGTCCCTTGCGGCCCAGTCATGGCGTCGCCGCGTATTTGCAGACACAGGGGTATCACATTATTCCCGTGAATCCGCAGATCGAAGAGGCGCTTGGCGAACAGGCGTACCCGTCGCTGCTGGAGGTTCCGGAGAAAATCGATATCGTGGATATTTTCCGGCGTTCGGATGCGGTCGCGGAAATTGTGGACCAGGCGATTCAGTTGAAAGTGCCGGCGATCTGGATGCAGGAAACGGTGATCGACGAAAAAGCCGCGGAGAAGGCGCGCCAGGCGGGAATCTTCGTGGTGATGGATGCGTGCATCCTGGTCGAGCATCGCGCGCGCTTCCGCTAGGTCACTGTTCCTTTCACTTTCCCATTCACTTTCACCCCGACGTGATCCTGAGGCCGTAGGCCGAAGGATCTGGCGCGCAGTGTTGTTGCTCCTGGCCGGATGTGGAGTTGTACGCGCGAGATCCCTCAGGCGGCTGAAAAGCGCCGCCTTTCGGGATGACGTCTTCGAACGACGTACACAGATGGCAGTGGCCGGCGGGACGCCGGCGCTACTTACGCTTTAATCAGGATGGCAGTGGCATCGTCTTGCAGGCCGGCGCCATCGGCGTAGGTGCGGACGGTGTCGAGAATGGTTTCAGGACAGGCTTCGGCTCGCTGGGCTTCTTTCCGCAAGCGATCCGGCCCAAATTCTTCCTGGGCGGGATTGGTCGCTTCGGTGATGCCGTCGCTGTAGAAGAGCACCCGCGAATCTGGCGGAAGGTCGATCTGCCTTTCGGAATACTCGCCATAGCTTAGTCCGAGCGGCATGCCTTTCTCGGTTGCCACATAGCGCGCTCCCGCCGGGTCAATCAGCAACGGAGGCAGATGCCCGGCGCTGGCGAAGGTCAGGGTACGGCTGGCGGGATCGAGCACCGCGTAGATCATGGTGACGAAGCGGCCGCTGGGAAAATCCTCGACCAGCAGGCGATTGAGTTTGGTGAGCACGTTCGCAGGGCCGCAGCAAGCGGCCAGCGAACGGACCATGCCGCGCGTCGCCGACATCAGCAACGCTGCGGCGGTGCCCTTCCCGGAAACGTCGGCCAGCACCAATCCCCAGCGTCCTTCTTCGAGTGGGATGAAGTCGTACCAGTCTCCGCCCACGGCGCCGGCGGGCACGGAAACTCCCGCGACCACGATTCCGGGAATGAAGGGCGAACTGCGGGGCAGCAGCGATTGCTGAATCTGGCGCGCTTCTTCGGCTTCGCGGTCCATGCGTTCGCGCTGGCTGCGTTCTTTCTGAAACAGACGTGCGTTCTGCACCGCCACGGCGACGTGTCCGCACAGCGCCTGCAGCAAGCGAAGTTGTTCCGCGGGAAAAGCGTCGAGTTCGGGATGCGAGGCGGTGAACACTCCCACCAGAATGTTGTCGACCAGCAGCGGAATGGCCACCTCGGAACGAATCGAGGGCTCGCAGGCGATGAAATAGGGATCTTTCGCGACATCGGGCGCGTAGCGCATCTGGCCGGTGCTGGCGACGTAGCCGACCATGCCTTCTTTGCCGATCTTCAGGGTGACGCCCTTGTGATTCACCGTGCAGCCGCACACGCCGGCGATCACCATCTCGGCGCGAGCTTCGTCGTGCAGGTAGACGTTGGCTTCGACGCATCCGAAGGAGCGGGCGACGTCGTTGACGATCTTTTCGATCAGTTGATCGAGATCAAGGATGGAAGTGATCTTCTGGGCGGCGCGCTGCAGCTTGAGGAAATCCTGCACCTGCTGGTGCGGGAAGCGAGTCAGCGCGGGGTGCTCCAGTGCCCTGATGGCCGGGCTGGTCGACATGGCGAAGCCCCCTTTTCGCGGCCTTTGCCGCGCTCCAGTATCTCTCTATCAGATGTCTTGCGGGAAGGGTTACGATTCGGTTTTATCGGGGGAGGTCTTGGACTTGGAGGCATGGAAACGGCGCTGTTTGAGCTCTGCCAGGCGCTCGCGAATGCGCTTTTCAATGCCTTCCTGGGTGGGCTGGTAGTAGACGCGATTGCGCAAATTGTCGGGCAGGCATTGCATGTCGGCAATCTTGTCGTCGAGGTCGTGCGCGTACTGGTAGTCCTGCCCGTAGCCCAGGCCTTTCATCAATCCCGTGGGAGCGTTGCGCAGGTGGAGCGGGACGGGTTCGGCGGCGGTGCGCTCGACATCCTGCTGCACCGCTCCGTAGGCGGTGTAGAGCGCGTTCGATTTGGGAGCCACCGAGAGATAGACGACGGCTTGGGCCAGCGCGAGATTGCCCTCCGGCATGCCGATGAAATCGACCGCGTCGCGGGCGGCCATGCAGAGCGAGAGCGCGTTGGGATCGGCGAGGCCGATGTCTTCGACCGCCATGCGGACCACGCGGCGGGCGACGTAGAGCGGATCTTCTCCGGCTTCGAGCATGCGGCCCAGCCAGTAGAGGGAGGCGTCGGGATCGCTGTTGCGCACCGACTTATGCAGGGCGGAGATCAGGTTGTAGTGTTCTTCGCCGGTCTTGTCGTAAAGCAGGACGCGCTTCTGCAAGGCGTCTTGCACGACGTCATCGGTGATGACTGCGCCGGTTTCTTTTCCCGCGCGTTCGCGAGCCAGCGTGGCGGCGACTTCGAGCACGTTGTAGGCGCTGCGCCCGTCGCCACTGGAGTAGGCGGCAATCTTCCGCAAGACCTCGTCCGCAGCGTCGAGATGCATGGCCCCCAACCCGCGTTGTTCGTCGCTCAAGGCGCGGCGCAGCAGCAGAACAATCTGCTCCTCCATCAGCGGCTTGAGCACATAGACGCGGCTGCGCGATAACAACGCCGAGATAATTTCGAACGAAGGGTTCTCGGTGGTTGCGCCAATCAGACGGATGCTGCCTTTTTCGACGTAAGGCAGGAAGGCGTCTTGTTGGGCTTTGTTGAAGCGGTGGATTTCGTCGATGAAGACGATGGTGCGGGTGCCATACTGGCGGGCGCGGGCGGCATCGGCCATGACTTGCTTGATCTCTTTGATCCCGGTGAGCACCGCGGAAAACTCGATGAACTCGGCCTTGGTCATGCGGGCGATGATTTGCGCCAAGGTGGTTTTGCCGGTGCCGGGTGGCCCCCAGAAGATGAGCGAGCCAATATCGTCGCGTTCGATCTGCGCGCGCAGGGGCTTGCCGGGAGCGATCAGATGCTCCTGGCCGACAAATTCGTCCAGCGTGCGGGGACGCATGCGGTCGGCAAGCGGCCGCGTGCGGTCGTCTGGCTTCGGGTTGGGAACGGACTCGAACAGACCCATGGAAGATCTATTTCACCACAGAGACACAGAGTCACAGAGAAAACCTTAAAAATAGAAAAATCCCATGGACTCGCCGTTCTTATCTTAATTTCTGCATTTTAATCGAAGACAAAAAATAGAAAACCATCCGGTTCCGGCGGTTCGCCGATCAGAAGCGCGATGGTCTCGCCACCATGGGCTTTTACCTGATTTCGGTTTTCTCTGTGACTCTGTGTCTCTGTGGTGAATGCCTTTACAAAACTCTTCGGACGATTCCTTGCGACAAGAGGGGGACGTTGAAATTGATGAGCAATCCGACTCTCTTGTTGGCTAGCCGAAGATAGGTCAGGAGTTGGGCTTCGTGGATGGGTAGGAGCTTTTCGACGGCCTTCAGTTCGAGGACGACTTCGTCTTCGACGATGAGATCGATCTTGTAGCCGCAGTCCAGCCTCAGGCCCTTGTAGAAAACCGGCAGGTCAACCTGACGGCGGAACTGCAATTCGCGAAGACGGAGTTCGTAGCAAAGGCATTCTTCGTAGGCTGACTCCAGCAAGCCGGGTCCCAACTGGCGATGCACTTCAATCGCTCCACCAATGATAGGGCTGGTGCGTGGGTCTTTTGCGCTGCCGGTTTCTGCGCGCTTTGGTATGTCCAATAGGAGGCTGTTCATCGGTCACCTTAAGAAATGAAGATCTCGCCATGGTTGCGCTAAGGCTTCGATGAAACAAGGTTGTTTGTCACACCTGGCGTCCCATTTTGGTTCAAGGCCTTCACCACAGAGACACAGAGTCACAGAGAAAACCAAAATCGGGTAAATGCCCAACGCGACGGGATCCGCGCTGGCGTCTAGCCGCCGTAGTGACGGGGTTTTTCTATTATTTGTCTTCTCTGTGCCTCTGTGCCTCTGTGGTGAGGGTTTTTGAGATTTCATACAAGACAATGCTGGCGGCCACGCCGGCGTTGAGAGATTCGACTTTGGGGGAATGGGGGATGGCCAAGGTTTCATCCATTTGGGCGAGCAGGTCTTTGGGGACTCCCGCGCCTTCGCTGCCGATGAAGAGAGCCAGCGGCGGGGCGAGATTAGCCTGGTTGAGCGGCGTGCCCTTGTGCGACGAAGTGGCGATCAACCGCAGGCCTTGGGCGCGCATTGGCTCGAGCGTGCCGGCGAGATTCCTGCGGGTGAAGGCCAAACGGAAAACCGATCCGGCGGAGGCGCGCACGACTTTGGGATTGAAGGGGCTGACCGTGCTTTCCCCCAGCAGGACGCCTGCGGCGCCAAAGGCTTCGGCGGAGCGCAGCATGGTTCCGAGATTGCCCGGATCTTGCACTCCGGCAACCGCGAGCAGCGGTCCGGCCTGGGCCTTGGCCAGCAGGTCTTCCAGCGATGCCTCTTTGATTTTGACCAGGGCCGCGACGCCTTGCGGGGTTTCGCTGGGGACGGCGCTGGCGAACAGCTTGTTGGGCAGCAGCAAGGTCTCCACATGGGCGGCGAGTTGGGGCAGCAGGCGTTCGGCGCGCGATTCGGCGGACTGGCTGAAGAACACGGCGCGGAATTTCAGGCCGCTGCGAATGGCCTCTTCGAGAATGCGGACGCCTTCAATGGCGCAGTATCCCTCGGAGGTCAACTCTCCGTGGGCAAAGGCGCGGCGCAGGTCCTTGACCAGGGTGTTGTGCCGGCCTTCAATCAGGCGCAGACGGCTAAGGTCGGCTTCATGAGTTTTCTTCACGCGGGGTCCGGGAAACAGCCTATCACCAAGGACACCCCGGGAGATCTTGCGATACCATCCCAAAGTCCAGTGAAGGAGAAAGTATGCCCCCTACCTTTGCGAACGGTAAGATCTGCTACATCGAGATGCCTGCCAGGGAAGTGGCGCGTTCCGCCGATTTCTACAAACAGGTCTTCGACTGGAACATACGGAAACGGGGTGACGGCAGCACCTCGTTTGACGACGCGGTCGGCGAAGTGAGCGGCGCGTGGGTACTGGGGCGGCCGCCGGCTTCGGCGCCCGGGTTGCTGCTTTACATCATGGTTGACAGCGTGGCCGCGACCGTTGACCTGGTGGTTGCGAATGGGGGCGAGATCGTGCAACCCATCGGGGCGGACGCTCCTGAGATCACTGCGCGCTTTCGCGATCCCGGCGGCAACGTGATCGGACTCTACCAACAGCCGGCTTGAGGCGCGTGGAGATCAGCCGCGTTGTGGATCCCAGGTTGGCGCCCCAAACCCGGGCGCGAACCGGAGGCGCCGCGCCGAACTCCTGGCTTTATCACTGCTTGCCCCCTGCGCTCGTGTTATGTTAGTTTTCGCCGTTTTAGCATACATATTGGAAGGAAACTTGGTGCGCGCGGAAATCGTCAAGATCAGCAGTGAGAAGCCGGAGACGTCGCTCATCCGGTATGCCGCCGATCAGATTCGGGCCGGGGAAGTGTTGGGGATGCCGACGGATACGTTTTATGGACTGGCGGCCGATCCCTTTAACCTGCGTGCGGTGGATCGCGTATATGAGATCAAGACGCGCTCGCGCCACAAGCCGCTGTCGCTTCTGATTGAAAGCGTAGACCAGGCCGAGGAACTGGCGCTGGCGCTGCCGGAAGAATTCACGCAACTGGCGCGACGCTTCTGGCCGGGGCCGCTGACTATCATTATTCGCGCCGGATCGCGTCTGCCGCTCAAGGTTACGGCCAACACTGGCAACGTCGCGCTGCGCATTCCGCAATCGAAAATCGCGCTGGCGGTGGTGCAGGCGGCCGGCATTCCCATTACGGCCACCTCCGCCAATCTGAGCGGGGCGGCGGAATGTACCACCGCGGAGGCGGTGCGGGATCAGTTGCAGGACCGGATTGCGATTATTGTGGATGGCGGGACTTCTCCGCGCGAAGTCGCTTCCACCATTGTGGACCTCACCGACAGCGAGGCCCGCTGGCGCATCTTACGGGAGGGGGCCATTCCGGCTAGCGAGATCTCTCAGTTCTTCGCGCAAGGATGACGGAAAAAACAGGCAAGCGGCGCAGTCACTGCTTGCTGCAGTGGCTGGCACTGGCCGCAGGCGGCATGGTTGTGTATTTCGGCGTGGTCTCGGCTGGCGTTCTCAGCGCCGCCTCGCAGCAGCAACTTCTGCCCGCGGACGCCATCGTGGTTTTTGGCGCGGCGGAGTATTCGGGGCATCCTTCTCCCGTGTATAAGGCGCGGCTTGATCACGCTTTCGATCTCTTCCAACAACAGCTTGCGCCGGTGGTGATTACCACCGGTGGGGCCGGAGCCGATCCCAAATTCAGCGAAGGCGGGGTGGGGCACGACTACCTGATGCATCGCGGGATTCCCGACTCCAGCCTGATTGCCGAGACGCAGGGTTCGGATACGGCGCAGTCGGCCGAGCGGATCGCCACCATCATGCGTACCAACCACATGCAGAGTTGCATCGCCGTCAGCGATGCCTACCATGTGTTTCGTATCCGCAAACTGCTGCAACATGAAGGGGTGGCGGTGTACGTGGCGCCCCGGCCCGATTCTCGTCCGCGGACGGCGTGGCAGCGGGCCATCGCCGTGGGGAGAGAGGCGCTGAGTTATGTGCTGTGGCGGGTGGGGCTGGGGTAGGAGGGCAGCTCTTAGCTCTTAGCCTTTAGCTTTTGGCTCTTAGTTCTTGTTTGAGGCCGCTGTCGCCAGCGAATTAGAGGTAGTGAAGGTCTAAGAGGTACGAGGTCTGAGCTTCTTCCTACCATCCCATTCGCTTCCGCAATTCCGTGATGTGGGCGACGTGATGGCGGCCGTGCCAGGCATAGAGGGCGACGTTTTTCTCGAGCGACACGACTCCTAGTTCGGGATGGCGGAAGGTGCGTTTCCAGTCCTCCGGCTTGATCGCCTGCAGCACCCGGACCCAGCGGTCGTGCAGGTGGTCGAGCAGCGCGAGCGAGACTTCCGGGGGAGTTGAGCGAACGTCATCCAGTTGCGCCCAGCGGTCTTCCATGTAGGGTTTGATGGTGGGTTCGTCTTCGGTGAGAGCCAGTTTGAAACGGATGTAAGCGTTCATGTGGCTTTCAGGGACGTGATGGACGACCTGGCGGACGGTCCATCCGCCGTCGCGATAAGGAGTTTCCCATTGCTGGGGAGAGAGTCCTTGCACGGCGGCGCGCAGGGCCTTGGGGGCCTGCTCGATGTCTGCAATGAATTGCTTGCGCTCGGCTTCGGTGGGTGGGTTGGTGTAGCTGAACTTGCCAATCGGATATCGCGGATCGCTCATGTGATCTCCCCCGAATAGAGTGGATGGTGGGAAGCGACCGCAGGCTGCAGAAAAATCATTTCACCACAGAGACACAGAGAAAACCAGGAAATCGGGAAAAACAACTGGTCTCCGACGGCGCGATGATCGCGTGCGGTAATCTCGCGTGGTTGGGCTTTTACCTGATTTTGTTTTCTCTGTGCCTCTGTGTTTCTGTGGTGAAGATTTTTCAGCGCACCAGGGCAAAAATGCGAACCGGGGCTCCGGCGCGGGCTTCCAGTTTCATGGGCGCTACCACGACCAAGGCTCCGTTGGCGGGAGCGCGGTCGAGGTTGGCGACGTTTTCCAGGTGATAGACACTGTGGGAGAGTGTGTATTGCTCCACCGGCAGTTTGCTGGACGATCCGTAATCGACGCTTGGAGTATCAATGCCCAATCCCATGACGTTGCGGGCTTGTACCAGAAACCTGGCCGCATCCTGGGAATAGCCGGGGAAGTGCATGATGCCTTTGGCGTCGGCATTACGGTAGGTCTCAGGAGAGAACCAGCGTGCGTCCCATCCGGTGCGAGCCATCACCACGGCGCCCATGGGGATGGGTCCGTTGGCTTGTTCCCACTTCACGATGTCTTCTACCCCAATCTGATAGTCGGGGTTATCGGCGATGGCAGCGCGCACATCCAGCACCACCAAGGGCGCGATCAGGCGCTCGGGAGGAATTTGACCGGCGGTCCACATGCCGCGCTCCAGGCGGGCGGGCGGGTCAATCTGGGTCGAGAACGGGTGGGACGGGGACGCCACCAACTTCAGGGATGCGCCAGCCAGTTGCGTGGGATGGGTAAGATCGAGAACCCCGTGGAACCCGCTCGGTTGCTGCGCGTCAGGATGCCGTTGCGCGAACAGCAGTAGAGCCAGGGCAAAGGCCACACCGATGACAAACGTTTGAATCCGCATTCCGATACGAATCGACTTTCCCTACTTGTCCGGCAGGCGCTTGCGAAGAAACCGGCCTAACAAATCAGATGCTGCCTCCACCGCGGAAGGTGCGTCATCATTTTCGCGTGGGAGGGATGTACCAGCAAGGACCATCCGGCCATGCACTATGGTGTAGACCGTTGGAAATAAAGGAAAATGTTAGGTAAGGAGGAAGGCGAGCACGGCCGCGAAGAGGGTACTGAGGAAGTTTACCGCATCGTTATTGAGCAAGTTCCGGCGTTCCAGCACGGCGCCCAGCAGGCTGTCGAAGACGATGCCGGCGACGGCGGCGAAAAGCGAAGGTCCGAACCAGCGCGAGGGGATGAGGGCAGTGAGGACCGAGACCAGGGTGACCAAGGCGGCGGCCAGGGTGCCGGCCAGAGTTCCGGCAAGGGTAATGCCTCCATCGGTCCCTGCGGGGACCAGTTCCCAGGTGGTGATGAGGCGGGATCGATCACTGCGGGCTTGTCCGAACTCGCTGGAAACGGTATCGGCGGCAGCTTCGGAGAGCGCGGCGGCGGCGGCGAGCAGGAAGGCGGGGCGGCGCAGGATGACGAAAAGCAGGGAGCAAATCGCAGCGGCGCCGAGGTTGGCAAGGACCTGGGTGGCAGTCCTGCCTTCGCGTTTTTCGGCGGTACCCAGCTTTTGCTTCTGCTGGTATCCCGAGCGGGTTGTGACCCATGCGAGCGCGAAGACTGAGACCAGCGCGGCAAAGGCCCCCGGGCCGGCGCTAGCGTAAAGGACGAAGCAGACGGCCGCGCCCGCGATCGCACCGGAGGTGGTAACACCGCGGAGGAAGCGCGCGACCAGGGTGAAGGCTAACGTGACTAACGCGGCGGCGAGCAAATTCAAAGTCTTTCACCACAGGGGGCGATTGTTGATTTTCGATTTTTGATTGTTGATTTGAAGACAAAGACTCCGCAGAGCCACAGAGTCACGCAGACAACTGTAAATCGAAAAGGCTCGGCGCTTCGAGATTGCGTGATCGCCTTTGCGTTCTCAGGCACGGATAGTTTTGCCGTTCTTTATGGTTTTCTGTGCGTCTTTCGTCCGCCGCACCTGGGGCTTCTTAGAACAACAAGGGCACCAGGGCCCAGGTGTCACGGCGGTAATCGTCGTAGGCGGCGCCAAAATTCTCGAGCAGAGCTTGTTCTTCAAGCCGTGTCTTTCGCAAATAAGCCACCACCAGCAGGGCAAATCCAAGGAAGGCATGATAGCGGCCGGAGACGACGGCAGTGCCTAACACCATCCCGAGCATAGCCGTATAGATAGGGTGCCGCAGGAAGCGATAGGGTCCAGTGCGGATCAACTGGTGATCCTCTGCAATGCGAACCGTCGAACTCCAGTTGCTTCCCAAATGCCATCTTGCCCAGACAGCAAGCAGGAGTGACGCGCCTTGGACGAATAGGCCCAGTGGCGCGAGAAAACCGAATCGGGAGATCGGGAGCGACGCGGTCCACCACGGCACCGGCAGCACCACGAGTACCAGACTCAGCAGCAGTAAAAACTGATGGACAAGGGTGGATGCCTGCGACTCTGAACTCCGGGCTTGGGCGGAATGGCGTGCAGAGACGCTCCAGTAGATGGCGAAGATCACCCAGAGGACGAGCGAGGGATACATTCTGGCTTCGATGGGAATGCCATGCCACCCCACTTTGGCCATCACCATGCGGGCTGCGATCACCAGCGCAATCACCGGTGCCAGGCTCTTGAGAAGGTCAAGATTCGCTTTTGTCATACGGTAGGTTCTCCCGCTTTGGCAGTTCGCAGGAATTTTACTCGCGGCATCGGCGATTGAGCCGGTCGATGAACTGGAGGCTCGAATTGTTCCGGAGACAGGTGGTCGCGAGGACGAAGGCATCGGTCGCGACATTTTTGCTCTGACCCTACTACCTATAGTGTTGCCGGAGTGCGATATCCACCCGATCGTGCTTTCACTTTCGATTACCAGCAGCTCTGGTATACGTCTAATCATTCTTTGTAGTCTAAACTCAGTACTTTGGCGCCGCTTGGCGCCAATCCAGTTTTGGGGTGAACCATGGCAGCCTCGGTTTGGTCGGGATATCTTACCTTCGGATTGATCTCCATGCCGGTGCGTCTGTTCTCGGGCGCGCGCAGTTCCGGCATCTCCTTCAACATGCTGCACCGCGATGATTTGCAGCGAGTCAAGCAGCAATACTATTGTCCCGCCGACAACCGGGTGGTGGACCGCAGCGAGATCGTCAAGGGCTACGAGTACCGCAAAGACGAGTACGTGGTGATTGAGCCGGATGAGATCAAGAAGATCGAACCGCAGACGGCCAAGACCATGGAGATCCTGGAGTTCGTGAAGGGAAGCGAAGTGGATCCCGTGTACTTCGATGCCTCGTATTACATGCTGCCGGAAGAGGCGGGACGGCGTCCGTATGCGCTGCTGACCAAAGCCATGGAAGAGAGCGATTACGTGGCCATCGCCAAGCTCACCATGCACAACCGCGAGTACACGGTGTTTCTGCGTCCGCACGAAGGCGGCATGATGCTGCACACCATGTATTACGCGGAGGAAGTGAAGAAAGTCGAGGGCTTTGGCGCGCCCGACGTGGAGTTGAAGGAATCGGAAGTCAAAGTCGCCAACCAGTTGATCGAGGCGCTGGCCGATGAATGGGATCCGGAGAAATATCACGACAGCTTTCAGGACAATTTGAAGAACCTGATCCAGACCAAGCTCGAGGGCGGCAAGATCACGGAAGTCGAGAAGCCGAAGAAGTTGGCGCCGGTGGTGGATTTGATGGCGGCGCTCAAACAGAGCCTGGCGGAGATGGAAGGGAAGAAAAAGCCGGCGGCGCGAGAGGCGGCGGTAGGGGGCAAGAAGGCGAGAAAAAGCAGCTCTTAGCTCCTGGCTTTTAGCCATTAGCCCTGGCACTCCAGCTTCGGTGAATTGCTACAGAAACTTTGTGAGCCGCCGATCCATGATAGAAAATCCCGACACCGCAAAGCAGATCAGCGAACTTATGCATGACGTATTTCGACGGCTGGACGAATCGACACATCTTGTGAAGAGCACCTGCTCAGCCGAGGACTTCGCCGTATACAACAAAGCCGTCGGAAGGGTTCTGGGAGCGGTTGTCATGGACCTGATGGAACCACTCTATGACGACAATCCCGCTCTTAAGCCAAGCAATTGGGACTCGCCTCCGTGGAAACCGATTGACAGTTGGTTGACACATGGTATGTGTACACGTATACTGTGTTTATGAATCTTACCCTCTCGGTGGATGAGCAACTTGTGGAGCGTGCCCGCCAGCGGGCTGACACCTTGGGAAAGAGCCTTAACCAGCTGATTCGAGATTATTTGCAGAAACTTGCTGGCGGCGACGATCCTGAGAATAGCCTTAAGGAATTTCGGCAGCTCTCCGGTAAGGGCGACTCGCGGGGATGGCGCTTCGATCGAAACGAGAGTCCATGAGCGCTCGTAGCTTCTTCGACACCAACGTTCTGGTTTACACCGATGACAAAGGTACTCCCGATAAACGAAGACGAGCTCTCGACTTGCTGGCGGAACATCGGATTGCGGGAACGGGTGTCGTCTCGCTGCAGGTCTTGCAAGAGTACTTCGTAACCATCACTCGGAAACTTGGGGTGGATGCAACCATCGCCAGACGCAAAGTGGAACTGCTCGGCGAACTCGATATCGCGTCGCCAGACCTGGCCGACATTCTCGCCGCGATTGATCTTCATCGCATGCACAAGCTTTCTTTTTGGGACGCGCTTATCTTGCGGTCCGCAAAACAGGCGGGCTGCCGTGTGTTGCTCTCGGAAAACTTTCAAGCCCGGCGCGAATTCGACGGGCTTCGCATCGTGAATCCCTTTCAGCAGTAAATGACCACCCCAGGTGTGCCTCGGCTTGCTACCTTGACACTTCTCTTCGGGAGCAGCAGCAAGCCCCCGGTGATTTGTCCGCAAGAACTTTTTGCCGGATGCCTGAGTCTGATGGGGCGCCTGCCTTTGTCCGCATTGCGCAATTTTCAAGAAGCATCGGCTGCAACCTCTCGCTAGAATCCAAGCAGTTCCTCAGGGAGGCAGTGCATGCGAATCAAGCTGACCAGCATCATGGTGGATGATCAGGACAAGGCGTTGACGTTTTATACGGAAGTGCTGGGTTTCCGAAAGAAACAGGAGTTTCCCGTCGGGGAGTACAAGTGGCTCACGGTTGTCGCTGGGGAAGGTCCCGAGGACATCGAACTCTCGCTTGAGCCCAACGCGAACCCAGCGGCAAAGACTTTTCAGCAGGCGATGTTCGCACAGAAAATTCCGCTGGCGGCTTTTGAAGTGTCGGACATCAGGGCAGAGTATCAGCGGTTGCAGGGGCACGGAGTGGTGTTTACCAGCGAACCTGCGCGCATGGGACCGGTGAGCATTGCGGTGTTTTCGGATACCTGCGGGAACTTAATTCAGATTTACCAGCCAGGATGATTTTTCTCGCGGCACACGCTGGATCGCTCGACTCTGCCCAGGGCCGGCTGCCAAGGCGCCCGTTCCAGGCCGCCGCTAACCACACTCAAGGCCCGGAGCCTGGCCCACTCTCTGGCGCGGATTGCAGGTAACCGCTAGAATAGTGCATTCTTCCTGGAACATTGTGAATCCATGGGTTCTGTCGGGGTGCCGATGAAGTTGTCACGTTCTGGCCGACTAGCGGCCCTGTTGGTCCTCATCATTATCGAATTGAGCTGCGGCGATACGTACCGTCCGGTGGCGATTCCCCTGCCTCCATCGCCTCCGAATCCCGGCGCTTCGCACTATATGCTGGTGATTACGGGGAACGGGCCGGTGAACCCGGGGAGTGGGCTGCGGCTCGACGTTTCGGGCGATACCGCGGTGGCCCAGGCGCGGACTGGGTTGGGCCCGGTGTCGGTGGCCGTGTTGCCGAACGGGACTCGCACCTATATCGCCAACAGCATGGAAGATACGGTGTCGTCGTTCGTGTCGGCGACTCCCGGTTCGGTCACCACCACCGTACTGCCGAGGGGGCCCGCCGGCCAACATCCGGTTCCGATTTTCGTGCAGACGGAAGAGAATCTGTCGGCTTATGTAGTGAACAGTTTTGCCGGTGCCTCGCCGGCGATCGCGGGCACCGTGGATGTCATCAACGTAGCCACGAACATTGTGACCAATACCATTCCGGTGGGAATGAATCCCGTGTCCCTGCTGGAAACCGCGGATATGAATCATGTCTACGTGCTGAATCAGGGGACCGCTACCGTGGCCGGTTCGGTGACCAGCATCGATCCGGTTTCGAAGACGGTGAAAACTACCATTCCCGCGGGTGGGTTCGCGCTCGGCAGTTATCCGGTATGGGTGGTGGCGCGTTCCGACAACCAGAAAATCTACGTGCTCAATACCGGCAGCGGCACGGTGACGTCGATTGATACGCTCTCCGATGCGGTGACCTGTGGCGCTTCCGGCCTGCCGGCGTGCCCTTCGGTGGGCGCGGGCGCGAACTACATGTTCTACGATGCGCTGCGCAACCGGGTGTATGTGACCAACCCGGTGAGCAACAACCTGGTGACCCTCAATGTGGCGGTGGACCCGCCGACGGTGATGTCTACCACTCCGGTCGCGGCCAGCCCGGTTTCCGTCACCGCGCTCAATGACGGCAGCCGGATCTACGTGGCCAGCCTGCAGAAGGTTGCGCCCTGCACTTCGAACCCCGGCGACACGCGGCCTTGCATTCAGTCCCAAGTCACGGTGCTGAATGCGATCGACAGTAGCCTGCGGAGCACGATTCCGCTGCAGGGCACGGTGAGCATCACGGCGGCGTCAGAGGACGCATTACAGCAGAGTACGACCTACACCTATTCGCAGACCTCAGGGCCAGCGCTGCAGGCGGGCATGACGATGGTGATCAGCGGCATGTCTGACGCGGGGAACAACGGAACGTTCATCATCGGCTCGGTGGCGGGGAATGGCTTTACGGTTGCCAACCCCCTGGGAGTGACCAACAGCGGCCAGGGCGGGACCGGGGTGAACGTGGTGGAGGTGGACACCAGCGACGCAACGGGCTGTGATGTGAATGGGCTGGGCACGCCGGGCGGGGTCCTGGGCGGCGCGCGCTTCCGCATGTTTATTGCGGCGGGAGCGGACGCCAAGCGGGTTTACGCCGCCAGTTGCGATGCCGGTACGACGACCATTATTCGCACGGTCGCTGAGAATTCCGCGGGGACTCCGTATGCGCCGGATTCCATCGTGCTGGCGATTCCGGCGGCGCCCAGCGCGTTTCCGCCGCCGGCGCCGGGACAGCAACCGCCTCCGCAGAATCCGTTTCTTATCTTTGCCAGTCGGTAGCCATCAAAATCGATTTTGCGGGAGCAGTGGGACTGCGCGCCCGAGGCTTCGCCTTGCGGTTCAAGATGACGAGGTGAGAGCGATGGCGTGAAACCGGCGGGTTCCTCGGCAGTCCATCGACGCAGTTGAACTGCGTCTCTAAGTAGAATCTTCCGATTACTCGCCGGCCGCGGCGACGCGTTCTCCCTGGCGTCTGCGGTTATAGCGCAGGGCGATATTCATGAACACATTCCCGGCGGCGGTTTCAAAACAAATCACCAGCGCTTCGGTGTCTTCGGTGCCGCGCGGGCCATGTTCGGCGGTATGCAGGACGGGGGGATGCACGCGGAAATGAAAGCCCTGGTCGTTCAGGGCGGTGATGGCGTTGCCGATGGTCTGGTTGGCCATTTCGCAAACCGCCTCGCGGACCAGGTCGGAGTCGGGCAGGTCGGTGCCGGCGAAGTGGCTGGCGACGCGTTCCGCGGTGCCGGGATCGAGATCGAAGATGATGCGGCCTTCGATGTCACCCGTGACCCACACCAGGGCGGCCACGCCTTTACGGCGATAGGCTTCCTCTTCCATGCTGAGGCTGCCGATCGAGGTGGGCGATTGCAGGCCCTGGGCCAGCACGGCGTCCGCCGCATTGATGAACGGCTGGATCAACTCCATTTTCATGACTAGGCCCCCGCGCCCGCGGCTTGCGCCACGGAGCCGTCCTCTCCCAGCACGTACTTGATGACTTCGTACAAGACTTCGGGCTTCACCGGTTTCTGCACGAAATGGCGAGCGCCCCGTTGCAGAGCGGCCACGATATTTTCCTGATAACCCACGGAAGACACCATGACGATGCGGGCTTCGGGATGCTGGCGCACGATTTTCTCGGCCGCTTCGATGCCTTCCATCTGCGGCATGGTGATATCCATCAACACGATGTCGGGATTGGTGCGTTCATATTCGGTGATGGCGGTCATGCCGTCGCCCGCCTCCCCCGCCAACTGCCCGCCGAACGTTTCGATCATGCGGGCCAGGTTCTTGCGTGCGAAGACCGAATCATCTACCACCAGGTAGCGGACCGGTTGACCATCCTTGCTGCGTCGTACTGGCGCGAACTGTTCCATAACCAAACCTCCTCCAGCTGAATCCGAATCTGCGCCGGCCAGGCTTGCGCCTGCCGGCGGGCGAAACTAATTTCGTCCTGCTCCCATTGCCTTGCTGTTGTCTCCGAAAGTCCGGGCCATTGCCTTCCGGCGCGCACTGCGCCTGCAGGGTATTGGCCATGGCATCGAGTCCCACCACCCGGATCGCGTAGCCGCGTTCAATGGCGGCCTTGGGCATGCCGAAGACCACGCATGAATCCTCGCTTTGCGCGATGGTCATGCCTCCGGCGGCTTTCACCGTACCCATTCCTTGGGCTCCATCCTCACCCATTCCCGTCATCAAGACTGCCAAACCCTGGCGGCCAAATTCTTCGGCCACACTTTTGAACAGCACGTCTGCCGAGGGCCGGTGTCCATTCACGCGCGGCTCGTCACTCAGCACGGCCACGTCTCCCAGGGGCAGGCGTTTCACTTTCAAGTGACGGCTGCCCGGGCACACCAGGGCTCGCCCGGCCAGCAGCAGGTCTCCCGACTGGGCCTCCTTGACCGCGATGGCGCAGATTTCATCCAACCGCTTGGCGAACATCTCGGTGAAGCCTTCGGGCATGTGCTGCACGATGACCAGCGTCCCGGGGAAATCCGCGGGAAGCTGCGAGAGCACGAATTGCAGCGAGTTGGGTCCGCCGGTGGAAATTCCGATGGCGACCACCCGGCTGGGCCGCCGGTTCTTGCTGGGAGTCGCCTTTTCCGAGGGGCGCACCGGGTCGGCCATGGGCTTGGCCTTGAAGCCACGGCTATGCGCCGCCGCCTTGATTTTGGTGATCAACTCCTGCGCGATTTCCGGCATGCGCGCGGAGACGTCATGGGGCTTGGCCACGAAGTCGAAAGCTCCCAGGGAAAGCGCTTTCATGGTGACCGCCGCGCCTTCGGTGCTGTGCGAACTCACCACAATCACCGGCAGCCGATGGCGGCGCATGATCTGCTTGAGCATGTCGATGCCGCCCATGCCGGGCATCTCGAGATCGAGGGTGATGACTTGTGGTTTCAGTTCCTCGATTTTCTTGAGACCGAAGTTGCCATCCATGGCGGTGCCGACGACCTGGATGGAGTCGTCGGTCTGCAGAATCTGCGGAATCACCTTGCGCATGAGCGCGGAATCGTCGACCACCAGCACGCGAACCGGTTGACTCATTGCCGCACCTCCGACGCAGCGGGTGGCGCATGCACGGCGCCGCGGTGCGAGAGCAGCAGGCCGGAAACGATTTCGCCAGACTGATCAGGACGCGCCTTGGAATAACGTTCCACGACCGCCGCCAGGTTCAATACCAGCACTACCCGGCCGTCGCCCAGGATGGACGCGCCACTCACCAGATCGGTGGCAACCGTCTGGTCATCCAGCGCCTTGATCACCAGTTCCTCCTCGCCTTCCAGGGAGTCGACGAGCAACCCCAGTTTCCGTTCGCTCACCTGGATGACCAGAACAAAGACCTTTCCCGAGCGCGGACCCGAAGCGGCCTCTGGCGGACGTCCCAGACGCAGCAAGGGAAGAACCTGATTCCTCATCTGCAGGACTTCGTAGCTGTCGACCTGGTGCAGGTCGGTCTCGCGGGCGCGCGCGATTTCGGCGACGGTATTGAGCGGGATGGCGTAGAGCCTCTGCTCCACCCGGAACAACAGGGCCTTGATGATAGCCAGGGTGAGCGGCAGCTTCAGGCGGAAGGTGGTGCCCTGACCGATACGGGTGTCGATGCTGACGGTACCCTTCAGGCGGTGGAGCACGCTCTGCACCACGTCGAGTCCCACGCCGCGTCCGGCGATTTCCGTAATCTCATCGGCGGTGCTGAAGCCGGGACGAAACACCAGATTCAGGAGTTCGGATTCGGTCATGCGCGCGGCATCGTCGGCGCTGACCACCTGCTGATCGATGGCTTTCCTTCTTACCTTCTGCAAGTCGATGCCGGCGCCGTCGTCACTGACTTCGACGATGACCTGGTTGCCGTGATGATAGGCGTCGAGGCGAATGGTGCCGTGGGCGGGTTTGCCGAGCCGCTGCCGTTCCTCCGGGCTTTCGATGCCGTGTCCAATGGCATTGCGGACCAGGTGAGTCAGGGGTTCCGCGATGGCGTCGAGAATGCTCTTGTCGAGATCGGTGTCTTCTCCACTGATGGCCAGTTCCACCTGGCGGCCGCATTGCTTAGCCACGTCGCGAACCATGCGCGGAAAGCGGCGGAACAACTGGTCGACCGGCACCATGCGGATCTTCATTACCGAACGCTGCAGATCGTTCAGCACCCGCGCCTGAAAGGCCATGGCGTCGGCGAAACGGCCGCGCATGCCCTCTTTGGGGTAAATCTTGGCGAACTCATTGAGCGCCTGCTGCAGCATGGACTTGCCGATGATCAGCTCGCCCACCAGGTTCAATACGTTGTCGATTCTTTCCGCGTCTACGCGCAGGATATTTTCCGAGACGCTGGAGATGGCCTGGGGCCTGGCATCGGATTCGGATTCCTCGGCATGCATCTGCGGCGCGGCTTCGGGAACGGAGGGAGGAATGAGTTCTTCAGGCGCCGGCGCGGAGGAAGTGTCCTCGGTTTTACTCTTACGAGCGGCCTTGCCTTTGATGGCCTCGACTTTCACCTGCGCAATCACCGTGGGAATCTTGCATTTGGCGGCGATGGTTTCCGCGGTTTTGTCGCTGGCCAGCAGAAATTCGAGGCGCTGGGTGCTTTCGACCGAACCGGCCTCGGGCCGGGCTGCCAGAATCTCTCCGGCGCTGCCGAGTCCGTTGAGCACCAGTTGGCGGGCGGCGATGGGCATGGCGCAGTGCGGGTCGACTTGCGCGGCGATATGATAGACGCGTTTTCCCTTACCTAAGGCGTTCTGGACGGCGAGTTTTTCGTATTCGCTCCACACCGCGGCGGAGGTTGGTGTCTGCGTCTTCTTCTTGCGGCCCTTGCGGCCGGCCGGGGAAGCCGCCAGTTCGCTGATCATCTGGCGCAGGCGATCCGTGGACGGCACTTTATGTTTCTTGCGATAAGCGGCGAGCAGAGCCGCGAAGGTGTCGGCGGCGGCGAACGCGACCTCGGCCAGCAGAGCGTGGGCGGAGGTGGACTCCATGCCCAGGACATCTTCGAATTCGTGCGCCAGTTCGCTCAGTTCGCGATATCCGCAAGCGGCGGAATCGCCCTTGAGGGTATGGACGATGCGGCGAATGCTGCGCACGGTTTCGACATCGCCGGGGCGCTTCTCGAGCTTGAGCGCTTCTTCATTGAGCGTTTGCAGCAATTCCTGCGCGCTCTCCATGAAAAGCTCGCGCAACTCCGCGCCGCGTTCGTCCGAATGCTGGGTCACATTGCCACCTCGACTCGCTGGTAAGCGGTCCCGCTGTTGCGGTGCACCATGGCAAACTTTTCGGTCAAGCCCAGAAGACTTTCGGCGTGGCCGACGAACAGGTGGCCTTCCGCATTGAGACAGCGGGCGAATTTGTCGATCAGCCGTTTCTGCTCGGCTTCGTCGAAATACATCATGACGTTGCGGCAGAAGATGATGTCATTGCGCTGTGGCAGGTATTCCGTCTTCAGGTTGTGAAAATCGAAGTGGACGAGTTCCTTGACCGCTTTCTTCACCGCGTAGCGTTCGCCCAGCTTGTCGAAGTAACGCAGGCGATAGCTATAGTCGACGGAAGCCATTTGCGATTCGGTGTAGATGCCTTCCTGCCCGGTGCGCAACACCGAGTAACTGATATCGCTGGCCAGGATTTCCACTCGCCACGGCGGCGGGATCAGCGGCTTCGGGGTGGGCATGTCGAAGGGCAGCGGGTTGCGCATGTAGTAGTAGGCCAGGCCGTCGGCCATCAGCATGGCGAGAGTGTAGGCTTCCTGTCCGGTGGAGCAGCCCGCGCTCCAGATGCGGAGGGAATAGTCGCGCCGTTCCTGCTTGCGCCGCAGCAGGTCTTCAAAAATGTACTTCTGGAAGAGGTCGAGCTGGGCTTTGTTGCGAAAGAAACTGGTCTCGTTGACGGTCAGGTTCTCCAGCAGTTGCGCCAGTTCCTGCTTGCCCTGGTCGCTGATCAGCAGGCGATAGTAACTGTAGAAAGAGTCGAGTTGGCATTCCTTCAAGCGGCGCTGCAGCCGGTCCTGGAGAAAAGGGGCGCGGCGCTCGTCGAAGTGCATGCCGCACTCCTGGTAGACGAGAGCCTGCAGGAGCTTGAGTTCGGCTTCGGTAAGCTGGGTGTTGAGGCCAGTTGTGCTCATGAGTGGTGGTCGCTGCTAATCGTTTTCAACTGCTACCGCCCCGCGGCCGCGCCGCGCGTTTCAGGCGGTGAAGACTTCGGTGCCGCGGCCTCGCTGGCCGAACCCTGCTGCCGCAGGCCGCTGTATTCGAGCAGCATCCCCATATCGAGCAGGACGATCAGCCGCCCTTGATACTTTCCCAGACCGGTCACGCAGTTGAGCCCGCCATCCTGAAACGTGGCCGGCGGCGGTTCGACATCGGTGGAGGGAATCTTGAGTACTTCGGAAGCGGAATCGACGATCAAGCCGGCCAGGCGTCCATGGTGTTCGACCACCAGGATGCGGTTCTGCCGGGCGGTAGCGATTTTCTTTTCCGCGAAACGTTTGCGCAGATCGATGACCGAAACAATTTTGCCGCGCAGGTTGATGACCCCTTCCATGTAGGTGGGCGCGTCGGGCACGGCGGTAATCTCCGGCACGCGCACGATCTCATGCAGGGAAGTAATGGGAACGCCGTAGGTCTCGCGTCCCACCTGAAAGCCGACGATATGGAATTCGCGGTCCATGAAAAGTCCCTGGCCTTTTAGTTGCGGGCGCCGGCGGCGGCGTGACGGGCATTTCCCCTGGTGGCAGGCCGTTCGCCTGCCCGCGCCAGAGCTCTTTCGGTTTGTTCGAGAACGAAGCGGTCCATGGAATCCAGCAGGTCGCGGGACATCTTCGACATCTGCTCGGCGGACGCCGCCAGTTCGGTGGAACCGGAGGTCGTCTGCTGCACCAGTTCGCGCATCCGCTCCATGGCTTTCACCACGGCTTGCGCGCCAGAGGCCTGTTCTTCGACCGCGGAATTGATTTCGTGGGTGATTTCGTTCAGCCGGGTGGTGGCGCGGGCAATCTGCGACGAGCCGTGCGACTGTTCGTTGGTGGCGGCGCCAATCTCCTGGGCAAACTTGTAGACCTCGGTGACCACGTTCGAAATCTTGCGCAACGCGCCGTTAAGTTCCTGTCCCAGTCCCAGACCTTCGTTGACGATGCCCGTGCTGCGGTCCATATTCTCGACCGCCTTGCGGGCTTCCTTCTGAATGCTCTGAATCAGTTCCGAGATTTCCTTGGTGGACTGGGCCGATTTTTCCGCCAGCTTGCGGACTTCATCGGCGACCACGGCGAAACCCAGCCCGTGCTCGCCGGCGCGGGCGGCTTCGATGGCGGCATTGAGCGCGAGAAGATTGGTCTGCTCGGCCAGGTCGTCGATGACTTCAATGATCTTGCCGATGTCGTCGGCGCGCTGTCCCAGGACGTCGATGATTTCGCCCGAGGAGCGAATGGTGGTGTTGATCTTGTTCAGACCGTCGGTAGCCTTCTCCATGGTGGTGATGCCGCTGTGCACCTCTTCGCGGGAGCGGTTGGAGATGTCGAGCAACACCTTGGCGGTATCGGCCACTCGTTGGATGGAGGCGACCATCTGGTCGATGGAGGCGGAGGTTTCGCTCACGCTCGATGCCTGGGTCTGCGTGCTCTTCACCATGTTCTGCACGTTGACGCTCATCTCGTGCATGGTGCTGGTCACTTCGTCGATGGCCGACGAGGTCTGCAGGCTGATCTTGGCCGACTCATCGGAAGCTCCGGCGACCTGGGAAGAAGCGCTGGCGACCTGGGACGAGGCGTCGCGCACATTGCGCACCAGGTTGCGCAGACCCTCGATCATGCGGGTGAAGGCGTTGCCCAGAACGTCGTTCTTCGAACGCGGCTCGACTTCCACCGTCAGGTTTCCACCGGCGATGGCTTCCGACACCGCCGCCATTTCGCGGAGGTAGATGACCATGTTGGAGAAAGTGCGCGCCAGTTGCCCGATTTCGTCGCTGCGGTTGATGTCGATCTGATGGTCGAGATCCCCGGCATCGCCAATCTGCTGCGCCACGTTGATCAAATTGTTCAGAGCGCTGGTGATGGACTTGGCGGTGGTGAAGGCAATGAAGGTTCCCAGGACCAGGGCCAGCAAGGTGCTGAGCAGGGCAATCAAGATGGTGGCAGTGGCCGCGGTCTCATCCGACTTGCGGCGCTGTTCGAGCACGCGCCGGCTTTCCTGATCGGCCGCATCCAGGTATTCGGTAGAAGTCTTTACCCACGAGGAGGCGTCTTTCTGCAGGTAGAAGATCTGGAGTTCGGCGACGGTGGCGTTGCCTTCGTCGACTTCTTTGCGCTTCTCGACCAGGGGAGCGGCAAATTCTCTGGCCCAGCTCTGTTCGGTTTGCAGCACTTTGTCGAGGGAGGCGCGCTGTTGATCGGAGTTGGCCAGGCCTTCGGCGGCCTGCAACTTGTCGCTCAGGCCGTGAACCCCCTCGTTCATGCGGTCCACTTCGCGGCTGTCGCCGCTGAGCAGGTAGTTGCTCAGGTAGAGCCGGTTCTGCATCATCTGGAACTTGACGCGGTCGGTGGCGTCGGCCAGTTCCAGGGCCTGCGAGGCGGAGGCTTTCGCGCCATGCTCTCGCTGCACGGCGACGTAGTTCACCAGGAACAGCACTACGACCATCGCAAGGACGGCTCCGAAGTTCATGTAGAGTTTCTTGCCAATCGTCATCTGCGGTTCCTCCGTGACTCTCCGCCGGCATCAAGCCGGACTTCTGGCAGTGCGCTGCTCTTCGCTAATCCTGGGCCTGGAACTTGAACTCCACGACCCCGCTGCTTTCTTCCGGGGCCGACTCGAATTTCCATTTCTTCAATGCATCCAAAGCCGCCGTCACCAGCAGGGGATGGCCGCCGAGCACCTTGGTGCTCTTCAAGGTTCCGTTGGGGGCCACCACGACCGCGATTTTGACGGTGCCGGTGATGTTCATCCGCCGGGCAATATCGGGATAGATGGGCGCCACCTTTAGCTTCACTTTGCGGGTGAGCTCGTCTGGTTGTGCTCCTTGTGCCGCCGCGGACGCGGGGTGCAGCACGGCGAACACCGCTAACAGCCCGACTCCCGCCAGGAGTCCGCTCGCAATCCACTGTCGGTTCCATCGCCGGGACACAATTCCTCCTTGGGAATATGAGTACCGTTCTCCAAAGCAATGTCCTTGCCAGCTTGTCGGAGCCCCAGGAGAAAGGCGAGGAAGTCGAGTAAACATAAGTAAACAAAATACTTAATTCTTAGTTCGCGGCTTGATTTCGAGCCATTGGGAGGGCCGAAACCGTCTCACCGGGCGCTGGAACTCTCAGATTGAGACGTTATCGGCCGGTCGATGGGATTTCTCAAGTAACTAGCCGGAACCTAATTCGCTTGACTCAAAATGAGATCGCAAGCTATTTTTCCTCTATATTCAATTACTTGGCATTTTGAGACAGGTGGAGGGCGGTGGCCTTCTGACGATACAACCGGGAGATACGACCGTGCTCGAAAGTTCCAACTCACGGTCGGAAGATGCATTCCAAAGACTGCTGTTGAAGTTCTCCGCCGCGGCGGCGGAGGGCATGGACGCGCCGTCGCTGATTCGCCTGTTCTGCACCGCGACCCGGGAGTTCTTTCAGGTAGATGGGGCCTATTTCTGGCAGTGTGTCTCTAAGGATGAACTGATCGGCGCAGAGGCAGATGGGCTTATGGCCGAAGGTTTTCGCGGCACCTCTTTGAAAGCAACCCGAAGTGCGGTGGCCGCCGAGGCGGTGCGCAATCGCAAGACGGTGTATGTCAACCAGGTTGATTCCAGCCGCTACACTCTGGCCGCCGAATTTCATGCCCGGTCGCTGATGTCCGCGCCTTTGATTGTTTCCAACGAAGTGGCGGGAGCCGCGGTGTTTCTGCATACCTCCGACACCAGCTTCACCGAGGACGATGCGGCGAAAGCGACGATTCTCGCCGGCCAGCTTGGCAGCCTGCTGGAAGCCGACCGTTTGACCCAGGTATCGCGGGAGGAACACCGGCGGGCAGAGATTCTGGCGGAAGTCGCGCAAGCGCTGCACTCCGTTCCCGACGCCACCGCGGTGGTGGAAGCGGTCGCCGACCGGCTGCGGGTGTTGTTGCGGACGCGGCTGGTTTGTATTTTGTTGCGCGAGGGGGAGAGTTATGTGCTCTCGGCGGTTTCCGCCGAAACCCCGCAACTGGCTGCCTCGGTCAAGGCGCGTCACGACCGCAACGGGCTCCATTTTGCGAGTCATCTGGCGGCGCGGGCGGTGGCGGCCGGGGAACCGATCACGGTGGCGATTGATCCCGCGACCCATGCTCTCGGCGATCTGATTCCGGCGGGGGCGCTGATTGCGGCGCCTTTTCGTACTTCGCGCACTCAAGGGGCAGTGCTGGTCTATCCCCGCCACGAGGGCGTGTTTGGGGCGGAAGAGAAGTCCTTGGTGTCTTCGGTGGCGGGCTTTGGGGCGGTCGCCATCGCCAATGCGGAACTTTACTCGACGGCACGGGAGCAGGCGCAGGAACTCCACCAGTTACTGGAGATTTCTTCCGAACTCGGTTCGATCGGAGACCTCGACAAATTTCTGCAGCGTTTCTCGCTGCGGGCAGCGGATTTTCTGGGTTTCAGCCGCGCGTTCATCGGGCTGCTCGAGGAGGATGGCACGTTCCATGTCCATTGGGGCGCGGACAACGGAAAGACGGTGCTGGTGGACCTGGTGTTCCCGACCGGCCCTGCCACTACCGCACTGCTGAATCGAGAAGTGTTCTGGTCCGACGACCCGCAGAAGATCCCGGGGGCCAATCTGGAGATGATCCGGCATTTCTCGGTGCGCCAGCTGTTGGCGGTGCCCTTGTTGGGCGGGGACGGTCAGGTATTCGGGATGTTCGGGGTGCTGGACCGGCGGGACCAGGTGGGGATTTCGCAGGAAGACACTCGCCGCGCCAAGGCCCTGGCGACTCAGGTCTCGGTGGCGCTTCAAGTAACCCGAAACCTGCATCTGTCGGAGCAACATCGTCGCCGGGCCAGTTCGCTGATGGCGCTGGTGCTGGACCTCAACGCGCAGGTCCGGCTCCCGGAATTTGCCAAGAGCTTCGTCAGCCGGGCGGCAGAAATGATGGGAGCGCGCGCCGCCGCCCTGGCCGTGCGCCGCGATTCGGATCTGGAAATCATCACGCTGCAGGAAGGGGCGGGAGCCACCGGCCGGGAACGGTCTTGTCTGAGCCGCCTGGCGGGCGGTTTCACGCAGGCGCTGGAGCGCCATCCCCAGCCCATTATCTCTGGCGCCGCCGCGGAACTGCTGAGTCCGGAACTGGCCTCGACGTTTGCCTGGAAAGACTGCACCCTGGTGCGGTTGCTGGGCGGGACGGGAGAAATACTGGGAGTGCTGTGCCTGGGGGATCGCGGGAAAGGCCTGGCGCGGGAAGACCAGCAGTTGCTGCAAGCCATCGCGGGCCACGCGTCGGTAGCCCTGGAGAACGCGCGTTTCTTCACCCGCATGGATCGAGCCAACCGTCACTGGATGGAGATTTTCGATGCCATCAGTGACTTCATCGTGGTGCACGACGAAGCCGGCAATGTGCTGCGAGTAAACCGTTCGCTGGCCGACTTCATCGGCATTGCTCCGCAGGAACTGATTGGGGTCAACATGTGCGCGTTGCTGGCGATCGGCAATGACGCTCCGCTGCACGCCTGTCCTTTCTGCCGGACCACCAGCGGAGCGGATGCGGACGAGTATGTGCACCCGGTGTTGCAGCGCTCGTACCTGGTGTCGACTTCGCGGGTCCACGGGGCCAGCAACGAAGGCTTGCAGACCATTCATGTGCTCAAGGACATCACCGACCGGCGGGAGGCGGAGCGGCGCTATCGCGAGTTGTTCGACAACATCCAGGAGGGGATCTACTTCTCGACCGAGGACGGACGCTTCATTGAAGTGAACGATGCCATGGTGCGCATGCTGGGCTACAACAGCCGGGAAGAGCTGCTCAAGGTAGACATCCCGTCCGACATTTACTTTGCCGCGGAGGAGCGGTCGCGGGCTTCCAGCATAATCGAAGAACAGGGGATGATCCGTAACTATGAGGCGACGTTGCGCCGCAAGGACGGTTCCCCGGTGCATGTATTGATCAACGCTTTTGCGGTGCGCGACGCCAACGGGCGTACTTTGCAGTACCGGGGATTGATGCTCGACATCAGCGGAGTGAAGAGCTTCCAGGCGGAGTTGCATCGCGAGCGCGACTTCAGCGGCAAGATCCTGAACAACACCCAGAGCCTGATTCTGGTGGCCGACACCGCCGGACTGATCAGCTATGCCAACCGCCGCTGGTTTGACATGGGCTACGAGCAACGGCAGATTCTGGGGCAGCCCCTGGAAAACCTGGTGGCCGCGGCCCGCCGGCAAGTGTTGAGCGAGGCTTACCAGCAAACCCTCGCGGGACAGCAGGTGGACAACCTGGAACTGCAGATTCTGCGGGGAGACGGCCGGGTGGGGCAGTTTTCGGTCAATCTCAGCCCGATGCGCGATGAGCAGGACAACGTCACCAGCATTGTCGTGGTGATGAGCGACATCACCGACTCGGCATCGCTGCAAGCCAAACTGGTGCACGCGGAGAAGTTGGCGGCAGTCGGCCAGTTGGTTTCCGGGGTGGCGCACGAAGTGAACAACCCGTTAACCGCCATTCTGGGCTTTGCCGACTTGCTGATGGAGAACACCGAGGTGCCGGAGAGCGCGCGCAAGGACCTGCGCGTGATCCTGCAGGAAGCGCAGCGCACCAAGCAGATCGTGCAGAACCTGCTGAGTTTTGCCCGCCAGATGCCGCCGCAGCGCAAGCCGGTGCAGGTGAACGCGATCCTGAGGCGCACGGTGCAGTTGCGGGCTTACGATTTTCACAGTCATGGCATCGAGGTGACCGAGCAACTCGATCAGGAACTGCCGGCGGTGATCGGCGACTCGCACCAGTTGCAGCAAGTGTTTCTGAATATCCTGAACAACGCCTACGACGCAGTCCGGGAGGCCGGGCGCCCGGCCCGCATCGCCATCATGACCGCCAGGCTGGGCGCGTTCGTTGAGGTTTCCTTTCGCGACAACGGCGACGGCATTACCTTCCCCGAGCGCATTTTTGATCCGTTCTTTACTACCAAGGAAGTGGGACAGGGAACCGGTCTGGGTTTGAGCATTTGCTACGGCATCGTCCGCGAACACGGGGGCGAGATTCTTTGCCACAACAACACCGACGGGGAGGGCGCGACGTTTATTGTTCGCCTGCCTGCACTGTCAGAGACGGCCTCGATTGGGGCCGCTGCCGGAGTTACACCACGATGACACTCCCTGCTGCCAAACCTGCTGTGTTGCCGGTGCTGCTGATTGAGGACGAACCGGCCGTCATGTCGTATGTGCGCGCCGCGCTCGAGCGCAGCGGCTATTCCGTAGTGTGTTCGGAGTCGGGGGCCGACGGTCTCAAGTTGCTGGAATCGGGAGATTTCCTCGGGGTGGTTTCCGACATGCGCACGCCGGGGGGAGTGGACGGCGCCGATGTCCATGCCTGGGTCGCGACCCATCGTCCCGAACTGGCCGCGCGGATTGTTTTCATCACCGGGGATATCGCCAACGAAGAGACCGTCGCCACCCTGCGCCGAACCGGGGCTCCGTGTGTCGAGAAGCCATTTCGGGTTCATCAATTTATTTCCGTGGTCGAGAAAATTATGGGGAAGGCGTCGTGAACGAAGATCTGCGTATTCGTCTTCTGGTGGTGGATGACGAACAAAGTATCCGCAAGCTGTGCATGACGGTGGGAGAAGCGTTAGGCTTCGCCTGCCTGGAGGCCGACAGTGGCGAGTCGGCGCTGGCCCTGCTGGAAGAGCAACCCGCGCACGTCATCCTGACCGACCTGGTCATGCCTAACATGTCGGGCCTGGAGTTCCTCGAAAAGGTGAAAAAGCTGCTGCCCCGCACCGAGGTAGCGGTGATGACCGGACACGGCTCGGTGGAAACCGCGGTGCAGGCGATGAAACTGGGCGCGTACGACTACATCAGCAAGCCCTTCTCGCCGCTGGAAGAGTTGCGGTTGTTCCTGCGCCGCATGGCGGAAAAGGTTCGCCTGGTGGAGGAGAACCAGTTTCTGCGCGAGCGCATGGACACGGAAACCGAGTTGCACGGAATTGTGGGAGCCTCGGCGAAAATTCAGGACGTGCTGCGCATGATCTCGCGTCTGAAAGACACCCGCACGCCGGTTCTGATTACCGGGGAGAGCGGGACGGGGAAGGAATTGGTGGCCCGGGCGATTCATTTCCGGGGAACGTTTGCGAACCGTCCGTTTGTGGCGGTCGATTGCGGCTCGCTGGTGCCGACGCTGATTGAAAGTGAACTTTTCGGTTACGAAAAGGGCGCCTTCACCGGCGCAGTCCGTTCCAAGACCGGGCTGTTTCAATCCGCCAATGGAGGCACTATTTTTCTCGATGAAATTGGCGAGTTGCCGCTCGAGTTGCAGGCCAAGATGTTGCGGGTATTGCAGGAGAAGGAAGTCCGGCCGGTGGGCAGCAACCAGAAGTTCAAGGTCGATGTCCGGGTCATTGCCGCCACCAATCGTGACCTGGAAGTCGAATACCGCAAGGGCACCTTCCGCAAGGATCTCTATTTCCGTCTGAATGTGGTGACCGTGCATTTGCCTTCGTTGCGCGAACGGAGGTCGGATATCCCCATGCTGGCGCACTGGTTTCTCGATCGCTACGCTCCTGGAGATTCCATCCAGATCACCAGTGCGGCGATGAAGTGCCTGCTGCAGTACGACTGGCCGGGCAACGTGCGCGAACTGGAGAACTGCGTGGAACGCGCGGTGGCGCTGGGGGACCGTCGCAGCATCGACCTGGGCGATCTGCCACCGGCGCTGTCGACGGCCTCACCCGGCAGTGAGTCGAGTGGAGAATCCGAGATGTCCGGCATTTCCACTACCGACCTGGAAGACATTGAGCGCGCCACGATTCAGCGCGTCTTTGAGCAGGTGAAGGGCGATAAGGTGCTGGCGGGAAAGATGCTAGGCATCAGCCGGGCCACGCTCTACCGGAAATTGAAGCGTTACAACATCGGCGGCATCCGAAGCGCTCCGTCTCAGAGTGCGGCGACTTTGCAATAGGGCAGCTTTCGCCGCAGAACCGCCGGCAGGCCTAATCGTTTTCTTTGACGCTCGAGTTCGTGGGGGCGAAGTAACCCTTGCGGGCAAATACTCGCAACCTGTGACCGGATTTTTTCGCTGTGATATCGATGGTGCGGTAGTGGCCATCGCTCTTGAAGAAGGCCGGCTTGTAGGAAATCAAATAGCGGCTGCGGATGACTTCCTGGAGTTCAGCCAGGCTGAGGGCGAGGTGCTCGATGTAACCGGGGAAGAAGGCCGCTCCGCCGGTGCGTTCGGCTAGAAGCCTCAGGGCGCGATCGCCCGCCGACGGTGTGGTCACTTCGCGAGTGTCTTCTCGCGTACTGACGGCATAGACGACTACGTCGCCCTGTTCTGCGACCCTGATCGCGTTCCGAAGAGTGGTCTTGCTGCAGTTGTCTTCACCGTCACTGATCACCACCAGAATTCTGGCTACCGGTTGGGTTTCCTGCAGGCTGGCCAGTTTATGTGCGGCAAATGAAACCGCATCCCATGCGGCAGTGCCTCCCGCAGGCGCAAGTTGGCCGAGGCGGTGAGAAATTTGCTTTTGGTCGGCGGTGAAGTCTTGAAGCAGCAGGGCGGTATTTGCGAAGCCAACCACGAAGGCCAAATCGTTCTTGTCGGCCACCACCTGTTTTGCAAAATTGGCGGCCGCATCCTGCTCAAAGGCGAAGCGGCTCTTGATGGAACTGCTGCTATCGATGACCAGCCCCAGACGCAAGGGCAATTGAGATTCGCGGCGAAACCCGGCAATTCCGGCCGGAGGATTTCCGTTGTCGCGGATCGCGATGTCGCTGGCGGAAAGGTCGCTTACCGACTTTCCGTGATCGGTAGCGGCGAAAAACAGTTCGACCTCGTCCACCGCACTGCGCAGGGTCCATCCGTTATGGTCGGGCTCGGAACTCCCCGGGAGCAAGTGCACATTGATCGGGCCGTCGGCCTTGGCCGCCGCAACCTTTTGTGGCGCAGTTGAGAGTTCCGACCCGAATTGAGGAATAGAAGTCCCCAGCGGAGAGCGGGTCGCGTTCGACGAGATCAGGTACGAAAGTGCCAGCGGAGGAGACTGAACTGGTTCTGCCGTCTGCTGCGCCTGCGCCATGATGCGACGGGCCTGCTCGCCCGCCGGTGATTTTGGGTCTTCCTCCAACAGAGCCTGCAACTCCCGATGGCTCTCGTTGAGGTTATTTTGAGCTTGCCAAGCGGCCGCCCCGAAGTAGTGCACGATGGCAGCGCCGGCGTGCGGGCGGCCATGCACCAGTTGAACGGTTTCAACCACAGCGTCGTAATGGTGGTTCAGAAGTTGGGTGTACGCTAATGCCGTCAGAAGGTAGAGATCAAGCGGCGCGATGGATGAGGCGTTGTGGATTGACTCTTCGGCCGCGAGATAATGCTTGAGGGCCAACTCCGCTCGGCCGAGGTTCATATGGGCGTACGGCAGATGATCGTCGAGCGCTACCGCTTGTGCGAACTCGGCGCGCGCCCGCTGGTTCTGACCCAGATCCAGGTAGGCGGAACCGAGCGCGATGTGAGCCGCGACGAAGCTGGGGTACAAGGAGATCGATTTTGCCAGGTGCTGGGTCGCTTCGCTCAGACGGTTTCGCATCAGGAACTCGAGTCCCTTGTCATACTCTCGTCGCGCGGGCCCGGGCGCCTCGAGATCCAGCCTGGAAACGGAATCGGTAGAGCTGCCTAATTGTTCATGGCGCTTTCGACCATCCACGCCCTTCATCCATTGGTCGATCAAGGTCGAATCGAGGGTGCGGGGTGAGGCGAAGGAAGGGAAGCGCATCTCTTCTCGCGGAGGAGAACCCTGGGCAAGAGCGCTCGACACTAGAGCAAGAATTAAGAGGAAGAAAACCGCGTGATGAGTGCTGTTGAGCACGAAACCGGTCTCCGTTCTGCAACCCGGAGTAAGATCTGACGACAACCTGGCTGGAGGGGCATTATAGCGCAGCCGGACTGCGCCTGAGACGCTGTTTCATCTTGAGACGGCAGGTTGGCGGGGGCGAGATGCCTTGCTTGTGACTCCCATTCTGATACCTGTTTTTTCAGCGACTTAGCGGAGTGATTCTAAATCGGACTTTGGCCTGCCTCGTGCAAACTGTCTGGGCGGTGCGGTCCGGGTACCCCAAGCCATTGCTAACCGGCAGGCTCGGGGACCCAGGCCGTGTCGACCCCGGAAACGAGGATGGTTCGTGTCCACACAGGCCACAGCTAGAGCACGCGTGCCGAAGGAGAGCTCTACCGCCAAGCTGGCCAGATTCTTTCCCAACGCCACGCCGGTGCGGATTGCGGTGCGCTTAAGCCGGTTGTCGGGTGGCGATCAGGCTGCGAGCGAAAGCACGGTCATCGAGTTTGGAACCGCGACCGAAGTGCTTTTTGCTTCCAACTTGCCCCTGGAATTTGCCGATCAAGTGCGGCTGCAGAATTCCGATGGAAGCCTTGACGCCAAGGCCTCCGTGGTGGCGGTGCAGTATGACAAAGGGCGTACCGCGGTGGCGGCGCGCTTCACGCACACGGTCGCGAACTGGATCGTAAAACCATGACTTCCACTACCCAATTGAACGGACTGGCCGCAGAGTGGCGCAGCGCGCGCCAGCTCTATCCTTTGTACTCAGCCCTGGCCCGGGAGTTTGTGATCGATTTGCCCTCCTGTGGCGACCTGGAAGCGGGGGTGGATGCCCCGCCGCAGGAATCGGTGGAAAACGCCCGCCAATGGTTTGCCGACATGGATGGGCGGATCCAGGTTCATCAATTGCGGCAGTTCCTGCAGACTACGACGCTGGCCAGCGATGATGCGTTGCGCGCACTGGTCATGCACCATTTGCGCAAGGCCCAGCGCACGGATGCGGATCGCGACAAGCTGGATTTCCTGCTGGTGCAGTTCTTCTCGCATTCCGCGCCGTCGCGCCTGGAAGAGTCCGATGTGGACATGGAGTACGTGGCGCAAGTGCTCGAACCGGTGGTGGGAACGGGGAGCCTCGCCATCCCGGACTGGCTTTCGCCGCTCGAAGAACTGGTCACGGCGGCGAACCGAAGCCGGACGTTGAACGAGTTGCTCAGCAGCGGCATTCTGGATAAGGGAAGAAAGCTCAAGACGTCGGCGGGCGAGAACTATTTTCTGCCGGTGGCGATGATCGCGTTCACCCGCTTCAACTTCCTGATGCGGCGGGTATTTTTCCGCCTGATGCACCAGGACCTGAATGCCATTCTGGATGGTTTGCGCGACCTCGAACAGCGGGGCGTGAGTTCTCTCGATTGCCGGCGGGCGCAGTTCTCGGCGGACGAGCCCACGGTGCGTTTGCGCATGATCTGCCAGTCGTGGAAAGTCATGTTTCATGCCGAGTACTCATCGGGGCAGCCCTTGCGGATGCTGGTCGACTTGCGAACGGTGGTGGATACGGCGCTGGCGCGGACGGCCAAGGGAGGCGCCGGCAAGGCGACTTCCCCCGGGGCGCGGAAGGCGCAAGGGGCGGCGGCCGGAGCCCGGTCCTCTGCGCCGTCGGGCGCGGTGCCGGAGTTCGAAGTTTTGAGTGAAACCCCCGATTCCGGGAATGACGGGCAGGCATAGGCAGAGGCATTGCGAGCGGAGAAGGGAAACGTGGAGCCAACGACCGTATTGATCATTTCCGATGATGCGGAATTTTCCCGGGCGGTCACGAACTTCTGGCAGACCCAGCCCGAGACTCCGTCCTTTACGCTGATGACCGGGGACCTCTGCCGGAATCTCGATCCCGAGCAGTTTGACCTGGCGGTGGTGGGAGCGGTCGAATTCCGCGCCCTGGTTTCGGTGCTGCAGGCTCTCGAAGGGGCGGGGAACCCGGTGCTGCTGATCGGCCAGCGGGATGAGTTCGCGCCGCGGGAGGTTCAGCCGGGAGTCATTGTTCTGCGGCAACACGAAGGGTGGATGGATTCGCTGGTGCTGGTAGCCAGAGAAGCCTTACGGAGCCGGGATGCGTTGACGCGGGCGTACCGGGCAGAAACGGCCAACATGGCCTTGCAGCGCCAGGCCACGCTGGGTCGCTACATGCTCGAAATGAGGCACGGCCTGAACAATGCGCTGACCTCGGTGCTGGGGAACTCGGAACTATTGCTGCTCGATCCCGGCGCGCTGCCGGCCAGCGCCAGTGCCCAGATTGAAACCATCCGCAACATGTCATTACGGATGCATGAGATTCTGCAGCGTTTCTCGTCGCTGGAAAAAGAGCTGAGCGTACTGGAGAAGCAGGCAGAACACGATAAGCGGGCGAAGTCGCAGGTGGCGGCCGCCAGCATGTAGTTGCGAGCGAAGGAACACTCCCCCTGGCTCCGTGGCCCATGTGGATGCGGAGAAATGCAATCTTGCGGTTGGAGTGTTGGCCATGCCCAAAGTTTCCGCCCGAGCCACGGTTCTGGAATCAGAACTCTCCGAGATACGTCTTCTTCTGGAGCGCCAGACGGGTGTTCTGCTGGATGCTTCCAGCGAGCGGCTTTCGGAAGCGGTCTGTGCTTTTCTGGAAGAACGGCGAATGTCTTCTCCCGGTGAGTTGCTGGAACGGTTGCGTTCGCCGGATGGGGATTGCGATCCGCTGGTGGAGCACCTGCTTGACGGGGAGACCGGCTTCTTCCGGAATGCTGAAGCCTTCGAGTGTCTGTCGAAGGTAGTGCTGCCGGAGCTACAAAGGCGCAAGCCGGAGAGTCCGCTGAACCTGCGGATCTGGAGCGCGGGTTGCTCCACGGGCGAGGAAGCTTATTCGATTGCGATTGCGGTTTGCGAAGGTCTGAGCTCCAGTGCCAGCTGGAATGTCCACATTGTGGGCAGCGACATCCGCCGCGAGGCGCTGGAAACGGCGGAGCGCGGTCTTTATGCGCAGAGCGCACTGGAACCGCTGCCACGGCCGCTGGTGCAGAAATATTTTGCCAAGGTCGGAGAGCACTTTCTGGTCAAGCCGCGGGTGCGCAACCTGGTGACCTTCTCCCCGACCAATCTGGCCAAGCCCCATTACATTGGCCGTTTCGACTGCATCTTTTGCATGAAAGTGCTCTCGCAATTTTCCGCGGCGCAGCGGGCCTCGCTGGTCCATCGGCTGCATCTTTACTTGCAACCCGGTGGCTATCTCTTTCTCGGCAAGGGCGAAAGACTACCCTCTCTGGACGTGACGTTCCATACCCGCGCGGGAGCCGACTACACGGCCTATCAAAAGCCGATGGCGGCGGCGGCAGGGTGGGGCGGGTAAGGCCGACCCCCGCTGGTCACAAACCGCTGCAGCAAACCAGAGCGTCAAAGCCACACCAACCCTGCGCCCGCTTTGCCGCATGCACGGATCAGATCATCATCTAGAGTCGCGAGGGGCAAGCCATTCTCCAGAGCCAGGTCGAGGTAAGCCGCATCGTACGCCGTCAAATCGTATTTGTGGCTGAGCGATTGAATCCGGTCAAACACGGTTCTGGCGGGGAATGGTTCCAGGGCGATGGACAGGGTTGCCAGATCGGCGCGCGTCGAGGACGAAGCGACTCACCTGCGGCCTTCATGGATCAGGTCGGTAACCCGAAAACAGTGTAATTAGGCAAACAAGAACTCCTTGGTCCGCAACTCTTTAATCGCATCCCTCAACTTCGCTGCTTTCTCGAACTCGAAGCGCTTGGCGGATTCGCGCATGTCGCTTTCGAGCTTGGCGATATAGGAGTCCAACTCTTCCTGCGACTTGAAATCGGGCATGCCTTCGGTCTCGGTCGTCAGGTCCATGTAATCGGCTTCGATAATGCTGGCCAGCGACATTTCCAGCGGACGGACAATCGATTCCGGGGTGATTCCGTTGGCCAGGTTGTAGGCTGCCTGGAGGGCGCGGCGGCGGTCGGTTTCGCCCATGGCTTTTTTCATCGAGTCGGTCATGGTGTCGGCATAGAGGAGGGCTCGCCCATTCAGGTTGCGGGCGCAGCGGCCGATGGTCTGGATCAGGGAGCCGGCCGAGCGGAGGAATCCCTCTTTGTCGGCATCGAGGACCGCGACCAGCGAGACTTCCGGCAAATCGAGTCCCTCGCGCAGCAGGTTGATTCCGATCAGCACATCGAACTCGCCTTTGCGCAGGTCGCGGAGAATCTTCACCCGCTCCAGGGTTTCGATTTCGGAGTGCATGTAGCGGCACTTCACGCCGACCTCGCTGTAGTACTCGGCCAGGTCTTCGGCCATGCGCTTGGTCAGGGTGGTGACCAGCACGCGCTCGCCGCGCGTGACCCGGTCGCGAATCTCGTGCAGCAGATCGTCGATCTGTCCTTTCACCGGGCGCACTTCGACCGGCGGATCGACCAGCCCGGTGGGACGAATGATCTGCTCGACGACCACTCCGGCGGACTTGGTGAGTTCGTAGGGGCCGGGCGTCGCCGAAACGTAGACCATCTGGTTCATGCGATGTTCGAATTCCTCAAAGGTCAGGGGACGATTGTCGAGCGCCGAGGGCAGGCGGAATCCGTAGGAGACCAGGGTTTCCTTGCGCGAACGGTCGCCGTGATACATGCCGTGCAACTGCGGCACGGTCTGGTGCGATTCGTCGATGACCATCAGGAAATCGCGAGGAAAGTAGTCGAGCAGGGTGGGCGGGGGTTCCCCGGGCAACCTTCCGGTGAAGTGCCGCGAGTAGTTCTCAATGCCGTGGCAATAGCCCATGGCCTTGATCATTTCCAGGTCGTACATGGTGCGCTGGTGGACGCGTTGCGATTCCACCAGCCGTCCCTGCTTTTCCAGTTCCGCTTCCCACCAGGTCAATTCTTGCTTGATGGATTGCGCCGCGTTGTTCTTGGTCTCGGGCTTCATGACGTAGTGGGTTTTGGGATAGATGGGGAGACGCATGTATTTCTGCTTCACGGTGCCGAACAAGGGGTCGATCTGCGAGAGCGATTCGATTTCATCGCCGAACAGTTCGATGCGGTAGGCCATGTCGTCATAGGTGGGAAAAATCTCGATCACGTCGCCGCGCACCCGGAAGGTTCCCCGGCGGAAATCCGCGTCGGTGCGCTCGTAGAGGATTTCCACCAGCTTGCGGGTAATGTCCTCGCGCTTGATCTTCTGGCCTTTCTCCAGGAAAAGCAGCATGCCGTAATAGGCTTCCGGCGAACCCAGGCCATAGATGCAGCTGACGGAAGAAACGATCAGCACATCGCGCCGCTCGAACAGGGAACGGGTCGCGGAGAGCCGCAACTTATCGAGCTCGTCGTTGATGGTGGCTTCTTTTTCAATGTAAAGATCGGCGGCGGGAACGTAGGCCTCGGGCTGGTAATAGTCGTAATACGACACGAAGTATTCCACCGCATTGTGCGGAAAGAAGCTCTTGAATTCATGATAAAGCTGCGCCGCCAGGGTCTTGTTGTGGGCCATGACGATGGTGGGGCGATTCACCGCCTCGATCACTTTGGCCATGGTGTAGGTTTTTCCGGACCCGGTCACGCCCAGCAGGACCTGGTGCTGTTCGCGGTCAAAAATGCCGCGAGTTAAAGACTCAATCGCCTTTCCCTGGTCGCCTTGCGGCTTGTAGTCGCTGACTAATTTGAAGTCCATAAGCGGGCCTGCCCCTCCCAGATGCGGGTTTCCGGGTGTGGGCATCCCTTTATTATAACGCGCTGCGACTTGGGCTTAGGCGGAGTGGCAGGTCACGGCAAGAAAGCAAACGGCGCGAAGAGATGGTCTTCGCGCCGCGGGCATTGTCTACTGAGCTTGCCTTAGGGAAGCTTGAAGGTGACGCTGATCTGCGTCTGGATCTCGACCGGTTCGCCGTTCAGGAAATAGGGATTGTACTTCCACTGCTTGACGGCATCGATCGCAGCCCTGGCCAGAATGCCTTCACCCTTCAGCAACTTGACGTTGGAAATTCTACCGTCCCGGGTGATGTTGGCTTCCAGTTGCACCGTACCCTCGATGCGCATTTGTAGAGCCTGCTGCGGATAGACCGGTTGAACTCTCTTTAGCAGCAGTCCCTGGGAAACGCCCTGCGAGACTTTCAGGGTGGAAGCCACCGGCTTGGCGACCGAGGCTGGAGTGATCGCCACGATTCCGGAAAGCGCTTTATCATCCGCCGGCGCGACCATAGCCGGGGGTGGCGTCATTTCGCTTTCAGCCCGCTTGAGTTGGGCGGATGTGGCATTTCTCTTTACGACAATTGCTTCCGGACCCGGAGTCTCCATCTCGGCGGGCTTGGGAGCCGGGACAGAAGTCTGGATTGCCGCTGATGGCTTGCTGACCGTAACATCTGAGGCCGGTTTCTTAGGAGATGACTCCGAAGATTTGGGCGTTGACAGCGTAATCTCCTGCGGCGCGGCGGAGGCAGTTGTATTTGGCTAGGCCGGTGGTTGCCGCACCTGGGGCTACGGTGGAGGTGCTCCGCACCGCAGGTGGGGTCCCGGCTTGTCCGCCGGTGGCAGACGTTTTTTGATAGGCGACATAGGCTGTGAAAATGGTCGCCAGCACTACCAGGGCGATGATGACGTAGGCTTTTTTGCCGCGCCCCTCCGCCTCCCCTTCCTCGTGATCCTTGACCGCGAGCGCCGCGAATGTGGGGGGCTCGATCTGCGGGACTTCCATGGGAATCACGGATTCCTTCCGGCTGGTCGGCTCCGGCTTAATCTCCCTGGGCGCGGGGGTGCTTTCTGTAAACTCGACGGATTGAGCCGCCGGTTTTAGGTCTTCTTTGGCCGGAGCCGTCGCCGTTCCTGCCGCTTGGCCGATCCCTTGTTGTAGGGAAGAGATCGCGCTGCCGGAGAATGGACGGGTTTCTTGCGCCGGTTCGCTGGACGAACCCCACTGCGGGAGCTCTTTGGCGGTATCGGAATCGGCGGCAGAGGATTTCGCCGCAGTCTCCGCCGCAATCCGCAAGGCGGAGGCCATGGGTTCGGCGAGTTTAGAGACTGGCTGCCACGGATATTCTTTGGGAGTCGAAGCGCTGGCCAGCGGTTTTGCCGGGGGAGTCGGGTCGGGCATCGATTCCAGCAGCGCCGCTTCCGCCGGTTCGGGCTTTAGCTCGGGATCGGCTTCGCGTTCGAAACCGGATTCGCGGGCGACCGGTGCGGGAGGCGGTGCGGCCGGTCTGGGGGTGGTGAATGCGGCGGCTAGCGGCTTCTGGGCGGGCAGTGCAGCCGTGCGCGGCGCCTCTGGGACTGCGGGCACAGGCTGCGGCTTGGGTTCGGTCGCGACCGCTCCGGACGGTTTGCCGGAATCCACCTTGCGCAACAAGCCGCGGGCCACTCGCAGTGTGCCCTTCGACTGCTCGACATTAATCGGTTTTGTAAGCACCAGGTTGGCGCCGATGCGGAACGCCTTGGCAACTCCTGCCTGGCCCTCGACCACGGCCACCGCCAGTGAATTCTGATTGGATTCCGAATTGCGCGCACTCTTGAACAACAGGGCGGCGTTCTGTTCGTTGTCGCAATCGACGACGATGGCGTCGAAATGCTGCGCCATCAACTTCTTGACCGCGGCAAAGGGCTCATTGCAGGGCTCCACCGCAAAGTCCAGCTCCGTCAAAACTTGGGTGACCACACGCGCGGTCTTGTCGTCCGGGCAGAAGAGTAACGCTTGGTAACTCATACCCGCATCGTAGGTACAGTAGTGAGCCCCATCAAGTTACGACGGTAATTGCAAAAGACAACAGGGGGCCGGCGGGATACCGTCAGAAACGCAAGCGCGAGACCCGGCGGAATTTACGGTTGCGCCGCCTGAGGAAACTGAATGGTGACTTGAGTTTGGAATTCAGCAGGCTGACCGTTGCGGTAGTAGGCCTGGTAGCGCCACTGCTTAACCGCCGCCACCGCGGCGGATGCCAACGGCACGCTTCCACTGGCAACTTCCACCGCTGTGACGTTGCCATCCTTATCGACGGAAGCGTTCAGAACCACACTGCCTTTCACTCCCTTGCGTTTCGCCGCCGCGGGATAAACCGGTTGTACGCGATAGGCGACATGGCTATCGGCGACGTCTTCGGGAACCACCAGCGGTTCAGTGTCCGATGCAGCTTTCTGAGCCGTTGCAGAAGTGTTGAGGATGACAGGGGCGTCGGATGTTGCCGGCGCGCCGGACTGGAAACCTTGCGTCGGCGCGGGCGGCGTGCTTGCGAAGCCATCGGCCGTCTGGCTGACGGGTGCCGGGTCGCCAGAGTGTGTAGCGGCCGGTGCGGTTGGGGTTGCCGGTAGCGCAGGCGCGGGCGCCGGCTTCAGCGTCGCCGCGACTGGCCGCGCTTTCGGAGCAAGTCCGGTGAGCGATTGCAGCCTGCGGTACTGCGAGAGCAGTAAACTGTGAAACCCGGGGTTCATCATCGAGTAGGCATAAACACCGGCGACCACCAGAGCGATGGCCAGCGCGGCCAGCAGGAAAGGGCTGGTCCTGGGCTGCGGCTTTTCTTTTTCAACCGTACCCGAAGTGGGCGGTGCGGGGTGCTTGGCTGCGCCCGATGGTTCGTCGCCCAGCAAAGAGAGATTCTTCGATGCCTTGGCGTGGCTTGCTGTCTCGCGCGCGAGCGGAAGAGTTTCCGTCGATCCCAGCTTGCGACTGTTGGCTGCGGGCTGGAGCGCGTGCTCGGGCGCTTTGAGAGCGGCAAAGGCGGGCTCACTCGGAGCCGGGGCGGTTACCCGCTGCGGCACTGCTGCAGCCGGTTTTGGCGCGGGCGCAGGGGAAGGCGGAGTCGCAACCTGGGTCCCGTGCGCCTCGGATTTTGCCGGGGCTGGACTGCTTGAACCGCTGTGAACCGATCCGCCCGGTTTGGCTTCCAGCGCCGATTTCCTCGCCATCGCCAGCGCGTTGCGCAACGTTCCCCGAGCCTGCTCCATCGACACTGGCTTGGCCAGGACGAGCGTGGCTCCGAGCCGGAAAGCGCTGGCCACACCGTTCTTACCATCCGCAACTGCAATCGTAATGGACGACTGATTCGTGGCCGATTTCTTCACCGCGGTGAAGACCTCGATGGCGTGCTGTTCGTTGTCACAATCCGCAAGGATCAGGTCAAAACGCTGGGCCGCCACGCGCTTCGCGGCAAGAGATGGTTCATGGAGGATTTCGAATGAAACTTCCAATTCGCCGAGAATCTGGGTGATGGCGTCGAACGCCTTCTCGTCATTGCAGAGGAGGAATGCACGCGTGGGCATACCACATGCTAAGAGTCACTTTCCCAGAGGCACAAGTTACGGTAGTAAGCGCAGGTGACCTTCCGGAAAGCGCCCGCCCGGGCAAATGGAATGGCGGGGTGCACCCCTGTATTTGGCTGTAAGTCATGGTTTCAAGCGCTAGAGATCGAGCTGAGCCGCGTCTCAGCAAATTCAGGGAAGGGAGGCGGTTGCTGGTCTCGCTACGGGCGCAGTTCACCTGCGGGTTGGTTCCTGTTTCTGATATTTTTTATGAGGCTCGAGTCGGAGACGATCTAACTCGAGCCCCGGGTTAGGGTCAATCGAATGAAGTAATAGCAGTCTGCCTCGCTCCGCGCACGGAAGCAACAGACTTTACATAACTTTACCCGGGTCGCGGCGCGGCCGGGGTAAGATCAAACGGGTCTAACATGAAACGTCGCTTAGGGATATTTTTACTCTGTAGCCTGCTGGCCTGGGCCGCCGATTACAAGCCGGCAAAACTGCTGGAAGTGCAGGACGCCAGCGAAGTGGGAGCCAACACCGTCACTGACAGTTCGGAAGGTCTCACCGGACAAGCCACCTTCGTTCCGGCGATCATTTCGCGCTGCCGGGTCACGGTTGCCTTGAACGGAACCAGTTACACCGCCATCTTTCCGGTGAACAAGCACCTGAAAATCGCCGACCTCAGCCCTGGAGATTTCATTCCCGCCCGCATCGAAAGCAACAAGCTGGTCATCAAAACTATTGACGGCAAAGAAATGAAGGCGAAAATTGTGCGTCGCGAACCGCTTGAGGTTCCGCCGGTTAAAAAAACCGCGGGATCAGGAAAATGATGAGCGTGAGCGCGCAACCGCCAACGGCCGTCCAAAAGGGACCAGCAACGAATGCAACGATATGAGCGCGTCATCGAATTTCCCACCGCCAAGGGCAACGTGAAACTGCAGATCCAGCAAGGCGGCGCAGGACGTTTTTTTCTCATGATCACCCTCCCGGAGCGCCCCGCTTCGAATGAGTTCGCCATCTCGGTTCCGGTCGAATACACCGACCAGTTGGCGCACGCCATCGGGAAAGCCGCGGACGCTTCTGGCGAGTGAAAAGGAACCACCGTTCCCGGTTCTCGCGGCGGTCAGGATGCAGCAAGCGGACTGGGATCGGATGGGGCAATCGGCTTAGCGGAGCGCTACAATATTCTTCCTATGCCCAGGAAATTTTCGTTCCTCCAGCTTGACGTCTTCACCGCCACTCCCCTTGAGGGCAACCAACTGGCGGTATTCACCGACGCGCGGGGACTCAGCGACGATGAGATGCAGGGGTTAGCGAAGGAGATGAATCTTTCAGAGACCACCTTCATTCTGCCGCGTGATCCGGCCAGCGAACGCGAACAAGGGGTGCGGGTGCGCATCTTCACGGTGTCAGAAGAGCTGCCTTTTGCCGGCCATCCCACGCTGGGCACCGGATTCGTTCTGCGGGGCGCAAGCGGAGCGGCAGAAGTCGCCTTGCAGCTGAACGTGGGCAAGGTCCCGGTGCGCTTCGAGGAGGTTCCCGGAAAGCCGGTGTTCGGGGAGATGACGCAAATGGATCCCACGTTCGGACCTATCCACGATCGTGAGGCGGTGGTGCGGGCCGCCGGTCTGCGGGATGGCGACATTGATCCTTCCTTGCCCGTGCAAACCGTGTCGACCGGAGTTGCGTTCACCGTGGTTCCGGTGCGCGGTCTTGAGGTCATGCGGAACTTGCACGTGGACCTGAAGACTTCGGCGGAGTACCTGGCGCGGGCCGGCGGGAAATTTTTCTATTTCGTAAGCCGCGAAACCGTGGACCGCGAAGCACGTCTGCACGCGCGCATGCTCTTTTACAACGGGGAAGATCCGGCCACCGGATCCGCCGCGGGATGCACCGCGGCATGGATGGTGAAACATGGCGTGGCCAAGCCCGACGAACGCGTGCTGATTGAGCAAGGCATGGAAATGCGGCGCGCGAGCCGGATTTTTGTGAGGGCTTCGTGCCAGGATGACGGAGTGGTTAACGTGCGCGTCGGCGGCAACGTGGTCGAGATTCTGCGGGGAGAAGTTTCTCTCTAGGAATTTCTGCGATTGTGCGCGGAAAACGCTTAATGCACAAGCGCGCAAAAAATTCAATGAGACAAATTTCCCATTAGCATCGGCGGCACTTTACACGATCACGTTCTCCTTTTAGGATTCACTCCGCTCTCGATTCTCCCATTATTGGAAAAATTCCGGACCCCCCCGTGATGGTACGGTGTGGTCCTGCGCCATTTCGGAAAGACGAATGAAGCCCAAGCGAACCATTCTGTGCGTCGACGATAACGAACAAGCGCTCTCCATCCGCAAAGTCATGCTGGAAACCAGAGGTTATCGGGTGCTGGCCTGCGCGAGCGGCGAGGAGGCGCTGGAGCGCTTCCGTAAGGGTGGCATCGACCTGGTGCTGACCGACCTGGTGATGCCCGGCCTGGACGGAACCCGGCTGATCGACGAGATTAAGAACCTGTCTCCCCAGACGCCCGCCATTCTGCTGTCGGGCAAGGTTCGCATCTACGACCGCGACACTCGTGCCGACCTGTTTCTTCCCAAAGGCATGTATGGTCCGGCCGAACTGCTGGAGCGGGTGCGCCTGCTGCTGGTGCGAAAGCGCGGACCCAAGCGGGCGCAATCGCGCATCGAACGCGCCGTCAACCGGATCTCGGCGGCCTGATGCGCTGACGGTTCCCTGAACTTCCTGGCCCCGGCTGCCGCCCAGGCCCGTCCACTTCGTGTAAGATCAATTCTTTGCATGGCAGCCTTCATAGAAGCCGTAGAACTGCGCAAAACCTACCGCGTGGGCAAAATTGAGGTTCCGGCCTTACGCGGCATCTCCTTCACGGTGCAGAAGGGCGAATTTGTCAGCATTGTGGGACCTTCCGGCAGCGGCAAATCCACGCTGTTTTACCTGCTGGGAGGGCTGACCCGGGCCGACTCCGGACACGTCATCATTGATGGAGACGATTTTGCCACGCTTTCCGACGCCGAGCGCACCCGCATGCGCAAGCGCAAGATCGGATTTGTCTTTCAGAAATTCAACCTGCTGCCGACCCTGAACGCGCGCTCGAATATTGAAATTGCGCTCGATATTGCCGGCGAGAATGGGAACCGCGACGCCGCCTACTTCGACAAGATCGTTCATTTGCTGGGTCTGGAGAAGCGGTTGCCGCACCGCCCGTCAGAACTCTCGGGGGGAGAACAGCAGCGGGTGGCGCTGGCACGGGCGCTGATCAATAAGCCCGCCATTGTGCTCGCCGACGAGCCCACCGGCAATCTCGACACCAAGAACTCCGACATCGTTTTGGGCATGTTGCGGCATTCCAACCGCGAACTGGGACAGACCGTGCTGATGATCACGCACAATCCCGAAGCGGCCGGCTATGGCGACCGCATCATTCACATGCGCGATGGGGAAATGGTTTCGCCCAGTGAAGATCCGCAGTGGACTCCGCACGAGCACGGTTGATTTCGCTGGGGCTACATTCCGAGGGACATCAAGACCAACCATGAATCGACAGGGTGAGCAGCATGGATGATCTGCGCAAACCAATTCTTCCGGGCAAAGGCGCTTCGGACTACGAACGCTACCTGCATACCGACGAACTCCTCTCGCTGCAGAAGCCAGGCGACGAACTGCTGCACCAAGATGAGATGACCTTCCTGGTCGTGCATCAGAGTTCGGAATTGCTGTTGAAGGGGGCGGCCTTCGACCTGGAGCGCGCGCGGGTTCACATTACGGAGGGCGATTTCGCGAATGCCGCCCGTCTGCTGCGCCGCTCGAACCAGGTGCTGGAGTACCCGATTTCGCTGCTCCACGTACTGGAGACCATCACACCCTACGATTACCACATCATTCGCGCCGGGCTGGGACACGGCAGCGGCCTCGATTCTCCCGGATTCCTGGCTCTGCTGCACATCGGTCCGCGCCTGCGCGATGCCTTCTACGAGCAGTTGAAAAAGGCCAGCCTCACGGTGGATGATATCTATCGCCGCCACCATGAATTATTCGGGCTGCATGACGTCGCCGAACGGCTGCTCGACTTCGACGAACGAGTGCACTTGTTCCGCTTCCATCATTTGAAACTGGCACAGCGCATCATCGGCGGCGGCGTGGTGGGGACCATGGGAACTCCGGTGGAAGTCCTGCATCAGCGCATGGAACACCTGTTCTACAAAGAGCTGTGGGACGTGCGCAACCAGATCACGGCCAAAGCCAACGAAGCCATGCAGCAGAAAACCGGGACCAGTTCCAAGTACTGATTTCCTCGACCTTAATGAGCCCGTGCCGTCGCGGTAGGTCTCGGCCGGGGATGTGACTACCTTGGCCTCACGATCCTGGCTTCAATCACGCGCCGAGTCCGGGTGGCAGCTCGGCGAAGCCACAACAACTTCGGAAGTGATTCCCCACCTCGTCAGCACCGCGCGGTGATCACAATTCCAATTCTCGGATACCAGGTAGTCCAGGAGTTCAATGGGACGGCAGCCTCCCACGATGCCCGGATTGATTCGCCACAAGCGTTGCCAGCCCCAACCGACCGCGCGAGAGAGCCCCGACGCACCGAATGTCAGGCTTGCCAGACAAAGCTTGCCCCCGGGGACGAGCAAGCGATGGACCTCGGACAAAAGTTGCCCGATGAAGTTGGGAGTCAGCAGATCGAATACGTAGATGGAGACGAAGCGGTCGAACGAGTGATCGGGCTCAGGTATGCGTGGAGAACCGTCACTCTGACGAACATGAGCACGTCTTGACCACGGTTCCAGACGTTTCCGCGCCAGTGAGACCATGGTGCCGCTGATGTCGAGCCCGGCGTAGCTCGCATCTATGGACAAATATCGCTGTAAAAGGCGCGCCGCAAAACTTCCGGTGCCACAACCGAACTCGAATATCGAGCGCGCGGACTCGAACGCGGCATGAGCGATGAGTTCGTTGATGGCGTGATTTTCGTAAAACTTTTGCCAATCCTGCCTCGACCCAAGACGATCATAGAAACGTCTAGCCTCTTCAGGCGAGAGATACCGGCCGGTTGGCTCCAGAAGATCCACGTCCGAATCCTGGCGGCATTCACCGCTCGCACACCTTTTATCGCTCACCGCCCGGGTTTAAACAAACCGGTTGTAGACCCAAGCAAAGATCGCGCCGCCAAACAGTCCATCGACAGCTCCGTAGAGGGTCCCGACGATCACATCTGCGATGCTGCGAGTGGCATGGTAGCCGGGATAGACCGACGACATGGTCTGAAGGAATTGCTGACCATAGTTGCTCCAGACCAGGTTCGACAGGCCCATCACCAGTATCGCCAATCCCCAAAGGACGCCCAACGTCAAGGCTAGACCTTTTATGCTCAATTTCACGGCTGCTCCTCTCAGCGTTATTCTAGGCCAAACCGTGGGATATCGCCGAGGTGAAGCCGTTGCCGAAGGACGAGAGTCTGCCGCCGATTGTCACGAAATGCGCAAGTGCTGTAAAATGAGGCGGCAGGGCGGGAGTAACTCAGTGGTAGAGTGCGACCTTGCCAAGGTCGAAGTCGCGGGTTCAAATCCCGTCTCCCGCTCCAGAATTTATGACAGCGCCCCCGAAAGGGGGCTTTCGTGTTGCATGAAGGGGCGATGGAGAAAACAATGCGCGGGCTTGGCTGGATCGCGACCACCGTGCTGCTGGCGAGCTTTTCGGTAGCGCAGAACCCGGCCTACCAACGCGGCACCATCCTCGCCATTCAATCGAAGAGCGCCCACAACGCGGTGCACAAAGCTACAGACGCTCCACCCCCGGCCGACGAAGCCACCTACGACATCACCGTCCAGGTCGGGGACATGGTCTACGTCGGGCGCTACCAGCACGCCAGCGACTACGTGCCGGGCAACTGGGTGGCCGGCCAGCCCGTGGACATGCGCGTGGGCAAGAACAAGCATCGTATTTACCTGAAGGATGTTTCAGGAAAAGAGGTCGCACTGCCCATCGTGACCCGGCGGCCCGCCAAGGGCGCTCCGGCCGGCAAATAGCTCAATGATTCCGGTGCGGCTGGACTTTTCTCGAACCTCGTTCTAATTTAAGAGAGCAAGGCGCGGTACCCAAGTGGTAAGGGAGAGGTCTGCAAAACCTTTATGCGTCGGTTCGATTCCGACCCGCGCCTCCAGCTTTTTCCTTGTACCTGTCTGATTCTGCGGGGCCTCCTGTCTGACCGATGTGCTGCCTTTTGCAGGCTTGCCCAGAATTGTCTTGCCGAGGTTTTTCATCCGGCGGTGTGCAGCCGGGGGGAGCCCGGAAAGCCCTCGGAGATTGCTGTTCCCCGCACCAACCCTGCTTGCGGACGTTGTCGAGCGCGGCATAGACTAAAAGAAAGATGGACAATGCACACCGCGACTCTTCATCGCCGGAGCTTTCCACTTCCGTCACTTCCGCACCATCCGACAGTTCTGGCTCGCCCTCGCTAAAGCAGGGCCGCATTGCAGCCCCAATCTTCAAGTGGCCGGCGAACCTGTTGATTGTGCGGCACGCCGAATCCCAGCGAAACATCTGGAAAGAGATTGCCACGGCCAGGGGCGAATTGGTTTACGGCGGCAAATTGCGCGACATGGATGTGCCGCTCACGACGACTGGCGAAAAACAAGCCGTAATAACCGGTCAAGGGCTCGCCGTTGAATTCAAGTTTGACCGCGCCTTTGTTTCGCCCTTCACGCGGACCGTGCAGACCGCCCGGTTGATGATCGAGCAGTTTCCGTATGAGGTCGAGATCATCGAAGACGAGAGGCTGCGCGAGATCGACTTTGGGATCCTCGACGGTCTGACCAAGCACGGGATCGCTCACTTCCATCCAGAGGAACGAGAACGCCGGGTAAAACTCTCGAAGTACCATCATCGGCCGCCAGCGGGCGAAAATTACCCTGATGTTGCACTCCGCTTGCACAGTTTTCTCGGCACGCTCACCCGGGAAACTGCCGGCGAGTCTGTGCTCGTAGTCTGTCACTCGGTCGTGGTGCTGTTATTCCGCAAGCTGCTGGAACGGCTCACCGAGCCACAACTCCTGGCGATCGACGAGCGAAAGGACCTGGAGGTAAAAAACTGCTCCGTAACGCACTATGCGTTCGACTTTCGGGCCGGCAAGAATGGCAAACTGGTCTTGCGGGAATTCAATCGCGTTTACTACTCTGAAGGCCTGCGAATGACACCCCGGGAAGGCTAGTGGCCCAATTCAATAATCGCAGCCGGGGGCCTTTGCCGGCCCGCAGCCTCCGGCGGGAAGTCACGCACAGCCCACCGGGCGGAATTCGGAGGGTTCGCATTGGTGAATTCGCCGAGGTGGAAGAGAATCGTGGAGGGAAAGACCCATGCGACGTAAACTCATCCTCTGGTTTGGGTTATTGATTGCCGGATTTCTTACGGGTTTCCTCCTGCAGTATGCCAGTCTGCAGCGGGTGCAGCAGGAACTGACGGTGGCGACCAAACAATTAGCATCCTGTCAGTCGGGCGAACCATGGTCGCAGCTTCGCGACGCCGCCACCATGATGTATCTGGAGACCGTGCAAAAGAACTACGGAAAGGCTGGAGAGTACTCGAAAGAATTTTTTGATCTAGCCCAGCGAATGGTGAGCAGCACGGAGGATCCCGCGCTCGGCAACCTGCTTCGTGACACGCTGGTTACCCGCGATCAGATCACGGCGGATCTGGCGAAGGGAGACGCCGCCGCACTTTCAGAAATACAGCCCGTCTTATCCAAGATCGAGCAGACTGCGAAGCATTAACGCGATGTCCAGAATTCTAGTGATCGACGTGGGTGGCACGCACGTCAAGCTGCTCGCCGCCGGCATGCGGGAACCAGTCAAAATACTTTCGGGTCCGGCGTTGACTGCAAAACAGATGGTGCGAAAGGTCAAGGCGGCGCTCCAAGGTCGCCCGTACGACGTGGTGTCGATCGGCTACCCGGCTCCGGTTGTCCACGGACGTCCGCTGCGAGAGCCGTACCACCTGGGTGGCGGGTGGGTGGGATTTAATTTCCGCAAGGCGTTTGGCCGGCCGGTCAAGATTATCAATGATGCGGCGATGCAGGCGCTGGGAAGTTATCCGGGAGGCAGGATGCTATTTCTCGGTTTGGGCACCGGTCTGGGATCCACCATGATTGTGGATGGGGTGGTGCAGCCGATGGAACTGGCGCATTTGCCCTACCGGCATGGAAAAACCTACGAAGACTACCTGGGACTTCGAGGCTTGAAACGATTGGGAAGAAAGAAGTGGCAACGCAAGGTTTACAAGGTCGTTGCCGAACTGCGCCAGGCGCTGGAAGCGGATCACGTCGTCCTGGGAGGCGGAAATGCCAGGAAGTTGAAACAACTGCCTGACGATATCATCTTGGGCAGCAATGAAAACGCCTTCCTGGGTGGTTTTCGGATGTGGAGTCAAGAGCAAGCGCAAAAGTGATCGAATGAGATTCGGCCGGGTGGGACCCAATAGGGAGAGCGATTTCGCCAGCCCTGGGTCCGGCGCGGCGAGCCTTTGGGCTTGCGCCCGTCTAGGTTGTTCCGCAGTTCACTGGTCTGCAGGTGGGCGGGCCGATCCGACCGCGATGAGCCAATCAGGCATTCGTCGGCTCTAATCCGGAGAGCGACGACAATTTCGTCGCGACCAGCACTTCCAACAGAGTTGCCGTATTACGAACGCTTGCCGAGATGTGGATGAGTGCTTCTGAGACAAGTGGATGTTGTTCCGCCAGCGAGTCAAGACGGTCGCTCACTTTGTAGAGTTGCTGAACTTCATTCAGGATCGCACTGGGATGCATGGGGGTACACCGCTTTCCCGAAAGGCTAAGGAGAGAAAACTTCAGATGGGCTGACTTAGTTCAGGGAACCTGAAATGAGGAGAAGGTGGTAACCACCTCAACCGCAGTATATCACCCGCGGCACCATCGAGATTGAGCTTGCACAGGCCGGACCTTCACCCATGAGGACTAATACGAGGCTCCGGTTGGTTGCATGCGGTTTCCCGTGATCTGGAAGTTATTTTCTAAAGTGCGCAAGTTTGACCAGTCGTGCATCATGTGCAAGTCCTATCATTGCACTCTGGGAAGGCTCTCAACGTTTGGAGGCTGAAGAGTACTGGACGGATAAACACGCTTTGGAGCTCGGCGGCATGTCGGTTACGGTCTGGACATGATCAGTGACGGCTGCCTGAAGTAATCCAGGGTTAGCCAGACATGAACCAACTGCAGCAGCTAAGAAGAAACGCGACTTCGACACCATACATTCCTGCTACCCTCAGGAAGGCAGGAGAGTTGCGTCCGTGCGCGGATTGGAGTTGCGCGTTTTCAGCACACTGATTTCAGCGGAACAGGAGATTCTCATGTTTCAGATCCGGTTCGTCATCCCTTTGTTGCTAGCATTGACATCTCTGCCAGGAACGCTAGCCGCTCAATATTCCTCCGGCGATTCTGGCCAGTACGTCATTCTGGGCGCGCAGTACGGCACCGCTAACCGGCATGTCGACGTCACCAACCGTCTGAAGGAACTTGCCCGGCAGGACCGGGTGTTCCGCATGGGCAACAGTACCTTCGGCACCGATCCTGACCCGGGACAAGTGAAGGCGCTGCGCATCTATGCCCGCGGGCCGAATGGGCAGGAACGCATGTTTGAGTATCGCGAAGGCAGCACGGTCGACGGTTCCCAGTTCAGTAGCTGGAGCAGCGGCGGCTGGGGCAGCGGTGGCTGGAGTGGCGATTGGGAAGGTGGCGGCGGTGGTGGCTACGGCGGAGATTCTGGCCAGTACGTCATTCTGAGTGCGCAGTACGGCACCGCCAACCGACACGTGGATGTCACCAACCGTCTGAAGGAAGTGGCGCGCCAGGACCGGGTGTTCCGCATGGGCAATAGTACGTTCGGCACCGATCCCGACCCGGGACACGTGAAGGTGCTGCGCATCTATGCTCGCGGACCGAATGGGCAGGAACGCATGTTTGAGTATCGCGAAGGCGGCACGGTCGACGGTTCCCAGTTCAGTAGCTGGAGCACTGGTGGCTGGGGTAGCGGTGGCTGGAGTGGCAATTGGGAAGGTGGCGGCAGTGAGTGGCTACGGCGGAGACTCTGGCCAGTACGTCATTCTGAGCGCGCAGTACGGCACCGCCAACCGGCACGTCGATGTCACCGATCGTCTGAAGGAACTTGCCCGGCAGGATCGGGTGTTCCGCATGGGCAATAGTACGTTCGGCACCGATCCTGACCCGGGACACGTGAAGGTGCTACGCATTTATGCTCGCGGTCCGAATGGGCAGGAACGCATGTTCGAGTATCGCGAAGGCGGCACGGTCGACGGTTCCCAGTTCAGTAGCTGGAGCACTGGTGGCTGGGGCAGCGGTGGCTGGAGTGGCAATTGGGATAGGCGGCGGCAGCAGTGGCTACGGCGGAGATTCTGGCCAGTACGTCATTCTGAGCGCCCAGTACGGCACCAAGCACAAACACGTTGACGTCACTCAGCGTCTTAAGGAAGTGGCGCGCCAGGACCGCACCTTCCGCATGGGCAACAGCACGTTTGGCGTGGACCCCGACCGAGGACACGTCAAGGTGCTCCGCATCTACGCCCGCGGGCCGAATGGGAAGGAACGCGTGTTCGAGTATCGCGAAGGCAGCACGGTCGACGGTTCCCAGTTCAGTAGCTGGGGTACCGGCAACTGGGGCAACGAACGCTGGAGTGGCCGTTGGGAGGGGCAAGAGCGCGAAAGATAAAGGTGCGGTCGCCAGCTGCAGTGATCGGCGCGGATTGCCGGCAACTTTACAAGGAGAGAACGGCGCGGACCTGGGAGTCGCGCGCCTGCAATCAAGCGCCATGGAAAGCAGCGAAGGAAGATCAGCATTCCGAGGAGGCGAGCGATGAGCAAGCGGATCTTGAGTATCACGCTGGTAATGGGAATACTTTCGGTCGGCGGTCTTGCACAATCGCAGATGGACCAGGTTTGGAATAAGGCTGCGGACGCCATGAAATCCGCAAATCTGGGCAATCGCGGGCTCAGCAACGACAAGATCACGGCCGGATTAAAAGAGGCCTTGACGGTGAGCACCAAGAGCGCGGTCGCGTCCACCGGCAGGCCAGACGGCTTTCTGAAGAACGAGGCGATCAAGATCTTGCTGCCCGAGAAACTGCGCACGGTGGGGAAAGGACTGCGCTTAATGGGCATGGGATCGCAGATGGATGAGCTCGAGGTGGGCATGAACCGCGCCGCGGAACAAGCCGCTCCCCAAGCCAGGCAAATCTTCATCAATGCCGTTACCAGGATGAGCTTTGAAGACGCCCGCAAGATTCTATCGGGCAACGACACCGCCGCAACCGAGTACTTCAAGAAGCAGAGTTCGGACGAATTGACCACCGCCTTCAGTCCCATCGTCCACAAATCGATGGAGAAGGTGGGCGTAATCCAGCAGTACAACCAGGTGATGCGGAACGCCACCACTGGGGCTTTCTTAGGAAGCCAGAATTTCGATTTGGACAAGTACGTTGTGGGCAAGAGTCTGGATGGCCTGTTCTACATGTTGGGGGAAGAAGAGAAGAAGATACGTAAAAACCCCGCAGCCCAGACCACCGCACTTTTGAAAGAAGTGTTTGGGAAGAAACTGTAGGCGCCGCGAGCCGGCGGCCATCCCTGTCGCCTTCACCAACCAGAGTATGGCATTCTAAGGTCATCGCGATTGCGCTTTGCGCGGGCGCAATTCGGTGGCGCGCTTGCCGCTTGCCCCGAAGGGGATAGGACGGCAGTCATGCTGAACCGCTAGACTGGGATGTCCCGGGAATCTTGCGGCGCCAGATGACGCTCGACCAGGCTCCGCTGCGCCGCAGCGCTGGGGCATCTTGAAATTCGTACTGAGCAAACTTCATCAGAGGGCATGAGGACAGGCGGCTGGAAGCTCATGAAATACTGCCGATTTCAATTTGAAGGCCAGGCTCGCTATGGCTTGGTCGAATCGCACGCGGGCAAACAAGCAATCACGCGGGTGCTGATGACTTCCCCCGAGCATGGCGAGAATCTTGAAGATGTGCCCAGCAAGCGAATCGAGCCGGTTGCCTGGGAGGAAGCAAAAGTGCTGGCTCCGGTCCGCCCTTCGAAGATTGTGTGTGTGGGCCGCAATTATCGCGAACACGCTGCGGAGTTGGGCAACGAAGTCCCCCCGGAGCCGTTGATTTTCCTGAAGCCTCCTTCTTCTCTGCTGAATCCCGGAGAGAACATTGTGCGCCCGCGGATCTCTGAGCGCACTGACTATGAAGGCGAACTGGGTGTGGTGATCAGCCGCTCCTGCCACAAGCTGGGTGCGGACCAAGACGTGCGGCCCTATATCCTCGGCTACACTGCGGTCAACGACTTCACCGCGCGGGATTTACAGAAGAAAGACGGACAATGGACCCGGGGAAAGGGCTTCGATACGTTCTGCCCGGTTGGTCCTCTGGTGACGACTGAAGTTGATCCCTGGGCCGGAATCACGGTCGAAACGCGCGTGGACGGGGAGATTCGCCAGCAGGGCAATACCCGGGATTTCATTTTCCCGCTCGATGTCATCCTTCGTTACATCTGCGAATTCATGACGCTGCTGCCCGGAGACTTGATTGCCACCGGCACGCCCAAGGGCGTGGGACCGGTGGTGGCCGGAAATGTCGTGGAAGTCAGTGTCGAGGGCGTGGGTACGCTGCGCAACCCGGTGGTGGACGAATAGCAGGGTGGGCGCTCCGGCTAAGGCTTCAGTTCCGACAGCGCCTTTTGGCCGACGAGTTCGATGAATTCATGGTCCGTGCCAATACCGGAGTTGGAGCAGAAGCAGCGACGCCACACTAGCAGCAGGAATTCTCAGCGATAGTTGGGCGGCTGGACCGACTGGTCCATGCCCATGCAGGTTTGTCCGCCCTTGGCAACGTTGACGCTGATCAGGCGGGGTTCGCGGCTGGCAAACGCGTCTCTGAGAACCGGCTCCAGATCCTCGGGCCGGTCCACCTCTTGCGCGGTCATGCCGTAACCCTGTGCGATCTTCACCATGTCGATGCCGGGGATATCCATGCCGGAAACATTTCGACCCACCTGGGTAAAGTCACAGAAGCCCTTCAACGCCGAATAATCGGCATTACGCAAAACGATGACCACCACCGGCGCGTTGTGTTGGACTGCGGTCCACAGCGCTTGAATCGAGTATTGGATGGAGCCGTCCCCGATGGGGCAGACCACTCGCCGGTTGGAATGTGCGAGCTGCAGCCCCACGGCGGCCGGCAAGGCAAAGCCTAACACTCCGTTGGGGACCGAATAGAACGAATCCGGTTCATCCAGGATCAGATAGCGGTCGAGGTCGCCTTTCGATGACGGACATTCTTCCGCGATCACCACATTTCGCGGCATCACCTGGTTGAGAACCCGGAACAGGTAGGCGGGCGTGATGGGAGATTCGGGTGCGGGCTCGGGCGGTTTCGTGCGCGGCACGGCGTTTCCCCGATTTCGCGCCTTGGCGTGCGCGCGAAGGTATTGTGCGGCGGTAGCGAGGTTGCCGACCATACTGGTGCCGGCCAGTGCGGCCGCGGCATCGTGGGGTGAGTTCGTGATTTGAAACAGCTTCGTTCCCGGGCGAACCGGATTTCCGGGCACGTACGCGTAGTAGAGAAAAATGGGCGCTCCCAAAACCAGCACCATGTCGTAGCCTGCCAGTTGGTCGGCAAGCGGTTGCTGCGCCGGTAACAGGCCTCCGCGAAATAACGGGTGGCTGCGCGGAAAAGTCCAGCGCGGCGGAATCGGCGGTTGAAACACATCGGCATTGAGATGTTCGGCAAGTGCAACCACTTCGTGCCATCCCCGATCCTCTTCGATCTGGGCACCGGCCACCAGCGCCGGGTTGCGACTGGAATCGAGTGCGCGAACCACTTCGTCGAGCGCCTCGGTATCCGGCAACACATGCCGGCTGACGGCGCGAGCCTCCACCCCAGGGCATTGGTGAGTCCAGTCGTCCATCGGAATGGATATGAACACGGGTCCCATCGGGGCTTGCATGGCCAGGTAGTAGCCTCGCGCAATGGCCGCCGGCACATCCTCAGCTCGCAGCGGTTCGTAGGCCCACTTCACATAGGGTTTGACCACTTCCACGGCGCGGCTCGCCAGAAACGGTTCTGCCATGAGGTGGCGGCGATCCTGCTGTCCGGTGGTAATGACCAGCGGCACATGACCGCACCAGGCGTCGGCGATGGCCGACAGTCCATTGCCGGCGCTGGCGATCGAGTGCAGGTTTACGAACGCGGCGTTTCCCCTTGCCATTGCGTATCCCAGCGCCATGCCCGCCGCTGCCCGCTCGTGCAAACCGAGGACATATTTGAAGTCGCCAGGCATGTCGCGCAGGAAGGGAAGTTCGGTTGAGCCGGGATTCCCGAAGACCACGGTCATCCCCAGGTCGCGCAACAATTCATACGTAACTTCCCGTACCGTGCTCACCATTCCCGCTCCGGGTGGCGAGACCCACCTCGCCAGATGCGGAAGTTTATATCACTTCAATGGAAAGCGGTTGAATTCACATCGCAATCGACCCGCCGCGGAAGCTGTAGCACATCCGGTCGGGACTGTGATAATGTCCCGCTGCTTGCCGCTATTTAGACCGTACGTTCGTTCGCAAACGTGAGCCGGAGGATCTATGTCGATTACCGAAGCCAAAAGCAATCTTGAAGCCCGAGGCAACCTTGACGCCGTGGTTCGCGAGTATGCATTTCCCGACATCCACATCGGCGCCGGGGAAGACGAATCCCCCTGGGTGCCGTTTAAAGAGAATGTCTACATCCGTCATCTGGCGTTCGACGTGAGAAATAATCTCTACAGCAACATTCTTTGGGTCAAGAAGGGTGGAGTGCTGGGACGGCATCGTCACCGCGGACGCATTTTCGCCTGCACGCTCGAAGGCAGCTGGCGCTATCTCGAGTATGACTGGGTGGCGCGTCCGGGCAGCTATGTGCAGGAGAGTCCCGGCGCGGTTCACACCCTGGTGTCCGATGATCCCAATGGCATGAAGACGGTCTTCGTCCTCAACGGGTCGCTCGACTTCGTGGACGACAATGACAATCTGCTCGAGACCCTCGACGTGTTCTGGTTCATCGACCACTACACCAGTTATTGCAAGCAGAACGGCATTCCCATCAACCAGAAGCTGTTTGTCTAAGGCAAAAGAAATCGATGGAGGCCTGGCCGCAGAGCCGCGACAGAGTAGAGCCGGCACCGAAAAAGGCCTTCAACCGATATCACAGCTATGCTCCCCAACCTGCTGATTTTAAGTGTCTTTCGTCCTTGATGTGCGCTCCGTGCCAGGGCCTCCACCGTCCCGGCCTCGCTCCTCCTTATATATAAGGTATCCTCGCCGGGGACTAGGTCACCCCGGAGTGCCCTCCTGCTTTGAGCGGCTTCCGGTGATAGACTCTGGCCGCTTCCGGGCGACCCATGGAACGCGGTGCGTCTCTACCGACTCTTGTCGTGACCCTGCTACTGGTCACCGGCTGCTCGCGAACCGGTTCGCCTCGGGTTTCACAAAAAGCCCAAGCTGCCGCCGTAGACGCCACCCGCATCATCAACGCCGACCGCGATCCCGGAAACTGGCTGACCCACGGACGCACCTACAGCGAACAGCGCTTCAGCCCGCTCCACCAGATCGACGATAAGAACGCCGGCCAACTCGGCCTCGCCTGGTACTACAACCTCGATACCCATCGCGGACAGGAAGCGACTCCGCTGGTCATCGACGGTGTCATGTATTTCACCACCGCGTGGAGCAAAGTGGTCGCCCTGAACGCCGCCAGCGGTTCTGTGCTGTGGACCTACGACCCCAAAGTCAATCCCGAATGGGCGATCAACGCCTGCTGTGACGTGGTCAATCGCGGAGTCGCCGCCTGGAAGGGAAAATTGTTTCTGGGCACGCTCGACGGACGCCTGGTCGCGCTCGACGCCGTCAGCGGAAAGCCGGTGTGGGAAAAGCTGACCATCGATCCCCACTTCCGCTACAGCATCACCGGCGCTCCGCGAGTGGTAAAAGGCAAGGTCATCATCGGAAACGGCGGCGCCGAGATGGGGGTGCGTGGCTACGTCTCGGCTTACGACGCAGATACCGGCAATATGGCGTGGCGCTTCTACACCGTCCCCGGAGATCCTTCAAAGCCCTTCGAGAGTCCGATCCTCGAAAACGCCGCCAGGACCTGGACGGGAGAATGGTGGAAGTTCGGCGGAGGCGGCACCGTCTGGGATGCCATCGTCTACGATCCTGAACTCGATCTGCTCTACCTCGGCGTCGGCAACGGCTCGCCATGGAATCGCCGCATTCGCAGCCCCGGTGGCGGCGATAATCTGTTTCTCTCCTCGATTGTCGCGCTCAAGCCCGATACCGGCGAGTACGTCTGGCACTACCAGGAAACGCCCGGCGAGATGTGGGACTACACCGCCAGCCAGCAGATCATCCTCGCCGACATTTCCAGCGGCGGCTCGGTACGCAAGGTCCTGCTGCACGCTCCCAAGAATGGATTCTTCTATGTCATCGACCGTGCCACCGGAGGGTTGATTTCCGCCCAGCCTTACACCTTCGTGAATTGGGCCAGTGGCGTCGACTTGAAAACCGGCCGTCCCCTGGAAACTCCCATTGCCCGCTATCCCGGCAGCGATCCCGCTCCCATCGTGCCCGGTCCGCTGGGCGCTCATAGTTGGCAACCGATGTCCTACAGTCCGCTGACGGGCCTGGTCTATATTCCCGTCAACGATACCGGCTTCAAGTACAAAACTGACGAACACTTTCAGCAGAAAAAGCTCGCTGCCAATTACGGGGTCGATGTGGTCGCCGCCGGCATGCCGCAAGATCCGAAAATCAAGCAAGCCATCCTCAGCACGGTGAAGGGAAGCCTGGTCGCCTGGGATCCCATACAACAGAAGCGTGCCTGGACGATCGACCGTACTGGTCCGTGGAACGGAGGCGTGCTCTCGACCGCTGGGAACCTGGTCTTCGCGGGCACGGCCGATGGCCACTTTGAAGCCTACCGCGCCGACAACGGAGTGAAGCTCTGGTGGTTCGACGCTCAAACCGGCGTGATGGCAGGACCCGTCTCGTACACCGTGAACGGAGAACAATACGTCGCGGTGCTCGCCGGCTGGGGCGGAGTTTTTCCGCTGGCGACCGGAGAGGTTTCCCTGAAGTCGGGCCGAGTCAGAAACATCAGCCGCATGCTGGTCTTCAAACTGGGGGGCAAGGCGAGCCTGCCGCCGGCTGCGGAGATGGAAGAACCGGTCCTGCACCCACCACCAGCGACCGCCCCGGCCGCCGAAATTCATCGCGGCGAGCAACTGTTCCAACGCTATTGCGGCGCCTGTCACGGAGATGCTGCCGTGAGTGGTGGGGTGCTGCCTGATTTGCGCTATTCCGGCACGCTCGCCGGCGAGCAGTGGTTCTACATCGTCCTGGGAGGCATGCTGAAATCCAACGGCATGGTCTCGTTCGCTTCAGAACTCTCGCGCGACGATGCCGCCGCCATTCGCTCCTACGTCATCTTCCGTGCCCACCAGACGCAAAGACAGAGCCAACAACCGTAGCGGCGGCAGACGCCAGCCCGGCCGGTGAGTGCCGGGAGAGGCTTTCGCGGACGGCACTTTCGTCAGCCCGTGATATTTGCAGATCAAATGATCGTGCGCGCCAAAGGCGTTCGCTTGATTTCGTGATCCCACGCCACCGCATCGCAGTAGTTTTGTAGAAACAGGAACCGTCCTTACGCTGGCGTCACCGCCGTGGTGAAAAAATTGATGCTTACGGTTGCCAACTCGGACGAGTGGAAAGCGGCACTGGTAGCGCTGGTCGGCACACAAGCCGGCTTCGCGAGCGCAATCCAGAAAAATCGGCAGCTCCACCAGGTACTGATCCGAGAAGCCGTGGGTTCCGTCATAGGCGACAGCCGGAGTCTTCTCCAGATTTGCCGCCGTGAGTTCCGGAGGCAGGGTATGCAGTTCCAGCACCAGCAAACCAAAGCGCCCCACGTAAGGCGCCCAGCGCCGCAGATGCCGCACCAGGTTCTCCTCCAGCACGTCGCACGGAATTTCTTCCCCCAGATGCGCAAATGAGCCTGAAGACCGGCTCCGCCGCGTTCCGCGCGTATAGTCCGCGGGCGGCAGGTAAGGACGGTTGTGGTCGAGGAAGGATCTCACGTGCAGCAACTCGTGAATGTCGAGCCCGAACCCCTCCAGTGTTCCCGCCAGTTGCGCCGGACGGTTGATGTCACCGTCAATGACGTGATACTGGGGAATCCCTGCCCGCCGCAGCGTCTGCTTCGCCACCCGCCTCGCCACTTTGTTGAAATCCGCTCCCACAATCACCAGCGGGTATTTCTCCAGCACCGCTCCCCGCGCCGTGCGATTCTTCACCACTTCGTACAGGTGCTGCAGGAACGAGCCATCGCCGCAGCCCATGTCGCAAATGCCCCGTGGCTGTCGTTCCAGGGGACGGTTGAAAATCTCGACCATGATCTCGTCCACGCGCCTGAAGTAGTTCTGGTGCGCCCCGCCGCTCCCCCACACATTCATGGCGCGGTCCACCAGCATTTCCACTCCCGTCTCGTCCACGCGCGGCATGCGTGCATTCCCGAACAGCAAAATGCTGATGTTGTCGAACAGCGGCAGATAGGAAACCGTGACCCCGTACGCCGTCGCGATCTGGGCTGCGTAGCGACCGCAGGCCGTCAAAGCCACGCGGTTTTTCTCTTGCCTTACCCAGCCTTGCACCGCCAGCAGTTCCAGAATGCATTGCAGGCTGGCGCGATTCGCCGCCAGGGCGCTGCTCTCCACTGGACCCTGCTCCAGTTGCGCCAGAATTCCATTCCGCGCCAGCACCACCATCGCGGGTCCCACCAGCAGCCCATCCAGATGGCCGCGGATCTGCTCGCTGACTCTCTCGGCCACCGCCTCTTGCTGCGCGCCCAGCCCCCAATGTTCCTTCGATCGGCGCGTCAACTCCTGCAAGGAAGGCAGCACCGGCCGGTCCGAGTCTCCCAACAAAAAATCTTCCAGGAAAATGGCCTTGGTGATGAAGGGAAGCGCTTCGGCATACAGCAAGGGAGCCAGGGCCAAGGCCGCTCTGCCTTCCGCCGTCAAGGCATAGCGCAGGAAAAGTTCATCCTCGCTCTGTTGCTTCACCCACCCGCATGAGGCCAATAACCGCATGGCGACGCGCAAGTAGCCGCGATTACCCCGCGTGCGTTCCACAATGCGGTCCAGTTCTACCCACTCCGCAGGAGGCTCGAACAGGTCGAACACGCGGCGGTCCCACAGCGCCTTGAAGGTCGGCGCCACCACCATGCCGGCCAGGTGATGGAACAGCACCGCGCGAACTGCTGACTTCTCCGGTTCCGATGCCGCGACCATGAAGAATTCTTTCTAGCCTCGTCCTTCGAACAGATCCCTGCCCTCCACCAGAGCGCGCATCTTGCGATCCACAACACTGCGCTGCAGCATCCAGAAGCCGCAGTCCGGATGGATATACCGCAAGCGCTCCTGCCCCAGGGTCTTCACAATGTGCTCAATGCGCGAAGCCACCAGTTCCGGGCTCTCGACTTCGTTGTCCTTGATGTCGATGACTCCGATGCCCAGCCCGATTTTCGGATCGAGATCGGCGAATACATCCAGTTCGTCGTAACCGCGCCGGGCAAACTCCAGCACCAGGTGATCCGCGCGCAAGCTATTGAGATAGGGAATCAGGTCGCGCCAGAAGCCGCGCAGGATGGGCTGTCCACCGTAGTTGCCAAAGCAGATGTGCACCGCGCGCTCATTCAGAATCCCGTCCAGCACGTGATTGAGAGCCTCGGCCGCCCAGGCAGCATCTTGCGGGTATCCCGCAATGCAGGCCTCGTCGATCTGTACCGTGTCGGCTTCCACCAGTTCCAGTTGCCGCCGCAGCACTGCGGCAATGTCCATGGCCAGCGCGCCCATGTCTTTGTAGAAACAGTTAGTCATGATGCGTGACAACATGTGCGGACCGGTGCAGGTGAACTTCAGCGGAGTCCGGGTCAGGGGACTCACGAATTCATGGTCGCGCGGCAGGTTCAACGTGCCTTCGCGGATCGGTCCGGTCACCACTCCCGGCGTCAGCAGCCGGTATCCCGAAGCCCGGTCGGCGCGAAAACGGTCTGCATCCGAGAGCAGGAAATGTTTTCGAATCCCGTCCATCTGCGATACGAAATAATCCACCATGCCGTTGGTTTCCGGGTGGCTGGGATCGAAGCGCATCAGCTCGCCGTCGGTGATCAGGTCCAGGCCGGCCAGTTCCTGCGTCTTCAGCACGGCCATCACCGCGTCGCGCAGCATGGGACGCGAAGTATTGCCGACCAGCCACGACGGCACGGGATAGCTTCCCACCACGGTGGTCTTGATCCGGGAAGTCACGACACCTCCAGCCTGTGCGGCCGCGAGAACTTGCGCTCAGTGAAATGAAGGCCGTGAGCTTACTACAGTTCGCACGGCGGTTGTCAAACCGCGAGCCTCAACTTGACAGCAGTCGTATAGTACATCCGTTACCTACACCAGACGGCATCCGCCGTTCCGGGAGGCTCCCTTGTATCGAAGCGATGTAGTTGGAAGTCTGCTGCGCCCGCCCTATTTGAAAGAAGCCCGCGAGCACTACGCTGCCGGAAAACTCACCGACCGGGAGTTCAAGCAAATCGAAGATCGCGCGGTGGATGAGGCCGTCGCGCTGCAGGAGCGGGCCGGTCTTGAGGTGGTCAGCGATGGAGAAATGCGCCGCTACGCCTTCTACGGCCACTTGATCGACGCCGTCGACGGCTTCGACAAACTCGGGGGATGGGCCATCCCGTTTCGTGACGAAAAGGGAGAGGAACTGGTGTTGCAGCGGCCGGTCGTAGTTTCGCGCCTCCGCCGCAGACGCCACATGTGCGCTGAAGAGTTTACTTATTTGCGCGCCCGTACCGATCGCACCGCCAAGACCACGCTGATCAGCGCCCAGCAGGCCGCCGCCTACTACGACGCCAACAAGTCGAGTGGGGCTTATCCCAACGTGCAAGCGTATCTCGCTGATCTGGTGGATATTCTGCGCGAAGAAGTGGACGAACTGATTCGCCTCGGTTGCACCTACATCCAGATCGACTCGCCGCAATACACCGCGCTGCTCGATCCCCAATTGCGCGAAGGATATCGCCAGCGGGGAAACGATCCTGATCGCCTGCTTGACATCTCCATCGAGATGGATAACGCCGTGATCGGCCACCATCCCGGCATCAGCTTTGGTTTGCATCTCTGCCGTGGCAATAACCAGAGCAAGTTCTATGCCGCCGGCGACTACGGCCCTATCACCAGGGTTTTTCGCAATACTAAGTTTCAAACGTTCCTGCTGGAGTATGACGACGAGCGCTCTGGCGGCTTTGAACCGCTGGCCCAGGTGCCGGAAGATCGCGGCGTGGTGCTGGGACTGGTCAGCTCCAAGAAAGCCGCGCTCGAAAGCAAGGACGAGTTGAAATACCGCATCGCTGCCGCATCGCAGTTCATTTCTCCGGAACGTCTGGGCTTGAGCCCGCAGTGCGGCTTTGCCTCCACCCTGGAGGGAAATCGCCTGACCCCGCAGGATCAGGAAATGAAACTGCGGCTGGTGGCGGAAACGGCTCACGAAGTGTGGGGGAAATCGGTCGGTAATCGCACGCCCGCGCGCGAGGCGGTTTGATTTTGCTTGACACCGTCTCCGGCTTGTGCAAAATACTCCCCCTCAGATGTATCCGTAAGAACGGACGTTCGATTCAACAGTGACCCCGGTGGGAGGTGCACTGGTTATGACATCGTGGGTTTTCCCGGTCCGGGAGCCAATCCGTATATCGGGTTTAGGCCTGCCCGGAAGTTTCTTCGCGAGATCGCGGAACTCCCGTCGAACGCCGGAAGTCCGGCCCTGCAGAATTCCAGGTCCATGGTTCGGTCTCAGAAACGAAGTCCATAGCGGCATGTGCCATAAGTTTCGAACGTACGTTCGATCTGAAAGAGAAACCCTATGAGATCCCGTCGGTGTTCCCTGGCTGTCGTGACACTCGTTCTCCTGTTGCTGGTTCCTCAGCTCTTCGCCCAGGCCACCATCAGCTACGCCCAGCTCAACGGCACCGTCCTCGATGCCAGCGGGCGGGTCGTGGTTGGAGCCACCGTCACGGCGCGTGAGACCAACACCAACCGCACCTACTCCGCCCAGTCCAATGCCGACGGGTATTACTTTCTTCCCAGCCTGCCCCCCGGGGCCTACGAGCTGACCACCACCTACACCGGATTCGCCAAGTCCACGCAGACCGGAATCCAGCTGAGTGTCGGCCAAACCGCCAACGTGAACGTCAGTCTCAAGGTCGCCTCGGGCGTGGAAACGGTCACGGTGAACACCGAGGTTCCGCCGGTGGAGACCACGCGCACCGAAATCAGCCAGGTCATTGACAGCAAACAGATCGATTCGCTCCCCATCAGCGGCCGCCAGTTCACCGACTTCGCGTTGCTGACTCCCGGCGTGGCTACCGGGCGCACCAGCCTGCAGTCCACCATCACCGAGTTTGAAGTCACGCGGGTTTCTTTCGCGGGCATGCGCGACTTGAGCAACGAAGTGACGGTTGACGGCGCCGACAACATCAACACCGCCACCGGATCGCAGCGCTCCACGCCTCCGCAGGAAGCGGTAAACGAGTTTCGCGTGGTTAACAACAGCTTCGGCGCCGAATACGGGCGCGCCATGGGCGGCATCGTCAACATCGTAACCAAGTCCGGAACCAACCAGTTGCATGGTTCGGTGTACGAATACCTGCAGAACAACGCCACCGACGCCCGCTCGCTCTTGCAACCTTCCCCTTCCCCCTATGTTCTTCGTCAAAACCAGTTCGGCGGCGCTCTCGGCGGCCCCATCGTCAAAGACAAGACGTTCTTTTTCATGAACTATGAAGGCCAGCGCCGGGGAGAATCGCCTACGTTTCCTTCGGTTCTGACCGCCAATCTGGCGGAGATCAACGCGGCCAAGTCGATTCTGGGAATCCAACCGGAAAGCCTGGATCTGCTGAAGACCAAGGACAACGACTATGGCATTGTGAAAGTGGACCACAGTTTCAATCCCGCCAACCAGTTGTCCGTGCGTTACAACATCGAAGACGGCCGCGACCTGAATCAACTGGTCGGCAGCACGCTGGATGGCGGCGGTATTGGTGCGCCCAGCAGCGGACACGACGTGTTTGTTCGCGACCAGTCTATGGTCGGCTCGGTCAACTCGGTGCTCAAACCCAACCTGGTGAACACGGTGCTGGCGCAGTTCGGGCGCCGTCACTACAGCTTCCCCGGAACCACCGGCCAGCCCAACCTCGACATCCCCAACACCCTGCTCTTCGGGCACAACTTCGGGGTGCTCGACAACATCTACGAAAACCGTTTGCAGCTTTCTGATTCGGTGGCGTGGATCAAGGGCAATCACTCCACCAAGTTCGGGTTCGACAGCAATTACATCCGCAACTATGTGACCTGGCCGGGTTTCACGCCCATGCGCATCGTGCTGCCCGGGCTCAACTGCCTGGCCGACTTCTCGAATTTCGTGTATCAACAGGATAACGGCGTAGCCAATCCCAATCCCATCGCCTTTCCGACGGAAGGTCCGTGCCCGCTTGACCTGAATCCGCTGACCCCGTTTGAGAACGGCATCCCGATTATCTTCTGGGGCGCGCCGGTGGGAAGCGGGCCGATCCCCTCCACTGGCCTGCCTATTCCCCCCATCGTTCCCAACACTCCGAATTGGCCGTTCGCCTACCTGCCCTCGCAGACCGCCAACTTCTCCGAGACTCTGAATCACAGCTACTTCGGCTGGTTCTTCCAGGACCAGTGGCGGGCCACCCCCAAGCTGACCCTGAACTACGGCTTGCGGTACGACTTCGAGACCGGGCTCTCGAAGCAGATCGATCCTCACTACAACGGGATACAACCGCGCGTCGGCCTCGCCTACTCGCCCACGCCCAAGACCGTGATTCGCTCCGGCTTTGGCATCTTCGATGACCGTTACAACCTGTCGTTCCTGTTCATCACCCAGCCGCAGCGGCCGGTGATCATTCCGGGAGTGACCATCCCCGGGGTGCGCAAGGGAGCCGATTCCGCCACCTGGGTGCTGAACCAGGAGCCCGCGATCGGCCTGCCCTCCCCCATCTGTCCCGGTGCGCCCATCTGCCAGCAACTGCAGCAGCAACCGTCGATCGACGCCTACAATCTGCTGCGCACCGGGCAGGTGCCGCCGCAATTCATCACCGGACCGCAAGGTTCGCTGGTGACCGCGGGGGCCGGACTGGTCGATCATCGCAGCCCGATTCCATACTCGGAACAGGCCAGCCTGGAAATCGATCAGGAAATTTCTCGGGGACTGACGGTCAGCGCCGGCTACCTGTTCGCCGCCGCGCATCACCAGGTGCGCGCCGAGAACCTGAATGTCTGTCCGACACAGGGCGTGAACAACCCCGGCGTCGCCGTCTGCGCCCCGGGAGGCGCGCCGCCTCCGGGCTTCGCGCCGGGCAAGGCTTACTTCAGCGGGCCGCTCTACACCAACTCCGGCCTGCTGTACTTCACCGACAACAGCGGCAACTCCGTCTACCATGGGCTGACGCTGCAGGCCGCCGAGCGGTATGGAAAGCTGATTCGCTTCCAGGCGAATTACACTTTCTCGAAGACTCTGGACGATGGCACTTTCACCACCTTCGTCAGCACGCCGCAGGATCTCTACAACCGTCCGGCGGAACGCGCACTCTCGAACCAGGATGTGCGCCACCGTTTCATCGCCAACTTCACCGCCGACGGTCCGGCGAACTCGTTCGCGCGGAATTTCGAATTCAGCGGCATCGTGACCGTGCAGTCGCCGCGGCCGTTCACTTTGTTTGTCGGCTTCGATGCCAACAACGACACTAACCCGGTAACCGACCGGGTTGGCTTTTCGCCACGCAACACCTACGAGGGAGACAACCTGCGTTCGGTTGATTTCCGCTTGTCGCGTTACTTCCACGTCACCGAACGGCTCCGCCTGGATCTCTCGATGGACGCCTTCAACTTGTTCAACCGCGCGAACGTGGATGAAGTCACATCGGTCTACGGCACCTACAACTTCTGCGGCGGCGTGGTTCCGCAGCACTTTGGAGATGGAGTCACCACCGCCATCCAGAATGGACAGGTCAGCGGATGTCCGCTGGCGGGTCCCCCGGTTCCGAATTCGCTTTTCGGAGGTCCCCGGACGGTGCTGAACCCGCGGCAATTGCAGTTCGCGGCGAAGTTCTCGTTCTAGCGGGGATTTGCCAACTTTACGGCGGAGGGATGGATCCTCGGGTCCGTCCCGCCGCTCCCATCTGTGCGTCCACACGCCTTGCCCTGTCTTGGTTCACCCTGAGCTAAGTTGTTGATTATCGGTTCCGAGCATGCGGGAGAGGAAAATGACAGTCCACCCAGTGCGTGGAATGCCATTTAAACCGCCTCAGGAGCCCCGTAGAGCGATCGCTAGGGCGGGAGAGGTGAAATTGATTGCTGGCGCCCACCGCGGGCCGTCCTATCGCGTCCTGCGAGAAAGTTGTCTAAAAGCTATACATCTGGCAGAGGCGGATCTCAGCGTCTGGGATCTGGTCGAATATCGCACCACCAGGCCTGAACCAGCAGGAACGTGCTCAGGTTGTGTCTCCGGAGATGCGTCAGCGCTCCCATTTCCAGTCGTGGTAGCGCTGCCGCAGCTCTTTTTTCAACAGCTTGCCGGTCGAAGTATGCGGCAGTTCATCGACGAAGACAAAAGCATCCGGCAACTGCCACTTGGCAAACTGGGGCGAGAGAAATTCGCGCAATTGCTCGCTGGTGACATGCCCGCCTGCTCGCGGTACCACTATGGCCAAGGGCCGTTCCTGCCACTTGGGATGGGGCACGGCAATCACGGCGGCTTCGCGCAGATCGGGATGCGCCACCAAGGCGTTTTCCAAATCCACCGAACTGATCCACTCGCCGCCCGACTTGATCAGATCTTTGGTGCGGTCGGCGATCTTGAGATAGCCTTCGCGGTCAAGGGTGGCGACGTCTCCGGTACGAAACCAGCCGTCGGCGGTCCACTTATCCCGTTCTTCGGGAAGGTTGAAGTAGCTGGCGGCGACCCAGGGGCCGCGCAACTGCACTTCTCCCATGGTGTCGCCGTCATGCGGGACTTCTCCCGCTTGGTTGACGACGCGCACGTCCACCAGCGGAACTGGAAGTCCAGCTTTGGCTTTGACCTGATATTGCTTTTCGTCGGGCCAGGCGTGCATGTGAGCCCGCAGTTGATTGGTGGTGGCTTGCGGGCTGCTCTCGGTAAGTCCCCAGCCTTGAATTACTTTCATGCCGTAGTGGTCGAGCTTGGCGATAAGAGATTCGGGAGGAGCGGCGCCTCCGATCAAAATGCGCATGGGCGGGAACTTCCAGCGGCCGGGATATGTTTCCAGGGCCTCGACCACGTTGAACCAGATGGTGGGCACACCGGCGCTGACGTTCACGGCATGCTGCTGATAGAGATCGAGCAGGCTTTCGGCGTCGAGATAGGGTCCGGGAAACACCAGTTTGCACCCCACCAGGCTGGCGGCGTAGGGAAGTCCCCAGCCGTTCACGTGAAACATAGAAACCACGGGCACGACGACGTCGGCGTGACTGATGGCGAAATTATCGGCGGTGGTGAGCAGGAAGGTGTGCAGGAAGACCGAACGATGGGTGTAGAGCACGCCCTTGGGAACTCCCGTAGTGCCGGAGGTATAGCAGAGAGAGCATCCCTGGTTTTCATCGAGCGTTGGATATTCGAAGTTGCCGGTGGCGGTGGCGAGGAAGTCTTCGTAGCTGGCGTATTGCGGATCTACCGGCTCGCCGGTTAACGGCACAACGATGACGCGTTCGAACCTGGTTGCGGATTTGAACTTGTCGTAGAGCGGCAGCAGGATGTCGTCGACGATGAGGAAGCGGCTGCCGGCGTGATTGGCGATGTAGGCGAGGTCAGGCGGGGAGAGGCGGAGATTCATGGTGTGGACCACCGCTCCCGCCGCGGGGATGCCGAGATAGGCTTCGAGGTGGGCGTAGTGGTTCCACATGAGGGTGGCGACGCGGTCTCCGGGCTGCAGGCCGGCTTTCTGGAGGGCTTCGGCGAGAGCGCGGGCGCGGTGGTAGACCTCGCCATAGGTGGAGCGGTGCTGGGAACGGTCGGGCAGGCGGGAGAGAACCTCGACGCCGGGAAACAGTGTTCCGGCGCGCTCGAGAATGTGCACAAGCGTGAGCGGGTAATGCATCATGGTGCCGAGCATGGGGCGACCTGGTTTTTGTATTTGCCTTGACAGGGTGCGCGGCCTGTGGAGAATATGGCGCGCAGATTATAACGTACGTTCGGTAGGGACAGTACCCAGTACCTGGTACCGAGTACCGAGAGCGAACAGAAAAACCTTAACCACCAAGGACACGGATGGGACACGAAGGACACCACACGGACACCAAGGACAGCGATGGCTGGCGGGGCGTATCTGGACCGGAAGATTGAGACGGCTGGCCGGGGAGAGATCCGGCGGTTGCAGGAAACGAAACTGGGCAAGCAGTTGGACTACTTGTTCGCCCGGTCGCTTTTCTATCAGGACAAGTTTCGAGCGGCGGGAAGGAAGAGAAAAGATTTCCGGCGCCTGGCGGATCTGGCGCGGTTTCCGTTTACCAGCAAGGAAGAATTGCGCGAAAGCCAGGCCGCTTCGCCGCCACTCGGCCGGCACATCGCAGCCGATCTCGAAGACGTGATCCGGGTACACAGTTCGACGGGCACGACCGGCACACCGAGCTTTGTGGGGATTACCCGGCGCGATGCCAAGGTATGGACGCGGCTGACGGCGCGATCGTTTTACACGCAGGGACTGCGGAAGCCGGACATCGTGATTCATGCGGCCGGGCTCACCATGTTTGTCGCCGGGCTTGCTTCCAAAGACGCCATTGAATCGGTGGGTGCGATGTTCGTGCCCATCGGGACGGGGGCGTCGGAGAAAGCGCTGGGTGCGATTCAGATGCTGCGGGCGAATGCCATGCACTGCACTCCGTCGTATGCGGCGTATTTTGCGGAGTGGGTACGGCGCGAGGCGGGGCTCGATCCGCGAGATCTGGGCCTGAAGAAACTGTTTTGCGGGGCTGAGCCGGGCGCGGGCATTGCCGCGGTGCGGGCGAAGCTCGAGCAAGACTGGGGTGCGCGGGTCACCGAGGGCTTGGGCAATGCCGATATGGCGCCCATCATTTTCAGCGAATGCGGCGAGCAGTCGGGGATGCATTTGAACGGGGCGGATTACGTGCTGGTGGAGATGGTTGACGCGGAGAGCGGAGAGACTTTGCCCATCGAGAAAGGGGTGAGCGGGGAACTGGTGTACACCAGCCTGGAGCGGGAGTGCGTTCCGCTGCTGCGCTTCCGCACCCGCGACCGCGTAATCGTGCTCGACACCTCCTGCAAGTGCGGGCGCACGGGATTCAAGCTGCGCTGCGTGGGGCGGACCGACGACATGCTGATCGTACTGGGGGTGAACGTGTTTCCCTCGGCGGTGAAGGATGTGGTGGCCAGTTTCGGTCCGGAGACGACGGGGGAGATCCAGATCGTGCTGGAGCAGCCGGGCCCGAAGGTGACGCCTCCGCTCAAAGTGGTGGCAGAGTGTGTCATGGAGCGTGACGGGTTGAAGCGCGAGATTGAGCAGAAGCTGAAGGCGGTGTTGAGTATTCCGGCCGCGGTGGAACTGGTGGCGGCTGGGACGTTACCCCGGTATGAGATGAAGGGGCAGTTGGTGAGAAGGAATTTTTGATTCTTGATTTTTGATGGTTGATTGAAAACCAGGGCCAAACAAAAGCTTTTTGCCGCAAAGGTTGCTAAGAAAGGCCGTGAAGGTGGCAAAGAAACAGAAACATTGGGTTGCCAGATGACGCTTTTTTCTACACAGCCGCAGGCGATAGAGGTTGATCTGGCGCGGGCGGCGCTGATTGTAATCGATATGCAGAATGCGTTTGCCTCCCAGGGTGGGATGTTCGAATTGTCGGGGATGGACATTAGCGGGGCCCGCAAGGTGATTGCGATCCTCCAGGAAATACTTCCGGCGGCGCGCGAGGCCGGAGTGCAAGTGGTGCACGTGAAGATGGAGTATGACCCACAACTGGCGAACAGCGGCGGGCCGGAGTCTCCCAATTGGCATAAGGAACTGGCTCTGATCTTGATGCGGAAGCGGCCCGAGTTGAAGGGTAAAGTGCTGACCGCGGGCAACTGGGATGCGGAGATCGTGGAGGAGTTGAAGCCCGAAGCCGTTGATTGGGTGGTGGCGAAGACACGCTACAGCGGGTTCTGCGGGACAACCCTGGATGGTATGTTGCGCACGCGGGGCATTCGTACATTGTTTTTCGCGGGAATTGCAACGAACGTTTGTGTGGAATCGACTTTGCGCGATGGATTCTTTCTGGATTACTGGCCGGTGTTGTTGCGCGAGGCGACCATGCAGGCCGGACCCCCGGCGCTGCAGGAGGCCACCATTCAGAACGTGGAGTTGTGTTTGGGCTGGACTTTGAGTTGCGCGGAGTTTCTCACGACGGTAAGAGAACACAGGGGTGCGCGTGTACAGCATTGACATTGATGTAGGCGGCACGCTGACCGATGGCATTTTCAGTGACGGCAGCCGGCTGGTGTGCGCGAAGGTGGATACGACGGCGCATGATTTAACGGTGTGTCTGTTCGACTGTCTCACGCAGGGGGCCACACAGCTTGGTTTCGCCGATCTGACCAGCTTTCTGGAGCAGGTGGAACTGTTGCGCTGGTCGACGACCATTACGTCCAACGTGCTGGCCGAAGGGCGGGGCCCGAAGATCGGGTTGATGGTGACCAAGGGCCACGAAAAAGATTTGTATGGAAGCCAGAAAGTCAGCCCGGTGTTGAACAAAGTGGTGAGCGAATGCAATGTCACGGGAATGGAGAGCGCGGGGGGAGCGGAAATTCTGGGTGCGGTGCGATCGCTGCTGGAGAACGGGGTGCGGCGAATCTGTATCAGCCTGAAGGGCGCGCTGCAGAATCCGGAACAGGAACTGCGCATCAAGCGCGTGATCGAAGAACAGTATCCCGATCACTTTCTGGGATCGGTGCCAGTGCTGGCGGGAAGCGATATCTGCAAGAACACCGACGACATGACGCGGACCTATTACGCGCTGATCAATGCCTACACCCACAGCGCACTGGCTGCGACTTTGTTTAAGGCCGAGGATGAGTTGCGCTATTCGCAGGGATATCTGCGGGCATTTCTGGTGAGCCACATTAATGGGGGCGTGGCCGGTGTTTCGAAGACCCGCGCCATCGACACCATGGAGTCGGGGCCGATTCTGGGGATTTACGGAACCAGCTATCTTGCCAAGGTCTACGGTGTGCAACATGTGATTGCGCTCGACGTGGGCGGGACGACCGCCAAGGTGGGCGTGATTCAGAATGGGGAGCCGGTCGTATTCGCAGGAGAGCGATCTGTTTGGCATTCCGGTGCGGACGAGTTTGCCCTATCTGCGATCGATCGCGCTGGGCGGGGGCAGCGTGGTTTCGGTGGAGGGCGATGAGATCCGACTGGGGCCGGAGAGTATGGGATCGTTTCCCGGGCCGGTGTGTTACGGGCTGGGGGGAGAAAAGCCGACCCTGACGGATGCCTTTGTGGCGGCGGGGTTGATTGATCCGGAGTTCTTTTTGGGGGGAACGAAACATCTGGATCGGGAGCAGGCAAGAGAAGCGATGGACACGGCGGTGGCGGGTCCGCGAGGGATGTCGATGGAGGGAGCCTGCCGGGCGATTGTGGATCGGGCGTATGGGATGGTGGCGGGGGTGATCGAAGGGGCGCAGCGCGAGTTGCAGCAGGACCTGTCGGATCACGTGTTGTTTGCTTACGGGGGGAATGGGGGACTGTTCGCGTGCGGGGTGGCGGAGAGGGCGGGCATCGATCGTGTCTACCTGTTTGCGCTGGGTCCGGTATTCAGCGCGTTTGGCTCGTCGGTGTCGGATCTTTGCCACGTGTACGAACGTTCGCTCCACCTGCCCTTGGGGGCGGGCGCCGAGGTCGGCGAATTGAACCGGGCGATCCTGGAGATGCGGGCCACGGGGATGCGGGATCTGAAGGCGGAAGGGATTCCGGCGGACGATGCGGAATGCTCGCTGGAGTTGGAGTTTTCGCAAGCGGGTGGCGACAACCTGCAGGTGAAGTCCGAGAAGTTGAAATTCGAAACCAGCGAAGAACTGCGGCGACTGGTGGCGAACCAGGGCGATGCGAGCCTGGAACTGGTGCGGATGTGGGTGCGGAAGACGATGGCGCGGCCGGCGATGCTGGAGAAGGCTGCGGGACCGCGGGATGCGGCGCACGCGTTCACGGGGAAGCGCGCCGTGGCTTACGGAAGCAGCGATCACCAAGCCAACGTCTACAAGTGGGAGTTGCTCGAACCGGGGAACGAAGTGGAGGGATGCGCGCTGCTGGCGTCGGAGAACAGCACCTATTTCGTGCCGCAAGGTTGGAGCTGCCGGATCGATGGTTATGGAAATGCGCAACTGCGGCGGCACGAGGCTTAAGGCCGAGCGCGCCGAGATGGAGAGGACTGCAGATTCCTGCTTTCGGCCGGAATGACAAAAATTATTTTGCCGGGAGAGATGGGTTCATGGCGACGGATTCGAATCGGCTACGCATTACCGAGTATCTGGATCTTGACCTGGAGCGGGAGCAGTGGCTGTGCAATCGCTGCGGGCAGGCGCTGGGGGCGGGCCGCGAGAATTACAAGAAGGGCTGCCTGGTGTATGACCGCGATCCGCGGGAAGTGCATTTGCCGATTGTGAAAGAGCAGTTCAGTTTTGCGCCCGACCCGATGTGGGTGCGGATTGTGGAGTTTTACTGTCCGCAGTGCGGCACGCAGGTGGAGACCGAGTACCTGCCGCCGGGGCATCCCATCACCTGGGACATCGAGATTGACATTGATGCTCTGAAGGCGAGACTGGCGAGCGGCGAACTGCGCATCAAGGATCTGCGGCTCGAGGTTGCGGAATGAACTCGATTGACATTGATGTAGGGGGAACGTTCACCGACCTGGTCCTGAACTACGGGGGGCAGACCATCATCAAGAAAGTTCCGACCACGCCTTATGACTTGTCGGTGTGCTTCACCAATGTGATCGATGAAGGCGCGCAGGCGCTGGGCATGCGCATGGAGACGATGTTGCCGGGGATTGACATGATCCGGTACTCGACCACCATCGCGCTGAACCGGTTGATCGAACGCAAGGGGCCGAGGCTGGGGCTGATTACGACCGAAGGGCACGAAGACACGACCCTGATCGGACGCGGGGCGCAGTGGATTGACGGGACCCGGGTGCAGGAGCGGCGGAATTTGAGCACGCAGAAGAAGCCGGACCCGATTATTCCCCGCGAGCTGATTGTGGGAGTGAAAGAGCGGGTCGATTCCGGCGGGCGGGTGATTCGTCCGCTGGATGAGAACGATGTGCGGGAGAAAGTGCGCTACCTGGTGAGCAAGGGGGCGCGGGCGTTTGTGGTGTCGCTGCTGTGGGGATTTCTGAATCCCGTGCACGAGAAGAAGGTGAAGGAGATTATCCGCAGCGAGTTCCGGGAATTTCATATTGGCTACATGCCGGTGGTGCTGGCCGGGCAAGTGGTGGGAAAGCTGGGCGAGTATGAAAGAACCATGGCGGCGATTCTGGATGCGTACTTGCAACGCTCGATGCAGATTGAGCTTTCCACTTGCTGGGACAAGCTGCGCGACCGGGGATATAAACGGTCGCTGTCGATGATTCAGAGTTCGGGCGGAATCGCGGAGGTGTTCAAGACCACGGCCAGCCATACGTTCAATAGCGGGCCGGTATCGGGATTGATGGGCGCGCATCATGTGGCCAAGGGGCTGGGTTTTCAGAACGTGGTGATGGCCGACGTAGGCGGGACGAGTTTCGATGTTGGGCTGGTGGTGAAAGACAGCGTACGCAGTTATGACTTCCGCCCGGTGATCGATCGCTGGATGGTGGGCATCACCATGATCAAGACGTTGTCAATTGGAGCGGGCGGCGGGTCGATGGCGTGGCTGAACAAGCTGCTGAACAACCAGTTGCAGGTGGGGCCGAAGAGCGCAGGATCGATGCCGGGCCCGGTGTGCTTTAACCGCGGCGGCACGGAGCCGACCGTCACCGATGCGGACGTGGTGCTGGGATATATCAATCCGCAGTTTTATTACGGCGGGAAATTGAACCTGAATAAGGAAAAGGCGACGCAGGCGATTCGCGACAAGATTGCGAAGCCGCTGGGGATGGGCGTGGAGGAGGCGGCGGCGACGATCCGCAAGATTGTGGATGGCAACATGTCGTCGGCCATCATGAAAGAGGTTCATTTGCGGGGATACAGTCCGGAGGAGTTCATCCTGTTTGTGGCGGGCGGAGCGGGCGCGACCCACGTGGAGGGATTCCGGTCGGATATTCCGAAGGCGGTGATTTTTCCGTTCTCTCCGGTGTTCTGCGCGTATGGCTCGTCGACCATGGACATCATGCATGTTTACGAGTTTTCGAAGCGCTTGACGCTGATGGAGCCGCGGACGGGAATTCTGACGACGGAGTACGACGTGTTTAACGGAGCGGTCGGCCGTTTGATCGAAGATGCCAGGCGCGATCTGGCGGGCGATGGACTGGACCCGGCGAGCGCCAACTTCATTCTTGAGCTCGACATGCTGTATGGCGGACAGTTTCACGTGAAGCGGGCGCTGTCTCCGCGGTTGAGCATCGGGAGCGCGGAAGACGTGACCGCGATCTGCGATGCGTTTGAGAAAGAGTTCAGCGAAGCGTTCAGTCCGTTTGTGGTGAATCCCGAGGGCGGCGTGTTTGTGGACAGTTTTGTGCTGAAGGCGGTGGTGCCGACGAAGAAAGTAGCGTTGCCGCGGATGCCGCTGGAGGGATGCGATCCGGGTGCGGCGTTCAAGGGAGAGCGGGCGGCCTATTGGCCGGACCGGAAAGACTTCGCGGCAACCAGGACCTACGCGTTTGAGAAGCTGCGTCCGGGGAATGTGATGGAGGGGCCGAGCGTGGTGGAAGGAGAGTACACGACGCTGGTGGTGCCTCCGGGATTGAAGTTCACGATTGATGAACACGGACTGGGAATTCTGGAGTAGGAGAACTCAGGGACCATGCCCATACCGACCTTGGCAGAAAAAATGGAGTGGCTGAAACCCGCGCCGGCTACGGCGTTCGAGCAGGAATGCGTGAAGAAGATTCGGCCGGGAGATTACGAAATCGGGGTGCAGATCACCAACGACATTCTGGATGAGGCGATGGAGATTTTCGTGCGTTCGTCGCGCAGTTACTTCGGAGTGTCGGGCGATTCCATGGTGGCGATCTTCACCGCGGGCGGGGATCTGATCAACGGCGCTTGTGGCACGTATCTGCACGCCATCATCCAGCCCATCATCATCAAGTTTATTTTGAAGTATTACAGCGAGAATCCGGGGATCCGCGACGGGGACATTTTTTATACCAACGATGCATTGTATGGGGGAATTCATAATCCCGACCAGGTGGCGATCATGCCGGTGTTTCACCAGGGCAAGCTGCTGGCGTGGGCGACGGCGGCGCTGCATACGACCGAGACGGGAGCGATCGAACCGGGAGGGATGCCGGTCAGCGCCAAGTCACGGTTCGAAGAAGGGCTGAATCTGCCGCCGATCAAGATTGGGGAAAATTTCGAGCTGCGAAATGATTTTCTGGAGTTTTATTCGGTGTACGGGTTGCGGGCTCCGGCAATGTTTATCTCAGATCTGCGGGCCCGGTGCACGACCGCAGACCGAGTGCGGGTGCGGTTGCTGGAGCAGGTGGAAAAGCGCGGCGAAGAGTTTCTGATCGGGCTGATGCGGCAGATGCTGGACGTGGCCGAGGCGGGGGCTTTTCAGAAAATCAAAGCGCTTCCCGATGGCAAGTACCGCACGGTGGTGTTCAACGATGCGATTGGCTGGACTCCGGCGCTGGTGCGGTCCTGCTTCCTGACATTGATCAAGCAGGGCGACCGGCTGACCTTCGATTTTACCGGGACATCGCCGGAGAATCCGTCGTCGTACAACGTACACACCCAGGCGGTGGTGGGACACCTGGCGAATTTCATGTACGAATATTTCTTTCACGATTTGCCGGTGTGCAGTTCGACGTTTGCGCCGATTGATTTCGTGTTTCCCGAGGGGATTATTCTCAATCCCGACAAAATGGCGGCGACCAGTTGCTGTGTTTATATCGGGATGCAGACGCGCTGTGCAACCCACAACTGTTTTGCCAAGATGATGTTTTCCACCCAGGCCGGATGGAGACAGGTGGCGTCGACGCCGGGAAGCCAGCATTGCGCGCAGATCTGCAGCGGGCATTCGCAATGGAAACTGGCGGTGTCGGACGTACTCTCGTTCTCGCTGAATACGCAGGGGCAGGGAGGAAGAAGCACGGCGGACGGGATGGACGCCTACGGCTTCGCGTGGTGCGCGTTCGGCCGGGCACCCGATTGCGAGCAGATCGAGGGCGAGTTGCCGCTGACAATTACGCTGTCCCAACACTGGCGGGATTCGTCGGGCGCGGGATTGCACCGCGGCGGGTCGGGGGCGGTGCAGCAGTGGATGATCCACAAAGTGCCGGAGATGCTGGGACTGTGCATGGGAAATGGCAGCAAAGTGCCGCTGGGGCAGCCCTTGTTCGGGGGATACGCCTCGGCGCCGATTCCGGGCATCAGCGTAAGGAAAGCAGACTTGATGAAGCGGATGCAAGAGGGGGATCCGACGGTGAATCTGGATCATCGTGAGATCTTTGAGAACAGAGACATCGAAGGTGACTGGAAGTTCGAACTGGTGGCGCGCACGCCCAAGGTGTACCAGGAGGGCGATCTGCTGTTTGGATTCAGCGGCGGAGGGCCAGGCTACGGCGACGCGCTGGAGCGGGCGCCGGAGAGTGTGCTGGAAGATCTGAAGAAAAAGATTATCTCCAACTGGACCGCGTCGAATATTTACAAAGTCGCGCTCGACTCCGAGGGGCGGAAGATTGACCAGGCGCGCACCGAAGAACTGCGGATGGAGGAGCGGAAGGCGCGGATTGCGCGGGGGAAGCCGTACGATCAATTCATGGCGGAGTGGGAGAAGACGTCTCCGCCGCAAGACATTCTGCAGTATTACGGGACGTGGCCGGATGCGAAGTCGACTGGCCCGGTGTTCAGGCCGTAACCATGATGGAGCAGGCCACCCCGCGGCAGATGGTGAAGGCGCTGGTTCGCGGGGAGGCGCTTGCACGGCCGTTGCTGATGCCCGTGATTTTTTCCCTGGGATCGCGGCTGGAGAATCTGCGGTTGCGCGATTTTCTGGGGAATCCGACGAAAATCGCGAATGCGTTGCGACAGGTTCGCGGCGCGTTGAAAGTGGACGGTTTGGCCTGCTACTGCGACCCGTGGTTGGAAGCCGAGGCGCTGGGGTGCAAGGTCGAGTGGAACGATGATGGATCGCGAGCTTTGACCAGGGCGAATACGGAGTCGGTGGATAGTTTGCGGCGGAACGTGGAAGCAACGGGCGGCATATTGAAGATGGGGCGGGTTCGGGTGGCGGTTGAAGTTGTGCAGCGGCTGAGGGTGATGCTTAAGGATGAGCCCGCACTGATGGTGGCCGTAACTGGTCCATATGCTCTCGCTGGTCAGCTGGCGGAAAGGGACGGCGGGAGCCCTTTTCCAGATGGGGTGCTCGAGTTCGCGGCAGAGATTACGGCGGCGGTGGTGAAAGGTTACCTGGAGGCGGGAGCCGATGTGATCTTGCTGGGAGAGCGCAACTTGCCGGTGGGCCGGATGGAGGAATGCGGAGAAGTGGAGAAGCGTGCTCGATCCCATGGTCAATGTGATTCGCTTCTACGAGGCACTGCCGCTGCTGCGATTCGGCGACACACTGGAAAACGAAGAGATTGCCTTCCTCCGGGGGCAGAGTTGGGAATGTGCGCTCTGCCTCGACTCGCAGGCAGCGACCGCGGTTGACTGGCAAGGGGTAGCTCCCTGGATGGGCGTGAGCATCCCCACCAGCGACCTTACCCGGACGGAGGAGTTGTGGAGCGAGCCGGCGGCCTCGATATTCGAAGCGGTGTCGGCGATGCAAGCCAGCTTCCTGACCTGCGGAGATCTGCCCCGAGAGGTCGAGCTGAAGTATTTGACCAAGGCCCTGGCGGCGATTCGAGGCCGCTTGGAAGCGGCGGAGTAGGTTGGGCGGCGGCTTGCGAGGCTGGAAGAGAGTGATCTAAGATTCACGCGAACGAACGTTCGATAGTGATCATCATGGCAGCCCCGATCAATTCGGTGACGACGCGACGGAAAGTGGAGACCCGCTTCGACCGCCAGATGGCGAAGATCCTGGAGCACGCCACGGCGGTGTTTTACGAAAACGGGTATGAAGGCGCGTCGATGCGCGACCTGTCGCGCTCGAGCGGCATGTCGCTGGCGGGGCTTTACTATTACTTCGAATCGAAAGAAAAACTGCTTTACCTGATTCAGAAGCATTACTTCACGACGGTGATGGAGAGGTTGCGCGAACGTCTGAAAGATGTGTCCCATCCCGAAGACCAGGTGCGGGCTTTCGTTCTGAATCACCTGGAATATTTCCTGGCTTATCCCAAAGCCATGAAAGTGCTCTCGCACGAGGACGACGTGCTGGAGGGGGAACTGGGAGCGGAGGTACACGGGTTGAAGCGCCAGTACTATCACAGTTGCGCCGAACTGGCGGAAGCCCTGAAGCGAGAGGAGCGATTGCAATTCAATACCCGGATTGCGGTACTGGGTTTGTTCGGCATGATGAATTGGCTTTACACCTGGTACAACTCCAAGGTGGATGGAGACGCGAGCACGCTGGCGCGCGCAGATCGGCGACATGTTTTCTGCAGGGCATTCGCTCTTCGAGGGCCAAGCACTGAGCGGTGCGATGCTTTCGATCCCGAGGTGACCGAGAACGCACGTGATCACTGACTGCCACGTACACATTCACCCGCTGGAGATGATCAAGCCGGCGGCGCTCGAAGTCATCAAGAAGAAGCGGGCGCATTTCGACCGTATCGAAGAGTATTGCCGGTCCCCGAAAGCATTTCTGAAGCACATGGACGCGCAGGGAATTGAGCGGGCCGCGCTGATTAACTACGTTGGTCCCGAGGTAATTGGATTCACGACTGGCGTCAACCAGTACGTCGCCGATTATGCGCGGGAAGATCCGAAGCGGCTGATTTCCTGCGGAGGACTGCATCCCCGCAATACGCCGAATATTCTGGCGGACGTGGAAGAGATTCTGCGGTTGAAGATCCGCATGATCAAGATTCACCCTCCGCACCAACTGCTATTTCCCAACGACTATTTGAATGGTGTAAAGGAACTCGAGATCATTTACCGGGCGGCGGAAGCCAACGGGATTCCGGTGATGTTTCACACCGGGACGTCAATTTTTCCGGATGCGCGCAACCGCTATGGAGATCCCATCTACCTGGATGACGTCGCAGTGGACTTTCCCAAGATGAAGATTCTGCTGGCCCACGGGGGACGTCCGTTGTGGATGCACACGGCATTTTTTCTGCTGCGGCGCCATCCCAATGTGTTTCTGGATATCAGCGGAATTCCGCCCAAGTCGCTATTGAAGTACTTTCCGCGGCTGGAAGAAATCGCGCACAAAACATTGTTCGGTACCGACTGGCCGGGGCCGGGCGTGCCGGAAATCAAGAAGAATCTGGAGGATTTCCGGAGCTTAGCGCTGCCCGAGCCGGTGCAGAAGAAGATTTTGTCGGAGAATGCGCTGGAGATTTGGCCGGCGTAAGGCGGCAAGGTCATGAACGGTCAGGAAGCGCCGCTTCGGACCGCAGTAGAAGGAGTAGTTGCTTTCGCGCCGTACCGTGCCTGGTGTTTGTTTCCCCAGGAGGACATCAGCTTCAAGATGGGGCGCAAGGTCTCGCCGTGACGGGTGAGGGAGTATTCCACGCGGGGTGGAACCTGGGGGTAGACCTTGCGACGGATAATCTGATCGCGCTCGAGTTCGCGCAGCTGCTGGATCAGCATTTTCTTGGTGGATTCCGGAATCAGGCGCTGCAGTTCGCCGAAGCGCCGGGTTCCGGTCTCGAGGAAAAACAGAATGGTCGGTTTCCATTTTCCTCCGATAATGCGGGTGGTGAGACTGACGGTGCAATGGACGTCGGTCATGGTTGTCTTCCTTCCCGGCACTAGGTTACAGAAAGGTGCCTACTAGCAAAAAACATACTTTAGCCTAAAATCGCTCCCCGGGCTACGGTCAAGGTGCAATCGAAAATAGTGGAGGCAAGCGATGGAAAAGCGGCCAGTGGTGGTATACGGAGCCAACGGCTTCTCGGGTCGCCTGATTGTGGAGTTTCTGCGCGAGTACAACGTCCCGTTCATTGCGGCGGGACGGAGCCGGGCGAGAATCGAAGAAGTGATGCGGCATGTTCCCGGCATTGAAACCGCGAACTACGAGGTGACGGAAACCGGAGGATCGCTGGACGAACTGGTGAAATTGTTCAGCGGGGCGAAAGTGGTTTGCAATACCGCCGGTCCGTTCATCTACAACGGGGCGCGAGTGGTGGAGGCCAGCCTGAAAGCGGGCTGCCATTATGTGGACATTGGCGGCGAACAGGCCTGGTTGCGCGAAGTGGCGGCGAACTGGCACGAGAAATTCGCCGAGCGGGGATTGCTGGTATCGCCGGGAACCGCATTCATGTCGGCGGTGAGCGACGCGGCAGCGCGGGTGTGCATGGAGACGGGAGGAATCGACACGCTGGAAATCCTGACGATGTTCAAGGGGATTCCGACATTCGGTTCGACGCAAACCATCTTCGCGGTGATTCCGACCGACGCATATTATCTTGAACAGAACCAGTACAAGGCCTGGCCGCGGGCGCAACGCTACGAAGTGGTGGCGCCGGGATACTTGCAGACGCAGCTGGCGCTGCCGTGGGGAGGCTTTCCGCATCCGGTGTGGTACAAGGATCATCCCCAGGTGGCGAACGTGCGGACGCTGGGTGGACTTCTGGACCGGCAAATCATGGAGACGGTGGCGGCGACGGAGAGACATTTTGAGGAGAACATCCGTCCGCTGGCGAAAGCGGAGCAGGAACAGAAACTGGCGGAGATGGCAAATTCGGTTCAGGGGAGCACGCCGCCGCGGGAAAATTCGCGGGAGCAACGGACCATTGATGTGGTGGTGGGGCGCGGCAGTACCAGCTATGCGCAATGTGTCGTGTTTGGCACTTGCTGTTATCGCCAGACCGGGCTGCTGCAGGCGTTTGCGGCTCACCGGTTGATTCACGAAGCGCCGCGGAAAGTGGGGTTTGCATCGCCCGCGGCGGCGTTTGGGCACCGCGAGATTCTCAGCGTCGTCGAGAGCTATGGACTGTCGAAAGCGAGGATGTATTCGTAAGCGAGGCTAGTCAGGTGAGCGCGGGATGCGGGCGATTGATTATTTCGACAAGGGAGCGGAATCCCATCCGGAACGGACCGCGGTGGTAGAGGGTGGGGCGCGCTATTCCTACCGCCAAGTGCAGGCAGCGACGCTAAAGATCGCGAGGGCCATGTGGGCGAGCGGGTTACGCGGCGAGCAGAGTGCCGCCATCTACTCCCACAATGACGCCCGCGTGCTGTTGGCGATGCTGGGCATCTTGCGCGCGGGAGCGGTGTGGGTTCCCCTCAATTATCGCAATGCGATCGAGGCCAATGTCGAGTACCTGAATTACGTCGAAACCGCATGGTTGTTCTATCACAGCCAGTTTCGGGAGGAAGTCCGGCAGATCCAGGCGCGGGTCCCGAGTTTGCGGCACTTGATCTGCATGGATCGCGAAGATGGCGAGAGTGGGTCGTTGGAACGCTTCATGGAGCGTGGCACTGGCGCCGATGACATTGACTGGGCTGATGAGTACGGGAATGAATCACGGTTGGTGGGTCTGGTGCCGACGGGCGGGACGACCGGTCCGGCAAAAGGCGTGATGGTCACGAATCTTGCCTGGGGCACGATGACCGAGATGGCCTCGCACTACTGGAAGTGCGAAGACCGCGATCCGGTCTGCCTGAACAGCGCGCCGCTTTCGCATGCGGCCGGCGTGGTGGCATTCACGATGTTCACGATCGGGGCCACCAACGTGATCCTGCCGAAGTTCGATGCGCTGGAGGTCTTGCGCAACCTTGAGCGCTACCGGGTAACCCACCTGTTTTTGCCTCCGACAGCGTTTTATGCGCTGCTGGCGCATCCCCAGGTTCGGGAGTTCGACTACTCGAGTCTGCGGGTTTTCCTGTTGGCGGGATCGCCGGTCTCTCCCGATAAACTCAAACAGGGCGTCGAAATCTTCGGACCGTGCATGTGCCAGTGCTACGGGCAAACGGAATCGCCGATGCTGCTGACCTGGCTGGACCAGAAGACGGTGGCGCAGGCGGCAGCGGGGGATCATCCTGAACGGTTGCAGAGCTGCGGAAGGCCGACCTCCGCGGTTCGCTTGGCAGTCATGGATGATGACGGAAACAGGTTGCCTCCGAACCAGCCGGGAGAAATCGTGGCGCGGGGAACACTGGTGACGCAAGGTTATTACAAAATGCCGGAAGCGACGGCCGAGATACGGGCGTACGGCTGGCACCACACGGGAGATATTGGCTATCGCGACGAGGACGGCTATTACTACATCGTCGACCGCAAGAAGGACATGATCATCAGCGGCGGATTCAATGTCTATTGCGCGGAGGTGGAAGCGGGGATCATGGCGCTGGCTGAAGTCCGCGAATGTGCGGTGATCGGGGTGCCGGATGGCCACTGGGGCGAAGCGGTGAAGGCCATAGTGGTGTTACAGGATGGCCAATCGCTTACCGAGGAAGAGGTGATGCAACATTGCAAGATAAAGCTGGGTGGAGTGAAGACGCCCAAGTCGGTGGAATTCCGTGCGGAGATTCCTAAGACCGGCGCCGGCAAGACGGACCGGAAGCAGTTGCGAAAGCCTTACTGGACGGGCGTGGAACGAGGAGTGCATTGAGAAGGGACAAGATGAGGGACGATGTTTTCATTCTCGGTGCCTACAGCACGCCGGCAGGACGGTTCTTTGAGCGCTCGCCGAAGGACCTGGTGCGTGAAGCCTACCTGGGGGTTCTGAAAGACGCGCGGATTGACGGGAGCGCGATTGGCCATGCCTGGTTCAGCAACATGATGCTGGATTTCTGGGGGCAGCCGAATGTGAAAGGGCAGGTATGTTTACTTCCCCTGGTGGAAGAAGGGTTGCTTGCGGCGGGAGTGGCGACCACGAATGTGGAAGCCGCATGTGCGAGTGGGAGCCTGGCGTTTAACGGGGCATGGAAGGATATTCTCTCCGGCGAGTGTGAACTGTCGCTGGCGATTGGCGTGGAGAAGATGTACGATCCCAACCGCCGCGCAGAGTTTTTCGTGCGCCTGGAAAAGGGGACGGATTTTCTCGATCCCCAGGCTTGGATAGACCAGTACCAGAAGATGGCGGCTGAGTGCGGCGGGAGCTTCGAGCGGAGTCCGGAGCGGTCGATCGCGATTGATATTTACGCGCTGTGGGCAAAGACACACATGGCGCGCTACGGCACGACGGCGCGGCAGATTGCGCACGCTGCGGCGAAGAATCACAGCAACTCGGTGGGGAATCCGCGAGCGCAATACCGGTTTCCCATGGATGTGGAAGCGGTGCTGAACGACCGCATGGTGAGCGATCCGCTCACCCGGGCGATGTGTGCTCCGATCGGAGATGCCGCCGCGGCAGTATTGCTGTGCTCGAGCAGTTTTCTGGGCAGCTTGCCGGCAGAAGTGAGGAGCCGCGCAGTGCTGGTGCGAGCGCACGCGGTGGCGGGAGGAATTTTCGGGGCAGGGTGGGAGGACGAGCGGGCGCCGGTGCGCGCCGCCGGGCGGGCCTACAAGATGGCCGAACTTACGCCCGAAGACATTGACGTGGTCGAACTTCACGATGCCACCTCGTTTGCCGAGATCCATCTGGTGGAGGATCTGGGATTCTGCCAGCGAGGATGCGGGGGTTCGTTCACAGCATCGGGTGCGACGTCGCGCGAGGGCAAGATTCCGGTGAATCCGTCCGGGGGACTGGTTTCTCGAGGACATCCGATCGGAGCCACGGGACTGATGATGTTGAACGAACTCTGCTTGCAGCTGCGGGGAGAAGCGGGAGATATCCAAGTGCCGGACGCACGGATTGGGCTCGCCGAAAATGGAGGCGGGCTGATCGGTAACGATCTGGCGGCGTGCGCGGTGACCATCCTGGAGGGGGTTGCCTAGGTGGCCGCAAGCAATCTCGAAAAAGCAGTGAAGAGGATGAAGTGACCACGGTGATCGTGCCCAAGGCGGGTGGAGTCACTACCACGAAGGCGAATGTGGTTCGCTGGCTGAAGCGGGAAGGCGACTCTGTGAAGAAGGGCGAGCCGCTGGTGGAACTGTCTACCGACAAAATCAGTTACGAACTGGACTCGCCTGCGGATGGCGTTCTGCGGAAAATTATTGCGGGCGAATCGGTCGATGTTCCGGTGGGAGATCCGCTCTGCGAAATTGGCGAATGACAGGAGGCCGCACGGCGGTCACGAACCTGGAGGTCTGATGCCAACCAATCACAAGGATGAGAAAGACCGCTTGATCTGGATGTACACGCAGATGGTGCGCATCCGGGAATTTGAAGAGGCGGTGAAACGCGCCTTCATCGAGCACCCGGGGGTGATTCGAGGTCATACGCACCTGGGCGACGGCGCGGAGGCGAGCATTGTGGGCGCGCTTTCGACGCGACATGCAGACGATCTCGCCATGCCGAGTTACCGCTGTCATGGGTATCCCATTGTGCTGGGGACGTCCACGCGAAGCATGATGGCGGAAGTGTTTGGCCGCAAGGATGGGCTGTGCAAGGGCTTCGGAGGATCGATGCATTTGAGCGATCCGGCGCATCATTTTCCGGGGACGTCCGGGATCATCGGGCAAGCGATTGCGCACGCCACCGGCGCAGCCTTGACAGCGCAAGTGAAGGGTACCGGACAGGTGGTTTACTGTTTCTTCGGTGATGGTTCGTCGAAACAGGGCGCCTTCTTCGAATCTCTGAACATGGCAGCCGTGTGGAAGCTGCCGATCGTGTACGTACTCGAGAACAACCAATACCAGGCCTACACGCGCATCGGTTTGGAAGATGCCAACGAGGTCGCGGGCGACCCGCTTTCGAAGAAGGCGGAGGCATTCAGCATTCCGGGAGAGACGGTGGACGGCACCGATCCTTTGAAGGTGGCCGAAGCGGTGGGCAAGGCTGCGGAACGAGCGCGTGCCGGACTGGGGCCCAGCCTGGTGGAATCGAAGTTCTACCGCTTGAGCGCCCATGGCAATGTCATCACCGTGCCGCCCTTGCCTACCCAGTTTCCGGAGCACGAAGCGGTGGCGGTGTATGGCAATAAGGCGGAACTCGAAGAATGGAAGAAGAAGGATCCGGTTCCGCGATTCCGGGCACGATTGCTGGGGGAAGGCGTGTTCGCGGAGGCCGATGCTGCAGGCATTGAGCAGGCCGCGCGCGCAGAGATTGAAGATGCGGTGCAGTTCGCCCTGGCGAGCCCGTTGCCGAGCCCGGATGAAGCGGTGAACTTCGTCTACGCCTAGGAGGTGGAGATGGGACGGGAAATGATGTACGGCGACGCGATCGCCAGCGCCATTCTGGAAGAGATGCAGCGCGACCCGAATGTCGTGTTCTACGGACAGAACATGGCAATGACGGAACGCGATCCGATGCTGAAAATGTTTGGCAAGAATCGTGTCCGCGTCGCTCCAATCTCGGAAACCGCGGAGATGGGGATCGCCGTGGGCGCGGCCATGACCGGACTTCGTCCCATTGTCGAGTTGTGGATGAGCGAGTTCATGCTGGTGGCCATGGATCAGATGGTGAACGAGGCTCCGCGCATGCACTACATGTCTGGCGGCCAGGTCAAAGTGCCGCTCGTCTTTAAGGCGGGATTCGGATTTGCGGCGGGATGGGCCGGACAACATTCCAACTGCATTTATCACATGCTGATGGGAATTCCCGGACTTAAGGTTGCGCTGCCTGCGACGCCGGCGGACGCGAAGGGATTGATGAAGGCGGCGATTCGCGATGATAACCCGGTGGTTTACCTGCACCACTATATGTTGACGTTGGACAGAGGCGAAGTGCCGGAGGGAGATTACATTGTTCCCTTCGGTGTGGCGGACATCAAGCGAGCGGGCACGGACATCACGATGGTGGCGACTTCGTGGATGGTGAAGAAAGCGCTGGCGGCGGCAGAACGTCTGGCCGCCGAGGGGATCAGCGCCGAGGTGATTGATCCACGCACGCTGGCGCCGCTGGACGTGAAGACGATAATTGAGTCCGTGAAAAAGACTGGGCGGCTGGTGCTGGTGGATCAGGCGCCGCGCCACGCCTCGGCCGCGGCCATCATCGCGGCTGAGGTCGCGGAACACGGTTTTGAGTTTCTAAAGTCTCCGATCCGAATGGTTACGGCGCTCGATACCTCGATTCCTTACAGCGAGCCGCTGGAGAATTACGTGCTGCCGAACGAAGACAAGATTGCTGACGCAGTCAGATCGGTGCTGTCGAAGCAGGTGGTTGCCGCGCCGGGCAGGTCAGGAAGGATGACGGCATGAACCAATTTGCGAAGCTGAACCAACAGTACATTGCCGGAGCGTGGCGCGACGGGAAAAGTCAGAAAGTGCTGGCGGACAAGAATCCTTACGACGGCCAGACGATTGCAGAATTCAAGTTGGCGAACCTTGCCGATCTGGATGAAGCGTACCGCGCCGCCGCCGCCGCGCAGAAGGTTTGGGCGGAGGTGAATGCTTTCGAGAAGCGGACGATTCTTGAGAAAGCGATCACATGGATTGAACAGAACGAAGGCGACATTGCCGACATCATCATTTCCGAACTGGGAGGTACGCACCTCAAGGCCGCCATTGAGATCTACCTGGTGAAGAATTTCATCAAGGAAGCCTCCACTTACCCGCTGCGCATGACCGGCGAAATTCTGCCTTCGACGGTGGATGGAAAAGAAAACCGGGTGTATCGCGTGCCCGCGGGGGTGGTGGGAGTGATCAGTCCTTTTAATTTTCCCTTCAACCTGAGCGTACGGTCGGTGGCGCCGGCAATTGGAGCGGGGAATGGCGTGGTGCTGAAACCGCACGACGATACCCCCATCACGGGCGGTACTCTGGTGGCAAAAATCTTTGAGGAAGCGGGCATTCCGAAGGGCTTATTGAATGTGATCGTGGCCGACATTGGGGAAATTGGCGACCATTTTGTGGAACATCCCATTCCACGCATCATCTCGTTTACCGGTTCGGAAGCGGTGGGCCGTCACATTGGCGGAGTCGCCGGCAAAGCATTGAAGAAGGCGATTCTCGAACTGGGCGGCAACAGCGCATTCATTGTTCTCGCCGATGCGGACCTGGATACCGCGATCAACGCGGCGGTGTTCAGCCGCTTTGCGCACCAGGGTCAGGTGTGTATGTGCTCGAACCGGATACTGGTCGAGCGCAAGGTCTACGATCAGTTCCTGGAGAGATTCGTGGGCCGGGTGTCGAAGCTGAAGGTAGGAGATCCGCGAGATCCCCAGACCGCGCTGGGGCCGCTCATCAATCAGAGGCAAAGCGAAGGGTTTGCCAAACAGGTGCAGAAGGGAATTGACGAAGGCGCGCGGGCGGCGCTGCGCGGCAAAGTGGAGGGAACCATGGCCTGGCCCACGGTCTTTGCTGATGTGAAGCCGGACATGTGGGTGGCGCAAAATGAAATGTTTGGTCCCGCGGTCTGTGTCATAGCGTTCGACACGCCGGAGGAGGCGATCCGCATTGCCAACGATAGTCCGTACGGGTTAAGCGGAGCCATCCACACTCGCGACGTGGAGCGCGGCGCGGAATTTGCCAAGCAAATTGACTCGGGTATGGTTCACGTGAACGATGGCACGATCAATGATGATCCGCTCATCCCGTTCGGAGGAGAGAAGGCTTCCGGCGTGGGACGCCTCAACGGGAGATGGGCGCTCGAAGAGTTCACAACCATGAAATGGGTTTCGGTGCAGCACAAGCCTCGTCACTATCCGTTTGAGGGGTAAGAACTCGCGGCGAGGCCGCTACTTCGCACTCCGAGACATGCGCATCCGCGGTCTCGATTCCAGCGCGTCCGCGCATGCCGCAGTGGAGATTTCAATCCTACGTTCAGCTGCGGACTTTGACAGGCGCCATCGAAAGGATGGCTTGTCTTGTCGCAAGGCGAGGCTGCCTGCCCGCCGAGGGAATGGCTTAGCAGGGGCAGGCCTCTCTGCGAAGTGCTGCCCGGCCTCCCGCCCAAGAGCTATTCCCCTTCGGCAGCAGCATGGTTTGCCGAAGGGGAGAAGCTAGATTCCGGTGGTCTCGTAGGTAAGAACTGCCAAGCTGAGACGATAGTCGTAGCCAGCCTGGGCGTAGGTAATCTGAGCCTGAGTCTGCTGCAGTTGCGCCTGGCTGAGCTCGACAATGGAGCCGAGGCCCAAGTTGTAGCGCGACTGGGCGAGGTTTAGTGCGAGATTCGCCTGGTCGAGCAATTGCTGGGTCACGGCGAGCCGCTGGTAGGAGGTATTCGCGTTCAGCCAACTGGTGCGAACGTCGCGAGAGATCAGGTTGCGCAAATCCCGCAGCCGCTCGTCGGTTGCCTGGGCTCGAAGATTCGCCTCTTTAGACCGTGCCATGTAAAGAAAACCGTTGAACAGGGGAATCTCGACATTCGCTCCCACCGCGCCGTAAGTGTTGTCGAGCGCGCCTGGGTTGGGAGCGACCGCCGGGTTTCCCAGGGGGGTGTCTCCTACCGCGCCGACAGCGCGGATCGTGGGGAAGAGCAGATCCCGCTCAGCGGTTTGAAACTTCTTCGCAGACTGGTATTGGAATTGGAGTGAGAGGATTTCCGGCCGGGAGGTGAACGCCTGAGAAATCAAATCATCCACGTTGCTGGAAGGAGGGGCGAGAGCGCTGGTCTCTTCGACCAGGGTAAGTTTCTGCAAGGTGGGGAAGCCGAGTACCATCGACAGCGTGGCAAAGGAGGCGTCCTGGTTATTCTGAGCGTCGAGCAGGAGGAGTTTGGCTTGCGCCAGATTGACACTGGCGAAGCTGAAATCCAACTCGGATTTCAGCTTACTCTTGAAAAGAGCGCCCACCTGGTTGGCGACGGTTTGCCGTTCCTGAACGGTTTGCTGCGCAACCGCCAGCAGTTCCTGTGCCTGCAGTGCGTTGTAAAAGGCCTTGTTGACGGCGAGCAGGATTTGCTCGCGGGTCGCGATAGCATTCTGGTTTTCGGCTTTGGCGGCATAATTTGCGCTTGAAATCAGATTGGTGGTGCGGCCAAAGTCGGTGATCAATTGGGTGACGACCACGCCTGCGGCGGCGCGTTCATAGATGACCGGGTTATTCAGCTCGCCGGCTGTGATCCGGGTGCCGGATTGTGCGTCGACGGCGGTGAGGTCGCCGGTGGCAGTGGGCCACAGGTTGGAACGGGCCTCGCGCGTGACCTGCTGAGAAGCCAACGCGACTAATCGCGCCACAGAGATTTGCGGGTTGTTCTTAATGGCGAGGTCTTCCGCCTGCTTCAGAGTAAGAGAAGGCGAGACCCCGGGATTGCTTGGGGGAGCCGCAGAGGGTTGCGGCCCCGGCAGGTTAGACGGGGTCTGATTGAAGGCACTCTGCGGGAGTGGAGCCGCAGGCAGAGCCTGGGCTGTCTGCGGGTTGACAGACGTCTGGGCAAGCCCCAACAGAGAGCAGGCGAAGAGGAGCAGCGCGGGCGTCATGTAGATGCGTGGTTTCATTGCGCGGGCTCCGTGGAGATGTCGTGCGCCTGTGGTTTGCGTCGCCCGTAGACCAGCAAATATGCCGCGGGCACGATGAACACGGTGAGGACGACGGACACGGTTAATCCGCCAATAATGGTGCGTGCCAAGGGAGCGTACTGTTCGCTTCCGGTACCGAGTTTAAGAGCCATGGGCACCATTCCGATGATGGTTGCGAGAGACGTCATCAGGATGGGACGCAAGCGCACACGACACGAGGTAATCACGGCATCTTTGACTGACTGTCCCTGCTCCTCGAGGCGGTGAGCGAATTCCACGATGAGGATGCTGTTCGAGGCAGAGATGCCCACCAGCATGAGCACGCCCATCAGTGACATGACATTCAGCGTGGTTCCGGTCAGCGGCAGAATGATCAGGACACCGATGAACCCCATGGGAATGGCCAGCATAATGAGGAGGGGATCGGTGAAGGACTTGAACTGCGCAACCAGAATGAGATAAAGGAGGACCACGGACATCGACAGCCCGATCGCGAAACTTCGGAAAGAGGCGTTCATGCCTTGCACCATTCCCCGCAGATCGACGCGCACGTTTTCTGGAAGTTTGGTTTGGTTCACGGTTCGCTGGACTTCATTTGCGATCTTGCCCAGTCCTTCGCTCGACGGGGTCACATATACGTCAGTGACTCGTTGAATCTGGTAGTGATCGACTTCGGTCGGTGTCTGAACGTTTTGGAGCTTGACCACGGCATCCAGGGTTGTCGGTTGCTTCAAATTGGGGGCGCGGATGGGAATATTTGTCAGGTCCGCGAAGTTATGGATGGAGGCACGGCCGTTCTCGAAATATTGCACCGAGAGGAAATAATCGTTGCCACTCTTTCGATCGACCCAATAGTTGGGAGCGATCATGGCATTGGAATTGAGTGCGGTGATGAGGTTGTCGACCACTTCCTTTTGCGACAGCCCCAGTTCTCCGGCATGGACGCGGTCGACGTTCAGACGCAGGCCGGGATAGTTCATGTCCTGTGGGATGTAGACCTGGCCGACACCGGGGAGTTGCCGGATCCGGCTGGCCAGATCCTGGGCCACCTTGTAGCCCTCTTTCAGGCTGCGACCACTCACCTGCACGTCAATGGGCGCCGGCATCCCCGAGTTCAGGATTGCGTCCACCATGGAGCCGCTCGAAAAGAAGGCTCGGATATCCGGGTATTGGCTCGCCATTTCTTTTTGCACCCGGTCCATGTACTCGAAACTGCTCACCTTGTGATCTTCTTGCAGTTCCACCTGGATAGTTGCCGTGTACGGCCCGGCGTTGGTGGTATACAAGGAGGAAAAGTCGGGAACGACGCCGATATTGGACACGACCATCTTCAGATCGTTTTTTCCCACCACTTGATGAATCAGATCTTCAACCTTGGCCGTGTACTGCTCGGTCACTTCCAGGCGGGTGCCGGTCGGTACCTTCATGTTGATGGTGAACTGGCCCGCGTCGGTGCGGGGGAAGAAGGCTAGACCGAGGAAGGGATAAATCGCCAGGCTGACGAGGAACACTCCGCTCAGGATGGCGACGGTCAGGCCTGGGCGAACCACAGCTCGCTTCACCCAGAGTTCGTAGTAATCCAGCAGCCGGTTGAATTGGCGGTTGAATCCGGCGGTGAACCTGTCCCACCAGGATTGGCCGGCGGCCGATGTAGGTTCAATCTCGTATTCTCCTCCCCCATTGCCTCCGGCATGCGGCACCGCGTGGAGAAATCGTGAGCAGAACAGGGGAATGACGGTCATGGCGACGATATAGGAGGCGAAAAGCGAGATCACGACCGCGAGCGCCAGGGCCGAGAACAAGAACTTACTGACGCCATAAAGAAAGGTCACGGGGAAGAAGACGACGACGGTTGTGAGGGTTGCAGCCAGCACGGCGAGGCTTACTTCGGAGCCTCCGGCTTCGGCAGCCGCCATGGGCGAGGCGCCATTTTCCAGATGGCGGTAGATGTTTTCCAGCGAGATGACCGAATTGTCAATGATGCGGGAAAAGGCCAGGGCCAGCCCTCCCAGGATCATGGTGTTGACCGTACTGCCCATCATGTTCAGCGCCACGAAAGTGGCCAGCGCCGAGAGTGGGATCGAGAGAAAGACGGCGGAGGTGGCGCGGAAGCTTCCCAGGAAGATGAGAATCATCAAGCTGGTGAGGGCCAGTCCGATGACGCCCTCGTGAAGCAGGGTTTTAATGGCCTCCTTCACGAACGCCGATTGATCGAATACGACCGAAGAGACCAGCTGTTTCGGGATGTCATAAAGGTGCTGGATGGCATCGCGTATGCCCTGCACCACCTCGATGGTATTGGTATCGCCCCCCTGCTTCATGATGGGGAGATAGACGGACCGCTGGCCATCCACCCGCACGAGGTTGTACTGGATCTGATTGGCGTCCTCGGCTTTGCCGATGTCACCTACCGAAACCCAGGAGTTCCCCACGGTCTTGACCGGAACCTTGGATAGCTGGTCCATGTTGTCGACCAAGCTGTTCGAGTACACGTAGTAATCGAAAGGTCCCATCTTTACATCGCCGGCGGGCAGAATAAGATTCGAGGTGTTTACGGCGTTCACCACGTCCATGGGGCTCAACTGTCGGGATGCCAGCTTGTAAGGATCGACATAGACCATGATCTGTCGATACTTTCCCCCGAACGGTGGCGGAATCTCTGCCCCCTTCACGACCGCGATCTGATTGCGGATAGAGAACTGGCCGATATCGTGAAGCTCAGTCTGATTTAGACCTTGTCCTTTAAGAGTCACCAGACAAACGGGCAGGCTGGAGGCATCGAACTTCAGCACCACGGGAGGCAAAGTTCCCGGGGGCAGGCGCTTGAGGTCGGCCAAGGCAAGATTGGAAAGTTCGGTCACGTCGGCGTCGGCGCTGGTTCCCGGCTGGAAGTAGACCTTAATGATGCTCACGCCCAGCAGAGAGCGAGACTCCATGTGATCGATGCCGCTGGCCAAGGTGAAGAATCGCTCGAGAGGATCGGTAATGTCGGTCTCAATATCCTCCGGCGGCATACCGGAATAAAACGTGGCCACCACGACTTCCGGCAAATTGATGGTGGGGAACAGGTCCACTGGCATGCGCGCCAGACTGGTGACACCGATGACGGTGACGATGAGACAAACGACGATGATGAAGTACGGATTTCGAATCGAGAAACGTGACATTTAAGCTCGCTTGAGAGAGTCTTGGCGCAACCAAGCGCCTATTGCTGGCTAGCCTCTTGGTACTGCATGATTTTTACGGATTGGGGATGGACCTTGTCCCCCGGTTTCAAGGCGCTGCGGTCGCTTACCACCACTTGCTCGCCTTCGGCCAGACCGGAAACCACTTCCGCATCGCTGGCGGTTTGAAGGCCCAGCATGATCGGCCGATCCTCGATTTCATCGTTCTTATTGACGACAAAAACTGTGATCTTGCTGCCTTCGTGGTTAATAGCCTGCAGAGGTACGGCCGGAATGTCGTCGCGATGTTCGAGAGCAACAGCGGCTTCCGCGTAAAGGCCGGGCATCAACACCCGGTCGGGATTCGGGACATCCACCTCGGTATGCATGGTGCGCGTGTCTTGCCGAACGTCGACGGAGAAGCGCGTCACTTTGCCGGGGAAGGTGCGATTGAGAGAAGAGACTCGGACGCTTACCGGGTCGCCGACACGAATGTAGTGAACGTAAGACTCGGGGACCGGAATCACCAGGCGAAACAAATCGTCTTGCGACAGTCTGACGATGGGCATGGCTTGGGTGCTCGAAGTGGTGCCGGCTTGCACCAGGGTGCCGAGGTTGGCGTAGCGCTCGGTCACCACTCCGGCAAACGGGGCGGTGATTCTGGAGTAATCGAATAGCGCTTGATCGTGAACCAGCCTGGCATTGCTCGCGGCCATCTGACTTTGCGCCGCTTCCAGCGCCGCCTGCCCGGCGTCCACCTGCGACGCAGCCGCCAGGTCTTTGCCCTGGGCATCATCAACTTCCTGCTGGGCTACGATGCCCGGTTGGGTCTCGAAAACCGTGTTCAAGCGGGTATATCCCAGGTGAAGGGACTTGTACTGCGCCTGGTAGCGGTCGAGTTCGTGCTGGGCGCGGCTGACCTGGTCTCTCGCGGACTTGATTTCAGCCTGATCCTGCTGCAACTGGGCCTGCAGTTCGGGAATCTCCAAGGTGGCCATGACCTGGCCTTGTTTTACCCGCGTTCCATAATCGACATTCAGCTTCTGAACATAGCCGGATTCCTTGGCGTAGACATCGATCTCCTGGAAGGGCACTAACTCCGAGGACAAAGTGATTTGCCGGCTTAGGGTTTTCTTGACCACGGTGGTGACGCCGACCGTGATTGCGGGTTGCGAACTGGCCTCGACTCGGGCATCGCGCCCGGTTGAACAGGCGGACGATCCGAGCGCCAGCAAGGCGGTGAGAGCTGCCAATCGGCTGCGCAGAAATGGGCGAGCCGGGCCTTGGCGGAGGGGAGTTTTGCTGCGAAGATTGCGTTGTTCGTTCATCACTTTCTAAAGACCAGCCTTCTCTGGCACCCTGGCCAGCAGTCTCCAACTACTTCAATTTCTCAATCCGCTGACGCAATCCTTCCACCGAGAATTCGCGGGAGCGGCAAAAATCGATGATGTTTTGCTCCGTTTGCTGCAAGCTTGCCGCAGCCGCCGGGATTTGGCCGGCGATTTCTTTTGGAACCGTCAACAAGCCGTGCCGGTCGCCATGGAGAAGATCGCCATGGTGCACTTCCAGCCCGCCGATCTGGACGGAGGCGCCCAAGTCGAAGATGTGGGCGTAAGCATGTGACACGGCCACGTTTCCGGCAAACAACTGCAATCCCAGGTCATGAACGGGGGGCAACTCGCGGACGGCCCCGTTGGTGACGTATCCCACGCAACCCAGGGCCCGCAAGATTGCGGCGTGCATATCACCGATGAAGGCTCCAATGCCCGGTGGCTCGTCCATATCCTCAAGCACGGCAATTCGCGGGGCCGGCAGGCGAAGAATGCTGTTCCACCAGTCGGTGCGGTCGTGGTAAGTGCCGCCTCCGATCGGCGGCTCGCCACTGCGCAGACGGGCAGTGGCGGCGTAGCCCACCATGGGTGGAAAATCCTCGAACATGCAACGAATCCGAGCATCGGCGAAGCCGGCATTTCTCAGCCTGACTTCAAAGGTCTCGATCGCATTGGAAACGATGCAGGTGTCCAGGCGCCGAAGCGCATCGATTTCCGTTTCGCGTAGCAACGGACTAAGGGTCATCCGTATCCCCTTTGCGAGTTTCGACTAAACCGGCCTGGTTTTAGCGATCCAGCCAAGTTCGTCGTCAAAAGGCAAACGATTAAGATTGGGCCGCGCAAAAATGATCTTGAAGAAGATATGGAATTGCGCGTTTATGAAACGCTAGAGGAAGAAATAGACGGGGGGAGGGGGCCTATCGTACAAGCTGTCGCTATAGACCGGCTTGGGGAGAATGGTTCTGGCCGGCGATGGAGAGGTGTGGAGGGCCGTCGGCGCGAGGATGCTGAAGTCGCTGGCCGGAGCCACCCACCGGGTAGCATCTCTGTCGAGGTGCTGACGCTTGGGCTCAGAAGTTCCACCTTCGACCGACTTTAAAGTGTGAATGTGGGAGGTGGTGGGAACGTAGAACCGAGTCGCAAGGCTCGACGTCAAAGCACAGACGGCGACCAAAACCAGCACACTACGCCAGACGCGGCCCTCGATCCTACGGCTTTCGAGCATTGATACCTTAGAATTCAAACTGGATATTGCTTTGAGGATTATACAACATCACAAAACCCGAACCCTGTTGATATAGAGTGCCGAAAGTAACTAAATGGTTGTTCGCGATCAGCCGATCAGTGGTAGTAGGAGTTCCAGAAAAGGAAAGGGCACCGATTGCTGCCCATCCAGGCTCCGCAGGCTGGCCCATGTATGTCGCTGTATGCGTTGGATTCTCAAGAGCGGCTGGTTTTGGTTAAGTTCGGGAGGGTGCTGTCGATCGACGACATTGCGAGCTATGTCGCAGAGCTAAGGGTCGATCCGGAATTCAACCGGAATTTTTCCGAGATCGTTAATTTGACCGAGGTCGAAGAACTGCAGTTAAGCGCCGAACACGCTCTGGACCTGGCCGACGTAGTGGATCCGTTCTGCATTGGTGCCAAACGGGCTTTCGTTGCTTGCACGGCGGCCCAAGTCCACGCGGCACGTATGCATCAGGTTCTGCGGAACGATACCAGCAACACGCGTATTTTCACCTCGCTCAGCGACGCGAAGAAGTGGATCGCCAGCTGAGCCTTTCGGAGCCGGCTTCCTTACCTTCATCCCCCATACCTGCCGGCCTCAAAGTGCGGCTACTCCGGTTTCCAACACCAGCAGTTGCTGAGGCAGGGTGTGGAGACATTCAGTTCTGTCCGCTTGAATCAAGTACCCGCTCTCCAGGTGGAAGGGATTGAGGGTGTGTCCGAAGTAGAGGAACTCGAAGTTGAGGACAGTATTGTCTTCCAGTTCGAAGTTCCTGATGCGTCCGAAAGCCGGATAGGAAGAAGGCTGCTCAATAATGTCGAGCCCGATCGAGTGGAGAAAGATCAGCGTCTTGCGCGGGGTGGGAACGCGCATGGCATCTACGATCTTGCTGCCTTTGACGAAAATGTCGTGGGTGCTGGCACCGACCCGCAGAAGCTTTTCCACTTCCTGCTGGCCGGCACTGATCTCGGCGCACATCTCCCGATATTCGCGGGAGGGTTCTCCGACGTGGACGGTTCGTGAGCAGTCGAAGGCATAATTCGCGTACGTGCCCCAAGTCTCGAAGATAATGGATTGTCCATCGAAGACCTTCCAGTCGTTACTCTCAAACATCAGGTCAGGAAAGAATTCACCGCCATATTCGGCCCCGAACTGCAGGGCCTTTTGCGAGGAGATGAGGTTGGCACCGTGTTCCATGACGTAGTTGCGGAAATGAGTGGCGATAGTCTTCCAGATCACTCCGGGACGGATCATGGGCAGGATCTCGCGGATGGCGGCTTCGTTGATCTCCGCTCCTTTCCGCAGTAGTTCGATCTCCTTCGGAGTTTTTACTTTGCGAATGTCGAGCCAGACGTCGTGGGCGTCTTTCACCTGAATTGCGGGCAACTGGGCGTGGACGTGCTGCGCCAGCCGCAAGTCGTCGAAACCGACACGCGCGCGATGCAGTCCGAGATCCTGCAAAGCGGCGGTTGCGGCCACGACAATATTCTCCGCCAGAGGCGCGACGACTTTTTCCTGGTAGATGCGTTCGACATCTCCCTGCAGGGGATCGAGACGAACCGGTTCCGGTTCGTGCGCGATGATGGAAGTATTGAGAAACTCGGTAGGCCGGACGGCGGGAATCCAGGTGGGATGCTCGAGCAGAGCGGCCACGGCAAACTCGGGCAGAATCAGAGTGGCCGGCTTGTCGGGATTGCGCGGGATGATCACGGCGGCATGGTTTTCCTGAAATCCGAATTCGGAGATCCGCGTCCAGTACTCGGAAGCGTAGTAAACATTGCGGGGTACGGCGGCGACGATGGCGTCGAGTTCGTACTGGTCCATTTTTTTCAAGGCACGTTCGCGATGAAAGAGCATCGGTCCTCCGGAATAGCCCTAGACGAGCTTCTTCAGAATCTTGCCGAATGGAGTGTAGATGTTCTCGAAGCATCCGTAGTATCCGGCAAGCACGCGTTTGCAGGCGAGGCGGTGGAGCGGTTCGCGGTCTGAGGGGACAGGAAATGCGACTTCACCCGGACCGGCCCAGAACTCCAGACGCCCATCAGAACCCCTGCGGGGCACCAGGTCGGCTTGGGTCACGATCAGTTCAGCCGTCTGAGGTCTGGGCTGCTCCGGGTGGGGAATGATACGCAGGCTGAGCACGGGGAGAAAGCCGATCTCTTCTGGGGTTGCTTCCCGCTCCAGTGGTCCTACGGAAATCTGCATCAGGTGTGCCCCATGGCGGTGCAGGGTTCCGGTAACGACACCGGAGCCGGCGGGTTCGAGTAGTTGCACGTCGCCGAACTTTTTCTGGTGTCCCCAGACCTCCCGGCCGGCGGCAAACCATTCTTCCGGTGTGGGACCCAGGTACACAACCAGCGGGTAGAAGTATGGTTTGCCCTCGCAGCGCACGGTAACTCCGGCCCCGGCCTCGCGGTAGGGGCCGCCCATGGTGGAGTGGGCATGGGTGGCACACCACAAAGCGACCACCGGAGGATCGGACGCGGGTTCGACCGCTTCCGGCAAGACCGACTCTACAAAGTCGCGGTCGGATTCAAAGACCACCATGATCTGCCAGCGTTCGCGGGTAAGGACGGGGAAGGCCTGGGGGGAATAGAGCGGGGCGAAAGCGGGCTGCGTCCACGGCAGGTCTTGGGTTTTGAGCTTGCCCAAAAGGGGCTCCTTGACAACCAAGCAACCGGTTGTTTGGTGGACGATAACGCCGTGGCGTTGAACTTGTCAACCGGCATCGCTGGCCAAAGGCGGCAGATTTCCGCCAAGGATCCGTGGAGGACCGCGGCGCCGCCGGGGGAGGTCCAGGGGGCGACAGAAATCTCTTGACAAAGAGCGGAGGACGGCAGTACGCTGTGCCGCCGAACAACCAAACGTTTGGTTCAATCCAAACGTTTGTTTGAATTTTCGGAGGAGGTTTCTGGTGCGGGGGTCGCGCCCGAAGCCAGAGAAAGCGTGGATCGTGCACCGCATGACTTCCCTCACGGTCGCGATGTTCGTCAGTGCCTGCGCCGGCGTGAACCGCCAGCGGGACGCAGTTCCATCGCCGGTGGTCCCCATGGCGATTTTGCGCGGGACGTTCCCGACCTTGCCGGCCGAAGTGGCCACACTTCCCCTTCCGACTCGCACAAATTACGGAGGCTCGATTTATGAAAGTTAAGCACCAGGGTTGGCATCTGTGGCTGTACGGTTTTGTGTGCGCTGTGCTCGCGCTGGCCAGTTTGCAGGCGGCGTTCGGCCAGGGTGCGGTCACCTTTGGCACGTTGACCGGAGACGTCTACGACAAGAGCGGAGCCGTGGTGGCCGGCGCTCAGGTCACGGTCACCAGTCAAGAAACGGGGCTGGAGCGAAAGGGTGTTTCCGATCAGGGCGGACATTTTACGGTGCCGCAGTTGCCGGTCGGGAAATACGACGTAAAAATCGAGAAGGGTGGCTTCAACGAGTCCACGCTCAAGAACGTGGTGCTGAACGTTGGCGCGGAAGTAAGTTTGAAGTTCACGCTGGACGTGGGCCAGGTCTCGCAGACGGTGGAAGTGGGAGCCGAGGTGGCGGCGGTCGAGACCACCAAGACGGATATCAGCACGGTAATTCAGGAGACCCAGGTGCGGGAACTGCCGCTGAACCAGCGCAGTTTCACGGCCCTGGTGACGCAGCAACCGGGGCTGGTGGTGATGACCAATGCCTCGGGCAACAGCACCCAGACTCCGACCAGCGTAGCCTTCGCGCAGGGCTCGCAGATCAGTGCCGACGGTCAAGTCACGCAATCGATGTCGTACCTGGTGGACGGGGTGAACATCAACAATACCGGTTTTGGCGCACCGGGCACGGCGGCGGGTGGTGACATCCCCGGAGTGGAGGGCATTCAGGAATTCCAGGTGCTGACGCACAACTACAGTGCCGCGTACGGGGGGTCGGCGGGCGCGGTGGTCAGCTTCGCCACCCGCAGTGGCACGAACCGGTATCACGGCAGCCTCTATGAATTCCTGCGCAATGATCTGGTTGACTCGCGCGGTTATTTTGACACCCTGGCCCAAAAGCCGCCCTATCGCCGCAATCAGTTCGGGGCAACGTTTGGTGGACCCATCAAGAAAGACAGAACGTTCTTTTTCGCCAATTATGAGGGGTTGCGCTCGCGTTTGACGCAGACCAACATCGGCGATGTGCCTTCGACCTGCGCGCGCAACGGCGGAGTTGGCGGAAATTTGACCGGCTGCCCGGCTGGCCAGGTAAACCCCTTCCCGGTAACAGACTCCCTGGGCAACCCGGTGGCGATCACGCCCGGTGTGCACGCGATCCTGAATTTGTATCCCACCGCCAACGGGACGGACTTCGGGAACGGAATTGCACAGTACCTCTTCCCGAATTACCAGCCAGTCCGGCAGGATTATGGTCTGTTCCGATTTGACCAGGTGCTGAGCACCAAAGACACCCTCACCGCCCGCTACACCGTGACCGACGCCAGCGGGCTCAACGATTACTTTCTGCCCACCTACCTGTTCAACAAAAGCAATCGCCTTCAGGGGCTGATTTTGAAGTGGACTCGCACGGTCAGCAACAACTTCGTGAACACGCTGAGCTACGGATTTAATCGCTCGGTGACCAATGCGGTTGTGCAGCCAGCGGTTCCCATTGATCCGACGGCTTACACGGGGAATCCTGCCCGGCAGGTAGTCGGCACGATTTCGGTAGGGTCGGCGACCTCGGGCAACACCAGTGGTGCGCTCTCCACGATCGGACTCGATAACTGGGGGCCGTTTAAGGGAGTGAACAACACGTTTCCGATCAACGAGGACGCAATCTGGACCAAGGGAAAGCATACGATTCGGTTTGGCGGACAATTTGTGCCCCACCAGTGGAACTGGCAGAAGGGAAACCTGATCGGTGGGGGCTGGACCTTCAACAATCTGAATCAGCTTCTGGCCGGCGATCCGGCGGTACTGATCATTCGCCAGGACGGAGTCACTACGGATTGGGGATTCAGGACAAAGCAACTCGCCTGGTATTTGGAAGATCAGTGGCGGGTGACGCCTCGCTTCACCATGACGCTGGGTCTTCGCCATGAGTTCCAAGTGCCGATTCTGAGCGAAGTCAACGGCAGACTGGGCAACGTCAGCAGCCGCAACCAAAGCACGCCGCACACCGGCGCTCCTTATCAGAACTACTCGCTGAAGCAGTTTGCACCCAGGGTGGGATTGTCCTGGGATCCGTTTGGCAACGGAAAGACGGTAGTTCGCTCAGGGTTCGGGCTGTTCTATGACTTCATCCCGCTGGAAGCGGTGGCCGGCGAAATCAGCTACAACTCTCCGGTGCCAACGCTCAACACGTTTTTCGGAGCGCCCAACGCTCCCGGGTTTCTGCCGCAGATCCCGTTTCCCAATTGCGTCACGGGTACTTCGAATTGCACGGCGAACAGCGGATACCCGGGCCTGTTGACGGGGGTTCTCGATCCGGTGCGGGCTCCTACGTCAGCCCAGTGGAACCTG
>CAWJAA010000028.1:0-60031 GCA_963840615.1 Terriglobia bacterium
GCGAGAACCCCTCTATCACGTTGACCCTGCCGGTAAGGCCCGACCTCTCGAGGTTCTCGTAGAAGGTTTCCTCGTACGAGGACCCGTAGGCCGGGTCGCTGAAGATGTCGATGGCCGTCAGATGAGTCGTCGGGTGAGTGAGGATATTCTCGGCCATCCAGAGGAAGGAGCGTCCTTCGTAGACTCCAATCTCGAGATATCGCACGTCGGGCTTTCCCTTGAACCGAGCGAGGGCCAATTCCCATACATTGCTGACTCCCGTCACATAGTCCGCTTTGAAGCTGTAATTCTTGGCGCTCGTCCGGGGCTTTGGGTCTTCGGTCGTCAAGCTGGATGCGCGGGACGCCCCGAGGCAACAACGGTCGGGTTCTCGATGGGGCGCTGGTCGTTCTCGATGGGCGCTGGTCGCGGACGGTGCCGACTTGGTGGCCAATGAAGAAGCCGCTCATCAATGCGAGCGTCAGCGCGCCGGCACCCGCCACCGCGGGCCAGTACGAGGGGCCGCTCGCGGCCGGGGCGCGCGCGGCCGCACGAAGCCAGGTGGCGAGCGCGACCGCACAGATGCACGAGACCGCGAAGAGCGCGACGCGCGGAGTCAGTGCGTCCAAGCCGCCCCCGTGCAGGGGCAGCCAGCGCGAGAGCCGGTAGAGCATTCCCAGGAGAAGCGTTCCACCGGCGAGGACCTGCACGGTTCTGCCCACGACTCAGCCGCCTGTCGCTGGCCCATGGGGCCCCTTCTCGCGGCAGACGACACCGGCGAGGACGCCAGCGAGGCCGAACCCGGCGGTGACGAGAATCAGGACCGGATAGACCACGGCATCTCCATTGGACTGATAGACTGATAGGTAATTGCTTTTTCGGGAGCAGGCTTGGTTAACGATTTTCCTTTACACTCGATATGACTAATAGACGGTGTCCGTTCCTTCGGTCCGTAGCTTCGCGGCGATGGTGCTACCCGCTACGATGGCCACGACTCCGGCCCCATCCCTATGCGAACCGCACCGCGTCGGGGTTGCTCGCGTCTACGCGGCCCCCCCACTGGGGACCGCTGGTGGTCGAAGCTTCGCCGTCGCCGCCGCCGTCGTTGCTTCGGCCACCGGGCTTATTTCCCCCGGTGGTCCGCCTGTCGAGGCCTCGGGACTACACGCCATTGCGAGAATTGTGAAAACGGCCGAGCCGCCCAGAAGGGGCTGAATGATGCTGCATGGTGAAAGGCGGTTGGGATTCAGAGGTCAACGGGGGGAGCACGTACTTGACGGCCGCATACCGAATGTCCTGCGCAGCGCGCCGCTTCAGGCGATCGGTGCCCGAGTCTTGGACCGCCCTGTGTACATGCGGTGGTAGGAGCCAGGCAAAGCAACCCTAGCGGGCCGAGCGGCGCCGGCTGCGTGCTGCCATGAACCCGATCAGTGACAGGAGCAGCCACGGTACGCGGCGCTCGGAGCCGGGCACCGAGCAGTTGCAGCCCTCTTCGGGCTCGCCACCCGACCCGCCGGTGCCGGCTACGCCGCCCGTTGCCTGTCCGCCGGTCCCGCGAGCCACCGCTCGTGGCGACACCTCCGGTATACGGCAGGGTCCCACCGCTGCCGGGCGAGCCACCCGTGGCGATCACGCTACCGCCCGGCTCCTGCCGCTGCTCGGTTGGCCTCCACTCGGTTGGCCTCCACTGGCACGGCCGCCACTCGGTTGGCCTCCGCTCGGCTGTCCGCCACTGGCGCGGCCGCCGGTTGCTTGGCCCCCTGTGCCGCTCGTGCCGCCGGTGCCGCCGGTGCCACCCCCGCACCTGCCCGGTGTCGTTACATTCGTAAATCCCGCCTGGTGCGCCAACTGAGCGAAATTCCAGAAGCTTGGCCGCCATGTTGCAGCATTATGTGCCCCTCCCTGGACGATGAATTCCTCGATGATGTCTCCAAGGCCATGGTTTTCAGCATAACCCCTTACCGTATTGTTACCGTTACAGCCATAGGAACCCACTTCCGCCGATCCGCAGGTAAAGAATATCAATCTCATTGCCTGCCTGGCGGCTTCCATGTTACTCGGAAACAGGGTGCTTTCTCCCGCGATGCCGGGCGCCGAGGAAGAAGGCATGAGATAATGGAATTTGTCCGCATTGGAAGTCCGATATCCATTGTTTGCATGCCGCCCATTGAAAGGCCGCCTAGGGCCCGGTTATTGGGGTCGGTAGAAACGCAATAGTTTCTTGTTCTATATAGGGGATCAGCTGATTAAGCAGAATAGGCCCGAAGGCCCAACTGTTCATATCATTTCTGGTAAATACGATGACAAAGGGGAGGACTTTTCCCTGGGCGAGGAGATTGTCGAGCTGGATGTGAGCGTACAGATCATTGTCGTGCCAACTTGCCTCGCTCCCGCCTGATGCCATGCATCAGGTACATAGAGGCATATGTCTGGCTTGTTGAATAACCCGGCGGGGTATAAACCCTTGCGGGGTAGTTGGATCCGTAGGTAATGTTGACGACAGTGCCCTTCGGATTTGAGGCCACGACGTTGTAGTACCCCGATGGCGGCACGGTCGGGAAGGCTTTGCGCGGCTCGCGTATGAGGGCAGGGCCAGAAGCCCCGTAACAATCATGTATGCTCGTTTCATTTTTTTCCCTTTTTGTTTACTTGAGTATGGGCGATCGCCGATACGAATACGATGAGTGGCCGTTTCATGACGCACCGGGTGACAGTGTGGCGCAAGCGCCATGGCAGCCCGGCGGATGGCCGGAGCGCATAGCGTACCGGGGCCTCGCGACCTCGCGCATCCTCGGCGCTGGCGCAAGTGGCCACGTGCAACGACACATCGAGCTCGGCCACCGAAACCGGAGCGGAAACCTGGACTCCGAGGTGACCGCGCAGCGCGATGGAAGGACGACAGCACTCCTCGGGCCCGGCCGGAGCGAGACCCGTGACGGTGGCACGACGCCCACAGAACGCGGACTTGCGCGCTCCTCCCGCGCGCGCGGAGCCCGCCGGGCGAGCACGCGCTTGGGAGGAGCAAGCCGACGCGAGCGCGAGCGAGCGGAGGCGGTGGTGGGCAGCGCCGGACTCCACGACCCTCGCGATATCCGAGCAACCGCACCCGAATGACCTGCAGCAGATCGGCGAGCTTGCCATGGTGTCGACGAGCAGCAATCCAGAGGGAGTCCAAAGCGCGGTCCCGGACCACCGGGCAAGCGAAAAAGTCAGGTTGTGACTACCGTTGCTGAACAGCGTCATCCCGAGTCGAACGGTAGTTCGTTGCGCAACACAAGGATGGCACGCGAGGACGAACCGAGCAAGTCGTGCAATAGACGCGTCCGCGTCGTCCGATGCCACGGTGCGTATTCAGGATTTCGGATTCCGTGCGTTTACGTCGAGCGGACGCGCCGTAAAGGTGGAAGCACCGGAGATTTTCAGCACTCCAGGCGGCTCGCCGGAGTTGGCTTTGCAAGGTCTCGAAATGCCGAATGGCGGCGGTGATGTACCCATGCCGCCGCGCACGGGCTTCAGGTCGGACGATGAGCCGAGCATTCCGGAAGCAAAAGAGCGGGCTCGCCTGGTCCACAAGTGGCAACGCAGTGGCAGACGGCAGCCCGAGGAGGCGGCCGAGCGCACCCGAGGGAGCGCGCGACGGGTCATGTCGCGCAACCGCGAGACCGAATCGCGAAGAACCTCCGACGCAAATGCAAACCACTGAGCTCTGGGACGGGCGTCACCGGCTTCGCGGGCTCAATCCCGAGCTCCCGCCCCAGGTGGCGTTCCGATCTCGCCTAGGAACACCGCGGCCAGAAGCGCGCGGGTTGATGAGGCCGCTGCCCTTGGCGACGCGAAAACGCATTTCGACGAGACGAGATACGAAGCGCTTCCGGCGGAGTGAGCGGCGCCGGCGGGTCGCGAAATGGCAGGCGTGCGATGCCGTGGTAAGTTCTGGAACATGCGGTGGCTTCCTGTGGGTTGCTGGTTGGGTGGACTCTCGACTTTCGTCGCGTGCGGTTCGGGGCCGGCGTCCGCTCCCGTGCAAGGCTCGGCAGCAAACTCGAGCACGGGGGGCGATAGCGCGTCGTTCGGCGGCAATCGGGGGAACGTCATCAACGTTCCGGGAGGCGGTTCCGGAGTCGTGGGCGGCGGAGGCGGCGCTCCGAGTGGCTCGATTTGTGGTGACGGCATCCTCGGAACGGACGAGGGTTGCGACGACGGCAACGCCAGGCCCGGAGACGGCTGCTCGGGCGTGTGTCGAGTCGAGTTCGGCTACGTCTGTCGCACACCTGGACAGCCATGCGAACCGAACCTGGAGATTCACGGGCGACGACGACGTGTGGGTGTTCGTGAACGGCACCTTGGCGGCCGATCTCGGTGGCGTCCACGACCGAGCCGTCGCTACCGTTGCGCTCAACGCCTCGAAATGGAACCGGGCAAGTCGCCTATGGCGAGCCGCCGGGGACCGCGACGACCATCGACTTCAAGCTCGCGCTCGGCAGTGTGTACGAGGTGGTGGTGTTGCAGGCCGAACGCTGGTGTTGCGGTTCGAACTACATGTTGACGCTCGCCAACTTCCTGGCGGGCAAGAGCGTCTGCACGCCCATCTGTGGCGACGGAGTGCTGACCGGCAACGAGGCCTGCGATCTCGGCACGGAGAACGGCATCAACCTCAACACGGGCGCGTATGGCGGCTGCATTCCGGACTGCCAGCTGGCGCCGTTCTGCGGCGACGGCGTGGTACAGAGCCAGTACGGCGAGCAGTGTGACGACGGCTCGAATGCCACGCCCTATGGCAGCCAGAGCGGCTGCGCGCGCGGCTGCGTCTTGCCTCCCCGCTGCGGCGACGGAGAAGTCGACACGGCCTTCGGTGAGGTGTGCGACAACGGCTCGGGCAATGCGGCCAATGCGCATGGCTCCGGGTCGTGCACCACCAGCTGCCAGCCCTGGCGGCTATCGTGGGGACGGCCTGCAGAACGGTTCGGAGCAGTGCGACGTATGGCGCGCAACGGCGCCGCGACGGCCAGCAAGTGCAGCACGGCCTGTCTCATCAAGTGCGGGAATGGGATCGTGGAGGCTGGGGAGCAGTGTGATTTCGGCGCGGGAGCGAACCTTGGAGGCTACAACGGCTGCACCTCGAGCTAGCAGTGAGTTCAACCGAACCAAGTACGCGACATAAAAATCGAATTGCTCGGCCCTGACCAGGTCCGCCGAGCGGGTGATGCAGACGCTGGCGGCCTATACCCGCGATGGAACCGTCTTTCCCGTGGATTCCCGCTTGCGTCCTCACGGCCGCGAAGGCGAGTTGCTGGTGAGCCCCGCGTCACTGGCGGCCTATTGCGCACAGGAGGCCCAGCCCTGGGAGGCCCTGATGTACACCAAGTTGCGCTATCTCGCCGGTTCCCGGCAGTTGGCCCAAAGAGCGATTTCCGCCACCGGCGCGCTGTTTCAGCGGTTCGCCGGCGATCCCGGGTTCGTCGAGGCGGTGCGCGAAATGCGCAGCAAACTCGAGACCGCCGAAACCGGGAAGAGCCTCAAGACCTCGGCAGGCGCCATTTACGACATCGATTTCCTCTCCAGCTTTTTGTTGGTGAGCAACCGTGTGCCCGATAAGCAGGGAAGCCTGCGCGACCGGTTGTGGCGAAGCGCCGCCGCCGGACTGATGCCGAAGCCGGATGCCGCCTTGCTGGACCACGCGGCCGAACTGCTTCGGACCGTGGACCACGTGTTACGCCTGGTCATGGGGCGCGCCAGCAAGTGGCTTCCCGCCAATGAGCAGTCCTGGCAACTGGCACAAGCTTTGACTTCCAGAATTCTGCGGAGAGATTTCCCCTCGGGGATCGAATCTGAGTTGGAAGAGACTTGCCGGCAAGTACGGTCGGTCTACTCGCGCTTGCTGCCCGGGTAATCCCGCCGTGCAGTAAGCCAAATCTGGCGGGTCGCGATCCACTCGGCTGCGTCTCGCGCGTTCGCGGTAAGCGGCTCGCTGCTAGTGGTGTTTCGATTTCAACGCATAATTTCGCGCATCCCCAAACGCCGTCACGCTGATATGAGTGATTGAGATCCAGCGTTCAATCTTGTGATGCCCGGTGCGGTGCATCCAGTACGACAGGCCCACGGAGGCTGCCGTAGCAGCCGCTTCCAGGCCGGCAAATCCCGCTGCATTGTTCACCACGTCATCGGGAAGCAGGATTTCTTCGCGCCCGCGGGCCATAAAGTTGCGGGTAGAAGCATAGTCCAGGCCACGAAACACGGCGATCCCTGAAAACAGCAGCAGGTTGGTGCGATCCCAAAAACGGTGCGGAGGCGCAACCGCGCCCGGAGATTCCGGCAGAACCGCTGGCGGCGCAGGCCCGTCGGCTGCTTTCGCAGAGCTGTCAAAAACCATCAGCCCCGCCAGAATGACTGCCATGATTGCCAGTGGAGCGCGCCCCAGACCCTTATGGCCCATCGCCCGATTGTAAAGCCCGCGCCGGTTTTGCGGGAACGTGCGTCTCGTCACACCACCATGTGACCTGTGTCATTTCTCGATGGTCATGCAAACGCCTTATAATAGAGCGTTTTATCAACCGACAGCGGAGGTGAGTGATGGCGGATTCATACAACGGCGTGCCCGTGCCCAAAAACGGCGCGCGCATCAACTACAGCAACGGAAAGTACCAGGTCCCCGACAATCCAATCATTCCCTTTATCGAGGGCGATGGCACCGGACGCGATATCTGGAAAGCTTCGGTCCGCGTCTTCGATGCGGCTGTGGAGAAGGCCTACAAAGGCAAACGCCGCGTCGCCTGGTATGAAGTGTTCGCCGGTGAAAAGGCGATGGCCAAATTCAACAGCTGGCTGCCCGACGACAGCGTCAGCGCCCTGCGCGAATTTCGTGTCGCCATCAAAGGCCCGTTGACCACCCCCGTGGGCGGAGGCATCCGCTCGCTGAACGTCGCCCTGCGCCAGATTCTCGATCTCTACTGCTGCGTGCGTCCGGTGAAGTACTACAAGGGCACGCCGTCGCCGGTGAAGCATCCCGAGCGCATGGACATCTGGATTTACCGCGAGAATACCGAAGACGTGTACGCCGGCATCGAATGGGAAGAAGGCACCCCGGAAGCCGCGAAGCTGATCGAATTCCTGAACAAAGAAATGCTGAAGGGCGGCAAGAAGCAGATCCGTCTCGACTCTGGCGTGGGCATCAAGCCGATCTCCATCACCGGAACCAAGCGACTGGTCCGCATGGCCATCCAGTTCGCTTTGGACAACGGCAAGAAGAGCGTCACCCTGGTGCACAAAGGCAACATCCAGAAATTCACCGAAGGCGCTTTTCGCAAGTGGGGATACGAGTTGGCCACCGAAGAATTCCGCGACCAAGTCGTTACCGAGCGCGAAAGCTGGATCGTTGACAACAAGGACCGCAATCCCAACATCACCATCGAGCAGAACGCCAACCTGGTCGAACCCGGCCTGGAGTTTGCCGCGGAGGAATTCCGCCAGGGCGTCTACAAAGAAGTGAAAGACGTGCTGGACAGGATCTATGCCACCCACGGCAAGGGCGCCTGGAAGAAAAAGCTCATGGTCAATGACCGCATTGCCGACTCGATCTTTCAGCAGGTCGTGACCCGCGCCGACGAATACGCCGTGCTGGCCACGCCGAACCTGAACGGCGACTACATCTCCGATGCCTGCGCCGCGCAAGTCGGAGGCCTGGGCATCGCTCCCGGCGCCAACATTGGCGACGGCTACGCCTGCTTCGAGGCCACTCACGGCACCGCCCCGAAGTATGCCGACAAAGACGTCATCAATCCGGGTTCCGTGATTCTCTCCGGCGTGATGATGTTCCGCTTCCTGGGATGGAACGAGGCGGCAGACCTGATCGAGCGCGGCCTGGAGCGCACCATCGAGCAGAAGAAGGTGACCTACGACTTCGAGCGGCTCATGGAAGGCGCCACCAAGGTCAAGACCAGCGAGTTCGGCAACTACATCATCGAGAACATGGAAGCCAGAGTTCTGGCGGAAGTGTAAAAAAGCTTTAATCACCAAGGACACCAAGGCTCACAAAGGATTCCCTTCGTGGCTCTTGGTGTCCTTGGTGGTTTAGAATTAAGAGTTTTCCCGTCAGTCATCGTCTCTACTAGAGAGGAACATTCATGCGCAAGAAGGTAAGCATTGTGGGCTCAGGTAACGTGGGAGCCACGGCCGCCCATTGGATCGCGTCCAAGGAGTTAGCCGACGTCGTACTCATTGACATCATCGAAGGAGTTCCCCAGGGCAAGGGACTCGATCTGCTGGAGGCCATGCCCATCGAGAAGCGCGATTCGCACGTGCTGGGCACCGGGGATTACGCTGACACCGCCAATTCCGACATCGTGGTGATCACTGCCGGCGTGCCGCGTAAACCCGGCATGAGCCGTGACGACCTGCTCAACACCAATCACAAGATCATGAAAGATGTTGTGGGCAAGGTGGTGCAATATTCTCCCAACTGCATCCTGATCATCGTCTCCAACCCGCTCGATGCCATGGCCCAGGCCGCTTACAAGATGAGCGGCTTCTCCCGCGAACGCGTCATCGGCATGGCCGGAGTGCTCGATTCCGCCCGCTTCCGCACCTTCATTGCCGCTGAGCTCAACGTCAGCGTGGAGAATGTCACGGCGTTCGTCCTCGGCGGACACGGCGACACCATGGTGCCTCTGCCGCGCTACTCGACGGTGGCCGGCATCCCGATCACCGAATTGATGGACGCAGCCACGGTCGAGCGCTTGGTGCAGCGCACCCGCGACGGCGGCGCCGAAATCGTCAAGTACCTGAAGACCGGCAGCGCCTATTACGCCCCCTCGGCCGCCGTCACCGAAATGGTCGAAGCCATTCTGAAAGACAAGAAGAAGATTCTGCCCTGCGCCGCTTATCTCGAAGGCGAGTACGGAATCAAAGGCCTCTACGTCGGGGTGCCGGTAAAGCTGGGAACCAAAGGCATCGAGAAGATCATCGAGATCAAACTCACGCCCGAAGAGAAAGCAGCGCTCGACAAGAGCGCCGAAGCGGTAAAAGAGTTGGTAGCGGTAATTGGAGTCTAAAGATAGCGTGGGGACAGCCGCCTCGGCTGTCCCGCAACCGGAATCAACAACAAGTTGTCATTCTGAGCAACGCGAAGAACCTGCTTTCCTCCGCAGCATCGGTGCCGCCAGGCAAGAACAGGTTCTTCGCTTCGCTCAGAATGACAACGATTTAGGGGTGCGGCGGGACGGGCGAGGACGCTCGTACTCCATCGCGAGGTTAATGTAAGAAATTACACCCGCTCAATCACCACCGACTCGACCACTACGTCTTTATTCGGCTTGTCCTGGCGATTGCGGGGGGCGCTGACGATCTTTTCCACTACCGCTTGTCCCTCCACCACCTCGCCGAAGATCGTGTGCTTGCCGGTCAGCCACGCGGTGGGCGCCAGCGTGATAAAAAACTGCGAGCCATTGGTATTTGGTCCCGCGTTGGCCATCGCCAACTTGCCGGGCTTGTCGAACTTGTGCGGCGACCCCTTGGTCTCGTCTTCGAACTGGTAGCCGGGGCCGCCAAAGCCCGATCCCGCCGGGTCTCCACCCTGAATCATGAATTCCGGTATCACCCGGTGAAAGATGGTTCCGTTATACAGCGGGTCTTTGCTCTTTTTATTGCTCACGGGATGCGTCCACTCGCGCTTGCCTTCGGCGAGCTCGGTGAAGTTCGCCACCGTCTTGGGAGCTTCTTTTTCGAACAGCCGGCAAGCGATGGTTCCTTCTGAAGTATTGAAGACAGCATAAGTGCCAGGTTGGCGAGCCATACATTCCTTTCGAAAATAGTCTGGGCCGGAGGGCGCGAGCCCTCCGGACGGGTGCAGGAAGAATCACTACTTCGCGGGAGTTGCGGCCGGCTTCTTGATAGCGGCGGCCGGCGCCATTCCGCCCTTGGTGATGGTGATGTGATTAATCTTCACCGGGCTGAAGGGCCGGTCGTTCGAGTCACGTCCCATGCGCGCGATCTGCTTCACCAGCGCCACGCTGGCGTCATCACACTGTCCAAAGATGGTGTATCCGCCATTCAGGCTGGAGTAGGGAACTTCGGTGATGAAGAACTGCGAGCCGTTGGTGTCCGGCCCGGAGTTCGCGTACGCCAGTCGTCCCGGACGATCAAATTTCAGATCGGGTGAAGTCTCGTTTTTGAATTGATAGCCCGGGTCGCCGCTGCCGTTGCCGGCAGGATCGCCACACTGAATCATAAAGTTCGGGATCACCCGGTGGCAGATGGTGCCATCATAAAGCGGTACGCCATGTTTCTTAGCGTGCGAGACCGGATTAGTCCAATCCTTGGTTCCGTCGGCGAGACCTTCGAAGTTGGCTACTCCGATTGGCGCTTTGTCGGAAAAGAGTTTGCAGGTCAACTTGCCGGCCGTGGTGTCGATGACCGCCGTTGGCTGGCTGGCTTGCGCCCACAGTGTTACGGAGAAAAGGCAAACCACGGCTACGATAGCAACATGTTTCATGGGAAAGCTCCTCGTATGGAGTAGTAACGGTTCTTGAACTCGACTCCGGCCACTCTCGTGACGGCGTCATCCTGAGCCCTACAGGGCGAAGGATCTCGCGCGTAGCGGCCGTACTCTTAACCCTCGCCAGATCCCTCGCTTCGCTGGGGATGACGTCCGATCATGAAGCGCACCGAATCCTCGCCCTCGTTACGGCAATAACATTCAAAATCCGCGAACAAGAATTGTACGACAGCCGGAGCCCAAATTACTTCGCCGCCTGCATTTCGTGGCTCACCCTCTCCGCCTCGCGGAACACCCTGAGCAGATTGCCACCCAGGATTTTGTGGATGTCCTCGGCGCTGTAACCGCGGTCCAGCAGGCCTTGCGTGATCTTCGGAAGGTCGGCCGCCGAGTCGATGCCCCGCGGCGTAGCTCCGCTGACGCCGTCGAAATCCGAACCCAGCCCCACATGGTCGATGCCGGCAACCTTGGCAATGTGATCGATGTGGTCAATCAGCGACTTCAACGGGGGACGGGGAATTTTCGCCGCCCACTCCCGTTCAATGCGGTCGCTGTCAAGATAAGTGACCGTTTTCCCAGCGGCTTTCTGCCTGGCGACGTAATCGTTCACCGCCGCTTCCCGGTCTTTCGTCTGCGCCTCGGCCGCCTTGCGGTAGTCTTCGTCAATGAAGGCGTTGTAGAAATTCACCTGCACCACGCCGCCATTCCTGGCCACCGCCCGCAGCATGTCGTCGGTCATATTTCGCGGATGGTTGGTCAACTCCCGCGCCGCGGAGTGCGAGGCAATGACGGGAGCCTTGCTGGTGGCGATCGTATCGCAGAACGTCTTGTCGGCCACGTGCGAAATGTCGACCAGCATCCCCAGCCGGTTCATCTCCAGCACCACTTCTTTCCCGAAGTCCGAGAGCCCGTTGTGATGCGGAATGCTGGGGTCGTTGATGTCTCCGGAAGAATCCGCCCACTCGTTGGTATTCGACCAACTCAGGGTCATGTAGCGCACGCCCAGCCGGTAATAGTCGCGCAACAGGTGAATGTCGTTCTCGATGGAGTGGCCGCCTTCGATGCCCAACAGCGCCGCCAGCTTTTTCTGCTGGTGCGCGCGCTCGATATCGGCCACGCTGAACGCCATCATCATGCGGTCCGGATGCCGCGCCGCCTGCTGGTAGACGGAATCAATCAGGTCCAGCGTGTGCTGCGCGTAGTGCCCCTGGTTGGTCTTGGGCTCGACCCAAATCGAAAAAAATTCCGCCCCCAGATTGCCGGCCCGCGCCTTGTCGAGGCTGATGTGTCCGACGTCGTTGGGATCCGTGCTGCCGATGTCGTAGCCCTCGTCGAGAAAGCGCTGCGGGGTATCAGCATGGGTGTCCACCACCATCGCCGAGTCGTGAATGGCCTTGGCCCGAGCGGAAACATTGTCCTGTGCGAGGGCAAGCGCGCCCAGCAACAGGCACGCAAAAATGACAAATCGAAGCCGGAAGATGTTCATGGGATAACCGGGATGCAAGGGGATTGTATACGTTGCCGGTAGTGTTCTTCCAACCTTACGTGAGGGCACGACAAAACCTTACTCGTAGAGACGCAGCTCAGCTGCGTCTTCTCGGGGGATGAGAAGCTTACGCCCTCAAAATACAACGGTCATCCCGAGCGGAGCGTGCGAATCGAAAAACTCGATCAATGGAGCGACGGGCGTCCCCGCCCGTCCAGTCGCGTCCTCCCCCTGACGTCATCCTGAGCCCGACAGGGCGAAGGATCTGGCGCGGATCGGCAGCACTTCCGCCCCACGCCAGATCCCTCGCTGCGCTTCGGGATGACGTCAGTAAAGCGTAGACGCAACTGCGCCTTTCATAAGGATGCAAAGGTTTCGTGGCAAAAACAACCTTGTCATCCCGGGCGAAGCGTGCGGATGAGCGAAGCGAGTCGGCATGCGCAGTCGAGGGCGCGTGGGCATGCCATGGCACCAAGGTGTCCCGTGTCTGACGTCATCCTGAGCCCGACAGGGCGAAGGATCTGGCGCGGATCGGCAGCACTTCCGCCCCACGCCAGATCCCTCGCTGCGCTTCGGGATGACGTCAGTAAAGCGTAGACGCAACTGCGCCTTTCACAAGGGTGCAAAGGTTTCGTGGCAAAAACAACCTTGTCATCCCGAGCGAAGCGTGCGGATGAGCGAAGCGAGTCGGCATGCGCAGTCGAGGGACCCCGCGTGGGCATCCCTTGGTAGCAACGTGTCCCGTGTTTGACGTCATCCTGAGCCCGACAGGGCGAAGGATCTGGCGCGGAGCAGCAGCACTTCCGCCCCACGCCAGATCCCTCGCTGCGCTTCGGGATGACGTCAGTAGAGAGACGGTCAGCCGAGCTGCGCTCTCTACATGGATCGCCCGTCATCGCCTCTTCCACGCACACCTCCAGCGCCCGCTCCGTATCTACCACCATCTTCGGCAAAGTGATCTCTTCAAACCCTGCCTTGACGTTCAAATACAACGCAAAATCCCGGTTCGCCGCCGGATGCTCCTGCCCCTCAATCCGCCGCCGCGCGGTTTCCTCCGAACAAACGCATTCCAGAATCCGCCAGGGCTGGCCCAGACTCTGTGGCAACTTCGATGACCCGCTCAATCTGATACCGCTGCGAAAACGGCCGCCCGTCCAGAAACACATAGCGCCCCGGATTCTGGTGCAACAGATGCGCCGCGGTCTGCAGCATGATTCCCATGCAGAAGTCATCCTGCTCGGTCGAATACTCAATCTCAGCGGGAGCAAACAGAGCGCGGCGAATCTCGTCCTTGTCGAGAACGACACCAGAGGTCCGCGACGCCAGCGCCCGCGCAAGCGTGCTTTTCCCCGCGCCGGGAAGCCCCGCCATCATGACAATCATTGGTTTTTAGGAGGGAACGGCAAGGCTCTACTTGGGATTGCTGCTGAGCTGTTCTTCGACCTCGGCGTCGTCGTCTTCCGAGTGTTCGCCCGCCAGCATCTTGGCTTCACGCCAGTCGGTGTAGCGATCAGAAACTGCCACGTGGAATACCCACTGCCGGCGCTCTTCTTCCGGTTCGATCAGCCCCATTTCCTTCAGCGGCAGCATGTATTGCTCAACCCACTTCACCTGCGGACGACTCATGCCCCGGCGTTGGATATCGACTGTAATGCCGGCCAGGTGAGACGAAGCCGTCTCCCCTTTTTCCGGCGCCGCATTGCGGTTATGCCGGCGCAGTTTTTTCTGCACCAGTACCGTGCGCACCGCTGAGTTCACCTGGATCTGCTGGTGAAACTGTTTGTAATAGGCCTGGCTCAGGTCGTCCACGAAATCGCGGGTCCAGGGACGGCAATAGCGCCGGTCGGGATCAAGCCGCGGATCAATGCGCAGCGTCCGTCCGGGAACGATGGGCACCAGATCCTGGCTGGCCTTCAGCTCTTCCAGTTCGTTGTCGTCCTGAATGCGAGGTAACTCCAGCCGGTCGATGACCTGGTTCTGGCGGATCAGGGAGTCGTGTGAGGGGCGGAACAGCGGATTCCAGAGTACGCGACGTACGCGGGAGCGGCGGGTGGTCGTCCGGTGATAATGCCGCGACACTGTGCGCCGCATGCCGAACGCCGGACTGCAGACCGCCAGCGTCAGCAGTAAAAATGCGGCCAGCGCGCGGTTTGTGTGGCTCTTCACGAAGTGACGAAGCTCCTGGAAATATGCCCTGGCGCTTGGGCAGGGGCCTATTCTACTGCACCCCGGCGCAAAGCGGCGTTCGATTTTTGTAATTTCTTGGGTTACTTACGAGTAGCCCCTGCGGTTACTGTGATTACCCTCAGGTGCCGAAGGTCACTTCCGGAACAGGTCGCCGATGGCCTGTTTCATGACTTCTCCGCCCACTTCCGAAATGGAACGCGTCAGCGGAATGTCCTTGGGGCACACTTCCACGCAGTTCTGCGCGTAGCCGCACTCCTGGATGCCGCCATCTCCCATGAGCGCCGCCAGGCGCTCGCGCTTCAGAGACTGCGCCCGTGGGATGAGTATTGAACAACCTGACCTGGGAGATGGTGGCCGCGCCCACGAATCCGGTTTCTTCGGTGAACTGCGGACACGCTTCCATGCAGCAGCAGCACGAAATGCAGCGCGACAGCGGATACGCCTGCTCCTGCTCTTCCGCGGTCACGCGCGGTCCCGAGCCCAGGTCGTAGCTGCCATCGATCGGAACCCACGCCTTGACGGCTTTCAGATTCTCAAACAGCACGCTGCGATCCACCGCCAGATCACGCACTACCGGGAACTTGGTAAACGGCTCCAGCCGGATCGGTTGCTCCAGCTTGTCGATGAGAGCGGAGCATGCCATACGCGCGCGGCCATTGATCAGCATGGCGCACGATCCGCAGACTTCCTCCAGGCAATTCGAGTCGTAGGTGATGGGAGTCGTGGTCTTGCCATCGCGAGTCACGGGATTGGCGGCAATCTCCATCAGCGAGGAAATCACGTTCATGCCCGGCTTCCACGCGAGCTCGAACTCTTCCCACCGCGACTGGCCGCTGGGAGTGTCTTGGCGCTTGATCTTGATGATGACGGTTTTATTATTAGCCATTTAGCTTTTAGCCTTTAGCTCTTAGCTCAAACCCTATACTCCTGTCATCCCGACCGGAGCGAAGCGAAGTGGAGGGACCTTGTGTTCCCAACCCACCCTAAAGCCTTGTCATTCCGAGGAGCGAAGCGACGAGGAATCTGCATTTCCTCGCCACCAGCAAACTGCAGATCCCTCGCTGCGCTCGGGATGACCATTCCTTATCGATGACGTCATCCTGAGCCCGTTAGGGCGAAGGATCTGGCGTGTATGACATCTGCTCTCTCTCTACGCCTGATCCCTCACTTCGTTCGGGATGACGTCAGGAAAAAGTGATTCTCAGCCCGCAATCCCCATCACTTCGCCGCGTCATACTTCCTCGGCCTTGGCGGAATCAGCGAGATATCCACCGGCTCAAACTCAAAGCGCGGCTCATCCGCATCCGCCGCAAAGTACGCCTTGGTCGTCTTCAGCCAGTTCTTGTCGTCGCGCTCGGGGAAGTCCGGCTTGTAGTGCGATCCGCGCGACTCGTCGCGCATGCCCGCTCCCTGCGCGATCACCCGCGAAAGCTGCAGCATGTTGTAAAGCTGGCGGGCAAACACCACGGTCGTATTGGCCCACTGCGAGCGGTCGCTCAAATTGATGTGCTGGAAGCGCTCCAGCATCTCCACCAGCTTGGCGTCGGTTTCCTGCAGATTCTTGTTGTAGCGGATGACGGTGCAATTCTTGGTCATCAACTCGCCCAGTTCGCGCCACAGCAGGAACGGGTTCTCCTTGCCGTCGGCCTTCATCAGCCCGGCATTGATCTCGTTCTGCCGCTTCTGTTCCGCTTCGAAGTGTCCGTTGCTCGGCCGCGCCTGGTAAGCCCCGTGCATAGCGCACCGCATTCGGCCCGGCGACAAAGCCTCCGTAGATGCACGAGACCAGCGAATTCGCACCCAGCCGGTTGGCCCCGTGATACTGGTATTCGCACTCCCCGGCCGCATAGATGCCGGGAATGTTCGTAGCCTGGTTGAAGTCCACCCACGTGCCGCCCATGGTGTAATGCATGCCGGGGAAAATCTTCATCGGGGTGTCGCGCGGATCGTCGCCTACAAACTTCTCGTAGATCTCGAGAATGCCTTCCAGCTTGCGATCGAGAATCTTGCGATCGATGTGCGTCAGGTCCAGATACACCATCGGCTTGCCATCGATACCGAGGTTGTGTTCATACACCACTTTGAAGATCGCCCGCGTCGCCACATCGCGCGGCACCAGGTTCCCGTATTTCGGATACCACTCCTCAAGGAAGTACCAGCGCTCGCCCTCAGGAATCGCCTTGGGATCGCGTTTATCGCCCGGAGTCTTGGGCACCCAAACGCGTCCGCCTTCGCCGCGTGCCGATTCCGACATCAAACGCAGCTTGTCCTCGCCCGGAATCGATGTCGGATGCACCTGGATGAACTCGCCATTCGCGTAATAGCAGCCTTGCTGGTACAGCGCCGACTGCGCCGAACCGGTGCACACCACCGAGTTCGTGGATTTTCCGAAGATGGCGCCCACCCCGCCGGTGGCCACAATGATGGCGTCGGCCGGGAAGGTGCGAATCTCCATGCTGCGCAGGTTCATGGCGCAGATGCCGCGGCACACGCGGTTCGAGTCCAGCACCGCCGACAGAAATTCCCAGGCCTCGTACTTCGTGACCTTGCCCTCGGACTCGTAGCGCCGCACTTGCTCATCGAGCGCGTAGAGCAGTTGCTGCCCGGTGGTGGCTCCGGCAAACGCAGTGCGGTTAAACAAAGTTCCACCGAAGCGGCGGAAATCGAGCAAACCTTCCGGCGTGCGGTTGAAGGGCACGCCCATGCGGTCAAGCAGATCGATGATGCCCGGGGCCGCGTCGCACATGGCCTTGACGGGTGGCTGGTTGGCCAGAAAGTCGCCGCCATAAATGGTGTCGTCAAAGTGCTGCCAGGTGGAATCGCCCTCGCCCTTCAGGTTCTTGGCAGCATTGATGCCGCCCTGCGCGCACACCGAGTGCGAGCGCTTCACGGGAACAATGGAGAACAAATCCACGTTCCCACCCATCTCGGCGATCTTGATGACGGCCGAGAGTCCGGCGAGACCGCCGCCAATCACAATAATTTTCGGAGTAGGTGCCATGAGATCTAAAAGTCCAATCTGCCGGGTCGAGCCCGGTCCTTACCGCATGACGAATGATTCCGCGCCTGAACCCACGTCCAGCGGCTGCAAAGGCGTGTTCAGGAATGAGTACATGGTGAGCGCGCCCACGATCATGAACAACCCCGCAATCGCAACGCAGACATACCCAAACCGTCGCCGCGCCTGGTCGCCGCGGGTGATACCCCACTTCGCCGCGAACAGCCACAAGCCATAGGCAAAGTGCCATGACGCGCAGAAGATGCCGACCGCGTAAAACGCCAGCGCCCACGGACTCTGGAATTCCAGTTGCACTTTGCCAAACGCCGACCCCGGATGGCTCAGCAAATGAACCCCAGTGAAGCGCAGGTGGTACATGTGCCACGCCATGTAGAAAAACGCAATCGCGCCGGTCCAGCGTTGCGCGTTGTACATCCAGTTGCCCGTCCAGGGATACTCGCCCACGTTGCTGTCGCCGCGGTACCAGATGAAGAAACCGTACAGCGAGTGATAGAGAATCGGCAGCCAGATCCCGAACAGCTCGAGGCCCACGACAAAGGGAAAGCTGGAGAGCAATTCGACCTGCTTGCCGTAAGCGGCGGGTCCGCGGGTGGCGAAGGCGTTAGAGACGAAGTGCTCGATCAGGAACAAACCGACAGGAATAATGCCGCTGAGCGAATGCAACCGGCGAAGCAGGAATGAGTATCCCTGCCCGGCTCGAAGGGGAGCCACTCCGTGCTGCGCCTGCGCCGGAGCTGCCGGACTGGCAGTAGTGGCCACTGAACGCTCCTTGTGACTTCAGAGATCAGAAAAGAACCTTTCATTATCTTGGTCGGAAGGAAGGGAAGTCAAGAAAGCATTGGTGAATCAGTAGAGTCCGGGTGACGTCTTCGCCCGTCCAGCAGCGCAGCTGCGCGCTTTCATTTTCGCTGATCGCACCATTCCAAAAAGTTCCGAAACGCCTGCCCGCGATGGCTGTATCCCGCTTTCTCCTCCGCCGTCAGCTCCGCGAATGTCTTTTGAATCGCTGGAAAATAAAACAGCGGATCATACCCAAAGCCATTCTTCCCCCGCGGCGCGTCAAGAATGATGCCTTCCGCTTTCCCCCGGAACACCGCCAGCGTTTCCCCATTCCGCGCCGCCGCGATCACGCAGACAAACCGCCCGCTGCGCTGCGCGGGATCAACCCCGCGGATTTCCCGCATCACCCGCGCATTATTCTCCTCGTCATCGGTGTTGAACTCCGCTTTATGCGGTTCCTCCGCCGCATAGCGGGCGGAATGGACCCCCGGAGCCCCGCCCAGCGCGTCAATCTCCAGGCCCGAATCATCCGCCAGCACAATCTCTCCGGGAGCATGGCGGCTGTACTGTTCCGCCTTCTTGCGCGCATTGGCCTCGAAGGTCAACCCATCCTCAACCACTGATGGAAGGGATGAGAAGCCAGGCAGAGACGCAATCTCAATCCCATGAGGACGAGCCGCCCCCGCGAAGTCACGAATCTTGCCAGCATTGGAAGTAGCAATCAGAACTTTCTTCATTAGCAACACTCACGTAGGGATGGGCGCCTCGCCCGTCCATGCCGAGCGAAGCTCGGCTCAGATTGCCGACAATTTTGGTTTTTCCTTAATATTCTTTCATGAAGTCATCCAGAGCCCGCGAGGGCGAAGGATCTGGCGCGCCGTGGCAAGACTCTCGCTGGCCCCGCGCAATATCCCTCCCTCTCGTTTCGCTCTAGGTCGGGATGACGTCTCGCAGGCGGGTGACCCATCCCTGTCGCGCTCTTTGCGACAAGGATGGGATTCCACGATCCCGCCCGCTTGGGCTCTAAAGAATAAATCACGATATACTCTTTCCGCGTTTTGGAGGGGTATGAAACCAGCCGCCGTGATCTTTCTCGCTCTTCTCGCCCTGGCTGCTTTCTGCTCTGCGCAAACTTCCGTCCCGCTCGACCAATGGAGAAACGTCCTGCTCACCGGAGACTCCGGCTCTCTGCGCTCGCTCTACAGTGTGAAGCCCGCTGCGCGTCTGTTGATCCCCGGCGGCCAAACCACGGTGGACGAAGACCTCGCCTTCTGGACCAGCCTCAACATCACCGCCATCGACTTCGAAACTCTGCTCACAGCACAGCCGCAGCCGGGCATCGAGCAGACCATCTTCACCGCCAAGCTCACCACCGCCGCCGCGCCAAATCTCTATGTCAGCGTGACCCAGGTCTGGCAAAAGCAGCCCGGCGGATGGCGCCTCGTCGTCGAGGAGCGCACAGCCGCAACCCACCTGCAGAAGGCCACCAAAGAAATCTATCCTGCGGGCGCCGATGCGCACGCCGAGATCAAGGAAGCCCTGGCTGACGCCGCCAAAAGTCACAAGCGCGTGCTCCTCATCTTCGGAGCCAACTGGTGCTACGACTGCCACGTCCTCGATCTTGCCTTCCATCGCGACGATCTCGCGCCGGTCGTTGAGAAAAATTATGAAGTTGTGCACGTCGATATCGGCGAGGGAGACAAGAATCAGGATTTGATGAAGCAGTACCAGGTCCCGATGGATAAGGGAGTTCCCGCGATCGCCGTCCTTGAGTCCGACGGCAAACTGCTCTACAGCCAGAAGAATGGAGAGTTTGAAAAGGCCCGCGCCCTCGACTCGGCAACGCTGTTAGCCTTCCTCAATCAATGGAAACCGGGCTAGCCGCCATGCCGGTGTAGGAACAGGCGCCCCTGCCCGTCCAGCGTCTCTGAATCCACCACCACTCACACCCGACGTCATCCGGAGCCCGCGAGGGCGAAGGATCTGGCGCGCACCATCGGTGTTTCTGTCCACGCCAGATCCCTCGCCGCGCTCGGGATGACCTCAGTGTTTAGGGACCACGCAAGCCCCGACGCAGCAAAGCTGCGTCTCTACAGCCCGAAGCCTGCCTAGCCCCGCACCGTCAACACCGGGCAATGCGCGTGACACACCACTTCGTACGCGATCGCCCATGGCATGTGCGCCAGCGTCCGCGGCGCGTCGCTCTTGTGCACCCCCATCACGATCAGATCCGCCCCGCGTTCTTCGGCGGTTTTCAAAATGCCGTCGGAGGGGAACTCAAAGCGCACCACGCACTCCGGCGTGCACCAGTCCGTCGCATCCGCGGGCAGAAGCGACTGCAGGCGTTTGCGGGCCTGCTCTTCCACGAGGTCCTGACGCTGCATGGGCACCAGAGCAATCAGGTGCAGCAGGGTCAACTGCGCCTGATTTTCTTCCGCAATCGAAAGCGCGTAGGGAAGGGCGTGGAGTGATCCTTCCGAGAAATCGGTGGCGAACAGAATGTGCTTCCAGTTTTCAAACTCGACTTCGCCCGGGTGCACGTTGGGACCGACGGTGAGAACCGGGCAGGTGGCGCGCCGGAAAATCTGCTCGGCTCCCGAACCCAGCACCAGCTTCTTGATGCCTTCGCGGCCGCGCGTGCCCAACACCACCAGATCAATTCCGTACCGCTCCTCGAGGTCGGGAAGCGTGTTCCAGAGATCGCCCCGGCACAGCGCGGTCTCAGTCTCAGCGCCGGGCAAGGGATTCGAGCCGGCAAACTCTTTCAGCTTGCTTTCTGCGCTTTCCCACTCCAGGTCCATTTCCACCGGGAGCGGGTCCATGGGCATCGCCAGCGGAGCCACGGCGGCCGCGGAATGCGCGATTACCACCTTGGCTTCGAACCACTTCGCCAGCGCCCGTACATAGGGAAGGGCGGTTGCGGAAGCCGGGGAAAAATCCGTGGTGAAAAGTATGTTTTTGATGGAAAGACGCGAGCTTGTGGTTGGGACCGGCACGGGGCACCTCCTCGCAGACTGGGGCTGGAGGCCCAGCTAGCTCCTCTATATGCCTAAGTTGAACCAAAGGCAGTGATTCGAATCACCCGCCAGGGTGACCCGGCGGGATGGAGAATGGGGCGAGAGTTTTTACGCGATTTTAATCTCCCTGCAACATGCTTTCGCGCGCCTCCCGCTACACTCTGCTGCATACGAGGTGGAACCGGCCCGCAAGGGCCTGAGGGGCTCGCACGAGAGACGGCGTGCGGGCCTTTTAGTTTGGGGCATGGTTCACACTGCATGATTGTCACTCCGACCGCGGGCAGGCATCGGCAGTGCGTTTTGGGCTCGGCTTCTCGGCGCTCGGCTGGTTTTAAAAGTTTCGGGAAAAAACTACGGCGCGACTTCTTCCGAATGGCGCTGCTGGCGCAATGCGCCCAGGAATTCTTCCTGGCTCAAGGCTTCATGGCTGCGCAGCAGTTCAAGCAGCGGGTCTTCCATTTCCTCCCCGGTTCGTTCGGGGTTTTCGTAGTCCTGGCTGGCCGTCAGCGCGCGCGGCGTGATCGACAATTCCGGCAGGGTTCCGGGACGGCTGGTTAGAAACCCAATGAAGTTCTCTACCTGCTGCCGCTGTTCGGCGGTGCGGGAAGCGAACTCGATTCCCATCCCGAATTCCGGATGCATCACCCGCACCATCCCCTCGGCCTGTACTTCCATGTCTTCCGCTCGCAATGCCAGTACGATGCCGGAATGCTCCGGGAAGGGAGATTCGGTCTCCACATAGCATCCGCCCAGACTCAGATCGGTGAGCTTACACTGCGAGACCGGCTCCGGATCATCCGGAGGAAGTTCGGGCGCATTGGCCGCGACCCAGTTGCGCAGGGTGTTGCGCAGAGTCTCGGGCATATCGCTGAAACGTACGCCCGACTGGCCGTTGGGATTCGCCCAGGCCACCTCGCCATGCGGCTCAATCTCAGTGTCAGAGCCGGGTAACACGAAGCGCGCACTGACGGCAGCCGACGGGTAGAGCGGTTGCGCCGCCAGCACATCCATTCCGCCTTCGCTCAGAGTCGAGAAGGATAGCCTCGGTCTCCGCACCCTGGTGCACTCGCAACTGGAGAGGAACCTGCACCGGCACGCGGAAGGAACGGCGCCGCTCGCGCTTGATCAGCGCGGTGGCCGCGCGCAGGCTGGCTTGCGCCTGCGCTTCCGAAATAGGTTTATACAGAACAAAATTCGCGCCCGCACCAAACACGTTGCGGACTTTAGTCTTGTCGCCTAACAGGGCAATGGTGACGGCGCTGTTTCCGGTCGAAGCCTGGCTGGCATTCTGCAACACCAGCGCGGCGCTATGCGGATCGTCGAAATCCACGATGACCGCATCGAACTTCTGTTCGCTGAGCCGGACCATGGCGTCGGGATATCCGCACGCCTGCACCCCCAAGCCGAATCCCGAGAGCACCGGGGTCAGCACGGCTGCTGCTGCTTCGTCTTTGGAAACCAATAAGGCCTGAAACGTCATAGTCCCGCCCGTGTTTTGCCGGTTCGTGTCCCGCCGTTTACGGCCAACGCGGAGCTACACCCCGCTTGGCGGGTGCAGGCTGCGCGGCCGGAGCGGCAGAGGCCGCTTTGGCGGCCATGGTACCCGGCTGGCGGGTTTCCTCGTCGACTTCGGCCAGGATCGCGCTGTCGTCTTCGTCACTCTCAGCCAGCAGCGGGGCCACTTCGCGCAGTTTCTCGGCCGCTTGCTGCAGCATTTCAATCTGCTTCGCCAGTTGCGCGTATCTAGCCTGCTTGTGCCGCAAGACCTCGTGAATATCCTTCATACAACCCCCTGCTGGCGAATGTAAGGACAGGCGCCGACAGGGTCAACGGTAATCCCCCCTTGAGCGATTACCGGGGTAACTGCAACCATCCTTTGGGGGAAAGAAAAAGCCCCGCCAAAAGGCGGGGCTTTTTCGATGGCGCAAGGGAAGTTTAGCGGGATTTCAGCTTGCGGCGCACCAACCCGGCGATTCCCACCAACCCCGTGCCCAGTAAACCGAGTGTGCCCAGTTCCGGAACCACGATGTTGGTATCGCCGCTGGAGATCTGCGCCGAGCCGTTGAATAACCCCTTACCGGTGTTGATGGTCAGTTGGACCGCCACGCCGTTGGTCGAGAACCCGCCGCCCGTGGTTCCGCCCAGGCTTCCGGTAAGCGTGTAGTTGTGGGTGCCATTGGCCAAGGTCACCAGTGTCCAAGTCACTGGGCCGCTGAAGGTTCCGGTGAAGATGGCCCCGTTCGGAAGGCCGTTGGTTCCGTTACCCGTGATGGTGAACGTGCCGCCGGAGGCGAAAGTGCCGCCCATCTGCAAGGATCCGCTTACCAGCGCCCCGGTGGCAAAGGTCACGCTGCCGAGATTGCTACCCGTAATGAGGCCGCCGCTGTTCAGGCCGTTGACCGCAATTAACGTGGAGCCTGAAAGCGAGAAGCCACTACTTGTACCTACCAATGTGCCGCCGCTGTTGGTGAAGTCGACTCCGCTGCTGGCGAACGCCGCTAGCGGCAGGGCCAGAGCCAGCAAAGCCAACAGAATGACTCGTCTCATAAACTTCCTCCTGAGCACGATCAGCAACCCGGGGGAAACCATCGGGGGAACGCCGCTTGGAAAGCCGGCTTCTAAGTAAAAGACCTGAGGCTCCGGTAGAAAAGGTGCACGCAAACCTCCAAACCTCGGAAAACTGCAGGCAATTGACGACAATGGGCTTAATCCTTCCTCCGCCGGGCTGGAGACGCCTGGGTTATGCAAGCCGTTGCACACTTGAAACCATCCCCGTGCACGGTCGCCTTGGTCGTTGTACTCCCTGGAACCCAATGCTGGAGGATCGAAACACAAGCTACGGGAGTTTGTTGCGGGGGAACCAATACTGAGCCTCCGAGTCTGCGGGGGATCTGACCGAAAGTCAATGGCGAATTCGGGGTAGAACCCTGCGAATCACCCCCTATTCCCGAAAGTGATAGCGCCAGGGGGCGGGATGGCCATTTCGTGCCACTCCTGTACCACCAAGGTGGGATTGTCATGTCTGAGCTTTGGACGTAGCCTGCATTTGAGCAGTTCTGGGGGAGGGCTGTTCGGGCGTCCCGCGACTCGTATGAGTCCGGGGCGCTTCTTATTTGGGGGCATCTTTCCTTCAGCCAGGACTTCACTTCCTCAGTCGCGCCGGCAGCTCGCGATTCGCCCCGCCAGGATCGACTCGCGGGTGCGATCTGGCAGTTATTCCCGTTTCGGTTCACTTAAAGCTAAGTTATTGAAGATTTACACAGGCGCATCCGAGAGTGCGGAACCGGAGTCCGGACATCGCACAGGGTGGCACTTAATAGCGCGTTAAGGCCTGTAGGCGGCGTTCGGGGGTGGTTCGACGCCCACAACCTATCAGCAAGCCGGGGAAGTGCCTTAAAACGCGTTGTAGCGTTATAATAGCTGTTAGCTAATATTAAAGTCTCGGGGAGGGTGCCGATCGAGGCCGCTGATCGGATCGTCCCGCCCGAAAAAAGAGCCGGGCGTTTGTGCCCGGCCCTGCGAAGCGTGACTTGTCCTGCGGACTCCCGGCGAACTCCCTGCGAACTATGGGCCTACCGACATGCCGTGGATTACTCCTGCAGTATCGCTGTAGCGCCCGACGATGATGCCGGCGTTGTTGAGACCGCGACAACGGGTCTCGGTCGAACCCGGGAAGGTGATGGTTGCGTATTTTCCGGAGATCCGGTCGTAGCCGCTGAAGGGACCAGTGGTGCTGGTGCCGTAGAGCCCGACAATTTCCCCGCTGTCATTGATTCGGTCGGTGGCGGTGACCGCGATGCCGGAGCCGGGGAACGTCACGCTGGTGAACTTTCCTGCATTCAGCGTGAACCCGTGTTGCACTCCGTTGGAGTCAAAATAGATTCCGGTCATCTGACCCGCGGTGTTAATGCCGGTCAGTTCGGTGAGGGTGGCGCCGTTGGGGGCGTTGTAAGTGGTGTAGGTGGTGCCGACCAGGGTGAATCCGTGGTACAGGCCGTCACTGCCTACATAGGTTCCCACGATCTCTCCCGAGTTGTTCACTCCCCAGGCGTTGGTGAGAGTCGAACCGGGCGGATCGATCTTGGTGTACTTGCCTTTGCTGAAGCTAAATCCGTGGGTGATCCCGGCGGAATCGTTGTACCAGCCGACGACGGTATTGCTGTCATTGATGCCGTAGGCCAGGGTTGCGGTTGATCTGGGAGCATTGAGCGTCTTGAACACTCCGTTGACCTGGGCAAAGCCGTGGTCGACACCGCTGGAATCGGCGTAAAAGCCAACGATCGTGCCGTTGGTGTTGATGTCGTTGGCATCCGTCTCGATGGCTCCGGGAACGTCGATGGTGGTGTAGGTTTGGGCGTGAACTTTGGGGGCGGTGAGGGCGAGTGTTAGGGCAAGCGAGAAGCAGAGCACAAGAAAGGTGCTGACTCTCTTTGTAGCCATTTCGGCCTCCTGGAATTTGTGGCGGGCCATGTTATGAACACTCGACGCCGCTGTCAATCGGAGTCATTGTGCTCTGGACGCTTTGCCTACACCGGGAACCTGCCGGGGTGAGAAGCGGGCCGCGCCTGGGGCGGATGGTTCGCGGCAGCCCTGCGGCTGTCCATGGTTGGGACGCCGGCGAGCCGCCAAAGCGTGCGTTTTTTCGACCCGCACCTCGGTGACGGGGATCACAAGTTCACCGTGCCGGGCAGTCTAGAATCCGCTCATCACCATTCGTAACCCACCCGAACGTCGCGACGCCGCGAAAAAGTGAATTCGTAAGGGAGGGATCGTGGGGCCAGATATTGTTCCCGACAACGCGCAACCCCGGCCGCAGGAGCCGGAGCCATGCGGGCGCGACCTGATGGGTCGCACGCTGGCAGAAAACCAAGGCTGGTATCGCGACCTGGTCGAGCACAGCCACGACCTGCTTTGCCTGCACGACCTGCAGGGCCGTTTGCTCGCGGTCAATCCTACGCCGGCGCGCCTGCTGGGATACAGCGTGGAAGAGTTGTTGCAGATTCCGATGCGGGACCTGGTGGCCCCGGAATGCCGTGACCAGTTTGCGGACTACCTGCAGCGGATTGCGATCGAGGGCGAGGCCCAAGGCTTGTTGATGGTGATGGCGCGTACGGGAGAGCGGCACATCTGGGAATACCGCAACAGCCTGCGAACCGAGGGCGTGAGCAGGCCGATCGTGCGCGGGATCGCCCACGAGGTGACCGAACAGAAGCGAGTGGAGAAGTTGCTGCGTGATGTCAACCAGAGGCTCTTGCAAGAGGCGCAGGAACGCGAGCGGGCCACGCGCGAACTCAGGTTGTTCCGCAGCCTGGTGGACCAGTCCATCGATGCCATCGAGTTGGTGGATCCGGAGACGTTGCGCTTGCTCGATGTCAACGAGACCGCCTGTGCGTCTCTCGGCTACAGCCGCCAGGAACTTCTTTCCATGCGGATTCCCGACATTGCCCCGCTGGTGGATGACGCCTCGCATCGGCGCGGGAACCAGGAACTGCAACGGGAAGGATTCTTCACCACGGAGAGCTTGCACCGGAAAAAAGATGGATCTACGTTCCCGGTTGAGGTCAATGTGAAGCGGGTTCGCCTGGATCGGGATTATATTGTGGCCATCGCCAGAGACATTACGGAGCGCAAGAAGGTGGAGTCGGCATTACAGGCCAGCGAAACCCATTTCCGTCTTCTGGTCGAGCAAGCTTCGGACGGAATTTTTGTCAGCGATGCGCAGGGTAGATACCTGGACGTCAACGGCGCGGGCGCGGAGATGCTGGGTTACTCGAAAGCGGAGATTCTGGAGTTGTCGATCACCGATGTGGTGACCAGCGAGGAGGTTTGCCGCGTCCATCCTGAGGCGTCCCGCTTGAACGGAGATGTGATCACGCGGGCGGAATGGCAATTTCGACGGAAGGATGGGAGCGTGTTTCCGGGCGAGGTAACCGCGCGACAACTGCCGGACGGGAGGCTGCAGGCTTTTTTGCGGGATATCAGCGAGCGCAAAAGGACGGAAGAGAGCCTGCGCGCGACGCTGGAGGAGTTACGTCTGGCCAAGGAGAGACTCGCGGAGGAAAAGATTTACCTGGAACAAGAGATCAATCACGAACTGGGTTTCGGAGAAATCATTGGGCAGAGCAAGGGGTTGAGAGAGGTTTTGGCGCAAGTGACCACGGTGGCGGCGAGCGATGCCACGGTGCTGGTGCTGGGCGAGACTGGAACCGGCAAGGAACTGATCGCGCGGGCGATTCATCGCATGAGCGAGCGCCGGGACAATACCTTTGTGAAGATGAACTGTTCCGCCATTCCCGCCGGCCTGCTGGAAAGCGAATTGTTCGGACACGAGAAAGGCGCCTTCACGGGAGCGATAGCGCGCAAACTCGGGCGCCTGGAACTGGCCGATCAGGGCACACTGTTTCTCGATGAAATTGGGGAGATTCCCCTGGCTCTGCAACCCAAGCTGCTGCGGGTGCTGCAGGACCAGGAGTTCGAACGGCTGGGCGGCACGCGGACCTTGCGGGTGAATTTCCGCCTGATCGCCGCCACCAACCGCGATCTGGCAGAGAGTGTGAAGCAAGGCGATTTTCGCAGTGACCTGTACTATCGCCTGAAAGTTTTTCCGGTTTGTATGCCTCCCTTGCGGGAACGCCTGGAAGATATTCCTTTGCTGGTGGAGCACTTCGTCGGCAGATACGCCGGCCGCATGAATAAGTCGATCCTCAGTATTCCGAAAAAGGCCATGGACGCGTTGATGCAATGGGACTGGCCAGGCAACATTCGCGAACTGGAGAACTTCGTGGAACGGTCGGTGATTCTGACCGAAGGTTCGATGCTGAACACACCCCTGGGCGAACTACCGTACCCGGCAAGAACCGACGCCGACGGCACCCTGGAGTCGACCCAGAGAGAACACATTCTGCGAACTCTGCGGCAGAGCGGGGGCAAACTGGGGGGACCGGCGGGAGCGGCGGTCCGATTGGGATTGAAACGTACGACGCTGCAATCGAAACTCAAGCGGCTGGGGATTGGAGCTCGGGAGGCGTAGGGTGCCGGGAAAAACTGGTAAGGGATGGTGCGCCCTGAGAGATTCGAACTCCCGACCTTCTGGTTCGTAGCCGTTGCCGCACGAAGATTCAACGACCGAATGTGACGGAGTGCCACGAAAGGCGCGTCGATAGCGGGCTTCAGCACGGCTACAGGGGCTGTGGCGACCCTACGTCACACTCGGTCGAGTTTGGTGGTGGGCACAATTTTGGGCACACCCTATGCTCACGTCCGTCCAATTGTCCAAGGGGTACCCGGCACGGCTGTAGATGCGTAACCCGGCTGTGCCCGGTTTAAAAAAATTCAAAATCTCGCTATCTCTTGGGCTTCGCTGGCTGCGGGTGCAGGAGAGATCAGGTCTGAGGTCATCGGCCAGTCGCCCCGATCGGTAGAGACGCGCACGGCTTAAGCCCGACCCGGAACCCATGATGAGCGAAATGATTCCATAACAATGTCGGGATATTTCGCCAACTTGAACTCGAACAAGCTCCGAATTAAGCTTTCCCGTGCGTGAGTAACCATCAACAGAAGCCCCGCCGAAGTGCGTGGATCGGGAAACAGCCGCCGCTCCGTACTGGGAAGTTACGTCGGCAGCCGGCCCGCCCTTTCAGACATGGACCCAGTCTTCTTGCACTACTGAATCTGGCCTTGAAGCTGTTCGTGAGGGCTGAAAGAAAGGATCCAATCGTGAAACGTGACAAGCCTGGTTTGATGGTAAGCACTGCCGCAGTCATCATCGTAACTCTCAGTTTGGCCGGTTTCGCGTCCGCGCAATCCAAATTCAAAGTGCTTTATTCGTTTTCGGGCGGACTGGATGGTGGTTCCCGTGCAGGTTTGGTTCGGGACATGGCGGGCAATCTCTACGGAACGATGAAATTTGGCGGTCCTATCTGCCAGAACCCAGCCGGGAGCTGCGGGCTGGTGTTCAAATTGGCCCCCAATGGGGATGGAACCTGGACTGAGAGCGTGGTTTACGCGTTCACTGGCAGCCCGGATGGCGCCAATCCCGTAGCGGGCTTGATCTTTGACCAGGCGGGCAATCTCTACGGAACCACCGCCTTCGGCGGCGAGTTTTCGTGCGGCGTTTCGGGCTTAGGGTGTGGAACAGTATTCAAGGTAGATCAAACTGGAATACTCACTGTGCTGCACACCTTCAGCGGCGGTGCGGATGGCGCCTCTCCGTACGCGGGGTTGATCCGGGACACGGCGGGCAATCTCTACGGTACGACCTACTTGGGCGGCCGGCGGAATGGTGGGACGGTATTCAAGCTGGACAAAGACGGCAACGAAACCGTGCTGCACAGCTTCGTGGTCGGAGGTCTGGGGGCAGGTTATTATCCCCAAGCCGGGTTGATTCGGGATGCGGCGGGCAATCTCTACGGAACCACTAGCATTGGCGGCACTTCCTTTAATGGGACGGTGTTCAAGCTGCAGAGAGGCGGCAAGGTAACCGTGCTGCATAGCTTCAGCGGCGGTGCCGACGGCGGCACTCCTTACGCGGCCTTGATCGGCGACGCGGCGGGCAATCTTTACGGGACCACCTACTTCGGCGGCGTTTCGGGTTTGGGGACGGTGTTCAAGCTGGACAAAGACGGCAACGAAACCGTGCTGTACAGCTTTGCTGGTGGTGCGGACGGACAGTGGCCCTATGCTGGGTTGTTGCGGGACGCCGCAGGCAATCTCTATGGCACCACTGTCTACGGCGGCACTTCCAATCGTGGGACGGTATTCAAGCTGGACAAAGACGGCAACGAAACCGTGCTGCACAGCTTCAGCTTCGACGTGGATGGGGCTTATCCATACGGAGGCTTGATTCGCGATTCTGCCGGCCATCTATTCGGCACCACCACCTACGGCGGCGCGTTCGATAGCGGAACGGCGTTCGAGTTGATTCCTTAATGAAGGGACAAAGCTGCACTGTGACCAGCACCTTCGCTCCGAGTGCCAACGAACTACTGCTGGCAACGGAGGGCACTCCGCACCGCACGAGCCCATGACTGGCGAAACCAGGCCAGAGCGCAAGTGTACGCCTTCTATCGCCCAGCCATGGAGATCGTGAGTGTAATCGCGATGTTACGCCAACTACGCACTTAGCATGGTGCGATGTGGGCTAGTTTCGCTTCTTCCGCCGCTCTATGTACTTGGAGAGTGCAAATACAGATAAAGCAATAGCGCCCAGAATGCCCTCGGCGGCAAACCTTGAAAAATTCCTATTGTGTAAGAGAATCGGGACGAGAACGAGAGCCATCAGACCTGCCGCCAAGGTCCCGTACCCAAGCAGTTTCCACTCATCGTGGGTCATGCGCAGGACTTCTATCGTCGTTTCGACGAAGGCTTACGCCTATGGAGAGGTTTTGAGCGTAATGGCGATGTTATGACAGCTACGGGGCGCGATTACCGGCCCAAGCTAACAAAGCCGTACGGAAACGTGGCAAGAATCGCTAATGTCGCTAGCGAGTATGCCGCGAGTGAGACGCCAACCGATATCGCTGTTGGCGGCGCTATTCCAAAGGACAACGCCCGTGGCAGCCATAGTTGCCGACATCACGAATTCGCTACGACCGAGCAACGCATAAAACGGACCGGGTAGGCGAAACCAGCCGAATATCAACATCAAAGGGGGAAGCCAGAAAAAGGTCAGTAGTGAACCAAGCGGAGCCACAGATTAGCAGTATTTTACGCTCTTGCGCGTCTCTGCTCTTGGGTCATCTCTCCACCCGCTGGACATTATGCTTCATGTCGCATCTGTTGTCGGGCGGCCTCGCACGGGAATCCGCAGCCGCAGCGCCGTTCTCGGCTCCTGCATGCTCTCATAGCGGAAGGTCGACACCGGCAGCCGCGCCACACGACAGGCACGCCGCTCGCTCACCCGGTAAGTGTCGTGCCAATAGCTCACCACCGGGCGGCGCCGCGAGGGCGTCACAGTTTTTTTGCCAGCACATCCTGCAGCATCACCTTATCCAAAGTCAGCTCTGCCACCAACCGCTTCAGCCGGCCATTCTCTTCTTGGAGTTGTTTGAACTGGCGCACCTGATCGGTCTCCAGCCCCTTGTACTGTTTCTTCCAGCGATACAGCGTCTGCTCCGTGATCCCCACTTGCCGGATCAGCTCCGCCACCGGCACTCCCACCTCAGCCTGCTTCAGCACCCCTACGATCTGCTCCACAGAAAAGCGCTTCCTCTTCACGGCAAATCCCCCTTCCTCAGGTAGTAGATTTTGCCGGAAACTAACTCTCAATGTGTATTAGAAATCGGGGGGCCGATCACGTTCTCGCTCATTGACGCTGTCTGGACGTGACAGATCGGTTATCGACGGCTAGATTCCCCTGAACCTGAAGTACCACTCCACGGCGACGGTTGGGACGAGAATGGCTGCAGCGACAAGTGCTTGTTTCCGAGTACTTGATTTCACAGCATCCCCAATGATGTATCCCGCCGTGACCAGAACAAGAGGCATCGGAGCGACCCAGAGAATAACCGCAGCCCACCAAGGGGAAAGGCCGCTATAGCCAACCGCCAGTGCAGCAGCGACGATCAGCGAGTTCAGCAATGAAAAGACTAGTGAACCTGCCACTCTAAGCTCCATTGCAGGTGATTATCGTCCTACGTGCCTTCTGCGTTCCAGTTACGGCAGTAAGGACGCGGCCAAAAGGTCTTAGCTGCTGAAACCAGCGTTTACGCTCATTGACCTGCCAGCGAAGCAGGAAAATCGCCATCGGAAATTACAGAAAATAGAGGGGGTGTTCTGAGGGACCGACCGGGACAGGCTGGGCGCCTCCGGTTCGTGCTGCTCTTACGGGCATGTCACGCAGTATCAAGGGACTACGGACATTCCGCAACTTCGCGCTGGTAGCTTCAGCCGAGCTGTCGGAGTAAAACAGAAGTCAAACAAGATGCGCAGATCAGAGCGAGCGGGCAGAAAATGTGCGTTTTTGTTGAGAAAATGGTGCGCCCTGAGAGATTCGAACTCCCGACCTTCTGGTTCGTAGCCAGACGCTCTATCCAGCTGAGCTAAGGGCGCGGAACAAAGCGGCTTGCGGAAACGAACTTCATTATAACGGAAACTTTTATTTTGGTGGAGCCCGGGCGCGGAGTCGAGCGCAAAGTTCTGGTGAAAGAAAGTGACGGGCCGCGTTTGGACCGCCGGGATTTCGGCGGACGGTGTCTGAGTTTGGGACAAGAAACTGAACCGTGACGGGAAAAATTTCTGGACGGCTGGAGCGCAACGGGTTGGGCGAATTTTTGTTTTCAACAGCCTGATTCGGCCCGTCCCGTGCCGCTTTGCGGCTGAAGTAATTCTTTCCCGCTGCCCGGAAATTCCTACCAGAGAGATTTTCGACCGGCCTTGTATTTTCACCACGTTGGGGTTGGCAAACAGAGTGCTATATTCCAGGACAGACGAAGTGGCGCGCAACGGGGCGCTCTTGAGAATAAACTTCGGCCAGAGGTTTTCTTGAGCGCCCCATTGCTTTTTCGCCCGGAAGCCCTCCCCCAAGTGGGCCTCTCACTACAGGAAACGCTGTAGGCCGCTCACGCCAGTACGAGTTTTTCCTGCAAATCCAAGCCGGCGCGGCGCAGTAGTCCTGCAACCACCGGTTCCTTCAGGCGTGAGGCGTCAAACTCCAGTTTAATGATGTGTTCTTTTTCGTCGAAGGTAATGCGGCGAATGCCATAGACTTCGCGCACGGCGTCCAAGGCGCGCATTTCGGATTCTCCGGGGGGCGTGGCGTAACGGTAGCGGACTTCCAGTTGCGTCATTGAAACATACCTTTCTTTCGTCTTTCGGAACGGCCGGGTACCCTCTTTAAACGACATTGCCGACCATCCCGGAAGACGCAGCTGAGCTGCGTCTCTACGGAAAAGTCTTAATTTTTTGACCTCGCTTGGCTCGGGAGCAGCCGAGGCGGCTGTCTCTACGGGTGCCGGAGAGGGTGAATCCAATATAGAACACGGAGAATCATTAGGTATAGGATCGCTGTCAAAGCCAGAGCAAGAGGAGGAATACTTCGGGAACCTTTCCGGAGAACCACGATGTCGAGCAACCCTGTGGAATTGGGCGCGGCAGTGAAGGACCCGGTGTGCGGGATGACGGTGAATCCCGGGACGGCGAAGAACACGTATACCCATGCGGGGAAGAACTACTACTTCTGTTGTCCTCATTGTGTGGAGAAGTTCAAGGCGGAGCCGGACAAATATCTTAATCCTGTGGCGAAACCGGGTTCTGGCCTGGTGATGCTGGGAATGCCGGGTACGGCGCCTGCCGCGGGTCCGGCAAAGGTGAAAGACCCAGTATGTGGGATGGACGTGGATCCCGCGACCGCCAAGTACAAATTTGAGCATGCGGGGAAGTCCTATGCGTTTTGCAGCGCGGGCTGCCTGGAGAAGTTTCGCGCGAACCCGGCGGGTTATCTCAAGCCAGCGGGGCTGACGCAGATCGCACCGGCTGCGGCGAAGGTGGCTGCGCCAGGGACGGCGACCGCGTATGTGTGTCCGATGTGTCCGGAAGTGCGGGAGACGAAACCGGGGCCGTGTCCGACGTGCGGGATGGCGCTGGAACCGGAGATGCCGGTAGCGGCGAGCCGCGTCGAGTACACCTGTCCGATGCATCCGGAGATTGTGCGGCCGGGGCCGGGTGCGTGTCCCATCTGCGGCATGGCGCTGGAGCCACGCACGGTGACGGCGGTGGAGGAAGAGAATCCCGAACTCCGCGAGATGACGCGGCGGTTTTGGGTGAGCGTGGCGCTGACGGTGCCGCTGCTCGCGATCGCGATGGCCGACATGCTGCCGGGCATGCCGGTGAAGTCGGCGTTGCCATTGGGCCGGCTGGAGTGGCTGGAACTGCTTCTGGCTACCCCGGTGGTGTTGTGGGGGGGATGGCCGTTCTTCCAGCGGGGATGGACATCGATTGTCCACCGCGCGACCAACATGTTCACCCTGATCGCCATGGGCACGGGGGTGGCGTACATCTACAGCCTGGTCGCGACGCTGTTGCCGGGAATTTTTCCGCCGGCGTTTCGGGAGATGGATGGGCGGCCGGCGGTGTATTTCGAGGCGGCGGCGGCGATTACGACTTTGGTCTTACTGGGACAGGTGTTGGAATTGCGGGCGCGCAGCCGGACGGGCGCGGCCATCCGGGCGCTGCTCGATTTGAGTCCCAAGAAGGCCCGGGTGCTGCGGGACGGCGCGGAGCAGGATATCCCTCTCGAGCAGGTGAAGGCGGGCGATCTATTGCGGGTGCGTCCGGGAGAGAAGGTTCCGGTTGACGGAGCGGTGGTGGAAGGCGCGAGCGCAGTCAATGAGTCGATGATCACCGGGGAATCGATGCCGGTAGAGAAGGCGGCTGGAGATCGGGTGATTGGGGCCACGGTGAACGCGACCGGATCGTTTGTGATGCGAGCCGAGCGCGTGGGCAGCGAGACCTTGCTGGCGCAGATTGTGCAGATGGTGGCGAAAGCGCAGCGCAGCCGGGCTCCCATCCAACGCGTGGCCGACCGGGTGGCGGGATGGTTTGTGCCGGGGGTGATTGGGATTGCGGCGCTGACGTTCATTCTGTGGAGTGGGTTCGGCCCGGAACCGCGGTTCGCGCATGCGCTGGTGAACGCGGTGGCGGTGCTGATTATTGCTTGTCCGTGTGCGCTGGGGCTGGCGACGCCGATGGCGATCATGGTGGCGACGGGACGCGGCGCGCATGCGGGAGTTCTGATTCGCAACGCCGAAGCGCTAGAGACCATGGAAAAAGTGGACACGCTGGTGGTGGACAAGACGGGCACGTTGACCACAGGCAAGCCGACCGTGGAATCAGTGGTGGCGGCGGAGGGGCAGGATGAGTCAGAACTCGTCCGCGTGGTGGCGAGCCTGGAGCAGGGAAGCGAGCATCCGTTGGGAGCGGCCCTGGTGGCGGCTGCCAGGGAAAATGGATTGGCGCTGGGGAAGGTGGAGGGATTTCAGTCGCACACCGGGCTGGGCGTAAGCGGGAAAGTGGACGGGAAGGGCGTGGTAGCGGGCAACGAAAAATTGTTTCAGGGCAGCGGGCTCAAGCTGGACGGGTTGCAGGCGCAAGCGGACGAGTTGCGCCGCCAGGGACAGAGCGTCATTTTCGCAAGCATCGAGGGACGGCCGGCGGGAGTGATTGGGATTGCCGATCCGGTGAAAGAGTCGGCGGCGCAGGCAATTCGCGATTTAAAAGCGGAAGGGCTGCGCATCGTGATGTTGACGGGAGACAGCCGAGCGACGGCGGCGGCCGTGGCCCAGAAGCTGGGGATCACGGAGTATGCCGCGGACGTACTGCCTGAGATGAAGTCGGAGGTGGTGCAGCGCCTGCAAAAAGAAGGGCGCACGGTGGCAATGGCGGGGGACGGAATCAACGACGCTCCGGCGCTGGCGCAGGCGCAGGTCGGCATTGCGATGGGCACGGGCACCGATGTGGCGATGGAGAGCGGCGGGATCACGCTGGTGAAGGGCGATCTGGCAGGGATTGTGCGCGCGCGCAAACTGAGCCGGGCGACCATGCGGAACATCCGGCAGAATCTTTTCTTTGCCTTTATCTATAACTCGGTGGGGGTGCCGATTGCCGCGGGAGTGCTGTACCCGTTCTTCGGAATCTTGTTGAGCCCGATTCTGGCGGCGGCGGCCATGAGCTTCAGTTCGGTGTCGGTGATTACCAATTCGCTGCGGTTGCGGAAGGCGCAATTGTAGGTGGGCGGGTTCCGTTACTTGTCATGGATGGGCGCGGGTGTGCCACTGCGAGCAAACGAGCCCGTCAATTCTTGCTGGAAGCCAAAGGGAAGGCTATAAAGTCATCATCAGTGAATTCCACGAAAAGAAATTCCTGCAGGAAGTCTTCGGGCAGAAGCGTCTGGAGGCTTGGAAGCTGGAGCCTGGTCTGGCTGAGCCTGAGCATCCTGTCTTATAGTTCGGTCGCGCTGGCGCGGGTTCAGCCGCCAGGCGGGGTGCAGGGAGCGGCGACCGTGGTGCAGGGAACGGCGACAGGGGTATCCGCCGGCGAGCCAGCGCCAGAGCGGCCGGGAAGCATCAGCGGAACCGTGGTGGATGGCAGCGGAGCGGTGGTCGCCGGAGCCCGGGTCACACTGACGCGCGAAGGGCCGTCCGCAAGCCAGGAGTTGCGGACTGGGGCGGATGGGCAATTCTCTTTTGCCGGCATCGCTCCCGGGCCCTTCCACCTTTCCATTGCGTCGGCCGGGCTGGAGACAAACACTGCCTCGGGAATCCTGCATGCGGGCGAGTTCTGCATTGTCCCGCCGATCGTGTTGCAGGTTGCTACCGCGATGACCGAGGTTCGCGTGGTGCTGTCGCCGGCGGAAGTAGCAGAAGAGCAAGTGAAGGATCAAGAGAAGCAGCGGGTGCTGGGCGTGATTCCGAACTTCTATGTGAGCTACGTCCCCAATCCGCTCCGGCCTTGACCGCGAAGCAGAAGTTCGTGCTGGCCTGGAAGACGACCAGCGATCCAGTGACCCTGGGAATCGTGGGGGTGATTGCGGGGATTCAGCAATCGCAAAATACTTTCAGTGGATATGGGCAAGGCGCCGAAGGCTATGGGAAGCGCTTCGGCGCGTCCTATGCCGACGTGGTGTCAGGCACGTTCATCGGCGGCGCTATCCTGCCCACCCTGCTGAAACAGGATCCGCGGTATTTCTACAAAGGAAGCGGCAGCAAGCGATCACGGATTCTGTATGCGCTCGCCAATGCGGTAATTTGCAAAGGCGACAATGGACACTGGCAGACAAATTACTCGACCATCTTGGGAAGCCTGGCTGCGGGCGGCATCTCGAATCTGTACTATCCGGCGAGCGACCGCAATGGAGCACGATTGACGTTGGAGAACGCGCTGATCGGAATCAGCGCGACCGGCGTCGCGAATGTGCTGCAGGAATTTCTCATCCCGAAATTGACGCCGAGTGTTCCCAAACACCATCCCGCCAAACCGTGAAGCGCTCTTCGCCTGCGTCCCAAGGTGACGCACGTCACGCCGCTCTGTGACGCCAATCCTAGGGGCACGGTTAGTACCGCGTGAGAATCGCGGTGTTCTTCCCCACCGTGTTTCCGCGCGGGGAAGGTTGCAGTCTAACCCTGGCGAACATCACAGGCCACGCAGCACCAGATCCAGAACAGGAGCGCCTCTTGACGAGTCAACTTTCGGTTTGCCGCCGCTGGTGCAGCGGCGCGTTGATCGGTTTCTTACTGTGCACGATAGCCGTCATTGCGGCGGCACAATCATCCGCAGATCCTTTCACCAGCTTCACCAGTGGTTCGCAAGCAGGCGGCGCGATCTGGGCCCGCTACGCTTTTGACAACAGCAACAGCGGGTTCAATGCGCTGGAGACGCAGCTGAATCCGAGCAGCGCGCGCGGGCTCGCGCCCGCCTGGACCTTCCAAACCGGCGACGCGGTTCGCTCCTCGCCGATGGTTTTCCAGGGGCGGGTGTACATCAGCGCCAATAATGGCGTTCTCTATTCGCTGAACGAATTGACCGGTGCGCTGATCTGGTCGGCGCCACTGGGGGTGGGCGATGATTTCGAGTTTACCCCCTGCATCGCGGATGGAATACTGTTCACGGCCACGGAAACCAAGATGGTTTACGCGCTTGACCCGGCGACCGGCGCTGTCCTATGGAGCGCCTCTCCGGGAGGCGAGTTTCACGTAGGATCGCCGGTGGTGGCGAACGGGCTGGTCTACGTGGCATCGCTCGATGGCAACCTGTATGCGCTCAACGAGGCGACCGGATCTACGGTGTGGGTGGCGTCGGCGAACGACGTCATTAATCATTCGCCGGCACTGTCAGGCAACGTCCTCTATCTCGGCTCACTGGACCACAACCTGTACGCTTTCGACGCCCTGAGCGGACGACAACTCTGGAGATCCCCGACCGCGGAATTGATCCACGACTCTCCCTCGGTGATCAACGGGAGGGTGTTCGTGGGCGGCTTTGACAAGTACATACATGCCTGGGATGCGCTCACCGGGCGAGAGTTGTGGAAGACCAGGACGGGCGGGTTTATCCATTCCACTCCAACCGGTCACGACGGAATGCTCTACGTCGGCTCAGAGGATACAAAGCTGTACGCGCTCGATCAGGTGACCGGGGCGGTGCGTTGGACGGTACGCACCGGCAACAAGATTCACGACACCCCGGCGGTGGCCAACGGGGTTGTCTATTTCGGATCGTGGGATCACCAGATCCGCGCGGCCGACGCCAAGTCAGGCCGGGTGGTGTGGAGTTTCCGGACCGGCGGCGAGGTCGAATCGTCACCCGCGGTGGTGAATGGACAACTGATCGTCGGTTCTGACGACGGGAAGGTATACGCGTTCCGCTTGCGCTAAGCAGCGGGCTGCGGCGGGGAGCGGGTGGGTTGGCAACCTGCAACCCTGCGGTTGCCGGTCTGTTTCTGCTCTGCTAATATGCAACCTGGAGGTTGCATGACGTGGACAATCGCATCGAGAAGCGGGTTGAGCTGAAGGCGCCGCAGTCGCGGGTGTGGCGGGCGCTGACCGACTACCGGGAGTTTGGCGAATGGTTTCGGGTGAAACTGGATGGGCCGTTCGTCGCCGGCCAGGTTTCGACCGGTCACATCACTTACCCCGGCTACGAGCATCTGAAATGGGAAGCGGTGGTCGAGAAGATCGAGCCGGAGCGGATCTTTTCCTTCACCTGGCATCCGTATGGGGTTGATCCCAGGAAAGACTACTCGAAAGAAACGCCCACGCTGGTCGAATTCCGGCTGGAGAAGACGGCGACGGGCACGCTGCTGGTGCTTACCGAATCCGGTTTCGACCAGGTTCCGGCCGATCGGCGGCTCGAAGCCTTCCGCATGAATGATGGTGGCTGGACCGAGCAGATGAAAAATATCGAGAGCTATGTCGCGCCCCGGCCGTAGGCGAGCGGCGGCCCGGTTGCAGGCTCGGGCGCTGGTGTTTGCCGCGCTCGGAGACCAGACGCGGCTGGCGCTGGTGGCGAGGCTTGCGGACGGGAAGCCGCGTTCCATTTCCCGGCTCACCCAGGGATCGAGACTCACCCGGCAGGCGATCCGCAAGCATCTGCGGGTGCTGCAGAACGTCGGCATGGTGCGCGGTGCCCGCCGCGGCCGCGAGAGCCTGTTCGAACTGGATCCGCGGCCGATTGAGGAGACGCGGACCTATCTCGATCTGGTCTCGAAGCAGTGGGATCGGACGCTGGCACGGCTAAAGGCGTTCGTCGAAAGAACCTGAGCGCTGAGCTGTCTGCGGGTTTTTTGAGGGGGCCAGCGGGACGCCGGCGCTACTGGAGTGCCAAGTCCAGTTTCTGTTTGTCGCAGCGGATATGGAGCAGGCCTGGCTGGTCGTGAGCGAGATTGGCCTGGATCAGGTTGGACTGGTTGTATCCGTCGGCTTCCACTTGCACCCGGATGCGGTGTTTGCCGGCGGGAAGGCGAACTAATTCTTTAGCTGTATCGGTTCCTTCCATTTCTTTGAATACCACTAAATGTTTTCTGGGTTCCCCGTGCAGGGCGTGCTTGTACACCAGGCGTCCGTCGCTCCAGACGCGCAGGGTGCCGCTGGCGAGGTGATGTTCGATTTGAATCTGGAGAGTGGAAGACGGCGGGACCGGTTTGGGAGCGACTGCGGCGGCCACAGCCTTTACTTCCGCGGGGCGAGCGACTGTGGGTGGGACCGCAGCAGCCGGGATGGAGGGCTGGGTCGCGGCGGAAAGCTGATGGCGGTAATGCGTGGTGACGAATAGCGCGACGATCAGGAGCAGAACAGCAACCAGTTCCCGTTTGGTGGGAGCCTGGCAGACGAAGCCGACCAGCTTGCGAAGGGATGTTTCTTCGGAAGCTGCGAGGGCGGGAGCGGGAAGGCTCGGTTGACGCTGGGTGGGCTCAACCATCAGAGCAACGGCATTTCGCGGAGCCTGGTCGCCCTGGCTGCGTGGGGCTTGTCCGCGGAGCAGGCTGTGCAGGTCCAAGGCCATCTCGCGGCCGGTCTGGTAGCGAGCGGCGCGGTCTTTGGCCATGGCGCGGGCGATTACATAATCCAGTTCAGGGGGCAGGGCCGAGTCGAAAGCGGAGGCGGGAAGCGGATCGCGGTTCGCGACTTTGAACGAGACGGTCGCCGCACTGTTGCCCTGGAAGGGGCGGTGCCCGGTGAGCATGGTGTAGAGAATCACGCCCAGCGAGAACAGGTCGGAGCGGCCGTCAACGGTTTCTCCCTCGAGTTGCTCGGGGGACATGTAGGCGGGCGTGCCGACGACGTGTCCGGCATGGGTGACGTTTGCCAGGTTCAGTTTTGCGATGCCGAAGTCGGTGATCTTGGCGACACCTTTCTTGCTGACAAGAATGTTGGCCGGCTTCATGTCGCGATGGACGACGCCGTGAGCGTGGGCGTAGTCAAGCGCTTCGGCCAATTGCTGGGCCAGGCGCAGGGCGCGGCGCAGAGGAAGCTTGGCCGGGGAAGCGATGAATTTGTTGAGCGGATGACCGTCAACATATTCCATCACGATGAAGGGAGTACGAGAGTCGGGATCTTCACCGACATCGAAGATGGTGACGATGCCGGGATGGGAAAGGCGTCCGGCAGCGCGGGCTTCCAGATAGAAACGCTGGCGATACTCCTGCTGTTCTTGCTGATCGTCGGTCAACAAGGCGATGGTCTTGATGGCGACCATGCGATCGATTTGCGGATCGCGAGCCTGGTAAACGATGCCCATGGAGCCGCGACCGAGCTCTCCCAGGATCTGGTAGCGTCCTATGTGTGCGGCGGGGCGTTTTTCCATGGTTTGGGACAGAAAAGACCTTCGATAGGGTACAGCGAAATAGAGCATATAAAGGATCCAACGGTGCATGTTGGGGATGACGGAAGTAACCGGGGAGTAATGGAAGCGGCGCCAAACAAGCGGAATTCCTGTGGGCGGTCTGGAATTGACACCCTCGCCGTTATGCTCAACAATGAGAGCAACTTTCGATCACAACTTATTGTGGAGAACCCGAAATGGCCGAACCAGGCGAAATGGTTGAAGTCCATCCCGGAGGGGAAAGCTCTACGGGAAAATGGATTCTGCTGATCCTTGCGGTGCTTTACGTGGCGGGATCGTCGTATTTGCTATTTGACTTGCGGGGACGCCTCGAGCAGGTGGGGAAAGATCAATCCGCCAGCAAAGCGCAGATCGAGGAACTGACGAAGCGCATGCAGTCAGCCGAGGCGGAAGCGGAAACCCTGGGCCAGCAGGTCGGCATGACCAAAAAAGATCTGGCACAACGGGCGGCCCAGTTGCAGGCACAGACGAAGGCGGCGGAACAGCGCCTGGCGCAGGAGCAGAAAGAGCAGATCAGCCAGGTCAGCGGCGAGGTTGCCGGGGTTAAGACGGATGTCGGGGGCGTCAAGAGTGACGTGGCTTCGACCAAGACCGAACTGGAAGCCACCAAGGCCAAGCTGGAAAGCACGATTGGCGACCTGGGCATGCAGAGCGGTTTGATTGCGCATACTCGCGACGATCTGGAGCTACTGAAGCACAAAGGCGACCGCAACTATTACGAGTTCACCCTGCTGAAAGGCGCGAAAGCGCAGCCGGTGGCGACCGTGAGTTTGCAGCTGAAAAAGACCGATCCCAAGAAGAGCAAATTCACGCTGAACGTGACCTCGGATGACAAGACCTTCGAAAAGAAAGACAGGAACGTGGCCGAACCGATCCAGTTTTACAGCGGCCGCGAGCACTTGTTGTTTGAGTTGGTGGTCTGGTCGGTGGACAAAAACAAAGTGACGGGCTATTTGAGCACGCCGAAGAGCGCGCCGGTGCCGATTACTGCGACGCCTTCCCAATAGCCAAAATGCTTCCTGCCGGTTGGCATGTAGTTCTCGAAATCGTGCTGCGCACCCTGGCGGTGTACGCAGTTGTGCTGGCCGGCGTTCGCTTGAGCGGCAAGCGGGAAGTGGGGCAGATGACGCCCTTCGACCTGACGCTGCTGCTGCTGATCAGCAACGCGGTGCAGAATGCCATGACCGGCGGGGACAACTCTCTGCTGGGCGGAGTGGTGGCGGCCGTCACCCTGCTGACGGTGAATTACTTTGTAGCCGAGGCGTCGGGAGCGAACCGGCGCTTCCGCAAATTCATACAAGGCGAGCCCAGCCTGTTGGTTCACGATGGGGTAGTCAACGAAGCCCACATGGCCAAAGAGCATGTCAGCATGGACGAATTGCAGCGCTCGCTGCGCGAGCATGGCATCTCCAGCTACAAGGATGTGGCGCTGGCCGTGCTGGAAGTGGATGGGTCCATCAGTTGCCTGAAGTACGACGACATCAAGCCTACCGCCAGCACTCATTTATTGCGGCGGAAATTCCTGCAGAAAAAATAAATTAAGCCCAGACTCTTATTTGCTGAGCACCAGGGGCACTGCCTGGTCGTAGGGCCAGATGCTTACCCGCAGGGATTTGCGGCTGGCGAAAGCATCCTGGGTGACCGGAAAACTCACGATGATGGTGCCCTTCGTGGATCCTCCCGGAGCGATCTTGTCTTCGGCTTTGAGCGGCGGGAGGGCATGCTCTTTCAGCGCGGGAAACGCCTGGAAGTAACGGTCGAAGTCGGCGGCGGAGGCGGCATTATCGCTGAGCGTCCCACTGGCTGTCTCCAGGTCGGCTTTCATGGAATGAATCCAGAAAGGTTTTTGGCCAGCGTTCTGGAACGAGACGTTGATGGCGACCATGACGGCGTTCTGGCCGGGAATCTCGATGGCGACCACATCGTCGATGGAGCCTTTGGCGGTGGTGCGAGGGCGCTCGAGGAAAGAGAAGATTGCGCCAATGATGGCGATGGCGATGACGCTGATGATCAGGATCTTGACCGGAGGGAGATTCTTTTTTGCGGTGCCGAATTCTTCGCCAATGTCGAATGGGATGGGAGACTCGACCGGAGGCGGCGGGACGTTAGGAATTTCGTCGGGCATGGCAACCTGATTCTATGCTCATGTCAGATGGTTTGCCGAGGGTTACTGCGGCAAAGCCACAGGGGGAGAGAGTCGTGGAATCCCGCTCTTTGGCAAAGTGCGCGAAAGCATGGAGCACCCGGTGGTCGGCCTCGCTTCGCTTCGGGGACAGCCGAGGCGGCTGTCTCTACGTGGGCTAGTGCCAGGCGTGTTTCATGGCTTTGGCGAACTTCTGAACTGGCAGGGTGTTGAGGATGTCTTCTTTGGTGAGCCAGGCGCGGCGGGCCTGCAGGACTCCGTACTTGATCTTGTCCAGGTGCGAGGTGTGGTGGGAGTCGGTGTTGATGACGATTTTCACTCCGTGTTGCCTGGCCAATCGCAGGTGGCGGTCGCAGAGGTCCAGGCGATCGGGATAGGCATTCAGTTCCATGGCTACTTTGCGGGAGGCGGCGGCTTTCAGGATCGCGTCCATGTCTAACGGGAAGGCGTCGCGGCGGAGGAGCAGGCGTCCGGTGGGATGTCCGAGGATGGAAGTGTTGGGATTCTCGATAGCTTTCAGCACCCGGCTGGTCATCGCATTGGCATCCTGATTCATGTGGGAATGGACGCTGGCGATGACCACATCCATCTGCGCCAGAACTTCATCGGAGAGGTCGAGTGTGCCGTCGGCCAGGATGTCGACTTCAATGCCGGCGAAAATCCTGATGCCGGGGAGGGCGGCGTCGACGGCGCGGATACGCTTGATGTGTTCGAGGGCGCGCTGGTCGTCGAGTCCGTTGGCGAAGGCGAGGTTCTTGGAGTGGTCGGTGATGGCCAGGTATTTGTAGCCGCGCGCCTGGGCGGCGGCGGCCATTTCTTCGATGGTATTGCGGCCATCGGTCTCGACGGTGTGCATGTGCACATCGCCCTGCAGATCGTCCTGGGTCAGGAGTGTGGGGAGGGTGTGGGCTTCGGCAGCATCGATTTCGCCCAGGTTCTCGCGGAGTTCGGGCGGAATGTAGTCGAGCTTGAGCTTGGCATAGATTTCTTGTTCGGTTTTACCGGCCACCGGTTTCTGGTTATCGAGACGGGCGAGGCTGTATTCGCTGAGGGTGTATCCCATTTTCAGGGCGCGCTGGCGCAGGGCGACGTTGTGGGCCTTCGATCCGGTGAAGTACTGCATGGCGGCGCCGTAGGAATCGGGGGAAAGGAAACGAACGTCCACCTGCATGCCCTCGCGCATGCGGAAGCTGACCTTGTTTTCGCCGCGGGCGATGATTTCCATCAGGCCGGGCAGTTGGATGATGTGTTCGATGAGTTTCTCGCGCTGGGCGTCGATGGTGCAGACTTTGCCGGTCACCAGCATGTCGAGATCACCGACGGTCTCGCGACCGCGGCGCAGAGATCCGGCGGGAGTGACCTTCTCGACTCCAGGGAAACTCTGGAGGTGATGGATGATTTTCCCGGCCTGGATTTCGGCGGCGTCGAGCAGGTAGCGTCCGGCGATGCGGTGGTAATCTTCGATCGCCTTGAGCAGTTTCTTTTCCTGCTTCTCACCCATGCGAGGGAGTTCGCGAATCTTGCCTTCGCGAGCCAGCTTTTCGACACCTTCCACGTCGCTTACCTGGTAGGCGCTCCAGATGAGAGCGATGGTTTTGGGACCAAGGCCTTGAATCTTCAGCAAGTCGAGCATGGACGGCCGGTACTTGGTGAGCAAGTCGGCATGCAGCGTAAGGCGGCCCTGTTTGAACATTTCCTGCAGGTTCATCAGCATGCCCTTGCCAATGCCCGGGATCTCCAGCACTTTTTTGGGTTCGTGAATCATGTCGGCAATCTGCTGGGGCAGGGCTTCGATGGCCTCGGCGGCGTTGCGATAGGAACGGATACGGAACGAATCGGCACCGTCGATTTCCAGCAGCGAGGCGGTTTCGTAGAGGATGCCCGCGATGGCTTTGTTGTCCATGGAGGACTTAAAGCTTAAAACAAGTTGGCGGAAGAGAGAAATACCGCTCCCGGCAGCCGCTCGGGGAGAGCGTCTGGCGACGGGGAAAGCCAGCCAGTTGGCGGGTGCAGACCTGGGTGACGAGACTGGAGATCTATCGTCTTACGAAGGTTTGGTGACGTTGGCCGCTTGCGGTCCTTTCTGACCTTCAACGATCTCGAACTCTACGGCGTCCCCTTCCTGCAGGCTCTTGTAGCCTTCCGAGGAGATGGCGCTGTAGTGCACAAAAACGTCGGGCCCATCGTCGCGCCCGATAAAACCGAATCCCTTCGCATTATTGAACCACTTGACTGTTCCTTTCAGACGTTCCACTTACGCCCCCTGGGCACGGATGGTTTATGGCAAAAGCCGTGCCTCGTAATTTATTGCCATTGTGCTGCTGTGCACCGGGGCTGTCAAGGAGATCAAGGATAAAAAGCCGCTATCGGCGGGCTTTCCGGGTTCGCCGATAGTGGTCGAACCACAGGATGCCGGAGATGGTCTTGGAGTCGCGAATGCGGCCGGTGGTGGCCATCCGCAGGGCTTTCGAAAGTGGGACCAGATGTTTCTGAATGACCTCGTCGGCCTCGGGCTGGGCTTCGCCTGCCTGCAAACCTTGCGCGAGGAAAACGGCCATGGGCTCGGCGACGAAGCCCGGACTCGCATAGTACTTCAAGATCCGCTTCCAACGCTTTGCGGTGTATCCGGTCTCTTCGTGCAGTTCGCGCTTGGCGGCGGCCAGTTCTGGTTCGCCGGGATCGATGCGGCCCGCAGGCAACTCCCAAAGGTAGTCTTGCGCGGCGTGGCGGTACTGGCGCTCCAGGAGAACGCAAGGTTCGGAGGGGCTTTCTACGACCGCCAGGATGACGACCGAGCCGGTGTGGCGCACAATGTCGCGGCGGACCCGAACGCCGCTGGGTTCGATGACTTCGTCGTGGGTGACTCGAAAAAGCGGGCCGCGATAGACCTCACGCGATGACAGCACCCGGGCTTTGGTTTTTCGGGTAGACGACTTGCGGGACGATTTCTTGACCATGGCATCAATATAAGCGAAGAGGGGGTGAGGTTGGATTTGATATGCTGCCCGCGATGACGAAGAAGCTCAGAATCGCGGTTGTGGGTCCGGGAAGACTGGGACGGGCGCTGACGCTTGGACTTAAAGCGGCGGGATACAGTATCGCCGAGATTGTTTCGCGCAATCGAGCGGGATCACTACGGAAGGCACGCAACCTTGCCCGGAAGGTTGGGGCGCGGGCGGCGGCCGGCAAGATGGCTCGGCTGGACGCGGATGTGATCTGGTTCTGCGTTCCGGACCGCGAAATTGCAGGGGCGGCGCGGGAACTGGCACTGGCCACGTCGTGGAAGGGGAAGGTGGCATTTCACTCCAGCGGGGCACTGGGGAGCGACGAACTGGGCGGGTTGCAGGCCCGCGGGGCAGCGGTTGCGGCGGTTCATCCGTTTATGACATTCGTGAGTGAATCGGTGCCGGCGCTTGCGGGGATACCGTTTGGGATCGAAGGCGATGCGGCGGCGGTGCGGATGGCGCGCAAACTCGTCCGAGGTCTGGGGGGAAAAGCGTTCTCCATCTCGAAAGCAAAGAAGGCCGCCTATCACGCCTGGGGAGCGTTTACCTCTCCGCTGCTGGTGTCGCTGCTGGTGACTGCGGAACGGGTGGCTGCGGAGGCGGGCTTCTCCAAAGCAGAGGCCCGGCGCTGGGCCTTGCCGATCGTGCAACAAACGGTTGCAAACTATGGCCGCCTGGGGCCGGCAGGAGCGTTCAGCGGACCCATTGTGCGCGGAGATGTGGCGGTGGTGCGGAAACATTTGCAGTTGCTGAGGAAGACTCCCGTGGCACGCCAGGTGTATGTTGCGCTGGCCAAATCGGCGTTGCAGAATTTGCCGGTGCGCAAGCGAAAGCAATTACAAAAGGCTCTGGGCAGCTAATTTCCCACTCCCGCCGGAGCCGGTGATTGCACTTGGTGCATGGTTCGGGACGCGAAAAGGAATCGGCTCTCAGCTCAGCATGACGCGTTCGATGGTTCTGGCCTTGCCGGTTGCTTCGTCGCAATCGACGACCACGGCGCACAATCGCACGTCGCCGGTCGCGGGTTCGAAGCGGGTGGGCATGCCATTCAAGAAGCGCTTGACGACCAGTTCCTTCTTCACGCCAATGACGCTGTCGTAGGGTCCGGTCATGCCAACGTCGGTAATGTAAGCGGTTCCTCCGGGCAGCACGTGTTCATCGGCGGTGGGGATGTGGGTGTGGGTGCCGACCACCACGCTAACCCGTCCGTCGAGGTACCAGCCCAGGGAAATTTTTTCGGAGGTAGCCTCAGCGTGCATGTCAACGAAGATGACTTTCGCGGTGGCGTTCTTGAGGAGTTGGTCGGCCGTGCGGAAGGGGTCGTCGTTGGAAGCCATGAAAACGCGCCCTTGCAGGTTGATGACGGCATAGGGTACGCCGTTCTTCTGTCCCTGATAAAAGCCCCAGCCCGGCATGCCGGAGGGGTAATTGGCGGGGCGGAGCAAGCGGCGCGCCATGCTGTGCTGGTTGCCGTCGGCCATGTGGAAATAGTCGATGATCTCACGCTTGTCCCAGACGTGGTTTCCGGTAGTGAGTACGTCGATCCCCATTTCGAAGAGGTCTTCCGCGAGCGAAGGAGTAATACCGAAGCCGGCGGCGGCGTTTTCTCCGTTGGCAATGACCAGATCGATGGAAAACTTCTGGACGAGTTCGGGCAGGTGATCCTTGACGATATTGCGTCCGGGCCGGCCGAAGATGTCTCCAATGAACAGAATGCGCAACGGGTCTCCTTGAAACTCGCGGTCAGGCGATGACATCGCCAAAATTTGATGGTAACACGCGGAAACTGGCCAACCGGGGAACCATGAGGGGATTCAAAACTGTGCTGCCGGTCGAAATCCCAGGGGAGCGCGACCATCCGTGGTTGGGATTGAATGTTCAGCGAACGAGCGCTGCGGTTTTCAGGAAATCGTAGTTTCCGGAAGGATTGAGGTTGATGCCGGTAACCCTGCGGGTATGCACCACGACGTTGTCGTAGTACCACAGGTTGATGTAAGGCAAGTCTTCGGCAAGAATCCGCTGCACCTCGGCATATAACTGCTTGCGTACGTTCTGGTCGAGTTCGCTCTTTGCCTGGTTGATGAGCGCATCGACTTTGGGGTTGGAATAGTAGCCGCGGTTGGCACCGTTGGGGGCAAACTTACCGGTGTGAAAAACGTATTCGAAAATGTCGGGATCTTCGTTGCCGCCGATCCAGCGCAGGGAATAGAGCTGAAACGCTCCACGGGTGACATCGGCAAAGAATGTTGCAAACTCGAAGGTACGGATGTCGAGCGCGATGCCGACCTCTCGTAATTGCTGCTGCAGGACGGCCGCCAGGATCCGCGTGCTCTCTTCGGTTGAACTCTTCATGGTCAGGTGAAAGCGAACGCCATTGACCAGGGGATAGCCAGCTTCCTCGAGCAGGGCGCGAGCCTTCTCTGGGTTGTAATCATAGCGAGCCACGTTTCCGTCGTAGGCCCAACTCTCAGGAGGGAGCACGCTGTAGGCAGGACGCTCGAAGCCCCGGCCAAGGTACTGGAGAATCGGCCGGCGGTCGATGGCATAGGCGAGAGCCTGGCGCACCCGTACATCCTTGAGAATCGGATCGCGCATATTGAATGCCATGTAGCTGAGTACAGTTCCCGGACCGCGCAGGACGGTGAGATCCGGTTCGCGCTGCAACGCCACGACCATGTCGAAGGTGAGGGCGTTGCTCAGCACGTCAGCACTGCCTTTGCGCAATTCGAGGGCGCGGGTGGTGGTGTCGGGAACGACCGCAAAGCGAATTCTGGGGAGCCTGGCTTTCTCACCCCAATAGTCGTCGTTGCGCTCGATGACTACTTCTTTGTCTGGTTCGGCGCTGACGAAACGGAATGGTCCTGACCCGACGGGGTGACGGGTGATCTCTTCGCCGCTGCCGTAAGGAACGATGCCGATCGCGCCATCCGACAGGTTCCACAACAGGGTCGCGAAGGGTTCTTTGAGGTGGAAGACGACGGTGTAATCATCGGGCGAGTCAATGCGATCCACTGGCCGGTACACCGCCGACTTGGTAGTGCGAATCTTGCCCTGGAGAATGGAATCGAAGGTCCACTTCACATCGCGGGAGGTGAGCGGGCGTCCGTCGTGAAACTTTACCCCGTGATGCAGGTGAAATACGTAGGTCCTGGGATCAGGTATGTCCCAGCTTTCCGCCAGCGCGGGCTTCACGTTGAGGTGCGCGTCGCGATCGAGCAGGTCATCGAAAATCAATTCATCAATGCGTTCCGACTGCGCGTCGAGCCCTACACGGGGATCGAGATTGGTGGGACTGGATTCGATGATCATGACCAGCGTGTTGGGATCGGGTTTGCTGGAACAGGCGACCAGGGGCAGGAACAGAGTCACTGAGAGCAGCGCGAGCCGCCAGCGGATTTGGGGCGCGGTAGGAGTCATCCGCGTTCCATGGCCATCTGCTGAAGGTTGTTGACGGTTCTCCAATTGCGGGTGGTGGCGCGAACCGAGAGAAGTTTTTCAAAAGCGGCGTTGGCAAGTTTGCTTTCGCCTGCCCCGTTGGGGAGATACAGGTAGATGACGTCCTCGCGCCAGCGGTACTGGTCGTCGCCGCTCGAGATGGCGTCGAGCTTCTTTACGTCCGCTGATTGAGGATGAGCGGAGAGGAAGACTAAGTGAAGCTTAGTGATGTCGATTGCTTTCTGCTTCAGGAACGGGTTGTTCTGAATCGCTTCGCTGATTTCGTTTGATGTTTTGGTGATGACGGCGGCCGCGTGTCCGAATTCCTTGAGGATGACGCCTTCTATCTTCTTCGAGAGCGTTGACGGGGATTGCTTAGCAGATTCAAAGACCAGGTTCCCGCTCTGGACGTAGGTGCGTACACGCTGGAAGCCGAGGCCTTCGGCGGATGTTCGCAGTTGGTCCATCTTGACACTCTTGTGTCCGCCAACGTTGATTCCGCGAATTAAAGAGATATAAGTCGGCATATTTTATGGGAAGGAAATCTTCCCCAATACCGCGGGACGTTTTGCGCCTGTGGCGGCAGGCATGTTGGAGGGTTGCCGGTTCCAGGTCTGATAGGCCAAAACCGCAAAGGCAACCGCTTCCTTGGCTTCCGCGGGCAAACCAAATTCATCGGAAGCGCGAATGACAAGGTTTAACGGACGGAGCGCGTTGGCCAGCATGGCAAGCAGCGTGGGATTCCTGGCTCCGCCGCCGGCGACGACGAATTCGCGATAGCTTCCCGCCTTACGAAGTACGAAACGCCCGACAGCCTGGCGAATGGATTCTGCCGTAAGAGCTGTAGCGGTGGCAACGACATCGCGCTTATCGGCCCGCCGGCAGAGGCGAAGGAAATCGGCGACGAACTCGCGTCCGAATTCTTCACGCCCTGCGGTCTTGGGAGGTTTGCGTTGGAAGAACGGCCGGCGCAGGATTTGCGCGACCACGGGTTCGAGGACTCTGCCGGAGGCGGCAATCTTTCCATCGCGGTCATAGGGCGTTCCGAACAGGCGCTCGGTGACGGCGTCGATGACCATGTTGCCGGGGCCGGTATCGAAAGCGATGACTTGCTTCGCGAGGGCGTTGGCGGGGATCGCAGTCAGGTTGCCGATGCCGCCGATGTTTTGCATGATCCGCCCAATCCTGGGATCGCGATACAGCAGGTAGTCGAGGTAGGGAACCAGGGGCGCACCTTTGCCACCTGCCGCGACGTCGGCGGGGCGAAAATCGGAGACCACCGGAACTCCGGCGCGAGCCGCAAGCACGGCGCCCTCGCCGGTTTGCCACGTGGTCGCGATCCTGCGTCCCAGAAAGGGCGCGGGCTCGCCCTGATGGTAGAGAGTTTGTCCGTGGCATCCGATGAGTTCGGCTTTGATTCGGAATTTGCGCTGGGTAGCCAGCACGGCGTCGGCATAGAGTTCGGCCAGAAGGAAGTTCAGTCTGGCCAGGTCGGCTACGCTGATTGAAGTGGCGTTCATCGCCGTCAGGACTGCGCGGCGGACGGCTTTTGGGTAGGGATGCTCGGTGTGTGCCAGCAATGTGAATCGCGGACTGGAGGCTGTGGTGTGCGAAAGGCGCACCAGCGCTACATTGATGCCGTCGGCGGAAGTGCCGCTCATGACACCGGCAACGATCATGCCTGGTCCTGCCGGCCGATGGTTTCGAAGCGTATCTGCTCGCTGAACTCCCACAGTTGGCGAGACAACCGAGTAAGCTTGGCTTCGGTGGGAGGAGCGCTGCGGCGCCTGATTTCTCTGGATTTCTTCTTGAACGCCATGACCCGGCGAGAAGATTCCGCTACTCGCCGACGAAACTTGCGGTCACGCTCGGCTTCTTTGATCAATGCTTCGTGAGCGCGCACCACGAATTCTTCCTGGCGGCAGATCAGACAGAGATCCCCTCCCGCGCGTATGTGTTCGACAGCAGCCTGCTCGATGGGGGCGGCGGCGAGTACGCCTCCCATCTCGAGATCGTCGGAGACCACCAGCCCGCGATAACCGATCTTCTTTCGCAGGATGTCAGTAATCCATTTCTTCGAAAGCGATGCGGGAGTACTGTGGGCGTGACCGCGGGATAGCTGGCATGCCCGACTAACACCATGGGGAATTCGCGGCGCATGGTGCGGTAGGGAGCCATGTCTTCTTCCCAAAGCTTCTTCCAGCTCTTTTCGACGTTGGGTAGTTCGTGGTGGGTGTCGAGATTGGCTTCGCCGAGGCCGGGGAAATGCTTGCCGGCGCCGATGACGCCAGCGGACTTGAGCCCGGAGAGAAATTCGCGGGCGTAGACGACGGCTTGTTTGGGGTCGGCGGACACGGCGCGGGAGCCCATCACATTGCGCGAGATTTCGTAGGCGAGGTCGACGACCGGGGCGAAGTCGGTGTTGAATCCGACGGTGCGGCAGGATTCTCCGATCAACTTGCCATGCTTGCGAAAGAGTTTGCGATCCCGGCTGGCGAACACTTCCGCGGCTGATGGCGCAGGCGCGATGACGTTCTTCAGGCGATCGACCCGGCCTCCTTCCATGTCGACGCAGGTGAACAGCGGCGTGGAGACCCAGGCTTGGCAGTTTTTCAGAAGTTGGTAGGTTTGCTCGGCGCTGGTGATATTGCGCGCGAACAGGATGACTCCCGCGGGCTGCAGGCGGGAGAGCAGGGAACCGAGGTGGGCGGAGAGTTCGGTGGCTTCGAAGCCGACGATGAGGAGCTGGCCGATTTGATGGTTGAGATCGGATTGGGTTGATCGTTTCATGAAGTGCAGATTCGGATCAGTACCGCTGCCAGATCCCTCAGCCGGCTGAAAAGCGCCGGCTTTCGGGATGACGTCATTCCGACGACACTCTGGGCAGCCAGGGATCGTGCCATGCCGTTCTTACTCCACTTGCTTTTTCAACTCCGCCAGCAAATTCAGCGCCTCCAGCGGCGTCAGCCGGTTCAAGTCTACTTCTCGCAACTTCTCCAGCACCGGTTGCGACAGCGGCGTGAAGATCGTCAACTGGGCGGGCGGCCGCGGCCGCGCCTCATCGCTGGCTCTGCGCGGTCAGTTCCTGCTCGGCCTATTCGTGCTCGACCAGCACCTCGCGTGCGCGCACGACGACTTCATTCGGTAGTCCTGCCAGCTTGGCGACTTCAATGCCGTAGCTGCGATCGGCGGCGCCGGGCTCCACCTTGCGCAGAAACACGATGCCTCCGCCTGTCTCTTTCACCGATACGTGATAGTTCTTGACGCCGCACAGCTGGTCGGCCAGTTCGGTCAGTTCGAAGTAGTGAGTTGCGAACAGAGTCTTCGCGCGGACGCGGGCGTGCATGTATTCGACCGCCGCCCAGGCGATCGCCAGTCCGTCGTAAGTGGACGGTGCCGCGGCCGACTTCGTCGAGCAGGATGAGCGACCGCGGCGTGGCCGTGTGCAGGATGGCGGCGGTCTCGGTCATCTCGACCATGAAGGTGGAACGTCCGCGAGCCAGGTTGTCGCTGGCCCCGATGCGGGTGAAGACGCGGTCGACGATGCCCAGCCGCGCCGAGCGAGCGGGGACGAACGATCCCATCTGCGCCAGGATCACGATCAGCGCCGCCTGCCGCAGATAGGTGCTCTTGCCGCCCATGTTCGGTCCGGTGAGCACCACGATGTTGTGCGTTGACGGAATTCAGAAACAGATCGTTGGGCACAAAGCGCTCGCTGCCCGCCGCCAGTTCCTGCAGTTCGATCACCGGGATGGCGTCCTTCGACGATTTCGAGATCTCCGGCGTCATCGGGCTTCGTCGTAAATTTCGGCCGGCAGTAATTGCGCAGCGCGGCAATATGCGCCAGACACGCCAGCACGTCCACTTCGGCCAGCGCCAGCGCTGTCTGGCGAATCCGTTTGGCCTCGCCGGCAATCGCCGAACGCAGCTCGGCAAACAGCCGCCGCTCGATCTCGACGATCTTCTCCTGCGCGTCGAGAATCTTCGACTCGTATTCCTTCAACTCCGGAGTGGTGATAGCGCTCGGCGTTGACCAGCGTCTGCTTGCGCTCGTAGTCGGTGGGCGCAAGATGCTGGTTCGGCTTTCGAAATCTCGATGTAGTAGCCGAAGACCGAGTTGAACTTCACCTTGAGCGAGCCAGATGCCGGTGCGCTCGCGTTCGCGTTGCTCCACCTGCGCCAGATATTGCTTCGAGTTGCGGCTCAGGTCGCGAAGTTCGTCGAGGTCCCGGTCGACGCCCGGAGCGAATCACGCCGCCATCGCTCAGAGAGAGCGGCGGCTCGGCGACGATCGTCTGCGTCGATTCGTTGTCGCGCAGATCGGCCAGTTCGTCGAGCAGTCCGTGCAGCGCCTCAGGCGTGGCGCCGGAAAGCCAGCCGAGCACCGCTCCGCACCTGCGGAATCCTCGCCAACGACGCGGCCAGCGCGAGCACGTCGCGCGGGTTGGCGGTTTCGAGCGTGACCCGGCTCAGCAGGCGCTCCAGGTCGAGGATGCCTTCGAGCGCGCGCCGCAGTTCTTCCCGCGCGCACCAGTGTCTTTCACCTGCACCTCGACGGCGTCGAGGCGTCGCTTCGATCTCGGCGGGGTCGATCGATGGCCGCAGCATCCACGACGCGCAGCAGGCGCTTGCCCATCGGCGTGACCGTGGCGTCGAGGCAGCGGAACAGGGTCACGCCGGCATCGGTACCGGCGAAGAGCGGCTCGATCAGTTCCAGGTTGCGCACGGTGACCGCGTCGAGCACCAGGCAGTTCTGGCGTTCGTAGAAGCCGATGCGGTCGACGTGATCGAGCGTGCCGCGCTGGGTGGAGCGGATGTAATAGAGAATCGCGCCCGCCGCGGACGGCCGCCGCCGGCTTTCCGCCAGCCCGAAGCCCTCGAGCGAGAGCACGCCGAAATGATTCTCGAGCAGCGGGACGGCGTGGTCGGGCGCGAAGATCCAGTCATCGAGCGGCGTCTCCGCCCACGCCGAATCGCCGGCCTGAGCGCATGGTGGGAGACGGTCTTTGAGCTGTCCAGCCGAGCGAAGCTGGCAGCCCTTCGGCACAGAACGCTCAAAAGAGGCGCGAAGACCCGTACAGCAATTCCCTTGGCCGCAACTGTTCAAGTTCTTCTTGAATGCGCCGCGCCGCCGATTCTCGCCGCGAAACTCGGTCGCGCGGAACTCACCGGTGGAAAGGTCCAGCGCGGCGAATCCCACGCGCTCTCCCACCGCGCCACGGCGGCCAGGAAGTTGTTCTCTTCGGAGCTGAGGGAGGAATCCGCGGCCGTACCGGGCGTGATCACGCGCGTCACTTCGCGGCGCACCAACTTCTTGGCCAGGCGCGGATCTTCCATCTGCTCGCAGATGGCGACCTTGAATCCCTTGCGGATGAGCTTCGAGATGTAGCCCTCGGCCGCGTGGTAGGGCACGCCGCACATCGGGATGGCCATGCCTTTTTCTTTGTTGCGCGAGGTCAGCGTGATCTGCAGTTCGCGCGCGGCGAGGACCGCGTCGTCGAAGAAGAGTTCGTAGAAGTCGCCGAGCCGGAAGAACAGCAGGGCGTTGGGATGCTCTTTCTTGATGGCGGCATATTGCCGCATCAGCGGCGTGGACGGCTCGGACATAGAGGAATTGGTAATTTTGTAATCTCTGATCTGGTAATTTGCAATTCGTGCGGTCGGCGGTTTCCATAACGAAACGCGTCGGCGGCCATGCCTGTCTGCGTTGACTGACCAAATTACGAAATTAATAATTACCGGTCAGGTTTTGACTCGCCTGCGTTTTGTTCTTCTTACAGCCATGGAACTTCGCAAAGATCCCATCACCCGCTCCTGGGTGATCACGGGCGATGATGTTCCGGACCACTCCGCGCACCGTCCGGCCTGTCCGTTTTGTGCGGAGTTCGCGGTGGCTCCGCAGGTGGTCTCCAACATGCCGGGGATTGATGGCAGCCCGTGGTCGGCACGCGCGGTGGTCCATCCGACGCCGCTCTACCGCATCGAAGGCGAGCCGGCGCGGCGCGCGCGATGGCCTGTATGACCGCATGGGCTCGGTCGGCGCGCACGAGGTTCTGCTCGAGAATCCCACGCACGACCGGCCATCTCTGGAATGCAGCCGACGGCCGAAATTGAGCAGTTCCTGCATGCTGGTGGCGCAGCGCATCCAGGACCTGAAGCGCGACAGCCGTTTCAAGTACGTCAGCATTTTCAAGAATCACGGAGCCCAGCGCGGGGCAGGAGTTCGAGCATCCCGACTTCGCAGTTGACGGCCACCACCTTTGTGCCGCGGCGCGTGCTCTACGAACTGCGCGCGGCGCGCGACTACTTTCAGAACAAAGAACGCTGCGTCTTTTGCGACATCCTGGCGCAGGAGGAGCGGCAGAACCTGCGGATCCTGGAAATCCGCGGCGATTACGTCGCGTTCGTGTCCCTATGCGCCGCGGGTGCCGTACGAAACCTGGATTCTGCCGCGCACTCATGAAGCCTCATTCGAGCGCTTCGGGCTGAGCCGTCCCGGCATCCATGCGTGAGCTCGCCGCACTCTTGCGGCGCACGCTGAAACGGATTCGCACCATCACCGAAGACTTTCACCTGGTGCTGCACACCTCGCCGAACAGCCAGCATCAGTCGGAAACCCTGGGATACTGGAAGACGATCGACGACGACTATCACTGGCACATCGAGATCCTGCCGGTCATCGCGAGCCAAGGCGAGGTCGTACACGTTCAAAGAAGTCTATTATTCGCCGGTGACCTCGGAGACTGCGGTGAAGCGGCTGCGGGACGCTGTGATCGAGGGGTAGAGGCGTGCTGTGGTGGCGCTCTCCGCTGGCTCTATAATGGCTTGCTTTTGGGGGGATTTTGAAGCAATTCATCTGCATTCTTCTGCTGACCGGCGCCGTCTATGCCCAGACGCCCACCGCGGAGGCCAAGCGGCAAGTGCTGTGGCAAAAGCTCGAGGCGTCGGTTACCGAGGTCGACCGCAATCTCGACGGCGTGATGGGTGTTGCCATCGTCGACCTGACGGACCATCAACAATATCTTCTCCACGCGAACGAAGTTTTTCCCACGGCCAGCTCGATCAAGATCGCGGTGCTGGCGGAACTCTACCGGCAGGCGCAGGCAGGGCAAGCTGAAGCTGACGGACCTCTACACGGTGCACGCGTCCGACCTGGTGCAGGATAGCGACATCATGGACGGCCTCACTCCCGGGGTCACCCAGATGACGCTGCGCGACCTGGCCACCATGATGGTCGCGGTCAGCGACAACAGCGCGACCAACGTGCTCATCGACCGGGTCGGCATGGACAATGTCAATGCCTTGCTGGACTCGCTGGGCCTGACGCACACCCGGCTGCGCCGCAAGATGATGGATCTTAAGGCGGCGAGCGAGGGCCGGGAAAACATTTCGACGCCGCTGAGATGATGAACTTGCTGACCGTTCTCTATCGCGGCAAGGTGCTGAACAAAGAAATGACCGACGATTTCTTCAAGATGCTGAGCACACACAAGGACAGTTGGATCCCACGCGACCTGCCGGACGAATTGAAGATCGCCGACAAGCCGGGTGCGCTGGAAGGCGTGCGCAACGATTCCGGCGTGATGTTTGTCGAGAACCGGCCCTACGTTATCTCCGTCATGACCACCTATCTGCGCCGCGAGCGTGACGGGGAAGACGCCATCAGCCGGATCAGCCGGGAGGCTTATCGCATGTTCGACCGCCTGGGACGGGCGTCAGAATATGGACGCGTGGTCTCGGCGGCCAACGCAAGCAAATAGCGGCTGGCCGGGTGTCATTGGTTGCTGGTCCATCCAGGTGGCCAGAAACGGGAAGGTGAAGTTTGAGCAACGAGCAGCGGGCGACGACCGGAGACCGTTTCCCGACCATTCGCCGCATGAAAACGTATACCGGGGAGCAGGGATATGTTTACCAGTACTACTTTGTCGGAAAGCGTCCGGTAGCTGCGGGATCGCGGCCAACTCCCACGACGGAATATGTTTTCGATGTCACTTCCGACCGCAAGACTACGTTTTCGGTCAGCATCTTTCTGCCGAATGAGGCGCTGGATGCCTGGACCCGGGCGCATGGCCGTTCGCTGACCGAGGCGGAACAATATGCGGCGGTGAAGATGCGTCTGTTTCAGGCCTTCGATGAGGTCGAAGACATGATGGCCCACGGAAGGAAGTTGGAGTTAGAGGGTGCGGCGGTTCAGGAACTGCTGAGCGCATTAAATGTGACCTAGGATGCGAACCTGAATCCGCGGTCCACCGTCAGGGGCATGTCCGGCGGCGCAGGCGGAGGGGCGGGAATCCAGCATCCGCCCATGTCCTTCCAGCAGCTGCCGCCTGCATGTGACATGCATCACAATAAGGTGTGATGTCACCCGCTGCCTTCTGCCGGTGCGGCGGTGCAGACTATAATCACGTCGGTGGGACCGGAGAGGGTGCCGGAACCGGACGGGGGTCCGAAAAACCATGTCTCTGCTTTGGCTGCGAGTTGCGCTGGGCTGTTATGCGGTCGGCCTGATTTACGCTCTCGTAGCGCTGACCCGGACCAGCGAACTTCTGAGCAAGGTTGCCCTGCACGCTGCCTACCTGGGGATGGTGTTTCAACTGGTCTCGCTGGTGGAGGAAGTGGTTACTTCCGGACAGCTTACGGTGGCTTCGGTGCACAGTTCCGAATCGCTGCTGGCCTTCCTGATCATGGCAGTCTTCATGATTGTCTACGTGGTGTACAAAACCACGTCGCCTGGCATTGTGGTGTTTCCCCTGGTGTTCCTGCTGACGTTCATCGCGGCTACCGGGCAGCAACCGTTCCGGCTGGACTCGCCGGTGCTCCACAAGGGCTGGCTGTTCACTCACATCGCCCTCATCTTCACGGGATACGCAGCGTTGGTTCTGAGTTTCGTGGCGAGCCTGCTCTATCTGATCCAGGAGCGCAGTTTGAAGTCCAAGAAGGCGGCCGGAATTCTCTCCCGCCTGCCCGCGCTCGATGTCATTGATGAGATGGGCTACCGCTCTTTGCTGCTGGGTTTTCCATTCATGACGCTGGGTTTGATTGCGGGCACGGTGGTGGCGCAGTCTACCTACGGCCGGGTGGACTTTCTGGACCCGAAAATTTTTCTGTCGATCCTGATGTGGGCGGTGTACCTGGTCATGCTGTATACGCGGTGGACCGCGGGTTGGCGGGGACGCCGCGCCGCCTACCTGGCCAGCCTGGCGTTTGTGGCGGCGGTGGTGGCCTGGTACTTCAATACCATTCACAGGTTCGCGCAATCATGAACTTTCAGCTTATCGGCGTGAACCACAACAGCGCGCCGGTCGAGGTGCGCGAACGCCTGGCGATCCCGGAATCGCGCTTGCCCGACGCGTTGAAGCGGTTGGTGCAGCATCCCGGCATTGAAGAAGCTCTCATCCTGTCGACCTGCAATCGCGTGGAAATGCTGGCCCAGACCAGAAACGGCAGCGCGGATCTGCGGGGCTTTGTGCGCGAATATTTCCAGATGGAAAGCGCTGACCTGGGTCCACACTTGTACGAATTCCATGAGCGGGAAGCGATTCGTCATGTCTTCCGCGTCACCTCCAGCCTGGATTCCATGGTAGTGGGCGAGCCCCAGATTCTTGGACAGGTGAAGGAGGCGTACGCGACCGCCAGGGCGGTGGGCGCCGTGCACTCGCAACTTGATTTGCTTCTGACCCGCGCCTTCGCAGTGGCGAAAAGGGTGCGTACCGAGACGGCGGTTGGTTCCTCGGCAGTCTCGGTGGCTTCGGTGGCGGTCGAACTGGCCAAGAAGATCTTCGGATCGCTGCAGGGCAAGAGCGTCTTCCTGGTGGGCGCGGGGAAGATGAGTGAATTGGCGGCGCGCCATTTGATTGCCCACGGCGCAACCTCGATTTTTGTGGCCAATCGCACTTACGATCGCGCCATCCGCATGGCGCAGAAGTTCGATGGACAGGCCATCGAATTCAGCCGGCTTTACGATAGCTGCGACCGGGCAGACATTGTGATTACCTCCACCGGCGCACCGCATGCGATTTTCCGGCGCGAGCACGGCGAGTTATTTCTGAGCCGGCGCAAGAACCGTCCCATGTTCTTCATCGATATCGCTGTCCCGCGGGATGTCGATCCGGAAATGAACAAAGTGGACGGGATCTTTGTCTATGACATTGATGATTTGCAGCAGGCGGTGAGCACCCACGTTGCGGATCGCCGCAAAGAGGCGGAGCGCGCGGAGCAGATCATCAGCAGCGAAGTTGAACGCTTCCAATCGCGGCTGCAAACGCTCGATGTGGTGCCGACGATTGTCTCGTTGCAGGATCATCTTGAAACCATCCGCCAGGCGGAAATTGATCGCGTACGCGGGCGATTGGGTGCGCTCTCGCCCGAGCAGGAACTGGCGGTCGAAGCTCTCACCCGCGGCATCGTGAACAAAATCATGCACACGCCGATCAGCACGTTAAAAACGGCGGCGCGTGAATCGGAAGCGACCACGGTGGTGGATCTGGTTCGACGTTTGTTCAACTTGCAGGAGAAGAAAGCGGCCAAGTCCGGCGGCGAAGCCGGAGGCGAGAACTGATGGCCCGCCTGCGCATTGGTTCTCGCGGGTCGCAACTGGCGCTCTGGCAAGCTCACCACATCAGCGCCCTGTTGCGCGAGCAGGGACACGAAGTCGAACT
>CAWJAA010000029.1:0-182904 GCA_963840615.1 Terriglobia bacterium
TGACGACCACTCCCGGCGACAACGACTTCATATCCGTGGCGGCCGAATAGCGCCGCGTAAAACCTGCGGATTCCGGGGTCATCGTCCACACAAAGCAGTCTAGGACGTTTCATGGGGGATGTGTCCTCATTGCCCATGCGGGCAAAATTTGCTTCCGGCGCAGCGACTCGCGCTTGAAATTGTTGAGGGGCCGTGGTCTTCATCGGGAACATCAGACACGGCCCGGTGCACCCCTGCTTCCCCGAGAAGACGATTCTCGCTCGTAATCCTATGTCTCCAGCCGGCCGAGCGACTGTTCAGAATTGCTCGTTTCCAGAGATTTTCTTCTGGCCTATGCATGTCCGAAGGTCTCGGCTAACCGGATAGTCACTTCCGTTTCCACAGCGGACGAGGGTATGCTGCGTGCATGGGAGTGTCAGTCTCGGTGCTGGCGAGCGGCAGCCGGGGAAATAGCGCCATCGTTTCCAGTGCCCGCACGAAGATTCTTGTGGATGCCGGCATCTCGTGCCGCGAAACCTTCAAGCGCATGAAGGCCACCGGAGACGACCCCCACTCCCTTTCGGCCATCCTGATTACTCACGAGCATTCCGATCACATCCACGGTCTGGCGGTGCTGGCAAAGAAACTCAAGATTCCGGTCTTTATGACCGGCGCCACCCACCAGGCATGGGCCCGGGCCGTGCGCGACGCCGATGGCGGGCGACCGGAGATTCCCAAACTGGAATGGTTCCGCTCCGGAAGTCGATTTCAGGTCGGGGATATCGATGTGACCCCATTTACCATCCCTCATGATGCCGCCGATCCGGTGGGGTTCACCTTCCGGGCCGAAGGCGTCAAAGTGGGATTTGCCACCGACTTAGGACGTATGCTGGAGAACGTGAAGGACAACCTGCGGCGCTCGGATGTTCTGGTGATTGAGTCCAATCACGACATTGAAAGGCTGCGCATCGGACCTTATCCCTGGTCGGTCAAACAGCGGGTCGGCAGCCCAACCGGGCACCTGTCGAATAAGAAACTCGCGGAATTCTTAAGCGCCGATTATGATGGTTATGCATCCTATATAGTTCTGGCACACTTATCCGAGCAGAACAACCACCCCGAGATCGCCCGGAGAGAGGCTGAGGATGCGCTCGGCTCTCGCCAGACCTTGCTGGGAAACCGGTTGATGTTGGCGGGGCAAGCGGAACCGCTGGCGGCGATCCAACTGTAGTTTGGGTATGAGTGACTGCGTTGATCCTATCGTGGGTAAGATCCTGGCGGGCTGGCGCTATGACATTTCTGGCCTGGCGCCGGAGATGCGTGGTGACTACGACGAGCATTTCGCCGCCTGTGAGCATTGCCGCTCCCGGCAAAAAATTCACCGCGCCATCGATGTTTCCCTGATTGTTCTGGCTTCGTTGTCGGCGGCAGTGTTTCTCCTCGCTTTTGGAGTCATCCGCCACTTCGGGCCGGCCCATGCCTTCTGGCTCGAAATAGCCGCTCTCACCGGTTTTGCTCTATCGGTGCTGATCTGGCTCGCCGTGGCCATCGCCACCCCTGCTCCCATGGCGGTCGTAGACGTCGCCAAGATTGGTGCGCGGCATGTCCACGACCGGCTGCCGGCGGAAATCCGCGAACGCCTGCCGGAAGAATTGCGGCTGAAAATCACCGGCTCCTGAATCTCTTCCGCTGGTCATTTCCTAAGTCATCGCCGGGTCGGTGGCCCTTTTTAGACTGATCTTGCGCTTCATCGGCTTCACCTTCGCCCAGGTGGAGCCTTTCTTCCTGGCCGGCTTTGTCCTCATCCTGTTCTTCGGACCCCGCAGGCCGCCGAATGCGATAGGCTAGTAAGAAGAAACTCATGGAGGCAGGGTGTCGATCAACACTCCCGAAGAACTGGAAGCGATGCGCGCGGCGGGCAGGGTAGTGCGGCGGGTGATTGATGCCATGATGGAACGGGTTCGCCCCGGAGTCACCACCGCGGAACTCGATGCCGTGGGCGCCGCGGTGATGCGCCAGCATGGGGCGCAGTCGGCTCCGGCTCTGGTTTATAACTTTCCCGGCGCCAACTGTATCAGCTTGAATGATGAAGCCGTGCACGGCATTCCCAGCGATCGCCAGGTGCGGGAAGGTGACCTGCTGAAACTGGATGTCACCGTCGAAAAAGACGGGTTCATGGCCGACGCGGCGGTCACCGTGGCGGTCGGAAAGGTGCCGCAAAGCAGCCAGAAGCTGATTGCCTGCGCGGAACGGGCCTTCCAGAAAGCGACCCTGGTGGCGCGCGCCGGCTTTCGCGTTTCCGATATTGGGCGCGCGGTTGAGAAAGAAGTGCGGCGCAGCGGCTTCTCGGTCATTCGCGATCTTGGCGGGCATGGCATCGGCCGCACCATCCACGAAGAACCGCAGGATCCCGAATTATGCGGATCCTGCGGCGAACCAGATTCTGACCGAGGGCCTGGTCATTACCATCGAGCCGATCATTGCTGCCGGGTCAGGCCGGGCCGTCGTCGCCAAAGACGGGTGGACCGTGCTCACCGCCGATCATCGTCCCTCGGCGCATTATGAGCACACCCTGGTGATCACCAAACGCGCACCCATCCTCCTGACAGCGGCCTGAGCAAGGTTCACGTGCGCACAGCCGCCGCGGCTGTCCTCCGAGCGCAGCGAGGTGTTCCGGGTACGACACGCGCTGCACCAACCCGGCGGTTTCACTGCGATCGTTACTTGATGTGGCAACTCGCCAGGCCGCGCTTTTCCAGGTACTGCTGGTGGTAGTCCTCGGCCGGGTAGAAGGCGGCTTCCGGAACGATCTGGGTGACGATGGGTTTCTGGTACGCGCCCGACTTCTCCCGCTTCTCCTTCGACGCCTTCGCCTGCTTTCTCCTGCTCGGCGGTCGTGAAGAAGATCGCTGAACGGTATTGCGTTCCCCAATCGGGGCCTTGACGGTTGAGTTGGGTGGGATCGTGGTTCTCCCAGAAGACGTCGAGCAGCTTGTCATAGGACACTTGCGCCGGGTCGTATTCGACTTCGACCGCCTCGGCGTGGCCGGTGCCGTCGCTGCAAACATCCTGATAAGTGGGATTGGGCACCTGTCCGCCGGTGTAGCCGACGCGAGTGGCGAGAACGCCCGGAAGCTGCCGGAAAGTGGCCTCGACTCCCCAGAAACATCCTGCCGCGAAGATTGCTTTCGCCATAGTGAACTCCATTCTTTGATCGTACATATTAGATGACGGAGGCGGCGGAAAGTGGCGAGTCGCCGCCTTGCTCCGAAGGTAACCACAGCCGCGTTCCACGCGATTGACGGGCTCCCGGTTTCGGGATAAAGTCCAGACGCAAGGGTTGTCCCCCGCCCGCCTTGAGGATTTAGTGTTTTCCAGCCTCCGCCGTCCCTATTTCCGGCTGATTTATGCCCTCGCAGCATTGTCTCTGCTGGCGCCGGCGGCTTTCGCTGCCGATCCCGGATTTGCGCCGCCGACGCGAGTGGGTTTTACGGTGGGGGATCAGTGGGAGCCGAGCATCGCCGCCGACGCCTACGAGCACGTCTATGTGCTTTATCCTCAGTATGGTCCGGTGCCCGGCTGCCCCGGGTGCTTCGAGCCCACCATGGTGCTGGTGGTCAGCGAGAACGGCGGAACCACCTGGCAAACGCCGCGCGCCATCACTCCTCCAATTTCCGGGCAATTCGATCCGCAAATTACCGTCGACCCCGTGGATCACCGGACGGTCTACGCCGCCTGGTTGCAGAACAAGAAGAGCGATGTCGTAGTGGCGAAGTCGGTTGACTTCGGACAGAGCTGGTCGCTGGTGATCGCCAACAAGGCCGAAGACACCGATAAACCGACCCTCGCGGTACGAGGCGCGGACGTTTACGTGGCCTTCAATCACGATCGCAGCCTGTGGGTTTCGGCATCCCACGATGGCGGGGTGACGTTCTTGTCATCGAAGGTGCCCGCTCCCGCCAGGCTCGATTGGTCTCTTCCGAACGGAGGCACGATCGATCCCGCGGGCAACCTCTATTTTGCCTGGGCCGGCTACACCCGCAACCGCTCCAGCAGCCGGGTCAACCTGTACATCAGCCGCTCTGGGGATGGCGCCAGGAGTTGGAACACGAATCTGCTCGACCTCTCCGGGATGCCGCCGGAGTGCTCAGCCTACAAATGTGGGTGGGCATATCTGGGCGCGCAGATCACCATGGCATCCGATGCCGCGGGCACGTTGTACGCACTGTGGAACTCCGGCGCCGTGGATAAGAGTCCCGAGCGGATTTATTTTTCTTCCTCCACCACGGCCGGCGCCACTTGGTCTGCCAAGATTGATTTGTCTTCCGCGCCGGACGGGACCGAACATGCGTTTCCCGCGCTCGCCGCTGGAGCGGCCGGCGATGTGCGCGTGGCTTGGATGGATACGCGCAATCGTCCGCTGTGGAACACCTATTACCGCAGCTCGACCAACGGCGGTGCGACCTGGTCGCGGGTGACGCAGTTTTCCAGCGGCGTCCACGGATACCGTTACATCAAGTCCAGCGGATTCCGCTTTCCCTTCGGCGATTATTTCGGCATGACCATCGACGGTCGCGGCCAGACCCATGCCGTCTGGGGCGAGGGTCTGAACTTCGATTCGCCCGGATCCATCTGGTACACCAACGGACGGTAAAGCCGGCGTCCTGCCTCCGCTCTCTCGATTTTCCTTTCCTGCATCCTCCCTCGGGCATACCATAGCGGGCCAAACGTCCATTTGACGGAGGGGGCTTCATGGAAATCCTTGGCATACGGATTTTGCCGGTCTTGGCCGCCGCGGTCGCCACCATGGTGGTGGGCTTTCTCTGGTATTCCCCGCTGCTGTTCGCGAAACCCTGGATCATCCTGATGGGCTACGATCCCAACGACAAAGCCAAAATGGATGAAATGCGCAAAGGCGCGGGCAAGACCTATGGGCTCGCGTTTCTGGCCAGCTTGGCGTCGGCCTTTGTGCTGGCAAAAATCATTGACGTGGCCACCGTCAATACCGCGCTCTATGGAATGAAAATCGCCTTTGCCGTGTGGCTAGGCTTCGTGACTACCGTGCAGCTGACGGGAGCCCTGTTTGGAAAGCAGCCCGCTAAGCTCTATCTGATCAACACCGGATATCAATTGGTTTGCTACCTGGTGATGGGTGCGATTCTGGCGGTGTGGCAGTAGGGTTCGGCTTCGAGTCGCGAAGCGACGCCAGGCATTAGCCCCGGACGTAAGTCCCGGGTCAAGCGCAAGAACGCCAAAGTCGCTCCGGGACGGCACACGATTTACTCGGTCACCAAACCTCCGGTCAAATCCGCCAACCGGGCCACGTTGTGCACGGTGCACCAGGTCTCAAGTTCCGCCACAATTTTTTCCGTGGCCACCGGATCCCAGTAACTCGCCGTTCCGATCTCGACCGCCGTGGCTCCGGCGAGCATGTACTCGACGACATCCACGGCCGTTGAAATTCCTCCCATGCCGATCACTGGGATCTTCACCGCCTTGGCTGCGTCGTAGACCATGCGCAGCGCGATCGGTTTGATCGCCGGCCCGGAGAGTCCTGCGGTTACGTTCGCAATGCGCGGCTTGCGAGTCTCGGCATCAATCGCCATGGCGACGAACGTATTGACCAGCGAGATGGCGTCGGCGCCGGCTTCTTCCGCCACCCGCGCCATCTGCGCGATGCTGGTCACGTTGGGAGAGAGCTTCACGATCAGGGGCCGCTGCGAGGTTCGGCGCGCCAGTCGCACCACATCGTCCAGCGATCGGGGATCACTGCCAAACTGCATTCCACCGTGCGCGGTGTTCGGACAGGAAACGTTTAATTCGTATGCCGCAATGCCCTCGGCCTCATTCAGAATCTGGATGGTGCGCTCGTAGTCTTCGCGCGTGTAGCCAAAAACATTGGCGAACACGACGATGTTTTTCAGTTCCCGCAGCTTGGGAAGTTTCTCATCGACAAACGCGCGCGCTCCAATGTTCTGCAGCCCGATGGCATTCAGCATTCCTGCCGGAGTTTCGTAGAGGCGCGGCGGAGGATTGCCGGCCATGGATTCCTTCGACAATCCCTTCACCACGAAGCCGCCTAGCTTGTCGAGGTGCACGACGTCTTCGAATTCGATTCCGTAGCCGAACGTCCCGCTGGCGGCGATGACCGGATTCTTGAGCGCAATGCCCGCGAAAGAAACTCTCAGATCAGGTCCAGTCGCGAGATTTCCCGGAGAGGCCGTCATCGCGAACCTCGCTGTTCCGCCACCAGCGACGCCGGCTGGAATTGGTTATGCGAAGGGCGGCGCGATGGTGTCGAAGAATTTTCCGCCCGGCGCACCCCAGTCAGGGCCTCGATCAGCACCCGTCCGCTGGCATTGGCCGGAGCATTGATGCCCAGCAGCGACGCCAACGTCACCGCCAGATCCACGGGTTCGGCGTGCGTCTGGTAGGTGCCGGCCTGGAACGGCAGCCCATAAAACGCCAGCGGCACGTGCCGGTCGTAGGTGTAGGGAGACGCGTGGTCGGTGCCGCTGGCCGTCCCTACGGTGAACGGAACAGGTACGCCCATTACGTACCATCCGCCTTCCGGCGAGTAACTGTGTGCATATCTCAGGCCTTCGTCGGTGTTCGGGACATCTCCCTTCGCCAATTGCGTCTTGGTGTAGAACCCGCGCAAGCCGGCTTGCTTCATGGCTTCCCCCACCATGCGCTCCGCTTCCTCTTCTTTGATCTTCGCCGCGCTGAAGGCATTTTCGTTGAGCCAGGCGAGCGGGTAGTCGAATGCCCTCACATATTCGCCCGCATGTCCCGAGGAAAGTTTAGCGGAAAGACTGCTGTTGATCTGCGCGCGCAGGCTCTCGGGAGAAAGGGCGGCCGCGGGAATCCGCAATTTCGCGGCGACGGAAGGAACCGGCGCGACTCCGTGGTCGGCTGACAAGGCAATCCACACGTTGGCCAGGCCTACCTGGTGTCCGAGGAAGTTGAAGAAGTCCGCCAGTTGGTGGTCAATTTCCAGGGCCATGGCGCGCATTTCTCGAGAATCAGGCCCTGCCTGGTGTCCGAGAATGTCGTTGGCGGAAAGGCTGATGGCCAGCAGGTCGGTGGCGGGGCCGTTGCCCAGCTTTTCATAGGTGATCAACTCGCGGGCGAATTCGAATTCGTAGTCGTTCGCGAACGGAGTCGATCCGACAACTTCGTAAAACCCAGCGTCTTTCCCGCTGCGCGGCGCGGTCGTCCGCAACACCTTTCCGTCGCTGTCTTTCCATTCCTTGTTCAGATATTTTTCTGCGCGCCGGCTGTCGTTGAAGTCCTGCGCCCATTTGGGCAACTCGCTGCGGTAGTAACTGGACGTGATCCAGGCTCCCGACTTGTGGTCGATCCAGTAGGCTGCGTCTGCCGAAAAACCTCCCGGAAGAATGGCCGCGCGGTCTTTCAAGGCGATGGCGAAGACGCGGGATTTGCCCTGGGTGGCGAGTTTCAGTTCATCGCCCAGGGTGTCGGAGAGCAGGTTGCGCGGCGAGGCTCCGGGCGGACTGCCGCTCAGTCCAACCAACTGGGTGGCGCTGTCCTCGACCGAGGTGACCGTCTTTTTCTTTTGCGGATCCCACCATTCGTTGGCCACTATCCCGTGCCCGTTCGAGTAGGTTCCCGTGAACAGCGTGGCATGACCGGGAGCGGTGCGGGTGTTGGCGTACTCGTAATTGCAGTCAGCGAAGTACGCGCCATGATCGAGCAGCAACCGGAAACCGCTGTCGCCGAACTGATCGCGATAGCGATCCAGATAGTCGCCCCGGAATTGATCGATGACGATGACCACCACCAGCTTGGGATGCGCATTATAGGCTGAACCCAATGCCGTTCGAGTAAGCCAGGCGCAGAGCAGCAGTAGCATCACCGGAATGCGGCGCGGAAATCTCATCGCGACCGTAGTGTACAGCCTGCCGCGTATCGCGCCCAAGCCGGAGTGCGACCAGGGCGGCGCTTTGCAGAAATTGCCATCCGTTTTAAGCCGGACACGTTTGCTGCCGCTCTATTGCTTGGGACTTCGTGCTCCTTAGTCTCCCTGGTGGTTGCGCTGGAAGATGCGCTCCCCGCCCCATTTCCGATACAGTAGATAGTTTCCATGCTTGATCTGAACTTTGTCCGAGACAATCTGCCCCTCGTCGAGAAAAAGCTGCGCCAGCGCGGCATGGACCCGGCGCACGTCCTGAAGGACTTTCGCGAGGTCGATACCCAGCGCCGTCAGGCCATTACCGACGCCGAAACCCTGAAAGCCCGTCGCAACCGCGACTCGGAAGAGATTGCCCGGCTGAAAAAGGGCGGGCAGGATGCCACCGCCCTCATTGCCGAAACCAAAGAACTCAGGGAACAGATCCAGGAAAAAGAAAAAATCGCGGCGGATCTGGAAACCCGGTTACGCGACATTCTCGCCGGCATTCCCAATCTGCCCAGCGATCAGGTTCCGGTCGGTAAAGGTGCGGATGACAATGTCGAAGTCCGCACCTGGGGCACGCCTCCCGTTTTCAATTTCACCCCGAAGCCGCATTGGGAACTGGGCGAGCAACTCGGCATTCTCGACCTGGAGCGCGCCGCGAAACTCTCGGGAGCTCGGTTCGCGGTCTATTGGGATCTGGGCGCGCGTTTGGAGCGGGCGCTGGCGAATTTCATGCTCGATCTGCACACCCGCGAGCATGGCTACACTGAGGTTCTTCCCCCCTACCTGGTCAATTCCGAGTCGATGTATGGCACCGGACAATTGCCCAAGTTTGCCGCCGATCTTTTCCAAGTGCCGCATGGCGACAAGAACTTGTGGCTGATCCCAACCGCCGAAGTCCCCGTTACCAATCTTTATCGTGACGAAACGCTCGACGCTTCGCGTTTGCCCATCTCTCTTACCGCGTACACGCCCTGCTTTCGCAGCGAAGCCGGATCGTACGGCAAGGACGTGCGCGGCATTATCCGGCAACACCAGTTTCAGAAAGTCGAACTGGTAAAGTTTTCCAAGCCCGAGGATTCTTACCAGCAACTGGAGAAGCTGACCCACGATGCCGAGGAAGTCCTGCAGAAACTGGGATTGCCCTACCGGGTCATGGCGCTTGCCACCGGGGACTTGGGCTTCTCTTCGGCCAAAACCTACGATCTGGAAGTCTGGCTCCCAGGGCAGCAGTTGTATCGCGAGATTTCTTCCTGTTCGAATTTCGAGTCGTTCCAGGCGAGGCGGGCGAATATCCGTTATCGTCCGGAAGGGAAAAACAAAACCGAGTTTGTCCATACCCTGAACGGCAGCGCCTTGGCGGTGGGGCGCACCTGGGTAGCCATCGTCGAGAACTACCAGCAGGCGGACGGTAGCGTGTTGATTCCCGAGGTCCTTCGCCCCTATGTGGGCACCGACCGGATTACCCCCACGAAATCCTGAAGCAACGCAAAGCCGCTACACGCTATCTACATTGCCAAGAGAAGGAGCAGAAACTAGACTTGGACAGGGTTGAGTTAACTACCAGCGTTGCAGGCGCACCCCCAGTGCCGATGAACGCCATTTGGCGCACAATTCGCGGCTACATCCTCTGGTCCTACGAGCGCGGCACCATTCAGTACGACATCATGGTGACGCTCATACTGCTTTTCCTTTTCTTCTCGCCCTACTGGATCAACTTCAAAGACAAGCCGGTCGAACGCAATCCCCATGCCACCGGGGTCACCGTCAATTCCGACGGCCAGGGCGGTTTCATCTACCAGATCGAAGCCGCCGCGATTTCCGGGCAGGAAGAGGGCGCGGTGCGGGCGGAATTGCTGAGGATTATTGAACCCATATCCGGCGAAGTGAACATCACCAGGGTCGAGCCGGTGCGAGATCGCACCGGGCGCGTCCTGACTTACCGAGTCTGGGTTCAGAAAGAATAACCATGCGCGACTTCAGTGGGAGAGGTCATATTCCGACGACCGCCATTCCGGACAAAATCCCCTTGTGGACGTCATCCCGAAAGCCGGCGTTTTTCAGCCGGCTGAGGGATCTGGCGCGTACCACGAGGTCAGGAAAAATTCTGGCAGCATTGTGCCTGCTCCTGGCTTTGTGGCCTCATCCCTCGCGCGCCCAGTCCGACCCCGCGTTAGACCGTGTCCTCAGCCAGATGGATGCGACCGCCGCGCACTTCCGTTCGGCGGAGGCCGTCCTGGTGTCAGATCAGTACTCGAAGGTGGTCGACGAAACCGACACCCAGAAGGGCAAAGTTTATTTTCGCCGCGAAGACAACGAAATCCAGATGGTGGTCGACATCACCGAGCCGGACCGCAAATACGTGCTGTACGCCGACAACAAACTGCAACTGTACCAGCCCAAGATTGACCAGGTGACGGTCTACAACACCGGCAAAAACAAGTCGGCGGTGGAGAGCTTTCTGGTGCTGGGGTTCGGCGGCAGCGGCCACGACCTGCTGAAATCCTTCGATGTCAAATATCTCGGGACCGATAAACTGGGCGGGGTGGAAACCGCCAAGCTCGATCTGACGCCCAAGGCCGATAAACTCCGCAACACCTTCGCCCACATTCTTCTCTGGATCGATCCCGCCCGCGGGGTTTCCCTGCAACAGCAGCTTTTCGAGCCTTCCGGCGACTATCGCCTGGCCAAGTATTCCGACATTCAATTGAATCAAAAAATCCCTGACCAGGTGTTCAAACTCAAGACCACAGGTAAGACAAAGACCGTGTCTCCACAGGGTTAGGGAGAAAGTACCCCACGGATTTTCATCAAATATTAAAGCTGAAAAACCGTCTTCCTGTGGGTATACTGGCCAAAGCGCGACTCCCCTTGCCTTAGCTGCGAGAAGATTCCGCCGCGCAGATAGTGGGTTTCATGGCCAAGGTTTTTACCATTCCTGTAGCGCCCAGCATTGGACGAAAGCGACGCGAACGCACCTCCGATCCCCGTTACGTAGACGGCCAGCGCCTGCTGGTCGAAGCCATGAGGTATCTGACCAAGGCCGATCCCGTCAGCAATCGTTCCGCGATTGAATTGATTTCCGAACACGTACGCACCCGTTTTCGCATGAGCGATTCGCCCTTAGGTTAGGCTCTGCGAATCCGCGGGCAGACCCGTTCTCACCCGGCGAAATTTTCATCGCAAGAACAGTTCACCCACGTTATGTCCCTTAATGGAATGACCGCAAGTCACGGCGCGGTACATTTCTCTTGACTTGCTGCGCGTCCCCGATAAAACTGCTGCACTAGTTGTGCGTCTCGCAGACGCCTCATCCGCAACCAAATGTAAAGAGGGGGGACCATGGTCAGGGACCGGTTCTTACGCGCTATTTGTCTTCTTCTAGTTCTGGGATTGGCTGTCAGCCTTCCGCTGGCAGCGCAGAGGATCACTGGCGACATCGAAGGCAATGTGACCGACAGTACAGGCGCGGTCTTGCCTGGAGTCAGCGTCACCGCGGAAAACACCGACACCGGGCTATCGCGCGCGGCCACCACCAGCGGCAGCGGCGCCTTTCGCATTACAGACTTGCCGATTGGCCCTTACAAGCTGACGGTGACCTCGCAGGGCTTCAAGACCCAGGTCCAGACCCTGCAGATCCAGGCGGGCGGCCTGTCGCACGCCGATTTCAAACTCACGGTCGGTCAACGCGCGGAGACGGTGGAAGTGGAGGGCTCCGCGCCGCTCGTCGATCTCTCCCCCAGCGACAACAACTATGTCGACAGCATCAAGATTGAGAACGTCCCCCTGAACGGACGCGACTTCAATTCGCTGCTGGCCATCACTCCCGGCGTGCAGCGCGCGCCCGGCGGCGGATTCCTCGCCATCAGCATTAACGGCGCTCGCACCACCTCGAACAATTACTTCATTGACGGCCTCTACAACAACGACCGCTACTACGGCGACTCGGCCATCAACCAGACCGGCATTGTCGGTATCCCGGCCGTGGAATTTCCCCCTGAGGCCATTCAAGAATTGAGCGTGCAAGGTACGCCCTCGGCGGAGTTCGGCGTCAAAGGCGGCGCGCCCATTCTGCTCAACATGAAGAGCGGTACCAACAGCTGGCATGGTTCGGGAACCTGGGTCAATCACAATGGGTTTGGGGACGCGACCAATTGGTTTGCGAATCACACCGCCGACTGCTCTCAGCCGGGTGCTTGCCAGCCCACCAATATCCACAACAACCAGTTTAATGGGACGATCGGCGGGCCGATCATCAAGGACAAGGCGTTCTTCTTTCTGTACTACGACGGGCAGAGATATAAGTCCCTTTCGGTCAGTTCTAGACAAGTGCCTTCGACCGTTTCGGTGCAGAATGCACTGGCTGATATTGCCGCAAACGGCCTGACCGTCGATCCAGTTGGCCAGGCGCTCCTTAATTTCTTCCCAATTTCCTCAACCATAGATCCCAACACTGGGAATGGTCTTTTGATCGCCAGTACGCCCACAACCGCCAGTTCCAATAGCTTTGGCACCAAGTTCGATTTCAAAATAAACGACAAGAACTCCATCGCGGCGCGTTACATTTTCGGCGACAGCTTCCAGAGCGCGCCGCCCTTTGCCGGGTTGCCGGCGGCCGGGCCTCAGCCTGATCTGTTTAACTCCACCGCCCCTTCCCGGGCGCAGCTTGCCGGTCTGAGCTGGACGACCAACATTGGGAACAACAAGATTCTGGAAAGCCGCCTGGGCTACAGCCGCTTCTCCCAGGTGCTCACACCTAACAACAAGATTGATCCCAGGAGCCTGGGAATCGACACCGGCCCGCTGAGTGCTAGCGACTTTGGCGTGCCCTACGTCTATCTCTACCACCTTGGCTATGGCGGCTATATCGGAGGCGTGCAGGGCTATCCCCTGGTGACTACACCCGACGCTACCTGGGACTGGTCCGAGCACTTCTCCTGGGTGAAGGGCAATCACACCATCAAAATTGGCGGAAACTTCCAGCGCGCTTACACCAACAGCGTCCGCAATAACGCGCGTACCGGGCTGGCCCTGGGGTACTTCAGCTACTACGCCCCGAACCTGGGAGGTGTGGCAGACGATGTTGAGCAACTCTTGCTCGGTAAGGCCGACCTTGCCGACCGCAGCTTCGGCGACACCCACCGCCACATCACGCAAAATTCAGTGGGTTTTTACTTGCAAGACGACTGGAAGATCAAGCCGCGCCTTACCTTGAGCTATGGCCTGCGCTACGAGATCAACGGAACCATTCGTGACACCAATGATCTGGAAGCCAACTTCTTTCCCGACCGTGGGTTAGTGCAGGTCGGGCAGGGAATCAGCGGCGCCTATAACGTGGACTACCATGACTTCGGTCCCCATGCTGGCTTCGCATGGGACATCTTCGGCAACGGAAAAACCGCGCTGCGGGCGGGCTATTCGCTGACCCACGACATCGCGAACTTCGGCGCCCTGGCTTCTCCCTATTCGCTGGCGCGCGCTCGCACCGGCCTATTTACCCAGTCCAACTTGGGATTCTTCAACCTCTCCAATGAATCTGACGTGGCCAGCGGAGGCGGGTCCTTCTTGCCACCCTCCCTGACGAATTACACTTTGGGGCAGGGTTGCTATGACCCGGCCGCAAAAGTTGGCGACTACATCTGCTTTGACTCGGCAACTGCGGGGCCCCTCTTTGGCTCCAATCCCACCGGAACTCCTCCCTTCAACGCCTTTTCGGTCGTCCCCGATTTCAAGACGCCCTACTATCACAATTTCAACGTAAGCATTCAGAATGAGCTGTTCCGCAATAACGTACTGACCTTGACCTATGCGGGCCAGCGTGGCGGGAACCAGATCATCTATCACGATCTGAATGCCTCGCCCTTGGGCAGCCCGTGTACCTCGCAGAGTGATTGCGACCAGTTCCGGCCCTTCCACGGCGTGTATGTGGATCAGTTCGGAAACGATATGTTCCGTCACGTTGTCCAGGCCAGTAACAACGGCCAATCGCAATATGACAGCTTGCAGGTGTCCTACAACCAGCGCGCCTGGCATGGGGTCGACACGCAATACAACCTGACCTGGAGCAAGTGTTACGACTACAACTCGGTCAACCGCGGTGGCGCGGGAGACTATCCCCAGATCAATAACGCCAACCCGGTGGGCAGCACCGCGCCGGCTGTGGCTAACTACGCGGACTCCCGCGGTCTATGCGATTCCGACGTCCGCTTGAATTTCAACGTGGGCGGTGTGTACTCGTTGCCGAAGATTCAGCCGTTTGGAGAAAGGCTGGGGAACGGATGGCAGATCAGCACCATCTTCACCGCGCTCAGCGGCCGCCCGTTCACCCCGCTTTTGAGCGGCAACGACAGTTCCGGACAGGGCTTGATCGGCAACAGCATTCGTCCTGCGTACGACGGTTCGCCGATCCGCTATAACACCCGCAATCCGGATCAGTACGTGGTGGAGACATACATCACCGATCCCAGCACCCAGACTGACCCGTGCGGCAGGACCGGCGCGGGGACACCACTCACCCCGTTCTATTTGCCCTGCTCCGGAGTCGGTAACGCCCGCCGCAACATGCTGACTGGACCGGGCCTGGTGCAGTGGGATATGTCTCTCATCAAGAACACGAAAATCACGGAGAACCTTCACATGGAGTTGCGCTGGGAGGTTTACAACCTCCTCAACCGTGGCAACTTCTTTTACTTCCCCAACAACATCGTTACGGCGAGCGACTTCGGGACCATCACCAAGACCTCCGATGTCGCGGCGGGGAATCCGGTCATCGCCCAGGGCGGCCCGAGAAACATGAACTTTGGAATTAAGTTCGTTTTCTAGCGCCCTGGCCATACCTGTTACGGGAGTCTGCCTATGGTAGACTCCCTTTTTCTTATGCGGTTTCCCCGGTGGCTCTCGGTAATCCTGTTATTCGGTTCTGCGATTGCCGCCAATCCTCCGCAGCGCCCTGCCTCCGCCAAGGCCGCGGCGCGCCGTCCCAACATCATTCTCATCACGCTCGATACCACCCGTGCGGACCGCATGGATTTTCTCGGCTCCGATCGCGGGCTCACGCCGAATCTGGATGTCCTGGCCAAGCAAGGCATCGTGTTCACCCGCGCCTATTCGCACGTGCCGCTGACCACCGCTTCGCACGCCACCATCCTCACCGGAACCTACCCGCAGTTCAACCATGTGAATGATTTTGGCGTGCCGCTTTCGCCGCGGCTGCCGTACTTGCCTGACCTGCTGCGCCATCAGGGATATCACACGGCGGCGTTCGTGGCGTCGCTGGTGCTGGATCCGCTGGATGGCACCGCTCCGGGATTCGATCGCGGGTTCGATTTTTATGATGCGGGTTTCAAGCTTCGTCCCCGGGGAGCCGATCGTTACAAGACCGTCGAGCGCCGCGGGGAAGAAGTGGTGAACCACGCGCTCGGCCTGGCTCAGCCAGAATCATACGCGGGCCGTTCTTTCTGTGGGTGCACCTCTACGACGCGCACGATCCCTACGATCCGCCGGAGCCTTACAAGACTCGTTACAAGTCGCAGCCTTACGACGGAGAGATCGCCTATGCCGACTCGGCCGTCGGCAAATTTCTGGATGCTCTTCGCGAGCATGGCTTCTATGACGGCACGCTGATTGCCGTGATGGCCGATCACGGCGAGTCGCTGGGCGCGCACGGCGAAAATACCCACGGCGTGTTTCTCTACGATGAAACGCTGCACGTGCCGCTGCTGTTCAAGCTGCCGGCGAATCGCAACGCCGGAGCGCGGGTGGAGACCGCGCACTCAACTTATCGATGTCATGCCAACCATCCTGCAAACCGCAGGCATCGCGATTCCCAAGGAAGTGCAGGGCGAGTCGCTGCTGAGCCTGGTAACGCCGGGGCCGCATGGACCATCCGCAGACCAGTCAGGACCGTCCTGCTTACGCCGAGACCGACTATCCGCATCGCGCCTTCGGATGGAGTTCGCTGCGGGCCTTGCGCACCGGGAAGTATCTCTACATCGAGGCGCCGGATCGCGAACTCTACAATCAGCAGACCGATCCGGCGGAGACCCACAACCTGGCGCCGGAGTCGAAGGCGGTGGCGCAGACGCTGGGCGTGCAGCTGGATACGTTCCGCGAGAAAACCAGCCAGACGCTGGTCGACCTGGCCAAACCCGACCCCGAGCAGATCAAGAAACTGCAGGCGCTGGGCTATGTCGCGTCGGACCCGGGCAAATCCGATGTCAACGGCGTCATCGCAGGAATCGACCCTAAGACGAAGATTGAAGTCTCAAACCTGTTGCACGATGCCATGTTTGACGTGGAGGACGGGCGCTACAGCGAAGCCGTGCCGCGCCTCGAAAAGGTGCTCAAAGATCAGCCGGGAATGGCGATTGCCGAAATGCAGCTCGGGCTCGCACAGTCGCGCCTGAAGAATTACGGCGAAGCCCTGCCGCATCTGAGGAGCGCGGTGAAGCTTCTGCCCGACGTGGGCATGGGCCACTACGAACTGGGGCTGGCGCTGTTTGAGACCGGGGACTGGAATGCAGCCGCGCCCGAGTTTGAAGCCGCGGTGGCGCGCGCGCCGCGCTGGGCCGATGCGCATTTCTCGCTGGCTTCGGTGGATGCGCGCATTGATCGCGTTCCCGAGGCTATGACGGAACTCGACACCTGCCTGAGCCTGAGTCCCGACCATTACCGCGCCAACCTGTTGCGAGGAAGAATTCTGTCGCTGCAGGGAAATCCCATCGCTGCGGTTGCGAATCTCGAGAAAGCTGCGCAGGTTCAGCCAGACTCGCGCGAGGCCCACCTGTTTCTCGCCGATGCCTACCAGCAGATGGGACGACCGTTCGATGCCGAGCGCGAACGAAGCATCGCGCAGCAGCTGAGCGGGCCGGCGAATCGCTAGCGGCACACAAGCCCTTCCAAACTTCTGACGTCATCCTGAGCCGCAGGCGAAGGATCTGGCGAGGAGTGGCAGTGCTCTCGGGTGACGGGTGCTGCGCGCAAATCTCAGCAAAGAGCGCCGGCGTTCGGGATGACGTCATCCAGGGGTTGTAGAAGAGGAGGTAGGCGGAAGTGTTGATGGGATGTGGATCTCTTCGTCTATCTCTTCTGACGTCATCCTGAGCCCGATAGGGCGAAGGATCTGGCGAGGAGTGGCAGTGCTGTCGAGTGACGGGTGCCGCACGCCAGATCCCTCAGCCGGCAAAGAGCGCCGGCTTTCGGGATGACGTTATCCAGGGGTTGTAGAAGAGGAGGATAGGCGGAAGTGATATGGGGGGAGTGGATGCTTCGGGTGACGGGTGCTGCACGCAAATCTCAGCAAAGAGCGCCGGCTCGGGCGCTTCGTCTATCTCTTTCGACGTCATCCTGAGCCCGGTAGGGCGAAGGATCTGGCGTGGAGTGGCAGTGCTTTCGGGTGAGGGATGCTGCACGCCAGATCTCAGCAAAGAGCGCCGGCTTTCGGGATGACGTCGTCCAGAGGATGTAGGGAAGACTAGGGGATATCAAGGGGACTGCACGACACGCCCCGACCGTCCCCACCACGCTGCGGCCAGCACCATGACCACCGGGTAGCCCTCCAGCGTGTATCGGGGTTCGGGATTCTCCATGGTGCCCAGAAACAGGCTTCGCAGAACGAGGAACGTCAGCAGCAGGCCGAGGTGCGGCAGAAAGCGTCCGCGTATCAAACCTAGCATCGCCATCCCCGCATAGAAGACTCCGATCAGTCCCAGCCCCACCGCCAGCGCCGACCACTGCGGATCGTCGTTGAACTCCCACCAACGCGTGTCGCAGGGCAGCAATTCCGTGCGCGGACGCAGCCACATATCCGCGACGCGCACCGTGGGCAGCCAGAAGTAGTAGCGAAGCGGCGCGTGATGAATGCGCTCGCCGGCCAGGGCGCCGAAGCGGGCGTCCAGTTCCCGAGTCACTGCCCCCGCCTGGTTGTAGTCCGCCAACAACTGCTCGGTTTGGGCTCGCTGCTCAGCCGAATCGAAAGCCCGCAGCGGTAGTTTGCCAACATCGAGCGTGCCGCCCGGCACTGCCCAGTAAATTTCTTCGGTCGAGGAATAATCGGCCATCCACGTCTTCACCCAGCGGTTGAATCCCATGGGGACGTACTCGTCCTGTTCATTGGCATAGCGCGGAGCGAGAGGCTGGAAGCGGTGGATGGTGCTCAGGTTGCGCAATGTCCACGGGACCAGCGGCGCCAGCGACACCAGCGCCAGAACGACTCCAGCCCAAATCACCGGCCACGGCGGTTTCCCATTTTGAAACTGTTGAAACAATATCCACAAAAGATAGATTCCGATCACGGCCAGCAAAAGTCCACCGTCGGGCCGGAGCAGAATGGCAGCCGCGACCGCAAAGCCGCATCCTGCCCAGATTCGCAATTTCGCAATCCCTTCCAGTCCCTGCAGCGCTAGATCCAGGGCTAACGCGGTAAAGAAGATTTCCAGGGTCTCGGTCAAAGCGGCGGCGGCGTAGTTTGCGAGAAAGGGGCAAAGCCCAGCCAGCAGAAACGCCGCCTTGGCAGCACGATCGGAAACCATGCGGCGCGCGATATCGGCGACCAGAAAGCATGTCGCGATATCGACAAACAGCTGCAGAAACAGTGCCGCGCGGTAGTGCTCCATGCCAAAGATGGCAAAAACGGCGGCCAGAAACGCGGGATAGCCCGGCAGCCGGATATAGGTTGGCGCCACCCCATCGGGCGCGGTCAGGCCATAGATCCCGTGCTGCAGCCAGTTCTTGGCGATGTCGCCGTAAACCAGCGAGTCGTTCGTGATCCGGGAAAACCAGAAAAAGCAGATCAGCCGCACGACCAGGGCGGCCAGTGTCGCGAACAGAAAGAATCGGAAGTGTTTGCGCACCAGGTCGCGCACCTAGCGAATATAACGCGTTTCTCGCCAATCTCCATGCCACAACTCCAGTCGCCTGTAGCCGCATCTTAAAGTGGTAACAACCGTTTGACCCTCCAGTACACGAGCTTTAGGATGGGGACGGCTCAATCCCCATGGCGAAACCGGTTTTCTACGATCCTAGGCAGGCACGCTGGAAGCGGCTGCGCCGCCTGTTCGACGTTGCGGCGCTGGCGCTCTCGCTGGTAGTCGTGTTTTTCGTCTACAACGCTTTGCACAGCGAGCATCTGCCGCAAATGCTGCTGCAGGATCAGAAGCGCCCCTACCACTCGCTGACCGAGAAAGAAAAGGAACGAGCCCGGGAAAAGCGCCGCCTCGCCGCCATCCGCCGCGGGCACCAGCGCTCGAAAAAACATCCTTCGCAATTGCAGTTGAACGGCGAAGCAGGCATTCGTGCGGCCTTCTATGTTCCGTGGGACGCGGCCAGCTTCGCGTCTTTGCGCGAATATGCCCACCAGCTCGACCTGCTCTATCCCGAATGGCTGCACGTGTTGACGCAGGATGGCCATCTGCAGGGTGAAAATCCCGAGACCATCAAGTACTTCGACATCATGCAAGGGGGAAGCGTTCGCAGTGTCGACAACAAAGTCATGTCGTTCCTGAAGTCGGAAGGCACCAGCGTCGAGGTGTTTCCCCTGGTCAACAATTTTGACGGCAGCAGTTGGATCAACATCTCAGGTTTCTTGAATGACCCCAACGCGCGCGCGCTTTTCCGTCAGCAGGTTGCCGCCTTCCTGGCCAGCGACCAGTACCGTGGCTTGATGGTCGACTTTGAAGATTTCCCCAGCAGCGCGCAGCCGGCGTATGTGACGCTGTTGAACGAGCTTTCCCAGGACCTGCATGCCAGGGGGTTGAAGCTGTATGTCAGCGTCCCGGCTGCCAATCCGGATTTCAATTACGCCGCGGCGGCCGCCGCTGCCGATGGTGTCGTGCTCATGAACTACGACGAGCACTATCCCTCGCCGGGAACCGCTGGCCCCGTGGCCTCGCAGGACTGGTTCACCAGGAACCTGGCCGCGGCCAAGAACGCCATCCCGCAGAACAAGTTGATCTGCGCCATCGCCAACTATGGATACGACTGGGTGCGCAAACCGAAGGATGGCAAACTGCCGCCCGACGTGCACGACAGCAACGTTTCGGTGCAGGAAGCCTGGCTGGGAGCGCGCGATTCCGACGCCGACATCGACTTCGATTCCGACAGTCTGAACCCGCACTTCAGCTACCTCGACGAACACAACCTCCACCACGATGTCTGGTTCCTCGACGCCGTCACTGCGCTCAATGAAATGCGCGCCGCGCAGGCCTTGGGCGTCGAAACCTTTGCCTTGTGGCGGCTGGGTTCCGAAGACCGTTCTTTATGGCGCGTGTGGGACCAGCCCGGCGACCCCGGCGCAGCCGGCAAGTTGAAAGACGTTCCTCCTGGCCAGGATGTCGATATGGAGGGTAACGGCGAGATCCTGAGAATCGAGACGCGACCCGCCGACGGCACGCGGTCTCTCACCGTCGACTCGACTCTGAACCAGATCACCGACGAGAATTTCGATGCTCTGCCTCAGCCTTACCGCGTTGCCCGCTACGGTTCCAGCCCCAATCAAGTCGCCATTACCTTCGACGATGGCCCCGACCCCGAGTGGACCCCCAAAATCCTCGACGTCCTCAAACGCGAGCACGCGCCGGCGACGTTTTTTCTGATTGGAATACAGGCCGACAAGTATGCCGACGTGACTTCACGCATTTACCGCGAGGGCCACGAGATCGGCAACCACACTTTCACCCACCCCGACATCAGCAACATCTCGCCCACGTTTGTCCGGCTGGAATTGAACCTGACCGAGCAACTTTTTGCCAGCCGTTTGGGAGTGCGTACCATCCTGTTCCGTCCGCCCTACTCCATCGATCAGGAACCCGACACCGCCGACCAGGTGCGCCCGTTGGAGTTCAGCCAGGACATGGGCTTCATCACCGTGGGCGACAAGATTGACCCCAACGACTGGCAGGACAATCCGCGCCGCACGGCCGCGCAGATTTCTCAGGATGTGCTGGCCCATCTGCCGCCCTGCGCCCCCAATGACATTCGCTGCGGCAACATCATCCTGCTGCACGATGGCGGCGGCGACCGGCGCCAGACCGTGCTGGCCCTGCCCGCCATTATCGAAGGCGTACGTTCGCGTGGCTACCAGGTGGTTCCCCTGTACCAGTTGCTGGGCAAGACGCAGGCCGATGTCATGCCGCCCATTCCCACCAACCAGCGCTGGGCTGCCCGGCTCAACTGGATCGGATTCTGGATGTTCGACGCCGGCAGTAAGGGCATCACCTGGATTTTCTTCATCGGCGACTTGCTGATGACCGGGCGCCTGTTATTCGTGGGAATTCTCGCGGTCTATGACCGCTTCCGGCAGCGGCGCTATGGCACGCCCGCGGAAGAGCATGCTTATCGCCCCGCGGTGGCGGTGCTCATCCCTGCCTACAACGAAGAAAAAGTCATCGAACGCACCATTCAGGGCGCCCTGGGTTCGGACTATCCCTACTTGCGCGTGATCGTAATTGATGACGGCTCGAAAGATCGAACCCTGCAAGTGGCGAGGGAAGCATTCGCCCGCGAAGAAGCCGAAGGCCGGGTGCTGATTTTGACCAAGCCCAACGCCGGCAAAGCCGAAGCCTTGAACTTTGGTCTTGAGTACCTGACGGATGAAGAACTCTTCGTGGGTATTGACGCCGACACCATCATCGCGCCCGATGCCATCACCCGCTTGGTGCCGCACTTCCTGAATCCGAAAGTGGGAGCGGTGGCCGGAAATGCGAAAGTCGGCAACCGCGTGAATCTGTGGACGCGCTGGCAGGCGCTCGAGTACATCACCAGCCAGAACTTCGAACGCCGCGCGCTCAATACCCTGGGCGCGGTCAGCGTCGTCCCCGGCGCGATCGGCGCCTGGCGCACCGCTGCCGTTCGCGAAGCCGGCGGATACCACACCGACACGGTCGCCGAAGATGCCGATCTCACCATGGCGCTGCTGCGCAACGGCTATCGGGTCGAATACGAAGATCTGGCGCTGGCTTTTACCGAAGCCCCCGTCAATGCCAATGGCCTGATGCGCCAGCGCTTCCGCTGGTCCTTCGGAATTCTGCAGGCGGTCTGGAAGCATAGCGAAGTGTTTGCCCGCAAAGGGGTGCTGGGATGGGTGGCTCTGCCCAACATCCTGATCTTCCAGATCCTGTTGCCGATTGTTTCTCCGTTCATTGACCTCATGTTCGTGGTGGGTGTCTTGTGGTACGGAATCCAGAAATATTTCCATCCCGAGTCCACCGACCCTACCAGTTTCCAGCGCCTGGTGCTGTTCTTTGCGCTTTTCCTGGTCATCGACTTCATTACCTCGGCCATCGCCTTTGCCCTCGAACGTCGTGTGCCCGAAGCCCGCGAAGATGCCCTGCTGCTCAGCCAGGTCTGGCTGCAGCGCTTTGCCTATCGCCAGTTGTTCTCGCTGGTGTTGTTGAAAACGCTGAAGCGCGCCATCGAAGGCCGTCCCTTCGCCTGGGACAAACTGGAGCGCACCGCCGCGGTCACCTACGCACCAACAGAAAAAGTCGAAAAGCAGGACTCCGTTAAAGTCCCGTAAACAAGTTGCGCAATACTTAAACCAGTAGCGCAATCCTCAGGATGACGTGATCCCGACAAAACCTGACGTCATCCCGAGCGCAGCGAGGGATCTGGCGGGGAAGCGCAGATAGCCCCTACTCCCGTGACCCGCGTCACAGACACCTGTGCGCCCTCCGGTGTGTGCTAAGTAAGGAGACCCAAGCCTATGGCCCGCACCATTATCGAACCCTTTCGCATCAAGAGCGTCGAACCCATTCGCTGGACCACCCGCGAGCAGCGCGAAGAGCTTTTGCGGGCCGCGCACTACAACCTTTTCCTCTTGCCCGCCGACGACGTTCTGATTGATCTGCTGACCGACTCCGGCACCGGCGCCATGTCCACCCACCAGTGGGCCGCCATCATGGAAGGCGATGAGAGCTACGCCGGAAGCCGGAGCTACGACCGCTTCCGCGATTCCGTTCAGGATATTTTCGGTTACCGGCACGTGATTCCCACTCACCAGGGCCGCGCCGCCGAACGCATTCTGTTCAGCGTGATGTGCAAGAAGGGCGATGTCGTTCCCAACAACACCCACTTCGACACCACTCGCGCCAACGTGGAGTTCACCGGCGCCGAGGCGGTCGACCTGCTCCTGCCGGAAGGCAAGCAGCCGGGATTAATCCACCCTTTCAAAGGCAATATGGACGTAGAGGCCCTCGAAGCCCTGATCGCCCGCGTGGGCCGCGAGAAGATTCCCCTGGTCATGCTCACCGTAACCAACAACTCCGGCGGAGGCCAGCCGGTCTCCATGGACAACGTGCGCTTGGTAAGCGCGGTCTGCCGGCGTCATGGCATCCCCCTCTACTTCGACGCCTGCCGCTTCGCCGAAAACTCGTACTTCATCAAGTTGCGCGAAAAGGGATACGAGAACAAGACTCCCAAGCAGATCGCGCAGGAGATGTTTTCTTACGGCGACGGCTGCACCATGTCGGCGAAGAAAGACGGCATGGCCAATATCGGCGGCTTCCTTTGCACCAACGACGACCTGCTGGCGCAACAGGAAAAAGACCTGCTGATTTTGACCGAGGGCTATCCCACCTATGGCGGACTCGCCGGCCGCGATCTCGAAGCCATTGCCGTCGGCGTGCAGGAAGCGCTGGAAGAAGACTACCTGCGCTACCGCATCGCCTCCACCGCCTATCTCGGCAATCACATCGCCCAGCAAGGCGTGCCCATCGTGCAGCCGCCGGGCGGACACGCCATCTATCTCGACGCCCGCGCCTTTCTCCCCCACATTCCGCTCGATCAATTCCCCGGCGCGGCTCTGGCGGCCGAACTCTATCTGGAAGGCGGCATTCGCTCGGTAGAAATTGGGCGCCTGATGTTTGGCGCGGCTGCGCAAATGGATCTGGTCCGCCTCGCCATTCCCCGCCGGGTCTACACCCAGAGCCACATCGACTACGTGGTCGAAGTCATCCTCGAAGTGTGGAAGAAGCGCAACCAGATTCAGGGATTGAAGCTGACCTACGAAGCGCCTTTCCTGCGCCACTTTACCGCGAGGATGGAGCCGGTGGAGCAGCCGGTAGAGGCAGTACGGGCGTGATATGGGGTCAATGTATACCACAAATGTGGTAGAATACGACCATATGTTCGACCTCCGATCTAAAGCTCGCCAGCGTCTGCTGGCCTACTACTTCACCAATCCCACCGCCCGCCTTCACCTGCGGGATTTGGCGGAGCGTCTGGAAATAGATCCTTCAAACCTGTCGAAAGAACTCGGTCGCTTGGAGAGAGACGGGCTGTTCCGGTCGGAAGTCAGCGGCAGACAGAAGTATTTTCAACTCAATCGCAACTATCCTTTGTTTCCCGAGGTCAAGGGAGTTGTCGAGAAGACGATTGGCGCCCCTTCGGCCATTGCAAAGGCGTTGAAGAGCACCCTCGGGATCGAAGCCGCGTATCTCTACGGATCCTTTGCGCGCAACCAGCAGGACGCGGTTAGTGATATTGACTTGCTCCTGATTGGCTCGCCGACGGGTGAGAGCCTTGCCGAGGCCATCGACAAACTGGAGCGCCGTCTGGGGCGCGAGATCAATTACACGGTTTTCTCGCGCGAGGAATTCAACTCCCGGCGGGCGCGCCGCGATCCCTTGCTGGAAGATGTCTGGCGCCACCGGCGAATTTCTCTGCTAAGCCATGACGAAGAAGCTCAAGCCGCACACCGTTGACTGGGCGCAGATCGAGCGTTTCTTGGCGAGCGCTGACAAGAAACTCGCGGCCGCGCACAAAATCCTCTCCTTCGACGAGGAGGCCTGCCTGCAACAGGCCTACGAGGCGATGCTAAAGGCGTCCATCGGCTTAATGTTCAGCCACGGAGTGCGCGCGAGAAGCCAACCTGGACATCACATCGCCATCATCGAATTCGCGCGCTCGCACCTCAGTCGAAAGCACGCGGCATTGCTGATTCTCTTCGACCACCTTCGGCGCAAACGTAACCTCGCCCTGTACGACGACAGCGGACTGATATCGCGGCATGACGCCGAGGAGGCATTGAAATCCGCCAGCAACTATCTGCAGGTAGTCCGGGGTGATATCACCGCGCGGAAGCCTTGACAAAAAACCAACTCCGCTTCCCCGCCAAGTGGGCCGGAAAGCCAGGCTCGGGGTTTGAGCGCTAACGCTGGTTTCGTTAGTCGTGAAATGTCATTCGTGGTTCTTCGGGACATGCGTCATCTTGATTTGGCACGCCGTTCCATGTACTTGGATAGCAGAAAGACGGCTAAAGCGAGAGCGCCAAGGTATCCCTCAGCCGCTAACCTCGGGAAATTCCTGTCGTGTAGGAGAATCGGCACGAGAACAGTGCCATGAGGAAGGCTGTCAAGCAGCCGTATCCAAGTAAGCGCCACTCATCGTGCGTCATGCCGCTGCCTCGTACCGGCATTATGCTCTAATTAACCAAACTGAACCATAGTTGGCGAAATCGCGATATCACTCAAAACCCCTCGGGGCAGGGTCAGCTTCCTCTATCGCGGACAGAAGAGTGCTTCCCTGGCCGCTCGGATGACGTCTTTCAAAGACTTCGGCATGGCGTGCGAGAAAAACCTTGCGACTTCTCGATGCACTCATCAGGCCGCGACGTTGCCGCCAAGTGCTTGTGTCACAATGCTTTGTGACCCTCGACCCGCTCGGCTGAACCCTTGCTCCCGGTGCTACAATTGGTTGTTTGCGTCCCCGTCTAAAAGAAATCCATACGTCTTTGAGGAGCACTTATGGCAACCGTTGAAGCCCCCACCCGTCCGCAACTTCGCCTGCATGAAGGCCCGTTCAAGAACGAGCCCTTTGTCGATTTCACCAAGGAAGAGAATGCGCGCAAAATGCGCGCCGCCCTCGAGAAAGTTCGCGGCCAACTGGGCCGCGAGTATGACCTCATCCTCGGCGGCAAGCGGGTCAAAACCCAGGACAAGATCAAGTCCATCAATCCCGCCAAGCCCTCCGAAATCGTCGGCTTGCACCAGAAGGCCGGAAAAGATCAAGTCGAGCCCGCCATGCAGGCGGCCCTGCGCGCCTTCGAAAGCTGGAGCCGTACCTCGGTGGAAGAGCGCGCCGCGTTGCTGTTCCGCGTCGGCGATCTGCTGCGCGAACGCAAGTTCGAATTCGAAGCCTGGCTGGTTTACGAAGTCTCCAAGAACTGGGCCGAAGCCGACGGCGATATCGCCGAGACCATTGACTTCTGCGAGTTCTACAGCCGCGAAGCCCTGCGTCTGGCCAAGACCGAACCCCCGGTGCAGCTCCCCGGCGAACGCGACAGCCTGTTGTACATTCCGCTGGGCGTGGGCGCGGTCATTCCGCCGTGGAACTTCCCCTCCGCCATTATGGCGGGCATGACCCTGGCCTCGATTGTTTCCGGAAACACCGTGATCCTGAAGCCATCAAGCGATTCACCCACCATCGCGGCAAAATTCGTCGAACTGCTCGAAGAAGCCGGCATGCCCGAGGGTGTGGTGAATTTCTGTCCTGGCGCGGGCGCCAGTTTCGGAGATGCCATCGTTTCCCATCCCAAGACCCGCTACATCGCCTTTACCGGATCGCGCGAAGTCGGCTTGCACATCAACAAGAGCGCGGCGACCCAGTCCGAAGGCCAGATCTGGATCAAGCGCACCGTGCTCGAGATGGGCGGCAAAGACGCCATCATCGTCGACGCCGATGCCGACGTCGACACTGCCGTCGAAGGCGTCGCCTCGGCCGCCTTCGGCTTCCAGGGACAGAAGTGCTCGGCTTGCTCGCGCGCTATCATTGACGAGCGCATCTACGACAAGTTCCTGGAGAAACTTAAGGTGCGAGTCGAGAAGATCACCATGGGCGATCCCGCCGACAACCCCAACATGGGCGCGGTGATCAACGAAGGCTCGATGAAAGACATCCTCAACTACATCGAGATCGGCAAGAAAGATGGACGCCTCATCACCGGCGGCGCCCGCGATCCGAAAGCTGGAGAGGGATTCTTCCTCCAGCCCACGGTCATTGCCGATATCCAGCCCAAGTCGAAGCTTGAGCAGGAAGAGATCTTCGGACCGGTCCTGGCCGTGATCAAGTCGAAGAACTTCGAGCACGCGCTCGAGATCGCCAACGACACCGAGTTCGGACTGACCGGCGCGGTCTACACCAATTCGCGCGAGAAGATCGATCGCGCCATCCGCGAATTCCACGTCGGCAACCTCTACATCAACCGCAAATGCACGGGCGCCATGGTCGGCGCGCATCCATTTGGCGGATTCAATATGTCCGGTACCGATTCGAAGTCAGGCGGCCCGGATTACTTGTACCTGTTCACCCAAGGCAAGTCAGTCGGCGAGAAAGTCTAAGAAAGAGGTGTCGAGGAGACGAGCCGCAAGCCGGAGGCAAAGCCTCCGGCTTTTTCTCATTTCGAACTTTACGCTCTTCGCGCAATCACTCCATCCAGCGACGCCGCTCCCGGCCCCGCGAACAGCAGCGCTAGGCTCGCGCCCAGCATGGTGAACGCATATTCAAATCCGGTCGGCAGGAAGAACCCGCCCTTCAGATGCACCGCCAATATCGCACCCAGCATGTTGACGGCAATCGCTGCCGCGGCAATGCGCGTCCCGATACCAAGAATCAACGCCGCGCCGCCGAGCAATTCAATGGCGATCACGATCGGTGACAAGAATGTGGGAAGCCCCATGTGCGCCAGGAATCCGGCGAAACCCTGAATTCCGTAGACAAATAACTTCTGGCTGCCGTGCGCCAGGAAAACGATTCCCACGATCACGCGCAACAGCGTCACTCCCCAGGACTGCTTTTCTGCTTGGCTCATTTCGATCCTCCTTATACTTACAACAGATGTCGTGATAACGACGATTGCTGCAAAAAAATTAACCCGCTACTTCCCGCGCCTTCTCCAGCAAACGCAGCAGGGAATGCAGGCGCTGTTCTCCCATCTGCCCCAGCAGTTTGTGGTGGAACTCTTCCACGGGCTTATCCGTCTTCTTGAGCAGTTCCAGGCCCGCGGCAGTGATGCGCGCCATAATCACGCGCCGGTCCTTGCTCTCGCGGCAGCGTTCGGTAAGCCCGCGGCGTTCCAGTCGATCCAGCAACCGGGTGATGTCGGAATCGCGATTGATCATGCGCTCGCCAATCTCGCTGCAGGCCAGACCCTTGGGTCCGGCGCCGCGCAAGATCCGCAAGGCATTGAACTGGGTAGGGGAGAGCTCAAACTGCTTCATCAGTTCCGCCCCCTTCCACTGCAACTGGTCGGCGGTGCGCATCAGCGCCAGAAAGGCCTCTTCCGCCAGGCTGCTGAAAGGCTTGGTCTGCTTAAGCTCGGCTTGCATCCCCTTGGCCACGAATCGATATTAGTCGTTATAACGACTGTTGTCAAGTCGCCTGCTCGCTACCAAGGTTTGGTCAGGTTCTGGTCAGTGCTTACAGCCGGTTGATTAATGACGCCACGTACCCCGCCCCAAACCCGTTATCAATATTCACCACGCTCACATTCGACGCGCACGAGTTCATCATGCCCAGCAGCGCCGCCAATCCCTCAAAGGCCGCACCGTACCCGACGCTGGTCGGCACCGCAATCACCGGAACTCCCACCAGTCCGCCCACCACGCTGGGCAGCGCGCCTTCCATGCCCGCGCACACAATCACCACGCGCGCTCCGGCCAGTACGGGACGGTGCGCCAGCAGCCGGTGAATGCCGGCAACCCCGACGTCGTAAAGCCGCTCCACGGAATTCCCCATGACCTCGGCGGTGACCACCGCTTCCTCCGCCACCGGGATGTCGCTGGTGCCCGCCGAGACCACCGCGATGGTGCCTTTGCCGTAGGTTTTCTTGTCCCGCACCAGGGTGATGGTTCGCGCCGTGTCACTATAAGTGACACGCCGGACTTTCTTTCTCACCGCGGCAAACTGCTTTTCATCGCTGCGCGTGGCCAGCACGTTGCCGCCGTGCTTCGCCAGCCGCGTGAAGATCCCCGCCACCTGCGCCGGAGTCTTGCCCTGTCCAAAAATCACTTCGGGCATGCCCACGCGCAGACGGCGATGATGATCGACCTTGGCGAATCCCAGGTCCTCAAACGGCATGTGCCGCAGACGATCCACCGCGTCGTCGGGAGAAAGTGTTCCCGCCCGCACCTGCTCAAATAGTTTTCGGATGGAATCAGCGTTCAAGAGGCTCTCAGCCGTCAGCCCTCACCATTCAGCCAAAGTCAAGACTACCACTTTGTCGCAGTGCGGACAGCCGAGCAGACGCTGTTTGATAGAGGAATGGCCAACCGCTGACGGCTAGCGGCGAATGGCAGGTTTCCCCAGCTTCTTCGCCAATTCCCGGTACAGCTCTTTGGCTTTGCCGGGACCTTCCAGATGAGTGAGCAGCACGCGGCGGAGTGTGCCCGGTTTCACGCGCCCGTGCAGGTAAGCTTCGTACAAGGCGTTGCCCAGCATGTATCCCAGCAATTCCGTGCTCGCCTCAAACTCTTTTCCGCGTGTCGGCGGCGACGCCAGCGGCAAACCATGCAGTTCCTCTTCTTCCACCGCCGGTCTGGCAGGGTAGAGAACCCGCGAACCAAAATATCCCAACGCATGTTCCAGGGTGCGGACGTAAAAGCGGTCGCCGGGTTCGGGCGTTCGTCCCGGCTTCTCCCGCAATGGCAACCCGCGGCAGGCATGATGCAGAAAGCGCGCCGATTCCTCGGCGGCGTACATCATCTGGAACTCGCGCACGTAAAAGGCGTTCACTTGCGGCAGGTAGACGCTACCCCGATCCTCTACCCGCTGCAGCAGCGTTTTCGATTCTTCCTCGCTGATGCCCTTGCGGGTCAGCAACCCGCGCAACCGCCCGCCCGAGGCGCGGCAATAAATCTCAGGCAACAGATCGACCAGAAACTTCGGTTGCGTATGGTTATGCGGAGAATAGCGGTTGATCTGAAAGAACCGCAGCAGGCTGTCAATCAGGTTGTAGATGGTGGGAGCAAGGTCAGGCCCTTCTTCGTCCGTGCGTCCCCAGCGGCTCAGGTGCAGGCGGTAGTTTTCGTACTTCTCCAGCGGAGTGGAATTGAAGACGCACACTACATTTTCGTTGACCTGCACCGCTTCCACCCGCTCGTGCTTTTCCCCCGCCGCCTGCCAGTAAAGCGCGTCTACGTTTTGCAGAATCGTGAGCCGCCGGCTCTCCGGCAATTCCTCTTTCAGCGCCCGGGGAAGATGCTGCGGCGCCAGGTGCGATTCGCCAAACAACACCAGAATCACCGCCTGGGGATGCCGTTCGCGGATCTCCGCAATCTTATGTGCCGCGTGCCGGTCGCGCGCCCCGATCTTGCGCAGGTCCTCGCGCGGCATGCAGTCGAGCCCATAAAGTCCTTCCGCGAATTCCCGCGCCGTCGCCAGCATTTCGAAAAAAGGAGCCCAGTCGTATCCCCAGTCCAGATCGAAACGAATGCGCTCGCGGAACTCCTTCTCGTCAATCTCGCGCCGCCACCATTCGTCGACAATATGCTGATCGCGCGAAAAGATCGTCTCCACCGCCAGCACCACCGGACGGTCTCCCGGATGCGCGCATTCTTCCACCAGCGCCGCCGCGAAACGCTGCGAAGCTGGCAGCGCATGATAGTCGCCAATCAGGATGGTGTCGGCCGCGCCGATCATGGCTTTCACCGCCGGCTGGTCAATGACCGCGGAGTAAGTCCGGAAGGCCCGGGTGAAATCTTGTAGATACTTTCGCCGCCCGCTCGAATCCTGGCTGCGAATCTCGCGCTCCACTCCCGCCAGCGCCGCCAGTTGCGCCACGTTCCGCCGAGCCCGAAGATCCGTAGACGAAGCCATGTGAGATTTAAGACTTTGAAACTTGAAACTCGAAACTTGCTGCCTTGACTTCCCCCGCCTCTCGTCCCTATCCTCAAAATTCCGAACGAAATCTCAGGAGACCGCTTGCCCAATCCGCCGCAAAACCTCACCGTCGCGACCACCGGCGCCAGCGGATCTCTATTCCTGAAACACTTCCTGCTCGCCGCCGAACGCGACAAGCGCATTCAGACGGTCAACTTCATCGCCTCCGACAGCGCCCTGCGCGTCATGGCCGAAGAACTCGGACTCCGCGGCCGCAATCACCTGCTCGGCCAGATCCTGGGCAAGCCCTCGCGCAAAATTCAGCTGCAGGCGAATGCCGATATCGGCGCCAACATCGCCAGCGGTTCCTATCCCGTCGACGCCATGGTGGTCATCCCCTGCAGCGTCGGCACTCTCGCCCGCATCGCCAACGGAGACGCCAGCCACCTCATCGAGCGCGCCGCCGATGTCACCCTCAAAGAGAAGCGTCCGCTGGTGCTCTGCGTCCGCGAGACGCCGCTCAACAAAATCCACATCCGCAACATGTACCGCGCCGCCGATGCCGGGGCCACCGTCTTCCCGCTCATTCCCGCCTTCTACAACCGGCCCGCGACATTAGATGTCATGGCCCGCGAATTCGGTTATCGCGTCCTTGCCCATCTGGGCCTTCCCCAGCCCGACGCCTATCGCTGGAAAGGCTGAAAAATCAGCGACTTGCACGCCTGCAGCAATAAAACGCCCGAGCCTGCGGACACCATGGGGAGAGTTCCAGTCTAGCCATCCGGAAGTGCAGGTCCCAGATGCCCGGTGGACATGTCCGAGGGAGTGCAAGCAGTGGAGCGACGGGCAGCGACTATAATCACCCACCTCATCCCCGATGGAGGTCGTATGTCTACGGTTCGCGCGCTGGTTCTGCTGGTTCTTGTGACCGTGTTGTCAGTCCTGCCCCTGGCTGCCCAGAACACCGCGAAGCCCAGGGTCCGCGCCCTGACCGCCTTCGTGCGCATTGACGCCCACCATTTCGAATCCCAGGTAGCCGACACACTGACCATGCTTCACGATGCCCAGCGCAGCTTTGAGCAGCGAGGCTACGAAGTCCAGACGATTCGCATCACGACTCAGCCTTTTTCCGAAATCATCCGTGGACTCAGCGAAGCCGAATCCGCGCAGTTTTTCCGAGCATTGAACGCGCTCGCCACCCGCGAGTCGTTTATCCCCAACCTCGGTCCCGCCATGCTGACGCAGGCCGACCCTTCCCAGGCCGACCAACTCGCGCACATTCTTTCTCAGGCCGACCAACTCGAAGGCAGCATTTTGGTTGCGCAAGACGACGGTATCCACTGGCCGGCGGTGAAGGCGGCGGCCCACGTCGTGAAATATCTTGCCGAGCACACTGCCCACAGCGACGGTAATTTCCGTTTCGTGGCCACGGCCATGCTCGGCCCCTACGGCCCGTTCTTCCCCGGTTCCTATCACACCGGGGCAGGTCACCAGTTTTCCGTCGGACTGGAGAGCGCAAACCTGGTGCAGGCGGCCCTCGCCGCTCATCCCCATGACCTTGCGGCGACGGAAACAGCGCTGGCTGCCGAACTCACCCGCTATGACTCCGAGTGCGAGCAGATCGCGCATGAAATTGAAAAGCGTTCGGGATGGACCTATGCCGGTCTCGATCCCACGCCCGCTCCGGCCGGAGAAATTTCGATTGGCGATGCCATCGAGAAATTTACTGGCGCAAAGTTCGGCTCCAGCGGCACCATGACGGCCGCCGCCATGATCACCCGCGCCGTGAAGGCAGTCCCCGTAAAGCAGGTCGGCTACGCGGGTCTGATGGTTCCGGTGCTGGAAGACAGCACCCTGGCCCGGCGGTGGAGCGAAGGCAGCTTCAACCTCGATTCACTGCTCGCCTATTCGGCGGTCTGCGGGACCGGCCTGGACACCGTCCCTCTGCCCGGCGATGTCAGCGAGGAACAACTCGCCCGCATCATCGGCGATATGGCGAGCCTCGCCTACAAGTGGAATAAGCCCCTGTCCGCCCGCCTGCAACCGGTCGCAGGCAAGAAGGCGGGCGAGAAGACCGAATTCAACAATCCCCACCTGGTGGACGCCGTGTTACAGAACTTGCCGTAATCGCAATTGACCATTTTATTGGACTATGGTCTGATTAAGTAGTCATGAAGAAGGTGGCGATCTCCGAATTCAAGGCCAAGTGCCTGGCCATGCTTGAAGAAGTGCAAAAGACCAGGACGCCCCTGCTGATCACGCGCTTCGGGGAACCGGTGGCCGAAATCGTCCCGCCTTCCGTCCCCGCCCCTCGCGACTGGATGGGCTCGATGAAGGACTCCATCAAGATTCTGGGTGATATTGTTTCTCCCGCCAACCAAGAGAGTGACTGGGAGGCTCTGCGCGATTGAGGCTTCTCCTCGACACCCACATCTGGCTGTGGAGTCTTCAGAGCCCCGCCAGCCTGGGAAAGCGGGTTCGTCAGGAGCTTAGAAACCCGGCAAACGAACTCTGGCTGTCGCCCATCAGTATCTGGGAAGCACTCACCCTCGAGGCGAAGGGCACACTTCAACTGCCGGGGAATCTGAGGGAGTGGGTTGCGCTCGCAACCGCACCCTTTCGGGAAGCTCCTCTCACCCACGAGATTGCCTTGGCCGCCCGGCAACTCTCGCTTCCACGCCAGGACCCGGCCGATCGTTTTCTGGCCGCTACCGCCCAGATCTTGGATCTGACTCTGGTCACTGCCGATGCCCGCCTGCTCGGGTTAGGAGAGATCGGCACGCTGGCGAATCGCTAAAGTCCCCGGGGCATCGTTCGCGGAGCCTTTCAATCGACCATCGAAAATCAACCATCGAAAATCCCCTGTTGCTTTTCCCGCTACCCACCTTCGTGCCAATTGACACCGCCCGCCTTTCCGTACTAATGTCGGCGTACACCGGAAAGGAGGTGGTCGGATGACAAGTTCTGATGGCAAATGTAGTACCCAAAGACCAGGTGAGGTGGCTGAGACTTAGAGCAGGTCGCTCTAAGCGGGGCTCCAGTCGCGATTTCGCGGCGGGGGCTACAGCCCGCACACTACCGGTGATTTAGGATTGCATCCGCCCGGCGGCAGGTCGCGCCGGGAGCCCGGAGTAGCCGAAGAGGCCACGTAGAGTGACCACCTCTTGGTCAATCCCAAACAGTCCACCGGGCGGCCCGTCGGCTCGCAAGAGTCTACGGGCCGTTCCTTTTTTAGAGGAATGTCGTGCCCCTTCCAGTTTTCCTCGCTTCTCGGCTATCATCCCTCACGGCATGGGTACCCAGGGCTGGGAAGACGAACGCCGCCGCTTGCAGGACCTCTACGCGGCCAAAGCCGATGAGGAATTGGAGGCGTTGCTCGACCATGAAGACGCGCTGACTGCCATCGCCCGCCAGGCGCTGTACGCCGAACTCGAGCGCCGTGAAATCGACGCCGCCCGCAACCACTCGCCGGCCGCCGGTCAGGAATCTGAATTCCGCAAGCTGATCACCATCCGCCAGTTCCGCGATCTGCCCGAAGCCCTGCTGGCCAAGGGATTCGTCGAGTCCGCCGGCATCCCCTGCTTTCTCGCCGATGACAACATCGTGCGCATGGACTGGTTCATCTCTAACTTCGTGGGCGGCATCAAACTGCAGGTCAAGCCCGACGACGTCCCCGCCGCGCTCGAAGTCCTCGACCAACCCATCCTCGAAGAATTCAGCTTCGAAGGGGAATCCGAGTACCAGCAGCCCCGTTGCCCCAAGTGCTGTTCCCTCGACATCAGTTTCGAAGGGCTGAACAAAGAAGTGGCCTACACCAGCGCCTGGCTGGGCGTTCCCATTCCCCTTGCCCAGAAATCCTGGAAGTGTTTGACCTGCGGCCGCCGTTGGACCGGCGAGAAAGACTAATCCTCCAAGAGAAAATGTCATCCCGAGCGAAGTGTGGCGGTGAGCGAAGCGAATCGGCACCCGAAGTCGAGGGACCCCGTGTTCACGGGTACAACCGGCGGCGTATCAGGGAATTCTCTGCGTGGTGCCGCCTGCTTTCTCAAATCCCAGCCGCACCACCTCCGCCGTGTCTTTCGCCAGCGGCACCTGCGCGGCTTCTTCCTGGGTGAACCAGCGGGCTTCCTCGGCGTCGCTCGCGCCTTTCAACTCGCCCGAAATCCGGCGGCACAGAAAATCAATCAGTACGTAGTGATACAAAGTCTCGCCCTTCGGATCCTTGAGCACGCGATCAAAAACCCCCAGCAGATCACGCGTCTCGACCGTCAATCCGGTTTCCTCCCGCGCCTCGCGCACCGCCGCTTCACGCAGCATTTCGCCCACTTCGAGCACCCCTCCGGGAATCGACCACTCTCCCTGCAACGGCGGATGCCCGCGCTTCACCAGCACCACGCGCCCATCTTCAATGATGATGGCCCCCACGCCCACCAGCGGCGACGCCGGATATTCTCGTTTCATAGGCTCAGCGATTGTAACAATTGTCGATTGTCGATTGTTGATTGAAAACCCCGGCACCATCGTCGGAAGGGGCGCCCCCCTGGTCATTCCGACGCCTGAGCGAAGCGAAGGGAGGAGGAATCCCTATTCCCCATTACCCAACCTGACAACGTTTAGTCTGGTTTTCTTCCCCACAAGGTTTTCTCCGTGTCTCTGTGCCTCTGTGGTTAAAATGCTTTGGTGTCCCTCGACGAATACAAACGCAAACGCCGCTTTTCCGAAACCCCGGAGCCTCCGCCCAAGGTCGAAAAGAAGTCCGGGCACCGTTTCGTAGTGCAGAAACACCGCGCCACCCGGCTGCACTATGATTTCCGCCTGGAAATGGATGGCGTCCTCAAGTCATGGGCCGTGCCCAAAGGGCCTTCGCTCGATGCCGCCGACAAGCGTCTGGCCATGCAGGTGGAGGATCATCCGGTCTCGTATTTCGATTTCGAAGGCACCATTCCCGAAGGCAACTACGGCGCGGGCGCCGTCATGGTCTGGGAGGTCGGCACCTGGCAACCGCTCTCTCCGGTGCCGGTCAACGGCAAGTACGTGCCGGCGACCGACAAGGAAGCGGACGCGATGCTTGCCAAAGGCGATTTGAAATTCCGTCTGCACGGCAAACGCCTGAACGGGGACTTCGCGCTGGTGCACATCAAAGGGCGGCGTCCCGGCAGCAAAGGCAACGAGTGGTTGCTGATCAAGAAACACGACGAGCATGAGGTGAAGGGCTATCACATCGACGACTACGACAGTTCGGTGCTCACCCAGCGCACCATGGCCCAGATTGCAGGCGATGAGGATTCCGCGGAATGGACCAGCAGCCGTCCCGCCGCCCGGGGAAAAGTGAAAGCTGCATGGCTGGCCGACACCTTGGCCAAACTCGACAGGAAAAAAGCCAAAGCAAAGCCAGCCACGGAGGCCACGGAGGAAAAAAAAACAAAAAAAGTCAGGAAGCAAAGACTCCCACCCGCGTAAGCGATAAGAAACCCCCCTCCCTGTCCTCTGTGCTGCAAGCTTTAGAAGGCGCCACCGAAGCCCCGATCCCCCGCCAAATCAATCCCATGCTGGCCACTTCGGTCGACCATCCCTTTGACGATCCCGAATGGTATTTCGAAATCAAATGGGACGGCTACCGCGCGCTTGCGTTTCTTCAAGCGGGCAAAGTGCGCCTGGTCTCGCGCACCCAGAACGATCTCAGCGCGCAGTTTCCCGAGCTTCAGGGGTTGGCGGGTTCGGTCAAAGCGCACACCGCCGTGCTCGACGGCGAAGTGGTTGCCCTCGACGAGCAAGGCCGCTCGTCGTTCAGCCTGATGCAGCAGCGCACCGGCCTTCGCCGGCCAGGGCAGCGCACGGCCCCCCGCCATGATGTGCCGATTCTCTATTACGTTTTCGATCTGCTCTATCTTGACGGATACGATCTGCGCCGGGTTCCTCTCGAACAGCGCAAGCAAGCCCTCGCCAGAATTGTCACCTCGGGTGACACCGTCCGTTTTTCCGATCACTATCCCGGACAGGGCATGGCTCTGTTTGAGGTGGCGAAGCAGAAGGGTCTCGAAGGAATTCTTGCCAAACGCCGCCATAGCCTTTATGAAGAACGCCGCACCCGCGACTGGCTCAAGATCAAGATCACCCACAGCCTGGAGTGCGTCATCGGCGGATATACCGAACCCGAAGGCAGCCGCCAGTACTTTGGTTCGGTCGTTCTGGGTCTCTATGACAAGAAGGGCCAACTCATTCACGTGGGCCAGGCGGGCAGCGGTTTCGACGAAGGGACGTTGAAAGACGTCTGGAAGCTGCTGGAAGCGCGCCAGGCCAACCGCAATCCCTTTCACGGAGAAGTGGAGGCGCTGAAGCATGTGCACTGGGTGAAGCCGGACCTGGTGGCGGCGATTAAGTTCTCCGAATGGACGCATGAGCGGGCCGAGGCTGGTCGCAAGCTGCGCGCCCCGGTATTTCTCGGATTGCGGGATGACCGCTCGTCCAAGGACTGCACCTTCGAGCAATAGGGGGCTGAGAGATGTGGCGGAGACCTCCCACCGCCGCTCAGCGCCAGATCCTTCGCCCTCCCGGGCCCAGGATGACGCCGGAAATGGGAAAGCCGTCATTTGTTGGGTATCAGATAAATAGCTTATAGATATATTATCGCTTGCTGCGGATTAGAGGCCCGCTGGCGCGGTTTGTGCCTCCGGACAGCCTTTGGGGTGGACCGGGCTGCGGAAATCGATTCTAGGGCCACTGGAGCGCGCTGGCGTGGCATTCTGGCGGCGGAGTGAAATGGGAATGATTCGCTTCGCGTTGAAATCAGGTTATAGCTAACAGTTGCATTTTGCAACAAGATGTTTCCATCACGGCCTAGACGGTGATCGGAGGCGGCAGGGAGGCGCGGGCGATTTCGGCGTCGATTGCTCGTCCCAGCAGAAAAGCGAAGCCGCTGAGGTAAAGCCAGATCAGCAGGATCATGACCGCGCCCAGCGATCCGTAACTGGTGCTGTAGGTGTTGAAGTAGTGCAGGTATAGACGGAAGCCTCCGGAGGCCGCCAGCCATAGCAGCACGCCGAGCAGAGAGCCGGGAGTGATCCAGTGCCAGCGCTTTTGCTTGACCGCCGGCCCGAAGTAATAGATCAGGGAAAACGAAACCATCAGGAAGAGCAGGGCCACCGGCCACTGGATGGCTTTGCCGAGAAACACGCTGGTGGCTTCCAGGTCGAGCGCCGCTCCCAGCCAGTCCATCAGGCGGGCCCCCGCTAAGACGGTGAACAGGGCAAACACCAGGAAAACCGTGAGCACCAGGGTTAATGCGAGTGCGATCGCCCGGATCTTGATCCAGGAACGCGGATCCGGAACCCGGCAGTTGCCGTTGAGGGTGGAAATCATGGAACTGACGCCCCCAGAGGCGAACCAAAGGGCGAGCCCGATGCCGAAAGTGAGTTTGCCTCCGCTGGTGTAGAGCGAGAGTTCGGTGGTCAGCTGCCGTAAGAGTTGAAAGACAGCGGGCGGCACGATGGGCGCAAAGTAAAGCAGAAAGCGGGTTTCCAGCTGGACACTGCGCGAGGCAAACATCCCGAACAGCGCCAGCAGGAAAAGCAGGAAAGGAAAGAAAGCCAGCAAGGTATTGAAAGCCAGGCCGGAAGCGCGGCCCGGCAGGTCGTCTTCGCGGATTGCGTCCCAGACATTCTTCGCCAGCTGCCGGAAAGTCAGACCGCCCGTGGTCCAGAGCGACGCCGGCGGAGGATTGGAACTGGGTTGAGGCATCACCTGTTCAGGCGGATTGTAGCCCAGGATGTCAGCACCTGCTACCCGGAAGCGAGAGAAAGCAGGTTCCTGCCTGGCTCGGAACGACAATAGGGAAGGGAGTTCTGTTTCCAGTTTATGCAGTGCGGGCCATCCGCTGGTATTCCATTTCGGCGTCACTCGAGAGCAGGACCCACAGGGTGTAGATGCCCAGCGCCGTGCCCAACGGGGGATGGAACAAAGCCAGAACTCCCAGCACGATGGCGACCATGCGCGCCCAGGGAGACCGGTTCATCAGGGCCCAGCCGACCGAGATGCCGCCGACCCCCAGAATGAGCAGCGTGCCTCCGGCCACCATTACCAGAAACGGCGCAAGGTTGCGAGCGACCGCGTCGTGAAAGGGCATGAACATCGAGGCGGCGGTGCCGAAGATCATGACCGCGAAGGCGGGCAGCAAGAACAGCGCGCCGGCGATGATCCAGAGAATGCCCAACGTTTTCAGATGTTGCTGCAGACGATTGGTCGGCACAACCGCGCGCGTGGGAGCGGCCAGCGCTTGTCCGCACTTCGGGCAAAGATTGTAGTCGGACTGCAACGGCGTTCCACATTGATTGCAGAACATGGGTTGAGACCTCCAACAACAACGACACACTGTAATACGCGTTGGGGAGGGGGAAAGTTCCCGCGACGGCGAGCGGGTAAGTGCCAGCCGCTATTGGATTTACGATTTGATTCGATTGACGATTGAAAACCCAGTCCAGTTTTACGGCTTTTCCAATCGACAATCGAAAATCATAAATCGACAATTTCTTGTTGTCCCCGCTGGTACATGACCTTTTCGGCATTGAGCACGGGGCCGGGTTCGAGGAGAATCGAGCAGGAATTCATTCCCGACAGCGAAGCGGAGCGCGCCGTGGCAGGGAGACGTATCTTCATCATCGGATTGATGTTGCTGGGCTGGGCGAGCGCGGCCGCGGGGAAAGACCTGGCGGTGGTGGCGAACAAGGCCAACCGGGTGACGGCGGTGACCCTGCCGGACCTGGTGAAGATCTGCAAAGGGCAGAGCCCGCGCTGGCCGGACGGCAAGCCGGTGACCTTCATCACGCGCAATCCGGCGTCGCCCGACATGAAGCTGGCGCTGGAGAAGATCTACGGCATGAGCAAGGAGGAAGTGGCGGCGGTGATTACGGCGGCCAATCATGGGCGGACGAATCATCCCGCGATCGTGGTGGTGGATTCCGACGAAGATCTGGTGAACAAGGTGCAATCCACTCCCGGCGCGATCGGGTTGGTGGACGTGTATTCCATTAACGGCGGCGTGCAGGTGGTCAAGCTGGGAGGCAAGCTGCCGCTCGAGCCCGGCTACCCGTTGCACGGCAACTAGCGGTTTGGATGGCGCGAATTTCCATGGCGACGGAAAAGGCCCTCGATGAGGCGGCCCGTAGGATCGGCCCAAGCCGGATGTGCGCGTACGGCGGCGGTTTCCCCGCTTCCAGCTAGACGTGCGGATTTCCGTGCAGGTGCTGCGCGAGGGAGAAAAGAGTTTCCATGTGGGGACGCTCGAACGAACTGGGCAACGGACGGAATCGGCGCGACCCTGACGGCGGGGATTGAGCCGGGCGAAGTGGTGTCGATGGAAATGTCATTGCCGCTGACCGCGGCGCCGTTGCGGATGCGGGCGATTGTGCGCTATCGCGACGGCCTGCGTCATGGATTCGAATTCCTGGCGTTGAGCGGGGATCAGCGGGAAGCGGTGGCCCGGGTCTGCGAAATGCTGGCCGCAGGCGGGTAGGCTCGAACTTCGGACGTCGGACCTTGTGGCTCCCATCATAAATACCTTGACATCCTGCCTGACAGTGGCTCTTCTGCGCGGTTTCGTGGCTTTGTAGCGCGGAGAACCAGCAGTCGGTCTCGTGTACCCAGTACCCGGCGAAGGATTCTTACGATTTTCCCGGAGCGGCTGGGGAATCGCCGGAGCGCGGTTCGATCAAATTGCTGCGGCTCGCTAAACCATTTAGCGTCCCGCCACCTGCGTGACCGCCGAGAAGATATAGCGGACGAAGACGCCGAGTTGTTTGATTTCGACACGCTCGTCGTTGCCGTGGACGGTGCGGCTTTCTTCGTCGGTTTTGGGGATGCTGATGCCGTAGGCTTCGAACTCCTTTGGTCCGCAGGAAGGCGGAGTCGGTGGCGCCTGTGGTCATCACCGGCAGGGTGATGGCTTCTGGGGCGACTTCTTTCTGGGCGCGTTCGAGGGCGGCGAACATGTCCGTGTGCAGGCTGGTGACGGGAGCGGCGGGCATGGAGTACGTCGTGTCGCCGGCGACGACTTTGACTTGCGGATCGTTGATGACCTGCGCCAGCATCTCGCGGAATTTGGCGAGATCTTCATCAGGCAGGGCGCGGATATCGAGCGTGGCTTCGGCGTCCGGGGGAATCACGTTCGACTTGATTCCGGCTTTGAGCATGGTAGGAACGACCGAAGTGCGCAGCATGGAATAGTATTGCGGCTTTTTCACGCGCAGTTCGGCCTGCACTTTGGGGTCGAGCGGATTGCGGTACCAGGCGGCTTCTTCCGGAGGAGCAATCGTCGCCAGCCGCTTGAAAAATTCCGCCGTGGTTTCATTCAGGCGGGAAGGAGTTTCCCAGGTGCCGGCCTTGGCGACGGCCGCGGCCAGATGGGTGACGGCGTTATCGACGCGGGGAACGGAGCCGTGGCCGCTGCTGCCGGCGGCTACGAGACGGGCGCCGCGCGGAAGTTTTTCGGCGGTGGAGACGCCGATGTATCTGATCTGGCCGTTTTCAAGCAGCGAACCTCCGCCTTCATTCAGGGCGAACTCACAGGCTAACTTGTCCCAGTAGCGGCTGACGATGGTGGCCATGCCGGCGGCGGAGTCCGCTTCTTCGCTGGCTTCGGAGAGAAAAATCACGTCGCGGGTCAGCGGGAGTTTCATCCGCTTGAGTTGCAGGAAGACTTCGAGGTTGGCGGCGAGCATGGCTTTGTCGTCGGAGGCGCCACGTCCCCAGATCATTCCGTCTTTCTCCATGCCGGCGAAGGGATCGACGGTCCAGTGCGAGCGGTCGACGGGGACGACATCTTCGTGCGCCATGAGCAGGAGAGGTTTCTTGCTGCCATTGCCTTTGAGGCGGGCGACGATGCTGTCGCGTCCGGGGACGGTGGTGAGGATTTCGGAATCGATGCCTTCACTCTTCAGCACACCCTGGAGATATTGCGCGACTTTCGATTCGTTGCCGGGAGGGTCCTGGGTGTCGATGCGGACAAGTTCTTGGAGGAAGTGCGCGGCTCGGCCTGGGACTGTTCGGGGTTCAAAGATTGGGCGTGGCTGGCCAGGGTCAAAAGCAGGCAGAGCGCGACGGTGGTGATTCCACGGAATGAGGTCAATGGTTTGTCTCCCATGAAAGTGCGGATGATTATCGTACAAAATTGACTGCTACCGTCAAAAACAAATCTTTAGGGGCTGAGTTCGCTGAGGTCGTGCGGAGCAAAGCGCTCACCGCCAAGTTCGCGAGCGAAATCGGTTGTCATGTTGAGCGCAGCGAAACATCCCTATCCCCACCAGGTCGCGCCGAGGATAGGGATTCCTCCTGCTTCGCTCAGGCGTCGGAATGACAGGGCGGGAAGGGAAGATTTCATCATCATTGGTGTACCGGCGGGGGTTCCAGTTCGGCGTTGCCGTCGGCGCGGGCGTCGGAGGCTCCGTAATTCACTTTTGCCTTCGAATCGTGCAGAACCGCCTGGCCGCGGCCCATGGTGGAGGAATACTCTTTGCGAACTTCGAGCTGGTGTCCCATGGCGGTGAGTTTTTCGCGGACTTCCGGCTTCACCCGCGATTCGATGCGGATATTGCATCCCCCCTTCGGGCTGACCGTGAAGCGGGCGTTTTCCATCGCGGCCTGGATGTTCATGCCGTAGTCGACCACGTTGGAAACAAACTGCGCGTGGGCCAGCGGCTGGTTGGCTCCGCCCATGATGCCGAAGCCGATGTGCTGGTCGCCGTGCTCCATGAAGGCGGGAATGATGGTATGGAAGGGACGCTTGCGCGGAGCGAGCACGTTGGGTGATGCGGGATCGAGGGAGAACAGCGCGCCGCGATCCTGCAGCACGAATCCCATGCCGCGAACCGCGATGCCGGAGCCGAAGGTGTCGTAGTTGCTTTGGATGAGCGAGACGATGTTGCCATCGCGATCGACGACGGAGAGATAAGTGGTGTCGCTCGAAGGGATTCCGTAGGGCGTATTGCAATCGGCGTGGTTGGGATCGATGAGCTTGGCGCGCTCTTTCGCGTAATCCTTCGAGAGAAGGCCTTTCACCGGGATTTTGGCAAAATGCGGGTCGGCGTTGTAGCGATGCAGGTCGGCGTAGGCCAGCTTCATGGCTTCAATCTTCTTGTGCAGCTCGGTGACACTGAGCGGGCCTTCGGGCGAAGGCGGGCGTGGTTTCCATGATGTTGAGCATTTCGAGCGCGGCCATGCCTTGTCCATTGGGCGGGAGTTCGTAAACGGTCCAGCCGCGATAGGTGGTGGAAACGGGCTCGACCCATTCGGGCGAGAACTGCGAGAGATCGCCGGACGCCATGGCGCCACCGTAGGCCTTGGAGGTGGCGAGGATGGCTTGCGCGATTTCGCCTTTGTAGAACGCGTCCGGGCCCTTATCGGCGACCAGGTGAAGCGCTTTGGCGAGGTCGGGATTCTGGAAGAGTTGTCCGACTTCGGGGACTTTGCCGCCCGGCAGGAATACCCGCTGGCCTTCGGGGTCGTGGGCGAAGGAGGGAATGGCGTCGGCCCAATAATCCTGAACAATTTCTGCGACGGGAAATCCATGATCGGCGTAGAAAATGGCGGACTGGAACAGATCGCTCCAGGGAAGACGTCCAAAGCGCCGGTGAAGCGCGTTCCATCCGGCGACGGCGCCGGGCACGGTGACGGTGTCAATGCCTTCCTCGGGCATGGTAGCCGCGCCCTTGGCTTTCAGTCGCTGGGGAGTGAGAGCTTGCGGCGCCCAGCCGCTGGAGTTGAGGCCGTAGAGTTTGCCGGTTTTCGCGTCCCAATAGATGGCGAAGAGATCGCCGCCCATGCCGTTCATCATGGGTTCGGTGACGCCGAGGGTGGCATTGGCGGCGATGGCGGCGTCAATGGCGGAGCCGCCTTTGGCCAGGACTTGCGCGCCCGCAACCGAGGCCTGCGCATAGCTGGTGGCCACGATGCCGTAGCGGGTGATGACCATGGAGCGGGCGTGAGAGCGGTCTTGCGCGCTGACGATGAGGGGAAGCATGGCGAGTGCGAGCAGAAGAAGGAGTTTCACGAATGATGTCTCCGAGTTGAGTTTCGGATCGCGATCCCGGTCGGCACGAGTGTAGCAGGCGTTGGGGACACGCCCGCCTGGGCGGATTCCTCGGCGGCGAAAGCTGTTTGGCGCTGCCTGCCGGAAGCCCTGCCTGAGCACGCCGGAACCGAGGCTGGCTATTGGGCCACGGCGCGCAGGTGGGCGATTTGCTGATGGCTGGGGAAACTGCGCACGCGGTAGCGGGTGGGAACCAGGTCCGGCTCCACTTCCACCAGGTCGCGGACGAGCGACATCGCGGTCTCCCAGGTGACGAAGACGAAGTCCTTGGCATCCTGATCGACCAGCAAGGCGATGAACTCGGTCTTGGGGAGCAGGGATTCGACGCCGTTTGCCCAGACGCAAATGCTCTGAGTGCTTCCGTCCTTGCGAGTCTGGATGGAGTAACTGGCCGCGAAGACGTCGACATGGTCGCGCTTGTGGATCAGGTCGAGAGATTGTTTTTGCTCGTTATAATTCATGCCCTCGCGGCGGCGCTGGATGGAAAGACAGAGCGCACGCTGCGCCGGGTCTTCAGGCAGGTAAGTTTCCCACACCCCGTCGTTGAGCAGATAGAGGCTGGAAGAGACGGAATAGGGTTCGAAGCAGCTGGGTTCTCCCATCTTGAGGATGGCGCCGACGCCTTCCGCATTGTTTTTCCCGGTCACCCAGAGTTGGGCGCGATTGGGGACGAAGGCCACCGGGTCTCCGTAGACGGAGAGGCGATAGAGGAGATCGGGGAGCAGCATGCGGGCGCTCTCGTTGGAGTCGCCCCACTGGCCCAGGAAAACCCCGGGAGCGTACTCGGCGATTCCTTTCGGGTCGGTTCTGTCACGCAGGTTGTCTTTGGCCTGTTTCAGCGCCTGCTCAAAACTCACTCCCCAGGCGTTAAACGTCTCATGGCTGACCTGCATGATGCTGTGCTCGGTGTCGTAGGCGAGACTGACGGCGAGATTGTCGACCACGGCCCGGGTGGGGCAACGCAGTTTGGACGCGTCCATGCCCCGGGCCTGGAACTGGAGATCGGCCAACTCGAACGATGCGGCGTCGCGCACCAGGGGAATCAGGTTCTGTTGGACGGAGGCGAAGTCGGCGGGAATGGTGGGAACGGAAACGATGGCGGCGGTCATGCGGGCGATCACCGCGCGGCGCTGGCTGCGCGGAGCCTTGCAGTAGTCGGTGTAACTGTTCGAAAGAAACAGGGCGTTCTTGCCCCCTTCGCCGATTTTCAGCGAGTAATCTGCCTGGTTGTAGTGGATGTTGACGACTCCGGCGTTGAGGAGAGCCTGGGTGATGAGATCGGCAAAGTCGTTCCGGCTCGGTTGTCGAGTGAGGAACTTATCCAGCAGGCTCACGAAAGCCTCCCAGGGAGGGAAAGGAGAAGTCTACAACATGCGGCGGGATGGAGGGCGGCTTTGAGGCGCTGCACGCCGGATCCCTCGCTGCGCTCGGGATGACGTCGAGGAGGTAGAAGATGATGTTGAGGAGGATGAAGTTGGATTGTCGATTGCGGATTTATTTTTTGCCGCGGAGTTGGGGATAGCGGAAGCAGGTGACGACGTGGTCGTTGACCAGGCCCACGGCCTGCATGAAGGCGTAGCAGATGGTGGAACCGGCAAAGTTGAATCCGCGCTGCTTGAGGTCTTTGCTCATGGCGTCGGATTCGGCGGTGCGGGCGGGAACCTGTTTCAGCGAACGAACCGAATTGATGCGGGGTTTGCCGTCGACGAATCGCCAGATGTAGGCGTCGAAGGATCCGAACTCTTTTTGGATTTTCAGGAAAGCCCTGGCGTTCCCGATGGCGGAGTGAATCTTGAGCCGGTTGCGTATGATGCCCGGGTCGTTCATCAACGAATCGATTTTGCGCTGGTCGTAGCGGGCGATGCGTTTGGGATCGAACTGGCTGAAGGCCGAGCGGTAGTTTTCGCGCTTGCGGAGGATGGTGTCCCAGCTGAGCCCGGCCTGTGCGCCTTCCAGGATGAGGAATTCGAACAGGTGGCGGTCATCGTGGGAGGGCACGCCCCACTCCTGATCGTGATAGAGGATGGCGAGATCGTTGCCGGCCCAGGAACAGCGGGGGATATCCTTTTTCATCGGGCTTTATTCCAGCCTAAGAGGGCAAGCCGGGGAAGGGCGAGTTCCCCGGCTGCGATCGACTACTGCAGCGATTTGGGGTCGGAGAGATTTTTCGGGGACTTGTGGTTCAGAAGCGCAGCCAGGTCCCTGCCACAGGCGGGCACGCCCACCTTGCCCTGGTGCAGGATTTCTTTGGCGGTGAGTTTGCGGCCATAGAGTTTCTCGTTGGCGCGATTATCGGAGCGCAAGGTCGAGCCTTCAAGAGAAATGCCGGCGAACAGGCCGCGGGAGCGGGAGTAGGAGAGAATCTCGGCCTTCATGACCACGTCGGTGGCGGCGGTGGCATCCCGTCCCTTGGGTCCGGCGGCGGCGGCAGCGTCGGCGCCCAGTTTCACCTTGCTGCCCATCAGCGATACGGCGCCCCTGGGATTCATTACCAGCAGCACGAAATCGGTGGCTTGCCCGCCCAACTGGAGTCCGATATTGCCCCCTTCCAGAGCGAACATGGAAGGAGCGCCCCAGGCCCCGGTGAAGTGCTCGCCGGAACGACAGACCATGACGCCGCGTCCGTAGCTGCCGCCGATGCCGATGGCAAACTTAAGCACCGTGGGCAGAACAATGACGCACTCGGCGCGATCAAGCAGATCCTTGGGGATGTCATCGGGGATATCGAGAATTTCCTTCAGCACCTGGCCGGCATCCTTGACGCGATCCGTTTCCTTAACATTGTCGGCCATGAGGAGGGAAGGCAACAGGGTACAGACCAGCAGAAACGCCACTCGCAGCTTCATGAGGTTTGGCTCTTTCGGTTTCATTTTGGAAAATACCATGATAAGCCAAGGTCGAGAGTTTTGGAGGCAATCAGAAGGACATGCGTAGTTCCACCAAGCGACAGAGGGGGCGAGCCTTACCTGACCATGACCAATTGTGTGCTCCTTTTGTAACTTGGCGAGGGAAGGGGCATCCCCCTACAGTCGGGTAAGCCAGTGCCGTGACCGCGAGGTTCTTCGGCCCCTCACGTGCATCTATATAAACGGGGCAGTGAATGCGCGGTGTTTAGCGCTGAAAAGATTGGACTTGCTGGGCATGAAGTACACAGGCGTTACCTTTTTTCTCGGTGCGGTGCTGCTGGCGGCAGTTGCCCAACCTCTGCTGGCGCAGAACGCATATGTCGCGGTGGCGCCCGATTTTTCGGTAGCGAGCAGTTCCTCGGATCAGCCGGATTCGGTGCTGACCATCCGCAAGCGGGTGGACGAGGTGAACGTTCTTTTCATTGCCACCGACCGGCACGGAAAGTTTGTCCGCAACCTGAACCAAAAAGATTTCACCATCCTGGACGATCACAAGCCTCCGCAGACGATTGACAGTTTCCGGCGGGAGACCGATCTGCCGCTGCAACTGGGGCTGCTGGTGGATACCAGCGGTTCGGTACGCAGCCGGTTCGACTTCGAGCAGGAAGCGGCGGTCAGCTTCTTGCAGAGCACGCTGCGTCCGGAGTTCGACAAGGCTTTTGTGATGGGTTTCAGCAGCCGGAGCCAGGTGACGCAGGATTTCACCGACAGTGCCAAACTGCTGGCCACGGGGGTACACAGCCTGCGCAATGGCGGAGGGACGGCGGTCTACGATGCCATTTATCATGCCTGCCGCGACAAGCTGGCGAAAGAGACGTCGGATCGTCCGGTGCGCAAGGCGATCATCATAGTAAGTGACGGCGAGGACAACCAGAGCGAATACAGCCGGGCGCAAGCGATTGAAATGGCGCAGCGCGCGGAAGTGATCATCTACGCGATTTCGACCGACGACAGCGGGCTGGTTCTGCGTGGCGACCGGGTGCTACAGCAATTGGCCGACGCGACCGGCGGACGGGCGTTCTTCCCCTTCAAGATGAAAGACATCAGGAATTCGTTCGCAGCGATTGAAGACGAGCTGCGCAGCCAGTACGTGATTTCCTACCGTCCGGCGGATTTCGACGCGGATGGGCGGTACCGTTCGATCGAGATCACGGCCCTCAAGAAAGATCTGCAAGTTCGGGCGCGCAAGGGGTACTTTGCGCCGCGTCAGTAACCCTTCCTGAAAGCTTTTACCAAAAAAGGCCGCAGAGGGCGCGAAGAACAGCGTCTGCGCGTCCCACTGCGATTCGCTTCCTAAGCGCTTTTCCGTTCCTGCCGTTTGGCCGCTTGATAGCTTCCCGGGACTATGCGGGCGGCGATCGAGAGGCGGTTCCAGGCGTTGATGGTGGTGATGGCGAGCGTCAGATCGGCCAGCTCTTTCTCGCTGAAAAGAGGGTGAACTTCTTCGTAGACCTGGTCGGGCACGTGACCGTTGGTGATCAAGGTGACGGCCTCGGTCCAGGCCAGGGCGGCGCGCTCGCGGTCGGTGTAGTACGGACATTCGCGCCAGGCGTCGAGCGAGTAGAGGCGCTGTTCGGTTTCTCCGATGGCGCGCAGATCCTTCCAGTGCATGTCGAGGCAGTAAGCGCAGCCGTTGATTTGCGAGGTGCGCAGCTTGATGAGATGAAGCAGAGATTCTTCCACTCCGCACTCACCCAGGTATTTTTCCAGGGCGGCCATGGCCTTGTAAGCGCCGGGGGCGGCGGTCAAATAGTTGATACGGGCTTGCATAGTTCCTCCTGTGATTTGGTTGATGAAGACTTCGACTACGGGATTCACAAATTGTGCTCCTTAACGCTACAAAAGCTGTTTCACCGCAAAGGACGCAAAGAAAGTGCAGCGAAGGGCGCGAAGAAATGCGAAAGCTGCTCATTTTTCGTTGTCGGTGTGCCAGCCCGCATTGACCCATCGTCCATTGCGCAATACAAAGATCTCGGTCGCGCGGCCGGCAGGAGATCGACCGCTTGCCTGCCTGCTCGGTCTCGACCACATAGGTGGTGTAGATCACCGCGACCTCGCCGAAACGCTGAATTTCAGTGCGTGGGAACTCAAGGCGAATCAACTTTCCGCCTCCGGCTTGAAATTCGGCAGCCTCTTGAAAGACCTTTTGCTGCGTTTTCCATTCCTCTTCTCCAGAACTGATGACGATGGCGTCGGCGGGAACAAGCTGCTGAAGAGTGCTGGTGTCGTTGGCGAACCAGGCGCGCCAGACCGATTCGCTAGGAAGGCTCGATGATGAGCAGGAATCCAGCCTGGTCGGTGGGTTCGCAAGCTCCCCCACTTTTCGATCAGAAGGAGAGTTTCGCTTCCGCCTGGTAGCTGCGCGGAGCGAGGAAATGGGTTCCGCTGAAGTCGGACAGGAAATTATAAAGGGCCACGGTGTTCCCCACATTGAGCACGCTGAACCGGAGATTCAAGTTGTATTTATCCCGGCGCAAGACGTTGTCGAGGCCGCTGCCGATATCGAGGACGTGGCGGGGAGCGAGCCGGGGAGGGTTGCGGTCGTCATTTTCCGTGCCCAGCCTGGGGATGACGACGCGGGAGGCGCCGAAGCGGGGTGCGGAGCAACTGCGGAGCGGACGGCTGAGCGTGGCGAAAACATTGCCGCAATAGAGGCCGATGGCGGCCTGCTGGTCGGCAGTGAGCGCGAGCGCGTCGGCATAAGTAGGGACGCTGTTGGCGACCATTCCGGAATCGTAGCGCCAGGTGAATCCCACCCAGGGGCCGGGCCTGCGGAACTGGTACTGCAGGTGGGTGGCCTGCTGGAACGCCTGATCCTGATCGATGCGAAAAGGGGCCGTGCTGGGCGGAGTGTTGAACAGGATGCCCCCGGTTTCCGGTCCAAAGAAGCGGGCTCGCACGTGTCCCAGCACCGAGGAGCCGCTGAATCCGCGGTAGGCAGGGAAGGTGATGCGAACATTCACGCCGTCGGTTTTGGCTTTGCGCCAGGACGTGGGGAAGACCAGCGGAGTGTCGAGCAGCGCGTCGGAGTCATAGGCCGAGCGGGTGAACTTCCAGACGTAGTCGGCGTCGACGACCAGGCGTCCGACCAGCGCTTGTTGCAATCCGAGGTTGAATTGGTTGCGAACTCCGGTGCCGATGGGTGGGGAGGGCGGTGCTCCCAGAACTTTGTTCGCGAGTCCTCCGCTGCCGGTGGAACTGGAGACAATCAGGTTCTCGTTGTAGGGAGTTTCGAAGAGGCGTCCGTAGGAGGCGCGCAAAACGGTTTGCGTGCGGCGGATCAGATAAGAGGCGCCGAGACGGGGCTGCAGTCCGAAGGAAGAGCTCAATCCGTTGTACTGGTCGGCGCGCAGGCCCAGCATGAGACTGAGTTGATGCAGGGTGACGGTGTCTTCGAGGTAAGCCGCTTCCTGCTTGATGTCGGTGGTGCCGCGGAAGTCGAACCGTTGGCCTCCGCGATTCAGGTCGTAAGGCAGCAGTCCCGGAAGGAAGGCAGGATTTGGGCTGTAGGTGGGGCCGCAATTCGCGGGATCGGTGATGCCCGGCGCGATGACCGGCGCGCCAGTGGAATTCTGGCACACCGCGTTAAACAACGGGTCGGTGAGACCGAGGGTAAAGGCTTCTGACAGAAAGTAGTGCTGAAACTGGATTCCCGCCTTGAGGTTATGAATTCCCCGCAGATAAGAAAGATCGCTACGAAGGCCGAGATGGGTGAGTCTCCGCGACTGCGAAAGGGTTGCCGGTTGATCCGCGAATGGATTGCGGGTGGGGAAATAGCCCACCCGCTGCTGGCGCACCCAGGCATTGACGCTCAGAAGGGTCGAAGGGTTGAACAGGTGCGTGTATCCGGGAGCGAGGTTGAAGGAGCGCAGGAGTTGACGCTGATCCTGTCCGGCGAAGGCTTGGGGATAAGTGTTCGCTACCTGGAACCAGGAACGCGCCAGGCTGAGATTCAGGTGAAAGGAATCGGCGCTGTTGATCTGGTAGTCAAAGGCGTCGAAAAAATTCTCAGCATTTCCCTGGTCGTGAAAGGGCAGGAACTCGGGCGAGTCGAGGAAGCGTCCGGTTTCGAGTCCATCGACGAAAACAAAGTTGCCCAGCTTCTGGTTGCCCAGGGCGAGCCCCGCGCTGGCTGTGCTGGTGCCGAACGATCCGTAGCCGAAGGAGAGGCTGCCGCTGGGCTGGGTCAGTCCCAGGCCGGAGCGGGTGAGGGTGCGAACCACGAGGCTGTTCTTGTCTCCGAACTCGGCCGGGGCAACGCCTTCGATCACTTCGAAGGATTGCACGGTCGCAAGCGGAATCTGGCTGCCGAACATGCGGCCCTGCTGGTCGGTGACGGGCTGGTTGTCGACGACGAAAGAACTGTCTCCTTCTTCCCCGGTGGGGTGGAACTGGCCGTTCGAGTCCAGAGCCACACCGGGCACCGCCTGCGTGAGCACTGAGGTCAACTGAGAAGTTCCGGTTTCCAGCGGCAATTGTGCGAGCCGGGCGCTGTCGAGGTCGGTGTGCGCGGTGGGCGAGCTTTCGACCAGTGGGCTCTCGCCGTGAACCACCACGCTCTGCTTTGAGACGGCGACCACCAGATCGAGATCGAATGTGACCGGTAGCGAAGAGCGAACCTGCACCTCCCGCTCCGCGGTTTGGAAGCCCTCGGCGAAGGCGGCCAGTTGATACGTGCTGAATGGGACATTGGTGAAACGAAAGGCTCCGCTGTTATTCGTGACCACCGAACGCTCATATCCGGTGAGGGCATTGCGCAGTGTGACCCGGGCGCCAGCCACGGCGGACCGGGAAGGGTCCAACACCTGGCCGTCGATCGAGCCTGCGTTTCCCAAGGCTTGACCGGGTGAAAGAAGGGGAGAAAGAAGAAGAAACGGAATTAGCAGGCGGGCCGCTAACCCTGGACCCCGAAAACGGATCTTGCGCAACCGGTTGGAAGCGATGAACGCCATGGATCGAATCGCAGCGCGGGCTGCGCAAACGGGACCGGAATAATCTTATCAGTACTCCGAATTGCCGCTCCCATGACGAAAGGCACCAAGCGACCTGGGCGGCCGGACTCATATCCCGGGGGGATTCAGCTTTTCTGATGCAAGGAACTGGGCACCAGGCGTTCTGCTTACAGGACGCGGTGTCTGAAGCCGTTGCGTGGGCCATTTTGATGGAGACAAAGGTCGCATTTCAGGACGGGAGTACGGTGCTACAATTTTCCGAGAGGCAAGTGGCGTACCAGCCGCCGGTTTCCGAACTGGTACCGGGGATTTATATGTCGGTGCGATGGCCGAAGCTCGCTATGCTTGTAGCGCTCTCAGTATTTCTGTTTTCGGCCGCCAGCCTCGCGCATGCCGCGCAAAAGCACGCGGCGCACAAGCCGGCAATCGCGGAGACCGCCGTGGAAGTGGTCCCGGCGCCACCCCCGCCTCCACCGCTGCGACCCGAGCAGATGCCGGCCGTTCCACCCCAAGTGTCGTATCAGAATGGCAAGCTGACGATTATCGCCAGGAATTCCACGCTAGGTGACATTTTGCGGGCAGTGCACTCGAAGACGGGAGCCAGCATGGAGTTCCCGGGAAGCGCGCCCGAACGGGTCGTGGGACAGTTTGGACCGGGGCCGGCGCGCGACGTCATGACTTCGCTGCTCAATGGATCCCACTTCAATTACGTGATGCTGGGTTCCGAGGCACATCCCGAGCAGTTGGAGCGCTTGATCCTCACGGCGAAAGTAGGCGGGGAGTCCCCGTCGCAACCGCCGCCCCAGCCGGTGCAGGCGCAAAACCAGCCGGTATCCATTCCGCCACAAGCCGAGGCACAGGATCCGGATGCAAATCCGGATGCGAATGCGGATGACTTCGCCGATGATTCCGCGAGCGACGCCACTGACCAGACGGCGGATGACCAGCAGGGACAGCAGATCGGGCAGCCGAACGCCAAGACTCCGGAACAGCTTTTGCTGGAGATGCAACGGCAACAACAGTTGCAGCAGCAGCAGCAACAACAGCAGCAGCAGGGCGGAGCCCCGGTACCGGGACAGGGATTCCCGCCGGCTCCTCCCGGAGTGCGGCCCCAACCGAGTCCACCGCAGTAAGGCGGACGTCGGCGGCTGGGCCGGTTCCGATTCACACCAGAAATCTTGGGTTGTGGAGGCAGGCGTGGCAGGGCGGAGCGCGCAGGTCTGAAGTTCGACGGCGCCGGCGTCAGTCGCCGCTGGCGTGGGTTTGGGTCGGGATCAGGACGGGGCTACGACGGGGTTCCTGGCGGTTGTGGGCAAAGGCGAACAGGATGCCGTTGACGGCCACATAGGCGGCAAAAATTCCCAGGGCAACGACAGAGAGAATCGAAAGAAGGAGCACGATCACTTCGAATAGCCCGCTCAAGGTTCAGCCCACCCTTATCCGTAACGTGCCGCAGCCTTTACTGCGATGCTGACGCGGCCTAACAAGTTTTGTCGCCCGCTTGATCTGGGGGTGACCTCGCACGGCGTGGCACTTCCACTCTACCCGCGTTGACGCTGGTTCCTGTTAACAACTAAGATACGGAGTAGAAGTGCGCACTCCCACTCTCCGACATTTCTGTGGGCCCGTCCACATTACGGAAGGACATTGCTCGCAAGTTGTATGGCCATAACCAAGATCTCGGTCCGCGGCGCCCGTCAGCATAATCTCAAGAACATCGACGTCGAGATCCCGCGAAACACGCTGACCGTGATCACCGGGCTGAGCGGGTCAGGCAAGTCTTCGCTGGCGTTTGACACGATTTATGCCGAGGGCCAGCGCCGCTACGTAGAGACGCTTTCCGCCTATGCCCGGCAGTTTCTGGACCAGATGGAACGGCCCGATGTGGACGCCATTGACGGCCTGAGTCCCGCGATTTCGATCGAGCAGAAAACCACCAGCCGCAGTCCCCGCTCGACGGTGGGGACCATTACGGAAATCTACGATTACCTTCGTTTATTGTTCGCTTCCATCGGAGTGCCCCATTGTCCCAAGTGCGGGCGGGCGATCGCCCGCCAGTCGGCCGAGCAGATTGTGCAGCGGGTGATGTCGTTGACGCCCGAAGACCGGGTGATGGTGCTGGCGCCGCTGGTGCGCGGGCGCAAGGGTGAGTTCAAGAAAGAGCTGGAGAAACTGCAGCAGCAGGGCTTCACCCGGGCGCGGGTGGATGGCGAATTGGTAAACCTGGAAGACGACCTGCAGCTCGACAAGCGCAAGAACCACACCATTGAAGTGGTGGTGGACCGGTTACTGGTGAAGCCGGGCATTGAACGGCGCCTGGAAGCGTCGGTGGCGCAAGCGATGAAGATCGCCGACGGCCTGGTGCAGGTGGCGGTGGTGGGCGGCGAAGAGACGCTGTATTCGGAACGGCTGGCGTGTCCGGATTGCGGCATCAGCGTACCGCAACTGGAACCGCGTTCGTTTTCGTTCAACAGCGCGTATGGCGCGTGTCCGGAGTGCCACGGGTTGGGCAGCAAGTATGACTTCGATCCCGCGAAGATCGTGACCGACTGGTCGAAGCCGTTGCTCGATGGCGGACTGGGTCCGGGCTCGGCTTCGTCGAACCTGGTGCACATGCTGAACCTTACGGCGGCGGCGCATGCCATCGATCTGAGCACGCCCTTCGAAAAATTGCCGGCGAGAAAACCCAGAACCTGCTGATGTACGGGGAAGCGGGACGCGGCAAGACCGGATTTCGCGGGGTGGTGGGCTATCTGAAACAAGTGCTGGAAGAGTCGACCTCGGACACTTATCGCGACTAGCTGCTCGACTACATGTCGGCGACGGAGTGTCCGGCGTGCCATGGCAAGCGGCTGCGTCCCGAGAGCCTGGCGGTGAAGGTGAATGGGATGTCGCTGGCGGATTTCACCGCGATGTCGGTGGCGCGTTCGCTGGAGGTGGCGCGCGAAGATCAATTGCGGGGCCGGGAAGAAATCATCGCCGGGCGAATCGTGCACGAAGTGGTGGAGCGCTTGCAGTTCCTGAATGCCGTGGGACTGGGCTACATCTCGCTGGATCGTTCGGCGGCGACGCTTTCCGGAGGGGAGGGGCAGCGCATCCGCCTGGCCACGCAGATCGGGTCGAAGCTGCGCGGGGTGTTGTACGTCCTGGATGAGCCTTCGATTGGATTGCATCATCGCGACAACGACCGTTTATTGAAAGCGCTGGAAGAACTGCGCGACCTGGGAAACACAGTGCTGGTGGTAGAGCACGATGAAGAGACGATCCGGCGGGCCGATTACGTGATCGATCTGGGCCCGGGCGCGGGACGGCATGGGGGCGAACTGGTGGCGCACGGAACGCCGCAGGAGATTGTGAAAGTGCCGGGATCGCTGACCGGCGCTTACATCTCGGGGAGAACGCAGATCGAGATGCGCGCCGAACGCCGGCATACGAATGGCATCGGGCATCAGCATTCTGGGGGCGCGCGACAACAATCTCAAGAATCTGGATGTCACCTTTCCGCTGGGGGTGATGACGGTGGTGACGGGAGTTTCGGGATCGGGGAAATCTACCCTGGTGAACGACATTCTTTACCGGGCGCTGGCCAAGACGCTGTACCGCTCACGCGAGGAACCGGGAGCGCACAAGGCGATTTCCGGGCGCGGAGAACATCGACAAAGTCATTCGCATTGACCAGTCGCCGATTGGACGCACGCCGCGTTCGAACCCGGCGACCTATACCGGTGTGTTCACGCAGATTCGCGATCTGTATGCCATGTTGCCGGAGTCGCGGGAGCGGGGATACAAGGCGGGACGGTTCTCGTTCAACGTTCCCGGCGGACGCTGCGAGGCATGCCAGGGCGAGGGACAGCGGCGCATCGAGATGAACTTCCTGCCGGATGTTTATGTGCTGTGCGAAGTCTGCGGCGGCAAGCGCTACAACCACGAGACGCTGGCGGTGAAGTACAAGGGCCACTCCATCGCGGACGTACTGGAGAGCCCGGTCTCGGAAGCGTTGCCCATCCTGGAGAACATTCCGCAGGTGAAACAGAAGTTGCAGACGCTGGTGGATGTGGGTCTGGGATACATCCATCTGGGGCAGTCGGCGGTGACGTTGTCGGGTGGCGAGGCGCAGCGCATCAAACTGGCGCGCGAATTGAGCAAACGGCAGACGGGACGGACGCTTTACCTGCTGGATGAGCCCACGACCGGACTGCACTTTGACGACGTGAAGAAATTGCTGGAAGTGCTGCATCGGCTGACCGATCTGGGGAACACCATCGTCATCATCGAACACAATCTGGACGTCATTCGCAACGCCGACTGGATTGTCGATCTGGGTCCCGAAGGCGGAGAAGATGGCGGACGGATTGTGGCGCAGGGTACTCCCGAGCAGGTGGCGCGGAACAAGAAGTCGTACACCGGGCAGGCGCTGGTGAAATACTTTCCCAACGGCAATGGAAACCGGATGCCGAAAGCGGTGAGTTCGTGAACTCGCATATAATGCGAGGCTTGGAACCGCGGGTGGAGGTTAGCGCCGGCTCACCTCGGTGGAAGCGCGCAGTTGGTACGGGTTTCGGGTGCAAGGTGGTCATGGCTGGAGAAGGGAAGCGGCACAGCGCGCTCAAAGAGTGTCCTCACTAGAAAATCCGCTATCGAACCCGGGAACCCCGCCAGACCCGGAGTTCTCGATTCCGCAAACTCCCGCGCCCATCGAAGATCCGGGATGGACGGGCTGGGACGTTTTCTGGATTGCGATGGTGACGGTGTTTTCCATCGTCTTCTTCGTGTTCGTCACCACCTATGGGGCGCAGCGCCTCTTCTATCCCAAGCTTTCCATCATGGAGGTCGCCAAGTTTCCGCTGGTCACCGTGGCGGCGCAGTTCCTGGCCTACCTGGTGGTGCTGACCTTCATGATTTCGGTGGTGGAAGGCCGGCGCGGGCAAAGATTCTGGCGCGCGATTCAGTGGAATTGGCCGAAAGCTCCCGCCATCTTGCTGGCCGGGGGAGTGGTGCTGTCGATCGGATTGCAATTGTTCGCGCATGTGCTTCCGATGCCGAAGGAATTGCCGATTGACCGTTTTTTTCAGACGGCGACCGAAGCCTGGGCGCTTTCAGTGTTTGGCGTGACCATGGCGCCCCTGATGGAAGAGCTTTTTTTTCGCGGATTTCTGTACCCGGTGCTGGCGCGCCGATTAGGATTGCCGGTGGCGGTGGCGCTCACTTCGGCCGCCTTTGGATTGATTCACGCGCCGCAACTGGGACGCGCCTGGGGGCCGGTGCTGGTGGTGTTTCTGGTGGGAGTGGCGTTAACGCTGACGCGGGCCAAAACCAAGTCGGTGGCCTCGAGCATGCTGGTGCACATTGCCTACAACGGAACCTTGTCGGTGCTGCTGTTTGCAGGCAGCGACGGATTCCGCCACCTGGAAAAGCTGAATCAGTAGGGACGGGTTACGAAGACTCGCTTTGCGCGCGGAGAATCTCGCGAATCTCGCGATTGATGCGCACCGCTTCCTGGGACGCTGCGTCGATCATCTGCACCCACTTGCTGACGTTCGGATCAAGCTTGGCCTGGTTGAGAAGATAGGACGCCTGCAGCAGAGTTTCGAGGGAGTTGCTGAGGTCGTGGGCCAGGGTGCGCAGACGCCGGTTCACCTCGGGCGGCAGCTTGTAGGAGTCATCCATCGCGATTTCGTCTCCACCGACCGGAGTCTGGAGCGGCGCGATACGGCTGGTGGGTTTGACAGCCAGCGGTACCTCTGTAGAATATTACTCGTAGTCCTTTCCTGAAAGGCAACAACAAGTTGCCGCGCACACTTTTTGCCGAAGTGGCGGAATTGGCAGACGCGCATGGTTCAGGTCCATGTACCCGCAAGGGTGTGGGGGTTCGAGTCCCTTCTTCGGCACCAGTACTTGGTTTATCTCAAGCGCACCGACGTGAAGAGAATGCGGATTGCCATGATCCAGGCAAAAACCGCTATTTCTGTGGATTCTTTGTCCCAGGTTTTTTATGAAGAGCGGGTAGGCTTCAATCCGTTTCAAAACTTTTCTTCGAGGCCAGTGGACTGGCCTGAACGCCCTTCCCAAAGCTCACAACTTTCTCCTCTCGTAGTAGCCTTGTGCCATGGCTGAAGCGGGAATCATCGAGCGCACGGCAATGGCCCGTCGAGGCCGCAGACTCGAATACTTCACGATCCTCTGGAACATTCTGGAAGGGATTGTGGCGGTCGTCGCAGGGGCCGTCGCTGGCAGCATTTCTCTGGTGGGTTTTGGAGTCGACAGCTTTATCGAGGTTACATCGGGAGCCGCACTGCTCTGGAGAATGGCTGTCGATGCAGATATGGAGAGGCGTGAGAGCAACGAGCGACTCGCCCTGCGGATCGTGGGTTTCTGTTTCGTCATCTTGGCCGCATACGTCACTTATGAGTCCGTCAGCGACCTGTTGCGAAAACAGGCTGCTGAACACAGTATCCCCGGAATCGTTCTGGCCTGCGTGTCACTAGTCGCCATGCCTTTGTTGTCACGAGCCAAGCGGAATGTGGGACGCGCGCTAGGTAGTGCCGCCATGCACGCTGACGCCAAGCAAACCGAGTTTTGTACCTACCTTTCTGCCATCCTGCTCGGTGGGTTGCTGCTCAACGCAGTCTTTGGGCTGTGGTGGGCCGATCCGCTGGCCGCTCTGGTGATGGCTCCGATCATTGCGAAAGAAGGAATCGACGGGATTCAGGGTAAAGCGTGCAGAGATTGTTCAAAGTAAAGCATCACCGCGCGTCAACAGATCAGGCCCCAACCTTTCAACGAGTAGCGCAGACTTCTGCTGCCATCACCAGCGGGTTCTTGGTACGCGCATTGCGGCTCATCCGCAGAAGGACAGCGTTGGAAAACCCAACCTGCTTGAACTCATCGAGGAAGGCATCTCCTTCCTTAGCTCCGGCGATTCACGCAAACCAGTCGCTCTCGCTGGCACGAGTTTCAGAAGGCAGCGGTGCCGAGAGCACCAGTTCAGCCGCAAAAACGGTTCCGGAAAGCCGGATCACACGCGCAAGTTCGCGAAAGATCGCATCACGCGCCGGATTCAGGTTGAAGATGCCGTTGACAATTACAACATCAATCTCACCATCCTTGATCGGCAGGCGTTCTGCATCCGATTCCCGTAGTTCGACATTATTGACAGCGGATTTCTCCACCGCTTGACGCGCACGACCCAGCATAGACGCGCTGAAGTCCACGCCAATAACCTTTCCGGTCGGCCCCACCCTGCGCGCAGCAATGAGCGTGTCGGTTCCCGAGCCACAGCCCAAGTCCAAAACCGTCGCCCCCACCGGAAGTTCCGCAAACAACGACACGTTTGAGACGCCTGCAAAGGCATCGCAAGCCGCCCGAGGCAGAGTGGCCAGAAGGTCTTCGGGGTAGCCGATGCTCTCGGCGAACTCCCTACCGACAGGGAATGCGTGTTTCTCCGTGGGCCTTTGAGCGGCGTCGGAGTATGCGTCACCCACCATCTTGCGAAGCTGCGCAGGGCTGGCAGCACTAATCGTCACAGGAATACCTTCAACGAAAATGGTACTCCTTCGACAGCGTGTGGTGCGCGTCACCGGCATCACCGCCTCGCAACTGCCAGATAACAGAAGCAATGGTGCCGAAGAGAAGAAGGGATTCTTTCAGACCCAATTTTGCAAGCCACCATGAAACCTGCACTACCGTCATATAGCCTTTGTTTGGGGGCAAGCGATTCCGAACTTCGGTTCCAGTTTCTACAGTTTCTGCAATTCGCTGTGATTCCAACGAAAACCATATCACCGGTATCAGTGGGGTTGGGGCATAAGTCTGGGCGGGCTAGCCGCCATTTCCACAGTGGCCCATCGGAGCCATTCCCATCCGCGTGCCAAGCCGCTAGGGTGGTGGTGAGCAGTTTTCGGGGGAGGGCTGTTCAACGGGCGTCCCACGACTCGAAAGAGTGTGGGACGTTTTGTGTTGGCGACGGAATCGGGCCACCGCGTGTTCTTCAATGCAAACGCAGTCCTGTGGTGGTCGAGGGCGCGGAGACGCCCAGGGCTACGAAACCTTGGTGATGAGATGCAACCGGGAGCGGTGTTTCTCCTTCATCTCTTCTACTGACCGAACCTTCCGGCCAAGGTCAGCGAGTTGGGCGAGTTCCTGTTGAATAGCTTGCAGGCGTTCATGCCTCTGGCCGTGAGCGATTTGAGCCTCGGTTTCATTCCTGCCTTGACGCCGGTACTGCTCGTTCGATGCTTGAATCTGAGCAATCTCGGCCCGCAGACGCCCGATCTTTTCCCGTAGAACTTCGAGGTGATCCATAGCATGAGGATAAATCATCTGGGCAGTCTGGGTGTGGGTCGCCAATTCCGTCAGGGGCGGGCCGGGAATCCTAAGCGTCAGGATTAACCAGTGAGGTCACGACGGGCTGCTCACCTAGGGACGGTTGGTGGTGGTAAGAACGCGAAGAGTATTGGCCAAGGTCAGCATTTCCTGCAAGTCGGCATCGAGCGACTTGGCGTAGGAATCCGGCATGGCACCATATCCCCGGGTGCGCGCGGGACGGCTATCTTCCAAAACAACCCAACAGGATGATTGGCCCCGGCTCCGTACGCCGTGGGTATGATTCGAATTCTGTCGGGTGCATGCGCGAACGCAAGAATTTTTAATCGCCGACCAGTTCGATTTCGGTGGCGTCGAGTTGGTCGAGGGGGCGACTGCTGAGGCGGGCCAGCCATAAACTTAGCAGCGAAACTGCTACCAGTAGACCGACGCAGCCCGGCCAGCCTTTCCATTGCCAGAACCAGTCGGTCAGGGTGGCGCCGACGCTGCCACCGAGGTAATAGAACGTCACGTAGAGTCCTGCGGCCGAAGAGCGAGCGCGTCCCGCGATGGCGCCGGTCTGCACCGTGGCTGACGCCTGCGCCACGAACACCCCGGAAGAAAAGATGGCGAGGCCGGCGATGACGATGGGCAGTGATTTGACCAGGGTGAGCAGCAATCCCGCGATCATCATGGTGCAGTAGAGCGCGGTGGCGTGGCGAAAGCCGAAGTGGTCGAGCACCTGGCCGGACAGAGGTGTGACGATCACTCCCAGCAAGTAAACGAAGAAGATGCTGCCGAGTTGCGCCGAGTTCAGGCGGAAAGGTGCGGCGGCGAGGTAGAAGTTCGCATAGGTAAAGCATCCGACCAGGGCAAAGAGGACGGTCGCGCCCATGCCGAAGTTGGCCAGCAGGCGCGCATTGCGCAGATGTTGTATCGCATGTTCCCATGACCTGCCGCAGGTGCTCGGCCCGGACGAAATTCTTCGCCGGAGGCAGCCAGGAGCGCACCACCACTGCACCCATCAGGTTGATGGCGGCGAGTACCAGGAAAGTGGCCCTCCAATGCCAGTGGGTGGCGATGAGGCCGGAGATAAAGCGGCCGAGGAATCCGCCGATCACGGTTCCGGTGACGTAGGAAGACATGGCGCGTCCCACGCCGCGTCCCGCCCATTCTTCATTGATGTAAGCGAGCATGACGGCGATGACGCCGGGCACAAACAGGCCCTGGGCGAAACGCCAGAAGATGAGCGCCCGCAGGCTGGTGGAAGTCGCCGCGAGGGCGGTGGGGATGGTCAGCAGGAACAGCGCGGGGACGATGACTTTCTTGCGTCCCCGGCGCTCGGCGATCATGCCGATGATGGGAGCGGTGAGGGCGACGGCAAAAATGGTCGCACTCACGGTCAGACTGACTTGTAACTCGGAGGCGGCAAAAATCTGACGCAGCAACGGCAGCAAGGGTTGGGTGCAATAGACGTTGAGAAACGTGCACATTCCGGCCAGCATGGTGGCGACGGTCGTCTTGTCGAGCTTGGCCAAGAGAAACGGGAACCCCGCTGCTGGTTCTGATCATATGCGAAGCGCCACGGGCGGCGCCGGTTTGAGACTCCTTCGCGTCCACAACCTCACATTGGTGTAATGTAAGTGTTTTACTTTCCTTAAGCGAGGCTTCTGATGGCGTACACGCTGACGGTCAATGGCAAACAGCACTCCGTCGATGTCGATCCTGACACGCCGCTGCTATGGGTTTTGCGGGATTCGCTGGGCATGACGGGAACCAAGTTCGGGTGCGGCATGGCGCTGTGCGGATGCTGCACGGTACACGTCAACGGCGAGGCGACTCGCTCGTGCGTGACGGCCATCTCCGACGTGCAGGGGAAGTCGGTGACGACGATTGAATCGCTCTCCGACCATCCCGTGCAACAGGCATGGATCGAGGAAGAGGTCCCGCAGTGCGGCTACTGCCAGTCCGGACAGATCATGGCGGCGGTGGCGCTGCTGGCCAGCCATCCGAAGCCAACGGATAAGGATATCGATGAGCAGATTGCCGGGAATCTGTGCCGCTGCGGCACCTATCCCCGCATCCGCAGTGCGATCCACAAGGCGGCCGGCGTGATGGCCAAGGGAGGTGCGCGATGAGCACGATCCCGGAAGTCAATCGCCGCACGTTTCTGAAAACCGGCGCAACCGCAGCCGCGGGACTAGTGATTGGATTCTCGGTACCGTCTCGCGCGGCGGCGGCGGACACTGGCCATGCCGTCATGCTGAATGCTTTTCTGCGTATCAGTCCCAGCGACGCGGTGACCGTCATCATTAACAAGTCGGAGATGGGGCAGGGCATCGATACGTCGCTGCCGATGATTCTGGCGGAGGAACTCGATGCGGATTGGACGAAGATCGGATTCGAGAATGCTCCAGTAGCACAGGTCTACTACCACACGATTTATGGAGTTCAGATGACGGGCGGCAGTTCCAGCACGATTTCGTCGTTCGAGCAGCTCAGAAAAGCGGGCGCGACGGCGCGAGCGATGCTGGTGGCCGCGGCCGCGGATACCTGGAAAGTGGATGCCGCCAGTTGCAGAACGGAGAATGGCTTTGTCATTCATGGAGCACAGCGGCTCTCCTACGGAAAATTGGCGGAGAAGGCGTCGCAGCTCAAGCCGCCTGCCGAGGTGAAACTCAAAGACCCGAAGGATTTTCGCATTATTGGCAAGGCAACCCACCGTCTGGATACTCCGGCGAAGACGAACGGCACGGCGGTTTTCGGAATCGATGTGAAGCTGCCGGGCATGCTGGTGGCGGTGGTGGCGCGGCCTCCGGTATTCGGAGGCAAAGTGAAAAGCTTCAACGCCGACAAAGCCAAAGCGGTGCGCGGCGTGCGCCAGGTGGTAGAGGTGGACACCGGCGTGGCCGTGATCGCCGATGGATTCTGGCCGGCGAAGAAAGGCCGCGAGGCGCTGGAAATCGTCTGGGATGAAGGTCCCATGGCGAACTTCGACAGCGATTCACTGCGGAAGCAGTATGTGGAGTTAGCGGATCAGCCGGGAGCTTCGGCGCGCAAACAAGGGGATGCGGCGGCGGCTTTGAAGAATGCTGCGACCAGGTTGGACGCGGTCTACGAAGTGCCTTATCTGGCACATGCTCCCATGGAGCCGCTGAACTGCGTGGCTGATGTGCGCCCGGATCACTGCGCGGTCTGGGTGGGAACCCAGTTTCAGAGCCCGGATCGGGATGCCGCGGCCCAGGTGACGGGACTGAAGCCGGACCAGGTGGAAATCCATACTACGTTTCTGGGGGGAGGGTTTGGACGCCGTGCCGTTCCCGGCAGCCATTTTGTGCGGGAGGCGGTGCAAGTTTCGCAGAAGGCCAACGCGCCGGTGAAAGTGATCTGGACGCGAGAGGATGACATGGCCGGAGGCTATTACCGTCCAGCGTACTATCACAAGGTTTCGGCGGGGCTGGATGCGGATGGGAAGCCGGTGGCATGGGCGCAAACCATGGTGGGGCAGTCCATTCTCTCGGGAACGCCTTTCTCCATGCTGGTGAAGGACGGCGTTGACCAAACCGTGGTCGAGGGCGCGGCGGACATGATCTACGCCATCCCCAATATTTCGGTTGAGGTGAACAGTCCGAAGCTGGGCGTGCCGGTACTGTGGTTCCGCTCGGTGGGACACTCGCACAATGCCTTCGTGGTGGAGAGCTTTATTGACGAACTGGCGCATGCGGCCAGGAAAGATCCGTACCAGTTCCGGCATTCGTTGCTGACCAGCGATCCGCGGCGGATCGCGGTGCTCGAGGAAGTGGCGAAACGTTCGAACTGGGGATCTCCGCTGCCTGCGGGTAAAGGACGGGGCATCGCGTCGCACCATTCGTTTGGCAGCTACATTGCGCACGTTGCGGAAGTGAGTGTCTCGAAAGAGGGAGCGGTCAAAGTGGAGCGCGTAGTGTGCGCCATTGACTGCGGACAGATCGTGAACCCCGACACCATCAAGGCGCAGATGGAAGGAGCGGTCAGCTTCGCCTTGAGCGCGGCATTCTACGGAGCGATTACCTTCAAGAATGGGCGCGTCGAACAGTCGAATTATCACGACTACGAGCTCTTGCGTCTGAACGATGCTCCAGCCATTGAGGTCTACATTGTGCCGGGCAACGGTCCGCAAGGAGGGGTGGGCGAGCCGGGTGTGCCCACGGTGGCGCCTGCGGTGTTTAACGCGGTTTTCGCGGCGACCGGAAAACGAGTGCGGAGACTGCCGCTGCGGACCGAAGATCTGAAGACCAGCTAAGCGCGGGCGGTCCCGTATAATCAGGGGACCCCTATGCCCGTCGGCCTGGACCAGATTGTCTCTGCCACCCGCCGTCGAGTCGCGGAAACGCGGCGGACCGCAGACATGCTTCACCTTGGAGCAGCAGGCGGAAGAGCATGTCCCGCGCGGGTTTCGGGCCAGGCTGAAATTGGCCGCCGAAGCGGGCGTTGCCGTGATCGCGGAATTGAAGAAGGCCTCTCCTTCGCGGGGATTGATTCGCGCGGACTTTGATCCTGAAAAACTGGCGAAAGAACTGGAAGGCGCGGGCGCCGCGGCCTTGTCGGTGCTGACCGACGAAGAATTCTTTCAGGGCTCGCTCGAGAACCTGCGCAGGGCTTCGACCGAGACTCAACTTCCTTGCCTGCGAAAAGATTTCATGGTGGATGAATTCCAGCTGCTGGAAGCGCGGGCGAATCGCGCCGACGCCATCCTGCTGATTGTGGCCGCGCTGGCGCAGCCGGAGTTAGTGAGTCTCGCCAAAAAGAGCCGTGAGCTCGGCCTCGATGTACTGTGCGAGGCCCATGATAAAGACGAACTGCAACGCGCGCTCGATGCCGGATGCGACCTGATTGGCGTGAACAGCCGCGATCTGCGGACGTTCCAGGTGGATTTGGAAACGGCATTCCGCCTGGCGGAGAGGATTCCGAAAGACGTGGTGAGCGTTGCCGAGAGTGGAATTCATACTGGCGCCGACATTGCCCGTTTGCGAGCGGCCGGATATCAGGCCTTTCTCGTCGGGGAATCGCTGATGAAAGCGGAACGGCCGAGGGAAGCGCTGCGGGACCTGCTGGCCGGGGCGAAAGTGTCGAGTTTCTAGTTGCGGGTTTCGAGTGGTGTGATCGGAAGTCATTGGCCCGTGCCCGAATGCATCCTTATCCCGACGTCATCCCGAGCCCGCAGGGCGAAGGATCTGGCGTGAAGTGGCAGTGCTCTCGGGTACTTTGAGCTGCGCGCGAGATCCCTCAGCCGGCTAAAAAGCGCCGGCTTTCGGGATGACGTCAATAACGGGAATGTAATTAGGGCTTTCCCGAGGCTCTGGAAATTTTGAAACCTGAAACTCGAAACTGTCCTTATGATCTGGGTGAAGATTTGCGGGATCACGAATCTCGAAGATGCGCTGACCGCTGTCGAGGCTGGTGCAGACGCGCTGGGATTCGTGTTTTATGAGAAGAGTCCGCGGAAAGTGGATGTGGAGACGGCGCGGGAGATGGTGGCGAAGCTGCCGGCGCGCGTGGAGAAAGTTGGGGTGTTCGTAAACCAGTTGGAGGATTCGATTTGTGCGGTGGCCGACAAGGTTGGCCTGACCGCAGTCCAGTTGCACGGAGACGACGAAGATCCGCAGGTGACTGACCTGCTGATAGAGCGCCGGCCAGAACTAAAGGTGATGGTCGCGATCTCAATGTTGCGTGATCGACCTGAGGGGTGGGCGATGAGGTGGCGCCCAGACTTGCAATTCGCCTTCCTGCTCGACTCCGGTGGTGGAACGGGAAAGACGTTTGACTGGGAGAAGGGAAGAAGTGCGACCGAGATCATCCAACATTTGGGCCGAGTCATCATCGCCGGAGGCCTGACACCCGCGAACGTGGCCGAAGCCATGCGCATCCTGCATCCCTGGGGCGTCGACGTTGCGTCCGGTGTGGAGGCGCGGCCCGGCAAGAAAGATCCGGAAAAGGTGAAGGCCTTCATTTCCGCGGTGCGCGAGGCGGATCAAGTACACTAAACGATGGCCCCTGCATCCATCCCGAAAACCGAGAACACTCCCGGGCGTTTCGGCGTCTATGGGGGGCGGTACGTTCCTGAAACGCTCATGGCGGCGCTTGAGGAACTGGAGCGGGCCTACGAGAAGGCCAAGCGCGACCGCAAGTTTCAGGCGCGTCTTACCGAATTGCTGCGGACTTATGCGGGACGTCCCACGCCGTTATTCTTCGCGCAGCGCCTGACCATGAAATTGGGTGGAGCGAAGATTTATCTCAAGCGCGAAGACCTGCTTCACACCGGGGCGCACAAGATCAACAACTGCCTGGGACAGGCGCTGCTGGCCGAGCGCATGGGGAAGCGCCGCATCATCGCGGAAACCGGTGCGGGCCAGCATGGCGTGGCAACCGCGACCGTGTGTGCGCTGTTCGGCTTTGCGTGCGTGGTTTACATGGGCACGGAAGACATGCGGCGGCAGGAACTCAACGTGTTTCGCATGCGCCTTCTGGGAGCGGAAGTGCGCGGCGTCAATTCCGGTTCGCGGACGTTGAAAGATGCCATCAACGAGGCCATGCGTGACTGGGTGACGAATGTTCGCAACACGCACTATCTGTTAGGCAGCGTGCTGGGAGCGCATCCCTATCCCACCATGGTGCGCGACTTTCATAAGGTGATTGGACGGGAAGCGCGGGCGCAGATTCTGAAAGCGGAAGGCAAGTTGCCGGCGATGATCATCGCGTGTGTCGGCGGAGGTTCGAACGCGATAGGCATCTTTCATGACTTCCTCAAAGACAAGAAAGTGAAACTGGTGGGAGTGGAAGCCGGAGGCCGCGGCGAGCGGCTTGGCGATCACGCGGCCCGTTTTCGCGGGGGTTCGCCAGGCGTGTTGCAGGGGACTTACTCGTACGTTCTGCAGGATACGGGCGGACAGATCGCGACCACCCACTCGGTGTCCGCAGGACTTGATTATCCGTCGATTGGTCCCGAGCATGCCTGGTTGAAAGATACGTCGCGGGCGGAGTACGTGCCGGCGTCGGACGCCGAGGCGCTGGAGGCTTGTACGCTGCTGGCGCGCACCGAAGGCATCATTCCGGCGCTGGAATCGGCGCATGCGGTGGCGGAAGTGGTGAAGCGAGCGCCCAGAATGAAGAAGTCTGAGGTGGTTATCGTCAACATCTCAGGTCGCGGCGACAAAGACATCGGAATCTTGAGGGAGAACCTGAAGCTCGACGCCTGAGGCAGCGCAATTGGCAATTCCAGATCATGCCACTTCTCTTCCCAAACCGGCCCGCTCTTGTCGCCTACGTCACCTGCGGCGATCCCGACCTCGCGACGACTCGTGAGGTGATACTGGCGGCGATCGAGGCGGGCGCGGATGTGATTGAACTGGGCGTGCCGTTCAGCGATCCCGTGGCCGATGGCCCGGTGATCCAGCGTGCCAGCGAACGGGCGCTGGCCAAGGGAACGACGCTGGCGCAAGTGTTGACTCTGGCCGCGGAAATACGACAGCAGTCGCAATCAGCCGGACTGATTGTGTTTTCTTATTTGAATCCCGTCCTGCGCATGGGCCTTTCGAAATTCTGCCAGGTGGCGAGAGCCGCGGGACTGGATGGTGCGCTGATTACCGATCTTCCGGTCGAAGAAGCGGACGAGTACCGAAAGGAAATGCGGAAGCGCGATCTGGCGACGGTCTTTCTGGCGGCGCCCACCAGTCCGGATGCGCGTCTGAAGCAGATCGCGCAGGTTTCGACCGGGTTTGTTTATGCGGTGGCCCGCACCGGGGTCACCGGAGCGCGCTCGCAATTGTCTGAAGACGCGAAAGACCTGGTACGGCGGCTGCGCAAACATACGAAGTTGCCCATTGCCGTGGGATTTGGTATTTCCACCGCGGAACAGTTCGCAGCGGTTGGAAAATTCGCCGATGCCGCGGTGGTGGGCAGCGCGATCGTGGAAACCATCGAGCGGAATCCGGGCAAGGAAGCCGAGGCTGTGGCACAATTCATAAAGCAGCTTACCGTCATCCGCTGTCAGTGGTCAGCCGAGAATGGCTGAAGGGGAAATCTCTACCCTGACTGGCGGAAATCGCTGAAGGCTGGCGACGGAAGACCAACGACTGGTTTATGGACATTTCCGATTGGCGCAAGAAAATCGATGAACTGGATCGCCAGCTGGTGGAGTTACTGAGCCAGCGGGCGCAGGCGGCGCACGAGATTGGCAAGCTCAAACGCGCGGCCGGGATGCCCATCTACGAACCCGATCGCGAGCAATCGGTTTTCGCCAACGCGAAAAGAGTCAACCGGGGCCCGCTGCCCGATCAGGATCTGATTCGTATTTACGAGCGCATCATGGACATCATGCGCCAGATCCAGCGGGAAGAGATTGCGCCCGAAGCGGCCACCGCATCCGATGGCGACACGGAATTGGATGTGGATGTGAACGACTGAAAAGCGGACGGCTGAGGTCCGGCGTCTGAATTCTTATGATTGTTGCCATGCAAGAAACCGCGACTGAAGAGCAAGTTCAGCAGGTGATTGAGCACCTGGTGAGGATGGGCTTCTCCGTCCATCGCACCACCGGGGCGCGGCAGAGCGTGTTGGCCGCCGTCGGAGCGCGCATTGACTTCGACACCCGCAATCTCGAAGTGCTCTCCGGGGTACAGGAAGTTCACCGCATCAGTGCGCCATACAAACTCGCCGGACGCAGCTTCCGTCCGGAAGGGACGATCATAGAGTTCGCCAATGGGCTCGAAATCGGCGGCAACGAAGTTGTGGTGATGGCCGGTCCGTGCTCGGTCGAGTCTCGCGAACAATTGTTCAATGTCGCCGGACAAGTGGCGAAGGCGGGAGCGCGGGTGCTGCGGGGCGGGGCCTTCAAGCCGCGCAGTTCTCCCTACACGTTTCAGGGCATGGGGCTGGAAGGATTGAAGCTGTTGCGCGAGGCCGGCGACCACTTCAACCTGCTGGTGATCAGCGAAGTCATGGAAATCTCGCAGATCGCCATGATGCTGCCATATATCGACATCTTCCAGGTCGGCGCGCGCAACATGCAGAACTTCAACCTGCTGCGCGAACTGGGCAAGGTGAAAAAGCCGGTGCTGCTGAAGCGCGGGATCGCCGCTACGCTCGAAGAGTTGTTGCTGTCGGCGGAATACATCATGGCGGGCGGCAACTACGAAGTCATTTTGTGCGAGCGCGGTATCCGCACCTTCGAGACCTACACCCGCAACACGCTGGATATATCGGCCATTCCCATCATTCAAAAGCTTTCGCACCTGCCCATGACTTCCGATCCATCGCACGGCACGGGATTGCGGGACAAGGTTCCGCCCATGGCCCGCGCGTCGCTGGCCGCTGGAGCGGATGCCTTGTTGATCGAAGTCCACCACGATCCCGACCGGGCGTTGTCGGACGGAGCGCAGTCTCTGTTTCCCGCGCAGTTCGCGAAGTTGATGGATGAGTTGCGCATGATCGCGCCCGCGGTGGGGCGGAAGATGGCGTGATCAGCGACACTTCCGCGGAGTGGCGCTGATTTACGAAGTACGGTTTACGATTGTCGCATTCAACCACCCATGCAATCGTCAATCGTAAATCGTCAATCGTAAATTCCATGTCGATTCGCCAGATCACGATCGTCGGTACGGGGTTGATTGGCGGATCGTTTGGCCTGGCTCTCAGGAAGTACGGATTCAAGGGTCGGGTGATTGGCTGTGACCGGCAGCCGGTGCTCGACCGGGCGCGCGGTAAGGGAGCCATTGACGCGGGGCACATTCATCCGGTGGATGCAGTGCGTGGCAGCGATGTGGTGCTGCTGGCAACCCCGGTGGGTGCGATTATCGAACAGATCGAGCGCATCGGGCCGATTCTTCCCGCCAAGACCCTTCTCACCGATGTGGGCAGCACCAAAGCTGCCGTGGTGGCAAAAGCCAAATCAGTGTTCGGAAAGAACGTTGGCCAGCGTTTTCTGGCTGGACATCCCATGGCGGGGAAAGAGCAGTCGGGCATGGAGTTCGCCGATCCCGACCTGTTTCGGGGAGCGGCATGGTTTCTGACGCCGGTGCCGGGACAGAATCCGGATGCCGGACTGGCGGGTGAATTTCTGGAGTGGGTGGAGTGCATGGGCGCCCGCATCGCTAGTATCGGGGCGCAGCAGCACGACGAATTGTGCGCGTGGATCAGCCACTTGCCGCAGATGATCTCCACCGCACTGGCGGCGGCTTTGGTGGAGGAGTTTGGACAGGAAGCGCCGCTGCTGGAGGCGGGCGGACGGGCATTGCGCGAGATGACCCGTATTTCCGGCAGCCCCTACTCGATGTGGCGGGACATTGCCATAACCAACAAGAAGAACATTCAGCAGGCCCTGTTGAGTATGGAACAGCGCCTGGCCCATATTCGCGAGAACCTGGACACGCGGGAACTGGCCCTGGAATTCGAACAGGCCCACCATCTGAAGAAGAGTCCCTTGGGAAAGCCAAAGAAGAATTGAAACATTAAGAGATTGAGTGATTAAGGGAATAGAAATGCCCCATGATTCAATGATCCGGTGATTCAATCCTGCAGTTTTCGTTTACAATCGCTTCCGCTATGAACAAGGTCGTAGCCAGCGCGGACGAGGCGGTGTGCGATGTGTTTGACGGCGCCACCATCATGGTGGGCGGGTTCGGCCTCTGCGGGATCCCCGAGAACCTGATTCGCGCTCTGGTGAAGAAGGGCACAAAGAATCTCACCACGATCAGCAACAACGTGGGTGTGGACGGATTCGGAATGGGTCTGCTGCTGGCGGCTGGGCAGATTCGCAAGCACATCGGGACCTACGTCGGCGAAAACAAATTGCTGGAGCAGATGGTGCTCGAAGGCCGCATTGAACTCGATCTGGTGCCGCAAGGAACTTTCTCGGAGCGCATCCGGGCGGGCGGGGCGGGGATCCCGGCATTTTTTACGCCCACCGGGGTGGGCACCATGGTGGCCAAGAATAAAGAGACGCGCGAATTCGATGGCCGTCAGTTTCTGCTGGAGCATGCGTTGCGAGCCGACTTCGCTTTCGTGAAGGCGTGGAAGGGCGACAAGTGGGGCAACCTGGTGTATCGCAAGACGGCGCGCAATTTTAATCCCATGATGGCCACCGCGGCCAAAGTCACCATCGCCGAAGTCGAACACCTGGTGGAACCCGGAGAATTGGAGCCGGACATGGTTCATACCCCGAGCGTGTACGTGAAACGCATTTTCCAAGGCGAGTTATTTGAGAAGAGAATTGAGAAGAGAACCGTTAGAAAAGCAGCGCGTACCGAGTGACCCCCATGTCTACTTCCGCCAAGCCCGGCAAAGATGTTGAGAAGCGCGAGCGGATTGTGAAGCGCATCGCCCGCGAACTGCGCGATGGTTTCTATGTGAATTTGGGGATCGGCATGCCCACCCTGGTGGCGAGTTATGTGCCCGCCGGCATGGATGTGATCCTGCAGAGCGAGAACGGCATGCTGGGTATCGGCCCGTACCCGACTCGAAGAGCAAGTGGATCCCGACCTGATCAACGCCGGCAAAGAAACCGTCAGCGAGATTGCGGGCACAGCGTATTTCTCGAGCGCCGACTCCTTTGCCATGATTCGCGGCGGACACATTGACCTGAGCGTGCTGGGCGCGATGGAAGTGGACGAAGAAGGCAACCTGGCCAATTGGATGATTCCCGGCAAGATGGTAAAAGGCATGGGCGGAGCCATGGACCTGGTGGCCGGGGCGCGCCGCGTCATCATTGCGATGGAGCACAGCAATCGCGATGGTCAACCGAAGATTCTGAAAAAGTGCACGCTGCCGTTGACCGGGGTGCGGGTGGTGAACACCATCGTCACCGAGATGGCGGTCATCAATGTGACCTCGGCTGGGCTGGTTCTGGAGGAAATCGCTCCCGGCCTGACCGCCAGCGAGGTGCAGCAGGCGACCGAGGCGACCCTGATTGTGGCTCCCCACGTCAAAACGATGGAGCCCTGACCTGGCGGGTCCAGAAGATACTTTTCCACTCCTTTCCCGCTGTCGCGGGGTTAGACCGCCTGCTGATTCTTCCCTCCATCATCCACGCCCCGTCAGAACCGCAGCGACAGCATGACGAGAGCGCCCAAAAAACCTGGGGATCGAGCGAGACCGTGCTGCGGGTGCCGTCAGTAACATTTTCCGAACCCCATTCCCCTGTCATAATGGAAAAATGGTCACCACTTTCTCTGAGGAGCGTTGGCTTCCGAAGTCCGTTCTTTGCCTGCGGGACTATAACCGGAACAAGTTTACGCACGACGTGATTGCCGGCATCACGGTGGGTTTGGTCGCCCTGCCGCTGGCCATGGCATTTTCTATCGCTTCCGGGCTCACCCCGCAAGCCGGCATCTACTGCGCGATTGTCACCGGGTTTCTGATCTCGCTTCTGGGCGGCTCCAAAACGCAAATCGGCGGCCCGACTGGAGCCTTTGTCGTGGTGATCGCGGGCATCGTTGCCGCGCATGGAGTGAGTGGTCTTTTCATGTGTACGGTGATGGCCGGAATTCTGCTGGTGGTGATGGGCGTGACCGGGCTGGGAACGGCGGTGAAGTATATTCCGCGTCCGGTGGTCATCGGCTTCACCAACGGAATTGCCATTCTGATTGCCAGCACCCAAATCAAGGATTTTCTCGGATTGAAGATCGACAAGGTTCCGGGAGTGTTCTGGTTGCGAATGGAGGAACTGGGCAAAAGCTTGCCGACTCTTTCCTACACGGCGGCGGCCATCGCGGCCGGGACCGCGCTGGTGATGATCCTGTGCCGCGTGGTCTCGCCCCGCATCCCGGGGCCGATTGTGGGCGTGCTCTTGTCGACGGCGGCGGTAGTGCTGTTCAAGCTTCCCGTGGAAACCATTGGCACGCGGTTCGGGGGAATCCCCAGTGGCCTGCCGCATCTGCAGATACCGGCGTTCCGGACCGACCTGATTTACGGTCTGCTGGGGCCGGCATTCACGGTAGCCATGCTGGGGGCCATTGAGTCGCTCATGTCGGCGGTGGTGTCCGATCGCATGAGTAATGACCGCCACAATCCCAACGTGGAACTGATTGGGCAAGGAGTGGCCAACGTGGTTTCGCCGATGTTCGGAGGATTGCCGGCGACGGGTGCGATTGCGCGCACCGCGACCAGCATTCGTTCCGGGGCGCAGTCTCCGGTGGCCGGGATTATTCATTCCCTCACCCTCCTGTGCATTCTGTTGTTCGCGGCGCCGCTGGTGAGCTATGTGCCGATGGCGGCGCTGGCGGGGGTTCTGATGGTGGTCTCCTACAACATGGGGGAGTGGCGCGAAATTCCGCAATTACTGAAATTGACCAAGACCGATATCAGTATCTGGCTGGTCACCTTTGGGTTGACGGTGTTCGCGGATCTCACCGTGGCGGTGGAAGCGGGCATGATTCTTGCGGCCCTGCTGTTCATCAGCCGCGTGGCCAGCACCACCACCGTGTCGCAGGTCACCGACGACTATGTGGAAGATGGGCGCGTCCATATTTTGCAGGATAAAGATATTCCCTACTACGCCACCATATTTCGCATTCACGGGCCGTTCCTGTTCGGGGCCACCGACAAGCTGCAGGTGGTGATGGAGAACATCCACAAACTTCCACCGGTGGTGATTCTCCGCCTGCGCAACATGACGGCCATCGACGCGACCGGACTGTTCGCGCTGGAAGAGGTCGCGAAGAAGCTCCACGAAAGCAAGCGGACGCTGATTCTGTGCGGCGCCCGGGAACAGCCGGCTACCGTGATTCATCAGGGGGAATTCGAGGATTTAATCGGGCCGGAAAACATCTGCGAAAACGTTCAGGAAGCTCTACGACGGGCGGAAGAAGTGTACGAGAGACTTGAGCGCCAGCCGGTTGGGATGAAGGGCTAAGGCCCCCGCACCCATCGCCTTTGGAAAGTCCGGGCAGCCGAGGGCGGCTATCCCCACGCGACTAGAGTCGGACGGCGCGAAACGGCGCACTCAGCAGACGAGCGGGCAACATGACGAGCGCCCACACCAGTTCCAGCACGCCGTGGACGGCGATGCCTACCAGGCGGAAGGGCAGAAGTATCAGCCAGACAAAGGGATACAGGACGAGGGCGAACAGAGCCAGAGGCCAGCACATCACGAAAAGAAGACACCAGAGCAGGAAAGTCAACATCGTGAGACCTCCGCACAACCGCTAGAGGAATATACGCCGGAGCCGGGCAGAAAGTTCACCCCGGTCAAGCCGGCTTGCAGGAATTCAATCGGCCAGATACTTTTTCAGGAATGCCAGCGAGCGCATTCCCGCGTCGCGCCCCACGTCGCCGCTGAAGCCGTGGCCCGCTCCGGGATAGATCTGCATCTCGTAGGGAATGCTCTTTTTCTCCAGGATCTTCTGCAAGTGATAGGCCTCTTCCACCGGGACAGTAGTGTCGGCATCGCCGTGCAGGATGAGTACCGGACACAGCCTCCGCATAAAGAATTTCATTTCCTTGGGAAGCCCGCCGAAGAACTCGACCACGGCCCGCACCCGCTTATCCACCGCGGCGTCGGAGAGCGACAGGTAAGCGCCCAGCGAAAAGCCCAGCAATCCGATGCGCTCGGGATCTACCTGCGCCTGCTTCTCGACGTGGCTGACCGCGTCCCATAGGGTCTTTACCCAGATGGGGAAATGGCGAAAGATGGTGTCTTTGTCGGCGAAGGAAGTTCCGGTCCGGTCGAAGTAGTGCAGGATGTAGACGGCAAATCCCTGGCTGGCGAGCAGGCTGGCAGGTTCGGTCATGCCGGCAAAACCGCCACCCGAACCATAGAGGCTGATGACGGCAGGGAAGCGTTGGCCGTTATTGCCGGGGAGGAAGGCGTCCAGGCGGATCGGCTTGCCACCGCTCTCGAAAGTGATTTGCGATTGGGTGACGGGAAACATAGAAAGCAGCTTTTAGCTCTTAGCCATTAGCTTTTAGCGACTACTCGAGATGATTCGCGACGGCAGCAGTCCATGGCTTCGGAGCTAAGAGCTAAGAGCTAAGAGCTAAGAGCTAAGAGCTAAAGCTAATGACCAACAACCGCACTCTCCTCCGCCAGTCTTCTTAGCGCATCTTCGTAGGGGGCGCGCGCGATACCGCGCTCGGTGATGATGGCGGTCACGTATTTCGCCGGAGTCACGTCGAAGGCGGGATTTTCGATTTCCACTCCGTCCGGCGTCATCTGCTTGCCGGCGATGTGCGTGACTTCGCGCGGGTTGCGCTGCTCGATGGGAATCTTGCTGCCGTCGGGCGTTTCCATATCGATGGTGGAAAAGGGAGCCGCAACATAAAAGGGGATCGCATGTTCTTTCGCGAGGATGGCGACGGTGTAGGTTCCAATCTTGTTGGCGACGTCTCCATTGGCGGCAATGCGATCGGCTCCGACGACGATCGCAGCGATCTTGCCCTGGCTCATCATCGCTCCCGCCATGTTATCGGAGATGACGGTGGTGGGGATGCCGTCTTTCATCAGTTCCCACGCCGTCAGCCGCGAGCCTTGCAGGAAGGGACGAGTCTCGTCGGCGAAGACGTGAATTTTCTTTCCCTGCTCGACCGCCGCGCGGATGACGCCTAACGCGGTTCCGTAGCCGCAGGTGGCGAGGGCTCCGGCATTGCAGTGAGTGAGCACGCCGCCGCTGGCAGGCATTAGAGTCGCACCGTAACGGCCCATGGCTTGATTGGCGGCGATATCTTCCGCGTGCATGCGGACGGCTTCGTCAATCAGGGCTTGCTTGATCTGGGGCAGGGGACGCACTCGCAGCAGCTCAAACTTGTCACGCATGCGGCGGATCGCCCAGAACAGGTTGACCGCCGTGGGACGAGTCTTGCCGATCAGGTCGCAAATTCTGTCGAAATCCGGTTTCAGTTCGCCGGCGGATTCGGCTTTCGAATGCTTTACGCCCAGCGCGATGCCCATGGCCGCAGCCACGCCAATCGCGGGGGCGCCGCGCACCACCATGTTGCGGATCACGTCCGCAACCTGCTCGTAGGTCTTGCAGTTGACGTAGGTTTCTTCGGTAGGCAGCTTGGTCTGGTCGATGAAGCGTACGCCCGAGTCAGTCCATTCCAGAGTCTGGATCATTTCTTTATCAGTCCGAACCACCAGGAATTGAATCAGCCGTTCACCGCGGGGATGCCCGGCGAGGTTTCGTCATTCTGCAGCCTGTGTTCCTTGCGCACGTCTGTGGCGGTGAAGATGGAGATGAACGGCGCCGGAGCAGCCGCGGTCTCGACGCCCGGACGCCCGCCGGCCTCTTCCCGCTCCACCAGGCACATGACGCCCACCACGTTGAATCCAAATTCGCGCGCTGCCCGGATGGCCTGGACGGTCGAGCCGCCGGTAGTGCAGACGTCGTCGACAATGACCACGCGTGCGCCTTTCTCGCGAAAGCCTTCGATGCGCTGGCCGGTGCCGTGCTCCTTCTCAGCCTTGCGCACCAGGAAGCCGTCGATCTCGCCGCTCACCAGCGAGACGGCGGACACGATGGGATCGGCTCCCATGGTGAGCCCGCCAATGGCCTGCGGTTTCCAGACACGACTGCGGATTTCGTCGAGAAACACCTGCCCTGTGAGCTTCGAGCCTTTAGCGCTGAGCGTGGTAGTGCGGCAGTCCACGTAGTAGTCGCTTTTCAAGCCGGACGACAATTTGAAGTCGCCCAGGCGGAAAGACCTGGAGGCCAGCAAACGCAGGAGTTGTTGACGCGGGTTCGACATAAAAATCTACCATACCACGAGGCCAGGCTTCGAGCTTCGAGCGTCAGGCTTCAGGTAGACAATCCGTTTCTACCCGAAGCCTGCCGCCCAGAAACTTAATTTTCCAGCTTCGCATTCATGGTGATGTTGGCCTTCAGCACTCTGGAGACCGGACAGCCGGCTTTCGCCGTGTCGGCCGCTTTCTGAAAGGCGGCAGCGTCTGCACCGGGCACGCGGGCAACGACGTCCAGCTGAACCGCGGTAATCGTCCATCCCGCCTCCAGCTTTTCCATGGTGAGGGTGGCGCTGGTATTGATGCTTTCCGCGGTGAGATTCGCGGCGCCCAACTGCCCTGACAGAGCCATGGAGAAACAAGCCGCATGAGCCGCGGCGATTAATTCTTCGGGATTCGTCCCGGGAGTGTTTTCAAAACGTGTGGTGAACGAGTAGGGAGTGTTCGACAGGACTCCACTGGTTGCCGAAACCGCGCCCTTGCCATCCTTGAGGCCGCCCTTCCACACCGCACTGGCTTTGCGTTGCATTCCAATCTCCTGATAAACGAAGTTTATATGCCTGCCGTCTATTGTAGATGCAGGCGCGGCCGGTGTCAGGTTGGGTCGCAAGGATGGGCTGACGCTGAGGGCCGGCAGCTTGTTCAGTAGAAATCCGAGCAGCTCAAATAGAATCCGCAGCGTGGACAGCTGAGCTTGCAGCGATATTCCTTGAGTTGGGCGGAGCAGTTAGGACAGAAGCTGGAGGGGTTGGGGGCGGGGACATTCCGCTCCACGGCTGCTTGCACGGGGGCGGGCTGACGTTCTGCCGGAGGGTTCATCGCCCCCACTCTAGCTCGCTCGGGCGGAGCGAGCAATTGTGCACCAGGATTCATGATGCGGCCTGGGGCAGAAATCTAGACCGCACCGGTTGGCAAATTGCTGTTCCAGGAGTCAGCGATGATGAGCCACGCCCCCAGACGCCGCCACCCATGCATGAATTTTCCGCGATCGGCGACCATGGTTCCATCCGGCTGGTGGATGGCGAGGGTGTAGCGTCCAACCTCGACCGCGATGTCTCCAGCATAGTCAACCCGGATGGTTTCCAGGCGCAGGTCCTGGTATCCCCGCTCGCCGTATTGCCGCAAAAGCCTCTCAATCGCCCGCGGACCTTGGACCGGTTCGCGGTTCGGAGGCATGTAGACCCCGTCGGCGGTGAACAGGGTGGAAGCCTGATCGTAGTTTCCGGTATTGAACGCTGTGCAAAAATCCTGCGTCAGACCGCGGATGGTCAATTCCACGTCCAGCAGAGGATTGGAATGAGGTGCGCTGTTTCCATACGGCCGGTACATCGGGTAAAACCTCCCTGGGGCGGGCGCGTTCGAAATTGATTGTGGTTGGCCGATCTGACGAAGGATGCGCTAAACTATGCCTGCCATTCTAGCCCAGAATACGTCCCGGAAAAGGTCAGTTTTTGACGGTGCACCCCAAGCGCTCTGATAAAGCCGGAATCAATGAGGTGGAGCAAACGTATGTACTTTGAACAGTTCTACTTGGGATGTCTCGCGCATGCCTCATACATGATCGGGTCCGAGGGAGAAGCGGTAGTGGTCGATCCGCAGCGCGACGTGGATATTTATCTGCAGGCGGCCGCCGAGCGCGGCCTCACAATCCGTCACGTCTTCGAAACCCATCTGCACGCCGACTTTGTGTCGGGGCATAAAGAGCTGGCGGCTCGAACCGGAGCAAAAATCTACATCGGGGCGCAGGCCGGGGCTGCCTTTCCCCACGTCGAGGTGCGCGACGGGTTCGCGTTGCGGGTCGGCAAAGTGCGGCTGCAAATTCTGGAAACACCCGGCCATACGCCGGAAAGTGTTTGCCTGCTGCTGACCGACGAAGAGAAATCTGACCGGCCATGGGCGGTGTTGACCGGGGACACTTTGTTTCTGGGAGATGTGGGCCGTCCCGATCTTTCCCGGAATCACACGCCCCAGCAACTGGCAGGCATGCTTTATGACAGCCTGCACAACCAGCTGATGACTTTGGCGGACGACGTGGCGGTCTATCCCGCGCACGGGGCTGGATCATTGTGCGGAAAGAACATGCGGGCCGAGCGTTCTTCCACCATCGGCACCGAGCGGCTTACCAACTACGCTTTGCAAATCAAGAGCCGGGAAGCATTCGTGAAGGAGTTGACCAGCAATCTTCCCGCCCGCCCGGACTATTTTCTGCAGGATGCGGAGATCAATCGCGAAGGGGCGCGCTCGCTGGCAGAGTTGCCGGAATTACCCGCGATTTCTGCCGCCGAATTGCAGTCTCTAATGGCTGAGGGATTGATCGCTCTGGATGTGCGTCCTGGCGACGTGTTTGCCGAAGGGCATGTGCCGGGTTCGATCAATATTGCGTTGTCGGGGCAGTTCGCCACCTGGGCCGGAACCTTGCTCGGGCTGGCTTCACGGTCAGTGTTAATCGCGGATTCTGCCGAACAAATCACCGAAGCCCGCATGCGCCTGGCGCGCGTGGGCATTGAGGGCGCGCTGGGTTATCTGGCAGACGGAATCGCCGGTTGGAAGCAGCCCGGCATGGAACTTGCAGCATTGCCACAGATCTCGGTGCAGGACTTGTGGCAGCGGGTGCAGTCCGGGGCACTACAAGTGTTGGATGTGCGCCGCGAACCTGAGTGGCAGGCTGGACACATCGCCGACGCGGATTGGGCTCCGCTCGACCATTTCCAGGCCGCGCTGCCGGATCTTAATCGGGATACGCCCCTGGCCGTTCACTGCAAGAGCGGTTACCGCAGCGTGATTGCCTGTAGCCTTCTGCAGCGCGCCGGATACCGCAACCTCATCAATGTCAAGGGAGGCTTCGATGCGTGGCAGCAGGCTCAGTTGCCATTTGTAAAGGAGACTCCGGTTGAGGCGTAGGCAACACGTGGTTTTCGGGAGCCTGGGATAAGTCTGCCGGTTAGCCCGCCATCTCGGCTGGCGATCTCTGCACTCTCTGTGTCAAACGTTGGCGCAGCTCGCAAATACGTTGTTCTGATGCTGCGGACGTGTCCGGCATCTGTTTTTCCCGTTGGGCGAGGAAGGCGTTGATATTGGCGCGCAGTTCGCGCAGACTGCAGCGACAACTCCAGCAACCCTGCAGATGGGCCGACACCTGCTCGCGCCCGGGGCGCGAGAGTTCGCCATCGAGGAAAGCCAGCAATTGAGCCTCTTCCAAATGCAGCGGCACTACTGAGTCCGAGCCGTTCGGATGGCGGCGTCGGCGCAATACGCGCTCGGAGAGCCGGCGGATGGTGGGAAGAGAGGTGATTTCCGAGCGCCAGGATGCCAACACCTGCCCCAGGGAACGTAGCGCAAATCCACACGGCACCGCGCCGCCTTCAGAGCCAAGCTCGAGCGACGATCCCACACGTTCGGCGGGGAACATGGGAGAACCTTCGAGGCTGTGTCCGTGAGGCATGTTCGCTGACCCTATCGTTGAGACGGGCGAAGCAAGGAAATGACTAACATCGCGGAGTCTGGAGACAAGGAGATGGCAGACAGTAACAGCCTGTCTGCGGATTGCGGCGGCCGGGTTTCGCGTCCGAGCACGCCGGCGTCCGTCCTGTCCACAAAACTGAGGCACGGCGCGGTTGCAAACGACGGAAGGGTCCATTAATCTTAGGTTCTGCGCAGAAACACCCAGGCCGGGATGGCGGAATTGGCAGACGCAGCGGACTCAAAATCCGCCGACCTTCGGGTCTTGGGGGTTCGACTCCCCCTCCCGGCACCAAGCTAAACTCCACACACTCATTCGCTTGCAGCCTTGCGTCGCGGATCATGCCGCCGTGACCCGCGCGGGCAATTTCTTAGGTGTGCCCAATTTTGTGCCCACCAGTAGTTGCGGTGTAAATATCCGGATTGATGGTATCGGCCTGCGGGTGGACTACAATCTCGCAGCGTCGGCGTTAGGTGTCGGTAGGTACCAAGTGGAGGTCAGCATTAACGGATTTTTTGTCGGTCATGCGGTGTTCGCGGTCAAATAGCAGGGTCGAAGCTTGTTCTCGCAAGTGGAGACAGGCGGGACATACCGCTCCCGTGTCGAACGTGTTCCACTCACGTCCGCAATCGCAAAACCAGCGGTCTTCTTCGCGGGGCAAACCAACCGTACAGCGGGCAGTGCATTCGCGGATCGGATCGGGTGCCCTGCCAAAATCGGCGAAAGTAAACAACCGGGGCTTTTACGCTACTGCCGCCATGATCCCGCCTTCCGTATCTTTATCCCTTCCTTCAGCAGCGGCGGGTTTCTTTCCAACTATTTCCGCTTCTGCCCGGAGCCAATCTTCGAGCGCGTGACCGTCTTCACATCCCCGTTCCTCGTAAAAGCGATAGGCCCGAGCACGAATAATGTCCTCGGTTAATTCGAGGGAGCTTCCGCCGGGATTGGCGGTTAATACATCTGCAGTCTTATGTCGCATGGAACACCTCCTAATGACGACGCCCACCGTGCGGCTCGCAAGCTCTGGGCAGGAAGGCTTCCTGCAACAGGCTGCGGTTTCTCTACCGCTCGAGTCGAGCCGGAGTTCGGTGCTTCTCATTGCGCAGGCTGGTGCGTCTCAATGAGCTTACCTTCCTGATCACGAAGAGTCACAGTCCCGCTGTCGCGGCGGATCTGCCGCGCGATCACATCGTACCTATCGAGAACGCGCACCTCGGAACCCACCACTGTGATCTCATCGCCGGGCGCGAATGACAGGTTTTGGCTGACCATCAATCGGGTGGGCGCCAGATGCACTTGGATTGATCCGGCAGATGTTTGCAGGATCAGGTGGCCGCCCATCTGCCCGTCGCTCTCTGGACAGGCGAATGTCTGCACCTCTCTCACTACGCCTTTCAGTTCCACCTCGCGCGCTGGGTCATAGACGGTTGCACCCGCAGCCGTTGTGTGACGCGCATGGAAAGGTCCAAAAGTCCAAAGCATGACCGCAACGATGGCCAGTGCAAGGATAGACAGGATGATGCTGGATAGCTTCATAGCTCCTCCCTTTCGATCCATCTCAAAGTGTCGACGATCAACCTGCTGGTATGGATTCGCGTACCCCGAGAGGACAGCCTTGTTTGGGTATCTCGCGCTTGGTGGGAGGCATGCCCTGCCCAAGGCTGCCGGTGCGAGCCCGCTGGCGGACTGGTTGCTCGCCGACGGAGAGGACATCTACAACTATGATGGCGGTTGTGCTGCCACGCCGTGATCGCCATCACTGCCAAGCGTGCGAAGAGGTTAACCAGTTCAATCTGTGCGCTCCGCCGCTACTCTGAACTGGATGGGGAGGTAAGAACGAACCGCGCCTGAGAAGGGGCGGAAAACAGGCGCTTCGAATCGAAAAGGAGCGCTCCAAAACTGTGCCCAAAATCCTTTGCGTTTCCGAGTGTTCTCCGACCGTACCGCCGAATCCCGCGACGCCGAGACATGAAAAAATCCCCGACAGCTTTTTGCTTGCCGGGGATGATTGCCTCATCACAAAGGCGCTTCAGGGCATGTACCGGAGGTAAATCCTCTCCCCAGCTTTCCGAGGTGGTCGCGTCCAGCATGCTGGCGGTGAGCGCCAGCCATCCCAAGCGGAAACTTTCACGCTCGATACCGACGGAGGTGACTGTAGATCCGAGCGGGGCCTCGGGATCGACACTGATGCCGAGCATTGTGGTATCGATGAGAGTTGTAATCGGAGTCGATTTCGGTCCGACGGTGTAGTAGATGCCGTTGATGCCGGCCCGGCTGGCTTTGAAGACCACCTGGAACGTAAGGATCCGACCGGAGACGGCGGTGAAGGCGGATGAGCGCCAGCGCGCCGGTTCGCCATCGTCGGCTCCGCCGGTTCCCGGCACCTTTCCGGAGAAGGTCCAGTAGACGAAATCGTCGAAGTCGTTCGGCGATTTCGCCAGAGAAGTCAGCTTGCGGAGCAGGGTGTCATAGACAAAGATACCCTGATGGATCGGCACTTCCACCTCGTAACCGGAGGGATACTGCTCATTGCAGTACGCGAGCAGGTCTTTGTTGCCGTCGGTGGGGCAATACAGCGTGATGGTCTTGGTGTCAGCGCCCCACGCCCCCCAGAAGGCCACATTCCGGCCATCAAAAGCCAGGCTCTCGCCAAACCGCGAAAAAGTTGTGCCGGCGGTTTCGCCGGGGACCTTGGAGCCAATGCCAACCAGCGTGGTGAGAGTGGGAGACGGTTTGAGAGGCGCCCAGTAAATTCCGCCCAGGGTCGGATTGTCCTCGTTGTCGAACCCGGCAAACACAACAAAACCTAAGGCGGCGCTGGGCGGAGCGGTGGAGCCAAACGTCGCAGTCCCGCCCTTTGGCTGGTTGGGGATGAGCCTGCTGGTATTGGCGATCAGTTGGACCGGTGCGAGTCCGCCGCTACTGGAAATGTCGCGGTAGAACACGCCGGTTTTCCCCAGGTCGCTTTCTGTGTAGTTGCCTTTAAATACGATCCGGGGATCGCTCACGGCTGGCGCACCCGGGAACTGATCGAACTTGGTCTGCGAAGCGGCGCCCGGCACTTGAAAATGGGAGAACTCCGGGACGATTCCGAGTTGGGTGGCGGCCGTCGGGAAGGTGGTCCCTTTCTTCACGAACACACCCGATGTGCCCGCCTTGGTTTCGGTTCCATCCTCGAGCAGGTAGGTCCATACCGGTTGGGAGTTACCGCGCGTTGCCAGCGTGCTGGTCAGCAGATCGATGCGTGGGAAAGCGGGGAACTCAATGAAGGTGGAAGTGTTGTTGTTTGGATCTGGCACGGTGGAGGTGCGGTCAAACACCTTGTTGATGAGGGCGCCGGGAAACAGCATGTTTCTGGTGTAAATGCCATGAATGGGCTCCCCGCTGCCTCCTTTGCTGCGAGCGCGAAACACTACCCAACCCAGGGCATTGACCGAGGGCTGGTTGTAGCTGTTGAACAAGCTTGCGGTTTCCGGCATGAGATCGCCGTTGTTGACAACCGTCGTCCAGCCGGATTGCGCGAAAGACGGAACGGAACCTGCTAAGAGAACGATTACAGCAATGAACACAAATGGGGCTGATAGTCGCGGTCTCATACGTCGTTCCTCCTGATGAAGGCAATCGGTAGAGCCGCTCTAGGGGAGGCGCTTTTGCGAACCTAAGAGACGTGGAGCGCGTGGCGCGGTGATCGATGTCACCGGCATCGGCAAAGTTTTGGGGAGCCGGTGTTCCATTCTGGCAGTGTCCGATTGTGGGAGCGATTTGTTACCAGAGTGCCAGTTCGGCACTGGCCACCGCCACCTTTCCGAACGCCGTCCGCAACTTCTCAGCGTGAAAGCCGTTATCTCTAGCGGAGAAAGATAGTCCGGAGGGCCTTCCGAACCGGGAAAGGAGAAAAGGATATGAACGCAATTGTTCGCAGGACTTTAATTACTGTACTCCTCGTACTCGTGCCGTTCGCCTTGGCCCAGCGCCAGGGCGGAGGTGGAGCAGGCCAGGGAGGGGGGCATGGCGGCGCCGGAGGCCAGGGACGCTCGAGCATGGGTCAGCAGGGCCAAGGCATGGGCAGTTCACAGATGGGTGGCGCGCGTCAGCCACAGCAGCAGCAACAACAAATGCAGCAACAGCAACGCATGCGTGTGCAGGCCAGCCAATCCCAGCAGCAGCAATTTCGTACTTGCACCCAGTCGATGCAGCAGGCGCGCAACCAGGTGCGCGATATGCAGCGCGCGGCCAAGGGGCAGACACTCGACAAACAGCAGATGAACCAGCTTCACCAGCAACTGCAAAACCAGATTCGCACGATGCAGCAGGAACAGGCCCGGCTTACCAGCGGGCTGACGCAGGAACAGCAGGCCGCCGCGAGCAAGCGGATCCAGCAAGTGCAGCGTGAAACGCAGAAGCTCCAAACCTCGTCCGATACTCTGAGTGCACAACTGGCGCAGGGCGACCTGGATCGTGATCGTCTTCGCGACCACTTGCACGACATGGACCGGACCATGCAGCGGTTGCACGACCGGCAAAATGATCTCGCAGAGGAGTTAGCGTTACAGGACTGAGATTCCCTCTGACAGGCAGCAGCCGTAACCGCGTGATGAACATTGGGTTCCTGCTCGCCGCAGGTTTTGGTACGAGCGTCGGGCAGGAATCCATGATGCGGCGGAAGCGTCTAGTTCGGCCCTCCCCCGACGCTTCCGCTGTATCGCTTGCCTTCTTATCTGATCCAAATCTGACCGAATCGGCGCCCACTCTTTCCGTGCCATGGACGTCGCGAGTTTCCTGACTCTCACCTGGAGAAAGTTTTTCTGAAGCCGGAGTGGCCGGGTTTCCGCCTGGCATTCGATGCGGTTCTCGGTGGGTTCCTGGCCGCGCGCCTGATCGGGCATCCTGAACGAGTTTCGTTCGAGGGAAGGTAGGAGACACGGAACTATCGTTGCCGCCTTACTTGATGCCGAGTTCCGTGAGCTTGTCGACAGGGCGCGCCAGTACAGCCTTGTTCTCTCGCACCACAATCGGCCTCTGCAATAACTCAGGATATTCAGCCATGATCTGGAGCAGTTCGTCGTCGCTCAGATTCTTCCCTGCCACATGCTGCCGATACGCGCCTTCGTTCGTCCGTAACGCATCCTGGGGACTCAGTCCGGCGCCACGCAATAGCTGCTTCAGCTCATTTGCCGAGAGCCGCTCCTGCATGTAGTTAACGCTCTCGAAGTCTATGCCTTTCGCAGTCAAGACCCGCTTGACCTCGCGGCACTTGCTTCACGTCGGCTTCTCGTAAACGATGACTTTGTTTGAGGGCTTCATGTTCTTAGATCCAGAGACTGCTTCTGTTCGCTTGCTCAACCGAGCACCGAAAGAGATCGTAGCAGAGTCTCAGGTAATGCACTTGGAGCACCTACTGGTTGTACCGCTTCTTATAGAAGTCGAGTTGCTGCTGGAGCTGTTCTTTGCTCAGGCCCTTGGTCCACTGGTGATACGGATTGTTCATGACGTCTGAGGTCACGCCAGGCGTAAGCGCCTCGGATCGATCGTGTTCTCATACTGCTTATAAGGCCAGCTTGAGCTGGCTGCGTTCACAGTCATTTGCGGCACAGTCCCCACATCAGAATGGAAAACGCACCGAGGTGACCCAGTTGTGCTCGTAAGCATGGAACTGTGTGGCTGCAATCTGCACGCCTCCGCCAAAAACGACACCTAGCCGTCTCCACAAATGCAGCTTGCCCACTACCAATCCAGGCGACAGAAAGACTTGCTTTTTTCCATCGTTCCTGCCGTTGGCCCACATGGTCGAATTGACCTCGACCTCGGGCCAGAAATACTTCAACAGGTGGTATTGTGCGGTGGCATTAAGCACCACGGGAGTTCCCAGCAGGCTCACATCGCCAGTGGGCACGGTGACGCCAGCCGTACCTTGCAGGTCAAAGTTTCCCCAGCCTTTCCCTAACGCCAGTGTGGGTGTAAGTGAGGCATCCGTGGAACCGTTGGTGTATGTGCCGGTGGGGACCGTGGCAGCGAGCATTGCAGTGACTGCGTAGTTGCCGTTATCGGGGTTACCGGCCGCAGCCCGATACTTGAACAAGAAAGTCATGTCTCCGATGCCGTCGCTGACTCCGGGTTTGGTGTGAGTGAGGTAAGGAGGAGCGCTCACGTACAGCTCAATGCGGTCCAGAGGAATCAATTCCAGCCCCTTGCCGAAGCCATAGTTGGCGTTGGTGAAGCCACTGTTCAACTGCCAACCCAGGTCATAGCGAAACTGCTGCACCAGTCGAGGAGTCACGGTAAAGATGGGAGCCGCCCAGTGAGGTTGCTCGGATTCGGCGCGTGACGACCGCTGGAACCAGTCGCTCAGGAAGCCTTCGTCAGAGGGTTGAGTGGTGGCGTTCTGCGCCCACGTGGACACAGGAAACAGTGCAAGCGCAAAAACTACCGCAAGAGTAATTATGACGAGATTTTTCAAGGCATGTTCCTAGGTTCAGAATCTCCAGCTATCGGTGGCGCCTCCGTTGCTCTCGTGCATGTGTCCAAGGAACTGCACAAGAATTGTCATGAGCACAGGGAAGCCGGGCGCCTGGGTCCGGTCCAGCTTTGCCTTAGCGGCAGGGAGCCAGTTTAATAAGTGGCGTTCCAGAAATTCACTCTCAGCTCTCGCGAGCGAAACAGCGGTGCTCTCATCGAAGGTATGTTCGCAGGTATAGCGGAGAGCAGCGAGGAACTCCAGTTGGGTGACAAGGTAATCAGGGACGGCGCGGCCGGGGTCCGACTTGAGCCCGAGAACCTCGTAGAAGTAGGTATTCTCCAGCGCAATCTTCTGCGCCGGATGAGACTTGTCATGGGCTGACTCGAATAGAGGCACGGGCGGCTCGGGTATGCCAACCTCAAAGAGCGCGATATAGGTGGATTCGTACTGCTCGTAACTGGCGAACCAATCGAATCCCTTAAATTCGCCTTCGCACCCCAGCTGCATCCATAGATTTCGTAGCGCCTCCGGCAGGGCCGGCTGCGACAGAAGATCGAAGCAGTCGGGCATCGGCGGTGCAAAGACGAAAGCGAAGAAGCGGTAAAGATCGTTCTGCTGCCAGTCGATCGAGGTGACGGTGTTCTGTTCTGGAGCGATGATCGGCATCGCGACTCCTTCTTGAGGCTTCTGATCTACTCCAGCACGTGCCAGACCGAGAAGTACTTGCGGCCATCGCGGTCCTTTTGGCTTCCGTTCCACACGGCGAAGGCCACGGTCGTACCCGCGGGCAGATCGGGCAACTCGAAGATCACATTCCACTGGCCGTTTTGATAGGTACTACTCGCCGGAAAATTCTGACCGGTACGTCGCGTGGTGCCGCGTCCCTGGGCTTGCATCAGCATCGCGCCGCGGGTGGCGTTCCAGTAGTAGATCTCGACCGGGTGCTCGGCATCTCCCATCTGCAGCGACGGGGCGATCGGGCCGGAATCCGCTTTGGCAGGAAACATGACGGCAGCCGCATCGAAGAAGCGGTCGTCAGCTTCGGTCTGGACTTTGCGGAAGCGGGTCTCGGGCGGCGTGTTGGGGACTTCCGCCAGTGTTATCGCGTCATGCGACGGATCGCGCCAGCTCAAATGCACCAGCAACTTTCCACCGGCACGAGCGGTGCGAACGTCAACGCTCGGAATCTCCAGGGTCGCGGGTTCGTCGGTGTCATAGAGCGGAGGTGTGCGGTTCAGAGCCACGCGCTTCACCGCAATCTGGTCCCACGCGGCAGGTCCGCCTTGGAGCAGGCTGTCAACGCTCGCTGATGATGCGGCTACGGAAAGAGACTGGCCGGCAGCCGGCTTCGCTCCGGTCTGCGCCCAAGTCATCGCAGAGACCAGTAGGGCAAATGCGACGATGACAAGTTGACGAGTTCTCATGAAGTTCTCCTACAACTGGATCTGCACCAACCGGGGCCGGACGTGGAAACGGGTCTCGGCGTCGCGCCCGATGAGCAATTGCAGTACCTCACTGCGCCCGCCTGCCTGCGTTTTCGTGAGTTCCGCCTCCAAACGCGCGATTACATCTTTCACTTCCGGTCCGAACAGATACTTCAGGTAGTCCATCGGCATGCGGGGATCTTCGAGCACGCTCTTGCCGTAGCTGCCGCGTTCGCGGCGGGTTGAATGGCGGCACGTAGAAGACGTTCGGCTCGGTGCCCTTTTCGGGGAACAGCCCCAGAGCGACTTTGTGCACGTGAACCAGCTTGTGGACCGCGAGACTCGGGGTCGTCGAGGAAGCCAACGAAGCGCAGCCGGCCGGGACACTGCTTGGCGCAGGCGTTGACCTCGCCCTTCTCGATACGCGGATAGCAGAAGATGCACTTCTGCGCCTTGCCCGGGAGTTCGTTGAAGTAGATCTTCTTGTACGGGCACGCCTTCATGCAGTAGCGGTAGCCTTCGCAGCGCTCCTGGTCCACGAGCACGATGCCGTCCTCGGCGCGCTTGTAGATGGCCTTGCGCGGGCAGGCTTCGAGACATGCGGGATTGGTGCAGTGGTTGCAAAGGCGCGGCAGATAGAAGTAGTAGTTCTCGCCCAGCATGAGCGCGCCGACGTCTTCGTCCCAGTTCGGCGTGTTGCGGACCTCTTGCGGGGGCATGACCGGTTGCATGCCGCCCTGAAAGAGGCGCTCGGCGTAGTTGTATTCGAAGGTCTGACCGTAGTCTTCCTTGGTAGGCAAGCGGGCAGGGCCGCAGCGATCCGTCTTCGAAGCCGCCGCCGATCTTGTCCCACTTGCGCGGATAGCCCTGGCCGGGACGGGTCTCGACGTTGTTCCAGTACATGTAGTCCATGCCGTCGCCGTCGGTCCACAGTTTCTTGCAGGCCATGGTGCAGGTCTGGCAGCCCAGGCACTTGTTGAGGTCCAGCACCATCGAGATCTGATGTTGCGACATGGCTAGCCTTCCCTTTCCGTCTGCGGATGCCTGCAGTCGGCCGCCGTCGGCGTGTACTTCACAATGTCCACCTCACGTCGCGGTTGTTGCCGGTGGGGCCCCAGTAGTTCAGCTTGAAGTTGACGTGTCCGTAGCCGCCGACGAGCTGGGTGGGCTTGATCTTGATCAGGTGAGCGATTGCCATCCGCCCTGCAGGAAGCCCAGGTAGCGCTCCCAGCCGTGATACATGGTGAGGCGCCGGCGCTTCTCGCCGGGCAGAATCTGCACCTTGCTGACGAAGCTGCCGTTATCGTTGAAGACCTTCACCCAATCGTTGTCCTGGATGTTGCGCGCTTGGCGTCGTCCGGGTGCATGTAGACAATCGGGATGCCGCGCTGCAGCCGCAACTGGTAGCGCGCGTCGCGCCACGTGGAGTGGATGGACCACCGTCCGTGCGGCGTGTTCCAGAAGAACGGATACTTGGCGCTGTCGACCGAGCGGCTCCTTGTAGACCGGAAGTTGCTCGCCGAAATCGAGGAACCAGGGATGATCCAGGTAGAACTGCTGCCGCCCGGTGAGGGTGCGCCAGGGGCGCTTCTTCTCCACCTGGTGCTGGAACGGCGTGTAGGCCTGGCCGTCCTTGATCTCGCTGTTCCAGGCTTCCTCGTCGATCTTCTTGAAGCGCTGCGGGTGCTGCTTCAGTTGCTCGAAGGTCATGCCCTTGGTCTCGGGCGAGCCATCCAGGATGAAGTTGGCGCCGTCCTCCGGCTGCTGGAACTTGCCGTTGCCGCTCCAAGTCGTAGGTCTTGGTGAAGTCGCGGTTCCAGTCGAACTGCTGATCGTGGAAGGGCGCAGAGCTTTCGCTCGGCCGCGAGTTCGGCCATCTTCTTCGCCAGGTCGCGGAAGATCTCCCAATCGGGCTTGGAGTCGTAGAGCGGGTCGAGCACCTTGTCGAAGGGATGAATGTAGCTGTGGCAGTCGGTGGTGTTGATGTCGGACTTCTCGTAGTAGCTGGCCGCCGGCAGCACCACGTCGGAATAGAGCGCCGTGGTGTCCATGCGATAGTTCAGGTCGACGATGAGGTCGAGATCCTTCCACAGCGACTTCAGGATGTACTCGTTGCCCTTGGCCTGGTTCAGGTAGTTGGCGCGCCACACGATGAGGGCGCGCGGCTTCTGGTCGCGCTTCTTCGGATAGAGCGGCATCCATCCGTTCTTGACTGCTCTCCTCGATGTAGTGCTCGATGGGCTTGCCGTTGTAGAGGTGGGGATCTTTGTTGGACGAGTGCACGTACGTCCACAGCGTCATGTTCTGCATGCGCTGCTTCTTGCGCGCCTTCGGGAAAGGCGTACGCCTTGAAGCCGCGCTCCGGCCAGACGCGCTCCTGCCCCACGTAGTGATTGAAGCCGCCGCCGTTCTTGCCGGTGTTCCCGGTGAGCGCCACCAGCAGGATGAGAGAGCGGTTGATCAGGTCGTTGTGGAACCAGTGGTTGAGTCCCGGCGCCGTGGATGATCATGGCCGGCTTGCGGGTGGCGAATTCGTGCGCGAACTGCTTGATGTCGCTGAGCGGCGAGACCGGTGGTCTGCGCCACCGATTCGAGCGTGTACGGCGCCAGCTTCTGCTTCATCAGCTCGAACACGGTGGTGACCTTCGCCATCGGAATAGTGCAGGTCCGGGATCGGCGCCGTTGAGCGCGATGGTCTTCTCCTTCGACCCCATCGAACCGGGCGCTTCGTGCCGCTTGCCGGTCTTGGCGTCGTGGAAGAAGAACCGGTCGGTCGATCCCTTCGGCGCGCACGAACCGGTTGGTGCGCTTGTCCACCAGCAGCGGCAGGTCGGTCTGCTCCTTCACGTAGGGCGCGTCGTAGAGATTGTTGTCGACGATGTACTTGGCTACTCCCAGGGCGAGCGCGGCATCGGTGCCGGGCTGAATGGCGCAGGAACAGGTCGGCGTGCACCATCGACGAGTTGAAGTCCGGCGAGATGCCGACGATCTTGGCGCCGTTGTAGCGCGCTTCCCACGCGAAGTGGGCGTCGGGGATGCGGGTCTGCGAGATGTTGCTGCCCCACAGCACGATGTACTTGGAGTTGAACCAGTCGGCGCACTCGCAGGATTCGGTCTGCACGCCCCAGGTGAGCGGCTCGCCCGGCGGCAGGTCGCAGTACCAGTCGTAGAAGGAACAGAAGACGCCGCCGGTGTAGTGTGCGAAGCGCGAGCCGGCGCAGAAACGAGACCGGACTCATGGCGGGAATCACGCTGAAGTAGGTGTTGGTGTCGGGGCCGTACTGGTAGATGTTGTCGAGCAGTTTGCCGGCGACCAGGGTCAGCGCTTCGTCCCAGGTGGCCTTGCGCCATTTGCCTTCGCCGCGCTCGCCCGGCGCGGATCAGCGGCGAGCGCAGCCGCTGCGGTCCGTACACGTACTCGGTGAAGCAGGCGCCCTTCTGGCAGCCGCGCGGATTGTAGTCGGGAAGATCGGCGGAGATGCGCGGATAGTCGGCGGCCTGCTCTTCGCGAATCATGACGCCGTTGCGCACGTAGACGTTCCAACTGCAGGAGCCGGTGCAGTTGGCGGAATGCGTGGAGCGGACGACCTTGTCCCAGGTCCACTGCTTGCGGTAGAGGTCTTCCCAGCCGCGATAGGGATACGCGCGCAGCGGATCAAAGTCTCCCGTCAAGGTGGTCAAGACTGGCTTCTCGTTGCGCGAGCAACCGGGCAGGGCCAGGGTGGCGGCCGTTATGGCGGCGGTTTGGATAAAACTGCGCCGCGAGAAGGGCTTTTGAGGCTGGTTCTTGTCGCTCATGGCTTGCCTCCCGCAGGAGTTCCCGAAGTCGCGTTTTGCGCTATCGCTTTCTGACCTTTTGGTTCTCCCAGCGTCCGCAAATAAGCGAGCACGTCGGCGATGTCCTGATCGCCGAAAGCGGGTGACTCGGGACGCTGGAATGCAGGCATCGCGGTTCCGATGCGGCCGTTGCGGATGGTGCGGATGATGAATTCGTCGGTGGCAGCTCGTTGGAACACCGGATTGCCGATCTCAGGTGCCAGTCCGCCGCGGCCATTCATGCCGTGGCAGCCAGCGCAGTTTCTCAGGAAGAGTGAAAGACCGTTGCTGGCGTCCCCGTGTAGCGTCAGCGCTGCCATCGGCGGGAGCCACCGAAGCGCCCGCGCGCAGATACTCGATCACTCCCGTGATTTCCTCGGGAAGCAACCCGCCCGCGTGCGGACCCCAAGCCGGCATTTGGGTGCCAGGACGTCCTTGCTCGATGTTGCTTTGGAAATACCGCGGGAGTTGCGGTTGAGATCAGAGAAACGCCGCGAATCGCCGGAATAAAGCGGTTGAATTTCTTGTCCCAGCGAGCTGTAGGTGCCGTTGCCGTGGCAGGCAGCGCAGTACTGCCCGTAAACCTGCTCTCCGGTCAGCGGCAGGGGATGGAGGGCGCGGTATTTCTGCTCGATCTTGTCCGGGGCGAGATAGCTTTCTGGCACGTCCCTCTTCCACTGCGAGAGCATGTACGCGGTCAGCGCCAGCGCTTCCTGCCGAGTGACGGTCGGATTGCGCATCAAGCTGTCAGGAACCACTGCCACCGGGATCGCGAAAGTGGGCATTCTGCCAACTCCACGTGGTGTGCGGCGGTTTCAGGTTCGTCATGATGAGCTGGTGCTTGGTCTTTGCGCCTTCATTGTCGAGGGCCGGACCGAGCACGTCCGCCGCGTCCACCCAGTTTGTGGCAGGAGCCGCAACTCTTTTCTCGATAGAGCCTCATGCCAGTGACGAGCAGGGGGATCTGATCAGGCGGCAGTTGTTCCGCGTCGTGACAGGTGACGCAAGTGGCCTCGGTCATTTCCGGCGGCAGCAGCGGATAATCCCAGAACACGTCTTCGGCCTTGGCCTCGTTGAAGGTCATGGCCGCGCCCTGGCCGTGATGGCACACGGTGCAGCCGAAGCGATCCACGGGATGCTTGTCGAGGATATGACCGGGATGGGTGCGGTGCGGCTGCGGCACATCGGTCATGCGGGGATCGTCAACCCCGTTGTGACAGGTGACGCAACGATCCACCGCGCCCAGCGCCGGTATGCTGGCCTGCTTCATTTCCACGCGGAACTTGGCCAGCAGTTCGCGGCCGCGGTCATCCGTGGCTTTTTGGCGAAGAATGTTGCGGTATTCCTGTTGCACGGTCCGCCACTGCGCCAGATAGTTTTCGCGGACCGCTGCGCCCACCAGATAGACAGTGGTGACGACGCTGGCCAGCAGCAGGAGCCAGCGATAAATCCGTGATGGGTCGTTCATCGCATTCTCCTCTCTAGTGCACCGGCCACTGTGATGGGCCACCAGTAAAAGTGCCAGTTGGGTCCGCGATGGACGGTCGCGAAGTAGGTCAGCAGAGTGAACCCGACCAGAAAACAGGTGAATAGCGCTACTGCCGCCAGGCGCACCGAATCTTTGCGCTTCAGGATGAAGAGCGACCAGGCAGCAAAGATCAGAACAAACAGCGAACCGGGGTTAATCGCGATGATCCAGAGCTGGTCAATGTTGGGGAACCAACTTCGCAGCCAACCGTAGTTGACCGTAAACGCGAGCATGCCGACGGTCACGGCGCAGGCAAAGAACAAGGATTGCCAGAACACAGAGCGCTCGCGGCTAGTGCCGAACCACGTGCCTTCGCCTCCGGGACGGCGATCCAGAAACGGAATCAGCGCCAGTCCGACGAGGACGATTACCGGAATCAACATGCCTCCCATGAACGCCGAATAGGAGACCAGTTCCTGCAGCCCCAGAAAGTACCAAGGCGCCTTCGCCGGATTTTCCGGAATCGGCAGCGTTCGCGAGTTCTTTCAGCGGCGCATCGCTATAGAAAGCCAGGATCAGCGTGACCGCCACCGTAACCATGAAGACGGAGAGTTCCGCCCACAACAAGTGCGGCCAACTCGATGACCGTGTTTTCAGGCCCGCGGTTCACCGGCGGACGCTTGCCCTTCACCACGCGCCATCAGGCCGTAAGTCTTGGTGGCAAGCGGTTGGAATACGGCTCGACGTTCTCCGCCCCATTCCGCGAGACCGCCGGGCGGGTCTTCCGGCCTGGCCAAGCCGCCGTCTTTGCGGATACGCCAGAAGTGAACTCCGAGGAGCGTAACCAGCGCGAGCGGAAGGACGAAAATGTGCAGAACGTAGAAACGAATTAGAGCATCCTGGCCGACATAGTTCGCACCCAGCAGCAACCGCTTCTGGAAGCCACCCGGGTCAAAGAACCTGGTAATGCCGATCGCATCCGTCAGTTCGCGCGGAGAGTTGGCGATGTTCGAGCCGATGGTAATCGCCCAATAGGCCAGCTGGTCCCAAGGCAGCAGGTAGCCGGTGAAGCTCAGCGCCAGCGTGATGACCAGCAGCGCGAGCCCAACCAGCCAGTTGAATTCGCGCGGCTTCTTGTAGCTCGCCGTGAAGAAGACACGCGCCATATGCAAGCAGCACCACCAGCACCATCAACTGCGCCGACCAGCGATGAATATTGCGGATGAAGCGTCCGGTGGAAACCGTGAAGTGAATATCCTTTATCGATTGATAGGCGAGATCGGTCGAGGGCTTGTAGTAGACCATCAGCAGCACGCCGGTGATGATGGTGATAATGAAGCTGGCCGTCGCCATCAACCCGAGTCCGAAGGTGAGCGTGGGTTTCAGGGTGCGGACATGCACGCGCACGCTGTGGATGTGCAGAAAGAGGTTATGAAACGTGGCCTGCGATTCTTCGCGCTCGGATTCGGGCGTTTTGCCCAGGCGGAAGCACGACTCCTTCACGGCCTGGGGGAGTTCGCGAAGGTTGTGCAGAAATTCTCGGGTTGCGGTTTCTGCCACGGTGTGCCTCCTACACGCGGTAGCGCGTGCCCTCCGGGACTTCGTTGTCGGCATTGACGATCAAGTCGCCGTTGGCTGCGCGGCTGACTTCGAGCCAAGGCAGGGGTCGCGGGGCTGGTCCGCCAATCACGTTGCCTTTGCTGTTAAAGCGGGAACCGTGACAAGGACAGGCAAACCCATCCTTTGAGCGCGCCACGGTGCAGCCCAGGTGCGTGCAGGTGCTCGAAATCGCGTAGAACCCTTCGTCGTCGCGGAACAGCACCAGGTTCTGCTCGGCAAAGGGAGTTTCGACTTCCCGCGGAAAATTGCTCCGGCGGACCGAGTTTGAAGCGGCGCACCGGACCGGGCAGCACTGCCGGGTTCGGGAGTCGGAAGATTCCAGCCGCTGCGGTGCCGAGAGCGGCAAAGAAGCTGCCCAACGACGCCAGACTGAGAAAACTGCGCCGATTCAGGCGGGGTGGATCTAGGCGAGACATGGCTTCCACTCCTTGGCGAAACTAAACTGCTCCATGGTGATGGCGGTGGTTGGACATCGCTGCGCACACAATCCGCAACGGATGCAGCGTTCTTCATCCTTAATGATGGCGGAGAGATCGGCAGGATCGAGGTTCAGCCCGCGCGTGGCGGTCTCAAGTTCGGGCGTAAGTGTTAAACGATCGAACGTCACCAGCTTCAGACACACCGTGGGACAGACATCCACGCAGCCGCCGCACAAAATGCAACGTTCTCCGTCGAAGATGGTGTTGATGCCGCAATCGAGGCAGCGGCCGGCTTCGGCCGAAGCCTGTTCCTGGTTGTATCCAATCTCGACGAGCGCGGCCGGATTCTTCAACCGCTCTTCCGCGGAGCGTGTCGGAATGTGCAGGCGGGAGCGCCGCTCGTAGTGTTTTTCGCGGTGATAGTGGTCAATGGGGTAATGGAACTGGACTTCCTCCGGCGCGATCTGCTTACCGCGCAGGTGACGATAGACCGAACGAGCCGCCTGCTTACCACTCGCAATGGCATGAATCATGAGCCGGGGCCCATAGGCAATGTCGCCCGCGATGAATATGCCTGGCGCCGAGGTGGCACAAGTCGCGGAATCGTTGACGATCTGTTGCGGAGATCGCATCTCGATCCCGTCTCGCTGGGCGTCGATAAAACTAAGGTCAGCAGACTGGCCGACTGAGAGCAGGACGGTGTCACCCTCGATCTCGGTTGTAACCGACTCGTCGAACTTCGGAGCGAAGCGCTTGTTCTCGTCGTACACTTGCGTACACCGTGCGAACTTCACCCCGCGCACGAACTTCTGGCCGTTCCTCTCATCCACCAGGACTTCTCTCGGCCCCCAACTGTTGTGGCGGGAAACGCCTTCTTCCTGGCCCTCCAGGATTTCCACCGTGTCGGCGGGCATTTCTTCGAGAGATTCCAGGCAGACCAGGTTCACTTGCCGAACCCCCGCCATACGGGCCGCCGTGCGCGACACGTCGTATTCTTCCTGGCGCAGTACTGTGCGGGCGACGTCGTAAGCAACATTGCCGCCGCCGATCACAACCACCCGCTGTCCCAGCGAAACTTCTTTGCCCAGTGACACATCGCGCAGAAAGTCCACGCCACCCATCACGCCGATGGCGTCGGCGTTGGGAATGGGCAGGGCTCTGGACCTCTTAGCGCCACAGGCGACGATGACGGCGGCAAAGTCGCGCCGAAGATCTGGAAAGCTGACATCCTTACCGACCTGTGTGTTGCAACGAATCTCGACGCCGAGAGACTGAATTACCGCTACTTCTGCCCGGATCAGTTCCCGCGGCAAGCGATAGCCAGGTACGCCGGTGTACAACATGCCGGCAGGCTGCGGTTCCATCTCAAAGATCGTAGGGCGGAATCCCATCAGGGCAAGATCGTGTCCGGCAGCCAGCCCCGCTGGCCCAGAGCCGATGATCGCGATCCGTTCTCCGGTTGGTTTGGGAAAGCTGGCGTTCGCAAGAAACTCAAGCAAGTGGCTGAGTTCCTCGACATCGTCACACTGCCGTACTTCGTTCTTGCGCTTCAAGTCGGGGAAGAGTTCGCGGCCGGCGTCTTGGCGCGCATCGCTTCCGAACTTCTCACAGACAAACCGCTTCAGGGCGCGAATCGAGATCGGCTGATCGATAGTTCCCCTGCGGCAGGCCGCTTCGCATGGCGCACCACAAATGCGGCCGCAGAGAGATGCCAAAGGATTGGGCCCGCGGGCAATCAGGTAGGCATGTTCATAGTCGCCGGCAGCAATGGCTCGCACATAGCCACGGGCGTCGGTATGAACCGGACACGCGAACTGGCACTTGATCTGTTCGCGCCAGTACTCGTGATCCGCTATCCGGACTTTATAGCGCGGTTCGTCCACGGCTCCCGCCTCGGATATGCCAACCGCCAACCTTACTCGTAGAAACGGAAACCAGCTGTGACCAAAGTCACGGTCAGAGGCGATTGGGCCGGTCCGCCTCTTTCTCAATGCGCGTCTTTAGTGTGGACATGGTTCCAGCGTCGGTTAGTGCGCCTTCTCCATTGCAATCGCTCGCGGGAACAGGATGTTGTTCTCCAAGTGGATGTGCTGATGGAGGTCGGCTTCAAAGTCTGCCAAGGCTTTGTACAAGGTCTGGAAACTGATGCAAGCATCGCCCGGGGGCGTATAACCCGCGCTGGCCTCACGCATCGAGCGCAAGGCTTCGCCCGCGGAGTCGTGCTCGTGCATCATCATCGTCACCGGGTTCTGCACGCTGCCGAAAGGCGGCGGCAACACCGGTTCCTTCTGGATGACTGACTCTTCCATCCTTACTATGTAGGGAAACAGGATCCTCTCTTCCTTCATCATGTGCATCGTCAATTCCTGCTCCAGCCCCTGAAAACTGACTCGAACCTGCAGCAGTTCAGGATGGTTTTTCCCGTGCACGGAGCACACCTTGTCGAACAACGGACCGAGGCGAGCCATCTCCTCGCGGGTGTACTTGTGATGAGTACTGATGATGTGCGCAACCAGGTCAGCCAGCATCTCCGTTGTCCAGTTACGGTCCTTTTGGGCGGCGCGTGCAGACTGTTCGGCTAATTCGAGCGAGTCCAGGACCTCATCCATCGGGAGATTCGCCGAGCGGCACGCTTCTTCGAGGGATCTATTGCCGCCGCAGCAGTAGTCGATGCCCAACTTTTCAAATACTCGGGTCGCAGCGGGGTTTTCCAGGGCCACCTCTCGCACAGTTTTCTCAGCGGTCATGCTCATCGCATCCTCCTCGTGGCCCGGCTCCATGCCTCATGGTCACGCTACATGTTCGAAGCTAGCGGAGTAGCGCAGCCGTGACGATGACTTTTGTCACGGCGAGCACCAAGGCTGGTGAGGAGCCATGCGCGGCAGTGTGACAAAAGTCATGTGCTGGGCTCATTCGCATGCCTAACCTTGAAACATTGAGGAGGGTGTCATGAGCGAAGTGATTGACAACAAGGCGAACCGGATTCGGGTACTGAAGGACATCATCAAGCACCTGCACGCTGGGAATCCCCCCGAGCAAGTGCGGCGACAGATGCAGGAAATCGTCAGGCAAACCGACGCCTCCGAAATTATGGCGATGGAGCAGGAATTGATATCCGAAGGAATGCCCGTGGAAGAGGTTCGATCCATGTGCGACCTCCACTCCAAGGTGACACGCGACGTCCTGGTTCAACTCCCCATTCGCAAGGCAATTGCTCCGGGACACCCCGTGGACACCTTCCGGCGTGAAAACGAAGCATTACGCGGTACCCTTGCGGCCATGACGCAGACTCTGGCTGAATTGCAGAGTACGAAGGACGCCGCCGATGCGGCGCCGATTCTTTTGCGCTTTCGCCAGTCGTTCAACGACTTGATGGACATCGACAAGCATTACCAGCGCAAAGAACACGCATTATTTTCCTGCTTGGAGCGGCACGGCATTACCGGCCCGTCAAAAGTAATGTGGGCCAAAGATGATGACGTGCGCAATCTGCTCAAGCGTCTTGGGGAGTGCATCCATTCTGACCTGGGTGAAATCGAGATATGGAAGATGAATCTGGTGGAGGCCGCGAATGCGGCCCTCAAGGCCGTGCAGGAGATGATTTACAAGGAGGAGAACATATTGTTTCCCATGTCTCTGGAGACGCTGTCGGAAGATGAGTGGGCCGAGATATGGTCGGCGTCTCCGAAATACGGTTGGTGCATCGTGGAGCCGCAGCAAGGCTACACGCCGGCTGCCGGCACGACACCAGAATCCATGAAAGTTCCGCTGTCGGGCGCTCTCATGCTGCCCACCGGGAATGTAAGCCTGGAACAACTGGTTGCGGTGTTTTCAACCCTCCCGCTTGACCTCACGTTCGTCGATGCCGACGACCGCGTGGCCTTTTTCACCGAGGGCCCAGATCGCATCTTCGCTCGCAGCAAGGCCATCATCGGACGCAAGGTGCAGCACTGCCATCCTCCCAGAAGTGTCGAAACGGTTGACCAGATTCTCTCGGATTTTCGCGCGGGGCGACAGAGTGTCGCGGAATTCTGGATCAACTTCCATGAAAAATTTGTGCATGTGCGTTATTTTGCAGTGCGTAATTCCGACGGAACCTACCTGGGGACCGTGGAATTGACCCAGGACTTGACTCCGCTCCGTGCGCTTCAAGGCGAAAGGCGTTTGCTGGAATACGGTAGTCCTCGCGTGGCCTAAGCAGGGTTATCACGTTGTACGGGGCTATGAAAGAATATCCGGCCCCGAAACATGAAAGAGCTTATGACCGAGAATAGTGAAGCTGTCAGTGCTGCCCAGCGGGCCCGCAGGCGGGCCCTGATCGTTCCGCGTGAGCATGGTGCCTGGGGGTTGCTGCTTGTCCCCCTGTTTACCGGGGTTGCCGCGGGGTTTGCCCCGGCACATCGGGCCTGGCCGCTGCTGGTATTCACGGTGGCCACGCTGTCTTTGTTTTGGTTGCGGACACCGCTCGAAAGCCTCATGGGTACGGGCTCGCTGACCGTCCATACGACAGGAGAACGCTGGACAGCGCTCATTGCGTCCGCTTGTCTTGGCGCCGTATCCGTAGCTTGCCTGGGCGGCCTGATGTGGAATGGTCGAAATTCGGAGTTGCTATCTCTCGGTGCGGCGGCAGCATTTGCATTTGTGGTCCAGACAATTCTTCGGATGTTCGGCCGCAGGGCGCGAATGGCGGCGCAACTGGCGGGTACAATTGGCCTCACCTGCACTGCTCCGGCTGCTTACTACATCGGCACCGGACGGCTAGATGAGCGCGCCTTGGTTTTGTGGGCGGCGAACTGGATCTTCGCGGGCAATCAGATTCACTTCGTCCAACTGCGTATCCGTGCTGCCCGTGCCACTACCTTCTCCGGGAAACTTGATCAGGGCAGGTTCTTCTTTCTAGCTCAGCCGGTATTGTTGGTGGCGCTGGCGCTCGCGTCGCGATGGTCGGTGCTTCCTCCCCTGGCGATCATCGCTTTTGTTCCCGCACTCGTGCGAGGAACACAATGGTTCTTTCGAAAACCTGAATCCCTGGATGTCAAGAAACTCGGGTGGTCTGAGATGAAGCATGGCGTGGCGTTTGGAGGGTTACTGGCCCTGGCTTTCATTTGTTCGTAAGTACGCTTCTTGCGGGTCAGAATCACGGGAGGCTTTCGGTTGAGGCTGCCTGGAATCGTGAGGTGAGGCTCGCGGCGGAAGCCCGTGGGATAAGTGTTTCGGCCAGGCTGGGATTTCAGGCATAATACGCGATCGGCGATTCAAGGGGGACAGGTTGGACATCAACGTTCGCACGCGCTCACAAGTACACCTGGTGCAACTTCGGGGACCACTCAGGATGGGGGATGCCGTAGATGGCTTACGCCAAGCCCTGGAAGAGGTGGTGGGTTCCGGCGGACGTTGTCTGGTGATCAATCTGGCCGAGGTGCCCATGATTGATTCGAGCGGAATCGGTCTGTTAGTGCGGTTTCTGGCGTCCACCAGGGAGCGCGGCGGCAACATCAAGCTCTTGAATCCCTCCAAGTTCGCGGTTCAGACCCTGAAGTTGGTTGGCGTATTGAATCTGTTTGAAGTGTTCGACGACGAAGAAAAAGCGGTGCAGTCGTTTGATTGAACGGCCCCACCGTATGAGGTCCCCGAGGACAGTCAATATGCCAGGTGAATCCACATCGGATGGCGCGAGCAGCGAGCGGCGTGAACTGCTGAACCTCAGCATCCCGGCTACTGCGAGCGCGATCGCCAAGGTGTCTGACACGGTCGCGGAAATTCTGCTGGGTTTGGGCATTCCCGAGGAAAAGCAACTCGAGATCGGTCTCGCACTCCAGGAGGCGCTGGCCAACGCTGTGGTGCATGGTTGCGGAAGTGATCCCTCGAAAAACGTGCACTGCCGGCTGAACTGCGATAGCAAAGGCCGGGTTCTGATTATCGTGAGCGATCCCGGCCCTGGCCTGGATATGAGTTCACTGCCGGCTCCGTTGCTCAGCCCGAACCTGTACCAGGGCCACGGCCGGGGCATTTACCTTATCCGGCAATTGATGGATGACGTCCGCTTCGAACGTGGTGGGAGCGAGATCCAGATGTGGAAATACTAGCGGCCAACCGCAAGCCGTGGCGGCGGTTGACACCTACACGTTGGTTTGTTACAGTCGCGGCCACACTTCCTGAAGGAAAGCTCTGAGACACACAGGAAGGATACGCGTCTCCTCCCCACTAGTTGAAATCTGAAACTGCGCCCGCGGTAACCGGGAGCGCCGTCGATGCCGACACAGAGCGCTATATCCGCCGCCCGTTTGACAGAGTTTGCTGCCTCGCTGCTGGCCCAGCGCGAAGTCATGCCGCGCGCACGGCTGACCGCCGATCAAGTGTCCCAAATGCTTCCCGGTTCCGCGGTCGTGGTGTACGCGATTATGGATCAGAAGAATCCGACCTGGACTTCCAAGGCCGCGGCAGGCGAGATTGCCTTGGGAGCACAGGAAGTGGCATTCGACGCCGGAACCTTGGGAGCGGCGGCCGAAAACAAGTCCACGACGCTTTTCAGCGGCGCCGAGTTGGCCCGCGAGGACTATGCCCACCTGGACGTCCGCCGCACCGTGACTGCGCTCGCCTACGTGCCGCTCCTGGTCAACGACATCTTGTACGGCACCATCGAGATCATCAACTACGACCAGCCGCCGACCGAGGCCACGCTGGAAGCGGTGGCTGAAATCGCTGAGTTGGCCGGCCTGGCGATGCGCACCGCTGTGGACTACGAGAGTGAACGCAATAACAATCTCCAGTCCGTCATGCGGGTCACCCAGATGTACGATCTGGAGAAAGTTTTTAACTCGAACCTGGAGATGGATGACCTGCTGGCCACGATTGCCAGCAAATTCCATGAAGTGATAAACGTCCAAGCGGTGAACGTGTGGATGGTGGATGGCGATGCCGTCAAACTGGTGAGCCGTGCGGGCGTGGACCCTACCGTGGAGTTGGAAACGCTGCAGAAGCCGGGTGAAGGCATTGCGGGCGATGTCTCGGATAACGGCGAACTGGTGCTGATCAGCGATCCCGAAGACGAACGTTTGCGCAAGCGCAATGCCGATCTCGAGGACGGCGCAGTTTTCTCTCTCCTGGCTGCGGCCCTCATGGACCGCGAATCACTGGTCGGTGTAGTGGAGGTGATCAATCGACAGGATGGCCTGCCCTTCGATGAGGATGACGAATTCCTGCTGGTCAACATCGGCGAGACCGCCAGTAACGCCTTGCACAATGCCAGCCTGCTGCTGGCGGAACGCAAGGTAGAGATTCTGGAAACGCTGGTCACGGTCAGCAAGGAGATCACCTCCACGCTCAACATGGACGGGGTGCTGCACACGGTGGTGAACGGCACCAAGGCTGTAGTTCCCTATGATCGGGCGGCGGTCGCACTGGAGCAGCGGGGCAAGCTGCAGGTCAAGGCGGTTTCCGGGTTGGACGCGATCCGGCTCGGCGACGCGGAGGTAGGGAAACCTTCCGGACGAAGCGGGCCTTTCTCTGCCATGGGGTGTGCCTCAGCCCGCACCCGGCAAAGGAGAGCAAGGAGGACCTTTGCGCATTACTGAAATTTGTGCTCGGGCCAGAAGTCGAGACCTGCGATTGCCGACGCATCAGTATATAACGCCGTGAGAAAGAAGCAAGAAGGGGCCGGGATGCTCCGGCGTCGCAGCCGGACGGCTGCGCTGCAGGTGTTACAGCAGGCATTTCAGACCCCAAAACCTCTGTCGTAACTGCTTCGGCATCGTCTGCGAAGGTGGTTCCAGGCGGAATTGTCAGAGGCCCCGGGGTATCACAGCGCTCTGTTACCCGAGTCACCGCCGTTTAACTGCGCAAAGCATAGCTTAAGGAAAGAACCGCAGAGTGCTCAGGCAGTTCTTCGCGGAGGCCCCCGTGCCGCAACGAATGCCGATACTCGTATCCGGGTTGCTGTTGCTTTCTGCCGTTTTCCCCAGCGCTGCGCAGAGAAGGAACCAACCCCCACCGCTGATCCGCACCGTGGATGGAGCGGAGATTTTTGCGGACTACTGTGGCGCCTGTCATGGAGAGGATGGCCGGGGCAACGGCCCGGCATCGCTGGCGCTGAAGCGGCCAGGTCCCGACTTGACCAGGCTCTCGCGGCGCAATGGCGGCTCGTTCCCCGTCATTCATGTGAAAAATACCATTACCTTTGGCAATGACGAACTGATTCCGGCGCACGGTTCCAAACAGATGCCGATGTGGGGTCCCATCTTCCATGAGATCGAGTTTGATCACGACTTCGGCAACGTGCGAGTAGAGAATCTGACGAAGTACCTGGAATCCCTTCAGCAGAAATAGTTAGTGGCGGGCTTCGGCGTCCATGCGGCGCTGCGCTTCTTCGTAGGCCTGGCGTGGGTCACGCCCCGTGACTTGCTTGTACCAGGCGGGATGGAAGGTCCATGCCCAGGCTTCGCTCACCGCTCCCCGCGTCATGGATTGGAATGTGCCGGGCTCGCCGATGGTGCTGAGGTAGATGTGGACGAAAATCCCCCCCAGCATAATCAGGGCGGAGATGTCATGAATCACGTAGCTGATCGCGACCGGAATGCGTCCGAAGGTAGGAGCCCCCGTCCACAGAATGATTCCGGTAATGAGGTAGGCGATGCAGCCGCCGACAATCTCCCAGAACTGGAATTTCTGGCCGGCGTTGAAGAACCCGGTTTCGGGAGGTTCGAGTTTTTCCTGGCCGCCTACCACCTTCCTGATGTTCTTCATATAGGTGGTGTCGGCTTGGGTCCAGGCCATGGGCTTCAGCCAGTTCAGCGCCTGCAGTGAGAAGAAAACGACGAATCCCAAACCGAACCAGGGATGCATGGCGCGGCTGAGCGGTCCACCGCCAAAAATGGGCGTGAACCAGCGAAACAGCCAAGGCAGGTAGATTCCGAAGCCTGAAAAGAGCGCGAGAAAGAAGAAAATCGCCACCATCCAGTGCAGGACACGGGTGTAGACAGGATGGCGCAACAATTCGCCGCGATACACTTCGGTGCGGCCGATGGAGTCGAAAGCGCGGCGAGCCTTCTGGTCGAAGCGGTCAATCGCGGTACTCATTCGCTCCCTCCTGGTGCGGTGGTTCGGGCTGCGGACGCCGCGGACCCACAGTCACGTAATGCAGGAAAACGCCCACGAGTCCGAACAGCGCGAAGGTTCCCAGCACCGGCTTGGCCAGCCACTTCCAGATGGTGTAGCTCCAGGGAATGGTCGGATTCTTCGGCAAATGACCGTAGCGTTCGGGGTCGGTCGCGTCGTGCAGCACGTAGATGACGTGCGTGCCGCCCACCGATTGCGGATCGTATACGCCCGCATTCGGCAATGCCGAAGTGGTCGCGCAGTTGCCTGGCGCGCTCCTCGGCGAGTGAACTTCATGTCGTCCTTGGTGCCGAATTGCAGGCAGCCGGTCGGACACGCCTTGATGCACGCCGGCTCCAGACCCTGCCCCACGCGATCGGAGCACAGCGTGCACTTGTAGACCTTCTTCGTGGCGCGGATTGAACTTGGGAATGTTGAACGGACATCCGGAGACGCAGAACTCGCAGCCGATGCAGTTCTCCTGCTGGAAGTCGACGATGCCGTTGGCGTACTGGACGATGGCGCCGTCGGCCGGGCAGGCCGCGCAGGCACCCGGGATCCGCGCAGTGCATGCACTGGTCCTTGCGCATCAGCCACTGAATGCGTGCCGTCCTCGTTCTGATGCTCGTTGAACTTGATCAGGTTCCAGTAAGTTCCAGCGCGTTTCCGGCATGGTCTGGTAGGTGTTGTCGAAAGTGGTGGGACTGGAACGGCATGTCGTTCCACTCGACGCAGGCGACCTCGCAGGCCTTGCAGCCGATGCAGGTGGTGGTGTCGATCAGCTTGCAGACCTTCACGTCGCGCTGCATCCGGAGCCCGGAGCAGGCGCCGGGGTGGCCCGAGATGCGTTCCGTTTGTAGGGTTCTGCGGTCGGCCATGCGCGTCCTTTTATCGGTCTCATCCGAAGGTCATTGCGGAGCATCATCTAAGCCTTCTCGATCTTCACCAGGAAGCCCTTGAATTCCGGCGTGAACGCGTTGGGATCGATGACGGTCGGAGTCAGATAGATTGGTCAGAGTCTTGCGCGGTTTTGCCTTCGTCCTCGGCGATGCCGCGGAAGCCCCAGTGAATCGGGATGCCGATCTGGTAGATCTTCTTGCCGTCGATCGTTCATCGGCCGGATGCGCTTCGTCACCATCGCCTTGGCGATGTATGGCCGCGCGCGCTGGTCACCTTACCTTCTCGCCTCCCTCGATCCCCATCTGCGTCCGCCAGCTCTGCCGGAATCTCGACGAACGGCTCGGGAACCAGCTGCACGTTCATCGGGATTGTTCTTCGTCCAGTAGTGGTAGTGCTCGGTCAGCCGGTAGGTGGTGCAGATGACGTTGAACCCCTGGTCCACGGTTCCGTACTTGTCCATGTCGGTCTTGAATTTCTTCACGACCGGGTTGTTGGACTGGTTCGGGATGCAGCGGGTTCGCGATCGGGCTCTCGATCGGTTCGTAGTGTTCGGGAAAGGTCCATCCTGCCATCGCCACACAGCGGAACGAAGAGACGGCCGACGCCCTCAGGATTCATGATGAACGGTCCCATGTGATCCTTAGGAGTTCGAGTCGGCTTTGAAGTCGGGCACGTCGTTGCCGACCCACGCTCTGCTTGCCTTCGTTCCACCACACCTGCCGCCGCTCGGGATCCCACGGCTTGCCGTCCAGTCGCAGGATGCGCGGTTGTAGAGGACGCGCCGGTTGGCCGGCCACGACCATCCCCAGTTCGGGATAGATGCCCAAGACCGGAAGGATCTTCCGTGCCGCGGCGCTGCATCATTGCGCCGGCCTCGGTCCAGGAACCGCAGTAGAGCCAGTTGCCGCATAGCGTCGTGCCGTCGTCCTTCAGCCATGCGAACCCAGGCAAGCTGCTGGCCGGCCTTGATCGTGATGTTGGTCTTCGGATCGGTGACGTCGGCAAGGGCCTTGCCGTTGATCTCTTTCGCGATTTCCGCAGAGCGAGGGATGCTAGGGATTCGTGTACGGCCAACGCGGCATTCAGAATCGGGTCGGGGAACTTGCCGCCTTCCTTCTGATACAGCTCACGAACTTTCAGGAAGATGGTGGCGAGGATATCTTGATCGAGGCGCGCCTGCCCTGGAGGCGGAACCGCCGCGTTCTTCCATTGCAGCCAGCGGGCGGAATTGACGAAGGTTCCGTCCTTTTCCGCGAAACCGGCGCCGGGCAGGCGGTAGACGGTGGTGTTGATCTTCGTCATCTCCTCGGCGGTAATGCCGGGAGCTCTCCAGAATTCGCTGGTCTCGTCGGGATAGATCTCGCAGACCACCAGCCAGTCCGTTTTCTTCAGGGCCTCGATGTTCTTGTGGGAATCGGGACCGATCATGACCCCGTTCATGCCGAAGGCGAACAAGCCCTTGATCTTGCCTTCGTACATGTCATTCCAGATGTTGACCCACGAATAGTTGCGATCGATCTTGGGAAGATAGTGGAAGGCGAAGTCGTTCTCCTTGCTGGCTGCCGGTCGCCATACATCGCTTTCAGGAAAGAAACCGCGAACTTGGGCGTGTTGGACCAGTAATTGAACGAATCCCAGTGGATCGGGCTTCGACATGGGCGGGGTGGTGCGTTTGAGGTAGGTCGCGAGATCGACGTCAGTCGGGATTGGGCATTTTCAGGTAGCCCGGCAGGATGTCGAAGATTCCTGCCATGTCGGTGGCGCCCTGAATGTTGGAGTGACCGCGCAGCGCATTCACACCGCCACCGGCACGTCCGACATTGCCCATGAGCAATTGCAGCATGGCCGCGGTGCGGATGATCTGCGTGCCGAAGCTGTGTTGCGTCCAGCCCACCGCGTAAATGATGGTGGCGACTTTCTTCATGTCGCCGTTCTTGCGAATCGAAGTGAACAGGTCGGCCGCCTTCAGGAACTGTTCCTTGGGGATGCCAGTGATGCGCTCCACCATCTCCGGGGTATAGCGTTCGTACTGCTTCTTCAAAAGCTGGAAGACGCAACGCGGATGCTGGAGAGAGAGGTCGAACGCGATCTTCGGGGGGCATCATCGGCATTGCGCCGCCCGAGGCCCCGACCGGACCGCCCGCCGGTAGCGCTCTTTGCGGAGCGGGTTGGGCTTTGGAGCATCCGCGGCCGGCGTCGGCATGACCGGTTTGCCGGTTAGATCTCCGCCTTCTTCGTAATTCCACGTAGCTTTGTCGTAAATCTTCTTCTCCGCGTCGAATCCGGAGTACAAGCCGTCGTCCGGAAGCTTGAACCCGTCCTTAATGATGAAGGCGGCGTTGGTGTAGTTGACCAGGTAGTCTTTGGCGATGCGATGATTCGCGATCGCGTAATTGATTAAGCCGCCGAGGAAGGCGATATCGGAGCCGGCACGAATCTGCACGTACAGATCGGCATTCGCCGCCGTCCGCGTCAACCGGGGATCGACCACGATGGTCTTGGCGTTGCGGTGGACTTTGGCTTCAATTGCCCACTTGAAACCACACGGATGGTTTTCGGCTGGATTGCCGCCCATGATCAACATCATGTCGGTGTTCTTGATGTCGATCCAGCCATTGGTCATTGCCCCGCGTCCGAAGGTTGGCCCCAAACTGGAGACCGTGGGGCCGTGTCAAACCCGAGCCTGGTTTTCCAGGTAGCAGACCCCCAGGCTGCGCATGGTCTTCACGACCAGATAATTGAATTCGTTGGTATCGGTGCAGCCGCCGGTGAATGAAATTCCTTCGCAGCGATTGACGGTGTGGCCCTGCGCATCTTTCTCCAGGAAGGTGTCGTCGCGCGTCTTCTTCACCTTTTGCGCGATTTCGCGATACGCCTGCTCCCACGAGATGTCTTCCCACTCGGTGGAGCCCGGGCGACGGACCTGCGGCTTCAGCAGCCGCCTGTCATTAAGGATGTCTTGTTCGAGAGACGAACCCTTGGGGCAAAGCGTGCCGCGGTTGATGGGATGGTCGGGATCGCCCTCGACGTGGACGACCTGCGGGATCGCGTTCTTGGCCTTATCGCCCAGCGTGTAGATGATGACGCCGCAACTCACCGAACAATAAGGACAGGTGCTGCGCGTCTCGGTAGCACGGGAAATCTTCAGGCTGGCAGTTTGGGCATAGACGGGAGTGAGGTCGAATCCCAGGGCGGAAACGCCTACACCTCCAGCCAGAGTGCTCTTGAGGAAAGTCCGTCGAGAAAATTCCACGTCGCGGCCTCCGATCCTGCAGGATGTGCCACTGTCTTCTGAAAGCTGCTGGCAAGAAGCCAGAGGTTTCCGAAGATGCGAACAATTTGGAGCCTTTTCGAAATGGCCCCGAGACGGATTCCGGAGACTATAATCCTGCGGTTTCTAAGAGTCAACAGCATGACAGGGACGGATGATGTCAAGCCGCTGGTGCTCGCCCGGCCAGCCGAAAGAGCGATTCGCCAGCCTTGACCGATTCTCTTGTTCGCTTTTCGGAACAAGCGAAACTGGGCTAGTTCCCTCCCAAGGAATTTTGTCTATGATGCCTGCGGCATTTCATATCCCACGCGAGTAGTTTCGAAGACTCGCGATCCACTCTAACAAAGTTTCCAGAATTTTAGGTCCCCAGGGGTCTCGCTCACGCCGCCGTTGCGATGCCAGAAGTGTCAGACGCAGCGGAAGACTCTCACCTCTGTAACAACGTGTAGGACGTCATCAGTGTGCGATCAGACCATCCCGCTGCTTCAATCATCGTTTTGGGGCGACTACGCAGTCCGTGCCGACACAGGGTAGTGAAAAGTCGCAGCTAAATTGCGTGAAATTTATTCAAACTTCACCTTGGGCGCAGCCCTGACAAAGGATGGGCCAGAAGTCTCTGTGGCAGGTGAACCGCGATCGTGGCCTCGGATCTCGGCCACATTGATTCGGGCAACAGCTTCAGAGGCAGCGTAACACTAGCTCAGGGAACCACGTCGCAACCCAGATCTGGCACGATGCGCCGACGGTACACGCCGGGCACAGAGGTCGTCATGAGGACGGTTTGTCATGACGTTTTTCTCTTCACGGCTTTCTCTGATAATTGCGACTGTGGATCTTTGCGGCAGCACGACGTGCCTGGAATGCCGCGTCCGGTGCTGAGCCCGTCGGGGTCACGTTCACCACGCAGTGCCCGATGTTCGCGGTGCCGGGCTACCTGGCATTTTCGCGTATTAACGGACTGCAGGAGAAATGGTTGGACAACTACGACCAAATGTCGCTCCTGCGCAAGGTCTACCCGTGCTTTATGTCCAGCAACTGGCGGGGGGTTCACGTAGCGTTTTGACTATCCCGGGCAAAGCGTGACCGTTACGATGGGAATCAATGACTCCAACCTCATCGTCGGCACGGCTGCCCAAACTTCGGTATTGGCTTACCAGTACGACTGGCACCAGTTTTACGAGGCAATAACTGACGGTCATAATAGCGCCACTTACCCCAACGGAATCACCAAAGCGCAGGCGGTATTATGTCGGGCGAAGATTTTCTACCTGGGATCTGTCGACAACCTATTGCACCAGCACCGACACTATGCCGGATGCCTACTGGGCAGGAACCTACCTGGGTAACATCGTGCGCTACCTGAAGTGCTGCAAACAGCCTCCTCCGGGAACCGGGTTCCTTCGGAGCTGCGCATCGGAACTTGAAACAGGTCTTTGTCACCAGCCGAATGTTATGGCGGGTATGCCAACAACTCCGTTGGCGGGGCAAACGCCTGCCTGAACCCCGAACCGTTTGCCTTCGAGCTAGGGTTTGCGGTGCACGTATGTCTACGGCGCAATCAGACAATCTTGGAATCGATTGTAGGGACCGATCCTATATGCCGGGCAGCTTGAAATTAAGGTGGATTCCTGCTGGCGCATTTCAGGACGGCAGGCACTCGCGCGGAATACGACCAACTGTTCGGGTGTGGTGGTGAGCCAGGGAGATGCGGGGGTACCTACGATGTTCTCCAAGGCGATCTTACCGACAATACGCAGTTTGGCGACTTCACTACCCAAGTGGCGTTGGCGTTCGAAGGAACTGGACAGTTGCTGAATTTCATGAACCGGACGACAGGCTCTCCGTGGGTGACGCCATGGATTGGTAGATGACGGTTGCTTAGGCCAGGATCAGCGTGCGCACGGCAGGCGGGTGCGAGGGCCATCTGCCATGCGGTTTTACAAGGGTTTCGCCCCCGAGAGCGGGCAATCATTCGAAATCAATACTGGTGACAGGGCTTGTGACTAACCCGTGACACGTCTGATAATCGAAGCTGTAGGTACCCACGACCTGCCCGGCACTATTCATCCCATAGACTAGTGTCTCAACAGCCCCGGGGTAGCCGAAAGAGATAGATTTTCCCTTATAGAGCGCGAAGCCGAAGAACCCCGAGGTGTTTTCGTAGTACCCGGCCACTAAACCGTTATCGCTGATGGAAAATGCGGCGGTCTGTATGGCCCCTAGGACATCGATTTTCTTGAATTTCCCATTTGCGTATAAATAAGAGTCCCAGGTGCTGCCTTCGACCGTCCATCCGATAATTTGACCCAGCTTGTTCATTCCAGTGGCATAGGCGTAGGTGTAAAGGCCCGGGAAATTGACCGCCTTCAGGCTATCGCCCTGTTTCACAAATGCGCGCGTCGAATTCGCCGTGCCCGCGCCCCCAGCGAGGTCCCCTGCATTATCGACTCCCCAAAGAAAAGTTCGAGAGTTCGCGCCGACCTTTAGGGAAGTGAAGGTGAGGCCGTCATAGAGAAAGCCCGTGTCGAAGATGCTGAACGACTCACCCTCAATGCCTACAATCAAGCCTGAATCGTTAATTCCATTTGCGATTGTTGAAGCTGCCCCTGGATAATCAAAGAAGGTGAAGACACCTCCGCTCAGTGAAAATGAGTGGTAAGAGCCGCTGTCGCTGTTGCTATACCAGCCCACCATCTCTCCCGCACTGTTGATGCCCGTGATAACAGTTTGTAGCGCACCCGGCACGTCAATCGTGGTGAAGGTCGGGTTGATAGTTTTTCGGTTGGGAGCACTAGATTGCCCGATCACCAGTGGAACCCACAGGAGCAGGACCAGAAAGAAAGCAAGGTTGCGAGGAGATGTCACGCCAATGCCGCCTCCGAACGCGGCGAAAAAAGGTCCGCGAAAGGCGCGAGAATTATGTCTCCGTCCCGAGGCGGCGTCAAGCTGCAAGGTTTTGCAAGTATTTGCAGGTGCAGGAGTTTGCATACGGTCGGCGATCGATCGATAATCCATAAGTGCCCTCGTCCCTTTGGCAGCCACGCCTAGCTCGCGCGAAGACGCTTGGCAGAGCTGCATCGCTTCGCGGAGGAAATCTTGTCCTTCTATACTCAGCTCGCCCACTTTCAGGATCAACTGCACGGTCGTGGGCGGAACAAGTCTGCCCAGGCTGCCTTCCGATCTGCCGCCCGACGTTTTAGACTGCTTTGCCCATTCGTTTCTATGTGGAGCAACACCTGCCCGGAGTCTGAGCGCAGACCTCACGCAACTGCGCGAAGCTGGAAGCGACTCTTTGTCCAACCTGTTGGGTGAGTGTTGGAGTGCGATCGGAGGTGTCGCCTTCCGAGCCGCGGAGTTTCTGGCGCGCGCTTTTCTTCAGCCCTGGGCAGAGTGGGCGCGCACCCGCATCCAACGCGAAGTGGAACGGATACACCGGTTCGCTCTGTCCGTTTTGCGCCCGCAAACCCGGAGCCGGCGTGCTTCGCCAAAAAGGCGACGGCGGCAGCCGCTTCCTGCTTTGTTCTTTCTGTCTGGCCGAATGGGAGTTTCGCCGCATCCTTTGCGCGGGATGCGGAGAGGAAGATTACCGCAAGCTGCCCGTCTACACCGCGAGTGACTTCGATTACATCCGGGTGGAATGTTGCGACACCTGCAAGCAATACTTAAAAACGGTGGATTTAACCAAGAACGGCCTCGCCGACGGCGTGGTCGACGAAATCGCCTCCGCACCTCTCGACTTGTGGGCGCGAGAGCAGGGATATTCCAAGCTGGAATTGAATCTGGTGGGAATGTAGCGCAATTCATCCTCGCAAGTTACCGAGGTTACGCCGCGCGTGACGGCCATCACCGTAAAACCTGGAGCTTTGCCCAATACTGATCATTGGCGGAGGGCTTCTGTGTTCCGGTTGGACTATCTTTCCTGCATACTTACTATTCTTTCGACTCTTCTGCTCGGCAAGCGGCGTTGGGAAGGCTGGGTTCTAGCGGCAGTCAACAGCGTGGTGTTCTGCTTCATCGGATGGAAGACCGCTCAGTTCGGATTCGTCCCGGCCAATATTTTCTGCATTGGTATCTACGCCTACAACCTGCACACCTGGCGTAAGGCGGAAGATTCGGAGCCGCGGCTAAAAGCGATTCCCTCGACGTCCTACTCCGCCGGCCACCGCCCCGGCCGAGTGATCGCGCCTTCCGCCGCGGAAGTCACCAGCGCGGCGTACTTGGCGAACACTCCGCTGCTGTAGCGAGGGGCGCGAGGCTTCACTTGCGTCATGCGTTGCTGCAAGGCGGTGTCGCTCAGTTCCACTTCCAGCACGCGCTGGTTAACGTCGATGTGAATCATGTCGCCTTCGCGCAGAGCGGCGATCGGTCCGCCCAGCGCCGCCTCGGGAGCGACGTGCCCCAGCATCAGGCCGCGGGTGGCGCCACTGAATCGACCATCCGTAAGCAGGGCGACCGAGTCTCCTAACCCTTCGCCCACGATGGCGGCAGTGACGCTCAGCATCTCGCGCATACCCGGCCCGCCCTTGGGGCCTTCATTGCGAATGACCACGACATCGCCCGCCTGGATCTTCTTGCTGGTGACGGCGGTCATTGCGTCTTCTTCTGATTCGAATACCCGCGCCGGTCCGCGATGGCTCAGCCGTTCGTGGCCGCTGATCTTAGCGACGCATCCGTCGGGAGCAAGGTTGCCGTGCAGGATGACCAGTCCGCCGGTCTTCTTTAACGGCCGTTCGAGTGGCGCGATCACCGGTTGTCCGGGAGTTTCTTGCGCGGCGTTGGCTTCTTCGGCAAAGGTCTTTCCAGTCACGGTCAGTGTCTTTCCATCCGCGCACTTCGCATCGAGCAGGCGCCTGGCAATCACCGGGATGCCTCCCGCTTTATCCACATCCGCAGCTACATACCTTCCCGCAGGCTTCAAGTCAGCGAGCAGGGGAGTGCGTTCGCTGACTTTCTGGAAGTCGTCGATATGCAGCGGCACGCCCGCTTCGCGTGCGATGGCCAGCAGATGAAGCACAGCGTTGGTGGAGCCTCCAGTCGCGGCGACGCCGGCAATGGCGTTTTCGAACGCCGGGCGCGTGAGAATTTGTTTGGGGAGAATTCCTTGCTTCAGAAGATTCATCACCACTTCTCCGCAGCGGAAGGCGACTTCGTCCTTGCGCGCGTCCATGGCCGGCACGCCGTTGAAGCCCATGGGCGAAAGCCCAATCAACTCCATCACGGTAGACATGGTGTTCGCGGTGTACTGGCCTCCGCAGGCGCCGGAACCGGGGCAGGCGACGTTTTCAAGGTCCAGCAGTTCAGCATCCGTCATCTTGCCCGCGGCATTGGCGCCCACCGCTTCGAACACATCCTGAATGGTGACATCCTTGCCCTTGTAAACGCCGGCCGCAATCGTGCCCCCGTAGAGCACCAGCCCGGGAAGATTCAATCGCGCCAGCGCCATGGCGGCGGCGGGAATTGTCTTATCACAGCCGACCACGCACACCACCGCATCGAACATTTGCCCGCGGCAAACCAGTTCGATCGAATCGGCAATCAGCTCGCGGCTGACCAGCGAGGCACGCATGCCTTCGGTGCCCATGGTTTCTCCGTCGCTGATCGCGATGGTATTGAACTCCATGGGCGTGCCGCCGGCGGCACGAATCCCCTCTTTCACCTTTGCCGAGAGACGCCGCAAGTGGAAATTGCATGGCATGGTCTCGATCCAGGTGTTGGCCACTCCGATCAGAGGTTTGCTGAGATCGGCGTCGGTGAAGCCGATGGCTTTAAACATGGCGCGCGACGGAGCCCGGTCGCGCCCGTTGGTGATCCCGCGGCTGCGATGTTTCAAATCCATGATGGAGAAAGGTTATGGGAACAAGAGGATCGAACGCAATGCTTCGGAACCGAATCCGTGCCTAGAGAAGCAGCTTGGCTGCTTCTCCGGCGGCGAACATTTCCCATAAGAAAGAAGTCATCCCGAGCGGAGCGAGGGATCTGGCGTGGACCATCGAGATCCTTGCCACGGTGCGCCAGATCCTTCGCCCTGTCGGGCTCAGGATGACTCCATCAAAACATTGTCAATAATCCCCAGACGCTGCAAAGCTGCATCTCTCCGAACGGCATTAGAAACCTATGCCAGCGCGGCGTTGGCCCGCGTATCGTCGGAGATCCGCGCCATGGCCGGCGGATGCGGCGCCACGGTCCACGCGGGTGCGGTTTCTTTCAAGGGCGCAGCGGCACGCACTTGAATGACATCCACAATCGCATTCCAGTCGCGGTAGAGCTGGCCCACCTGCCTGGGACTGGCTTCCAGCAGCAGTGTCATCTGGTGCGTGTGCTCCACAGGTTCGGCCTGAACGTAGGGAATATCAAGACCGCGCCGCGAAGCCGCGGTCAGAATGCGCATCAGCGTTCCCTGGGTATTGCGATAGCGAATGTGAAAAGCCTGCATGTTTCGTTCTCCCCGGGGCGGAAGCCCCAGCCGGGCCAGGCCCGGCCGGACAGCCGAGGGCGGCTGTCCCCACACAAAAAATCTATTCTTCTTCAAACACCATTTCTGACAGCGCTGCGCCTGAGGGGACCATGGGGTAGACGTTCGCTTCCCGATGGCAATCGAACACCAGTAATTCCGGTGCAGGTGATTGCAGGAATCGGTCGATGAAGTCTGCGATCGTTTTCGCCACCGGGTACTCGGACATGGCCTCTTCTCCCAGGCGTTGGGCGTGAATCTTGTAGGCTTTTGCGATCTCGACGAAATCCGGGTTATCGCTCAAATCGGTTTCGGCATAGTTGCGTTCATAAAAAAGTTGCTGCCACTGCCGCACCATGCCGAGATATTTATTGTCGATGATCACCATCTTGATCGGCAGTCCAAGCCGGCGCACCGTGGCGAACTCCTGAATGTTCATCTGGATGCCGCCATCGCCTGAAACGCAGAGGACAGTCGTATCCGGCCTGGCCAATTGCACACCGATTGCGGCGGGCAGGGCGAAACCCATCGCACCCAGGCCGCCGGAGGTGACAAAGCCACGCGGAGACGCGGAACGGTAGCGTTGCGCCGACCACATCTGGTGCTGGCCCACGTCGGTTACGACTACGTTGTTTTCGGGCAGGCGGCTGAACAGTTCATCGAGAAAACGGGTGGTTGGTTGCGAGAGTCCCCGGGGATCCAGTTCCGCGCGCTCGGGACCACAGGCCACCGCGCGCCAGCCACTCCAGTCGGGAAGATGCACTTTGCCGACTTCCTGGCAAAATGCGGGAATGGTTTCCGCAAGGTCGCCGATCACCGGCAACTCGCACTGCCGCACCCGGTCCAGTTGCGAGGGATCGATTTCAAAGTGGACGATGCGAGCGTCGGGGGCAAAGCGGGTTGGCTCGCCGGTCACGCGGTCGTCCAGGCGCGCTCCGAACACTAACAGCAGATCGGTTTCGTGCAGCGCCAGGTTGGCCGCGCGGGTGCCGTGCATCCCTACCATGCCGAGATAGTACGGCGCACCCGGCGGAACGGCGCCTAGACCGTGGACCGTGGCAAAGGTGGGAATGTTTAACTGATCAAGCAAACGGCGCAATTCCGGAACGGCGCCGGAAAGCTTGGCGCCGGCACCCACCAGGGCGACGGGCTTCTTGGCCTGCTCGAGCAGGGCGATCAGAGTGTCGCAGAATGCCGAATCCACAGGTGCATCGGCAGGCTTCGCATGTGGAATGAAGGTCGCGGCGCGATCGAACTCCATGCTGGCTTTCAGCATGTCGACCGGAAAGTCGAGGACGACAGGGCCGGGACGGCCGCTCCGGGCCCAGTGGAATCCCTGCGCGATGACTTCGGGAATTTCTTCGATGGAGCGCACCAGGCGGCTCCACTTGGTCAGTGACAAAGTCAGGCCGAAGACATCCGTTTCCTGGAAGGCGTCGGAGCCGATCAGAGGGCTACGGACTTGTCCGGTGATGCAGACCAGGGGAACTGAATCCATCTTGGCATCGGCGATGCCCGTCACCAGGTTGGTTGCGCCCGGCCCGCTGGTCGCGATGGCGACGCCAACCTTGCCGCTGACTCGCGCATAACCCTCCGCCGCAAACACCGCGCCCTGCTCGTGCCGGGTCAGGATGTGGCGGACACCGCTGCCCTCGAGCGCGTCGTAGAGCGGCATAATCGCGCCTCCGGGATATCCGAACACCAGGTCGACGCCTTCGGCGCGCAAACAGCGCAGAACGATTTCGGCTCCTCTAAGCATTCACGGCCTGCGGTTTGGGTTGCGGCGCGGATTGTGCTTTCTTGCCTTCCTTCGGCAGCCACGACATCATGCCGCGAAGGTTGGCGCCGACTTCCTCAATCGGGTGACGCTTCTCGCTCTCGCGCAGTGCCGCGAAGTTCTTGCCGCCATTTTTGTTCTCTGCAATCCATTCTTTCGCGAACGAGCCATCCTGAATCCGCGCCAGAGTCTCTTTCATCGCGGCGCGCGTCGCATCCCCAACGACTTGGTTGCCGCGGGTCAGATCGCCATACTCCGCGGTATTTGAGATGGAGTAGCGCATGCGGCTCAGGCCGCCTTCGTAGATCAGGTCGACAATCAGCTTCATTTCGTGCAGACATTCGAAGTACGCGACCTCGGGCTGGTATCCGGCTTCGACCAGGGTCTCGAATCCCTTCTTGATCAGGGAAGTGAGTCCGCCGCAGAGCACGGCTTGCTCGCCGAACAGATCGCTCTCGGTCTCTTCTTTAAAGGTAGTCTGCAAAACTCCGGCGCGGGTCGAACCGATGCCGTGCGCATACGACAGGGCATATTCGTGAGCCCGTCCGCTCGAATCCTGATGAATCGCGATCAGCGAGGGAACACCCCGGCCCTCGGCATACACCCGGCGCACCAGGTGGCCGGGACTCTTGGGGGCGATCATGACCACGTCGACATCTTTCGGAGGAGTGATGGTCTTGAAGTGGATGCTGAAGCCATGCGAGACGCCGAGAATCTTGCCGGCAGTCAGGTGCGGCTTGATGGTCGACTCGTAAAGTTCGCCTTGGGTCTCGTCGGGCGTGAGTATCTGAATCCAGTCGGCGCGCTGCGCCGCTTCGCTGGGAGTCACCACGGTCATCCCGTCGGCTCTCGCCTGCTGGGCGCTGGGCCGCTGGGGGTCGAGTCCGACGATCACGTTGTATCCGCTGTCGCGCAGGTTTTGCGCCTGCGCATGTCCCTGGCTTCCGTAACCCAGGATGGCGATGGTCTTGTTCTTCAGGGCGTCGGGATTCGCGTCGTGCTGGTAGAAAATGGTGGCCAAGATGAGTCTCCTGAGTATTACGAAACGTTGTCTAATTCTTCCTGGTTGTCATCCCGAGCGAAGCGAGGGATCTGCATTTTGCTCGCGCCAAGACCGGGCGTTCGGAATGACCATCCTTAAGAACGACGAGAGGCTGTCAAGGTTCAACCGCACTCCCTAAACTTTGAGCAGGGAACCCGAAGATTCCCTGCTCATCTGTGGTCTGTCTCTCGCGTACAGGAACAGGACCGGGCGGTTTGCGACAGACCGACCGGTCGGTTTGTAGGCAAATCCTAACTTTCTCCTCTTCCCGTGTCAAGGATGTTTTTTCTCCCGGTTGGCATTCTGGTTTCCCGGCGTATATTCTGTTTCGGCGCATGACTCGAGATACGACCATCGACTCCCGCCAGGAGATCCTGCGCACCGCCGCCCGCCTGTTTCAGCAACAGGGATACGACGCCACTTCCATGAACGATGTGGCGGCCGCCCTAAAGCTGAGTAAAGGCGGCCTTTACCATCACTTCCAGAGCAAAGACGAGATCCTGTTCAACCTGATGGATCACGCCATGGAGATCACCCAGGAGCGGGTGATCAATCCGGTGCGCGCGATCGCCGACCCGGAAGAAGCGCTGCGGACGTTGATTCGCCTGCACATTGAGGTTGTCCTCAGCCTGCGCGACCGCGAGATCACGGTGATGTTGCATGAGAATCACCCGCTGCCGCCGGCCCTGCGTCGGCGTATCAATGTGCGGAAGAAGGATTACATCCACTTTGTGGAAAACCTGGTCGCTGACGCGCAAAAGAAGCGGCAATCGAAGGGAACCGTCACTCCGCGCGCGGCTGCCTTCGCGCTGCTGGGGATGATCAATTGGATCTACCAGTGGTATCAGCCCGAGGGCGCGTTGCAAGGCGGGGATCTGACCCGCCAGTACACCGAGATTTTCTTTGCGGGAGCACTGCAATAAAACCAGCAGTCAGCATTCAGCCAAAAGATCGACGTCATCCCGAGCGGAGCGAGGGATCTAGCGCGCAGCCACGGTAGTCCCGCCACGCGCCAGATCCTTCGCCCTGGCGGGCTCAGGATGACGTCATAGAAAAGAAGCTATGGAATCGTTGAATGCTGAATGCTGAATGCTGAATGCTGAGTGCCGAATGCCGAGTGCTCGACCAAATCCATGAATACTTTCTCCCACATCTCCAACTTACTTGAAGAAAGAAATCGCGGCCGCAAACCTTATCACGAATTCTTGCGCGTCCCAGCGATGAGCGCGGGAGTCTATGTCCTGGCCGCTGGGGCAGAGGACCTGCAGAAGCCGCACAACCAGGACGAGATGTACTACGTGGTGCGTGGGCGGGCGCGGATGCAATCCGGCGCCGAAGACCAGGCGGTCGAAGAAGGCAGCGTGATCTTCGTGGCGGCGAACGTGAAGCATCGCTTCTATGACATTACTGAAGACCTCGTGGTCCTGGTGTTCTTCGCCCCTGCGGAGACGGAGTAAGTGCGCTCATGAACTTCGCGATTCAGCCCATGACCGACGACCACGGGCCCGCGGTGCTCGAGATCTATCGCCAGGGAATCGCCACTGGTCATGCGACCTTCGAAACCGAAACGCCGTCCTGGGACAAGTGGGACGCGGGCCATCTACCGCACTCCCGGTTGGTTGCCCGCGACGGTACGGGGGTGCTGGGGTGGGCCGCGATGAGTCCGGTCTCCGGCCGTCGCGTCTACGCAGGAGTCGCCGAGGTCTCCATCTATATTGCCGGCGATTCGCGTGGCAGAGGCATTGGCCGGGCGCTGCTTGAGGAACTGATCCGGCATTCCGAGAAGAACGGGATTTGGACTTTACAGGCCGGCATCTTCCCCGAAAACGTCACCAGCATTCGTCTGCACAAAGCTCTGGGTTTTCGCGAAGTCGGACGCCGCGAGCGCATTGGAAAACTGGGAGATCGCTGGCGCGATACCTTGTTACTGGAACGGCGGAGTAAGTCGGTCGGAGCCACGTAAGCGGTGCAAACTCTTGCCCCTCAACCAGAGGCGGGGCATGGAAAATCATGCGCGGTGGATTAGCTTCATTCAGCGAAGTAAGGGCGGGCCAGCCCCCGTCTTTTCTTAGTTCTTAGTCTTAGCTGTCATGACGTTATCGTATAGTCCCTCCTGTCATGACGTTGTGTTCCACGTGGAACACTTCTCGAGTTCGCCGGCCGCCTACGTCGCCGGTTCTTTTCCCGGGATCCAGTAAATTTCTTCTTTCAAGAATTCCTTCTGGAAGCCGATACGTTTCAGCATGCCTTTGCCGTGTTCGATCATCTCGGGATGTCCGCAGAGGTAGCCCACGGAGTTCGATCCGGTCAGCCCCCACTTGTCGGCATACTTACGCAGCACGTCGTCGACTCTGCCGACTTCGCCTTTCCACTTCTCGTCATCCCATGGGCGGCTGACGCAGGGAACATAAGTGAGCCAGGGAACCTCCGCGGCAAACTTCTGCAGTTCGTCGAGGTATCCGAATTCCCAGGAGCGGCTGGCGCCGTTCAGAAGGAACAGTTTGTGCTCGCCGCCAAACTTTCCCTCTTTCCAGTCTTTATAAAGAGTGCGTACATAACTAACGAACGGAGCTACTCCGGTCACGGTCGAGACCAGAAGGTGGTTGGTGCGTCCACCCCTGGTGTCGAGTGTGAAGCGGCCCTTGGAGGCTTTCCGCATGAGCAACTCGTCGCCGAGTTGCAGTTTGTAAATCTGCGGGGTGAGTTCGCCTTCCGGGACAAGTTCGAAAAAGAATTCGATTTCATTTTCATACGGCGACGACGCGATGGAGTACGGCCGTTCGGAACGCTTCTCCGGTCCTTGCACACCCAGGGTGGCGTATTGTCCCGGCGCGAACTTGAATTCTCCCCCTGGTTGGATTCGGATCATCCACAAATCCGGGGCGAAGTCAGCGCGCTTGGTAATCTTGGCGTGGTAGAACTTGTCGTCTGGCGTACTCATTGCAAGGACCCTCGTTCAAGAGTTGACGGCAAAAGTTTCGGGTAGTTTACAGGAGTGAGTCAAGTGCCAAAGACACACTTGGGCGTGGGGGCCGGTTTTTGCCGCCTCTTTTGGAACTAAACTCTTTGGGAAAACGTACAACCTCATGATGCGGCGATTTGACAGCCGGTGTCCTCAGCTATATCGTTTGTTTTCTGTTTATTCCACCGCTTTGCCTCCGGTAATGGTCGCCGTCGGTTGTGCATTCGCGGAAGTTTCCGAGGAGAAATCATGTTGCGAAAAATAGGTCTCGTTATTGTGATGGCCGCAGTGCTGGCGCCGGTTGTCCTGGCTCAGACGATCGACGAGGTGGTCGCCAAGCACGTGGCAGCCATGGGCGGTGCGGACAAGGTCAAAGCCGCGAAAACTGTCAAGATGACGGGCAAAGCCGAGATACAAAGTATGGAAGCTCCCTTCGTCATGATGCTGAAACAGCCCGGCATGCTGAGAAATGAAATCACCATCCAGGGGTTGGTACTGGTCCAGGCCTACGACGGCAAGTCGGGCTGGGCGATTGTTCCCTTTACCGGCAAGAAAGACCCCGAAGCGGTCACCGCCGACGAAGCCAAGGAATTGCAGGACCAGGCGGACCTGTGGCCGCTGGTCGACTATAAGGCCAAGGGCAACAAGGTGGAGTTGCTGGGCAAGGACAAGATCGAAGGCACGGACGCTTACCAGCTCAAACTGACGCGCCCCAACGGCGATGTGGACACCATCTACCTTGATGCCGACAGTTTTCTCGAGATTAAAGAAGAGGGAACCCGCACCATCCGCGGCAGCGAGCAGCAGAGCGAGACTTCGTTGTCTGACTATCGCGAAATCGGCGGCCTGATGTTCCCCTTTGCCATCGAAAGCAGCATCAAGGGCAGCGCGGAGAAGCAGAAGATCACGCTGGAAAAGGTTGAGCTGAACGTTCCGGTGGATGATTCCGTCTTCAAGATGCCCGCCGCCGCCCCGGCCCCGGCAGCCAAGCCCGACGCCAAGCCCGAGGCCAAGCCGGCAGACAAACCCAAGAACTAAGCATCCTGTATCGTCCGTTGCGGGCGGTTCGCTCGCCCGCATCGGACGGATGGTAACCGCCACGCGTGCTCCGAAATGCGATTTCCTGTCGCCGTCGATAATCCGCTTACAATCACTTTTCTCAGCGAGGTCTCTATATGTTGAACCGGGTTTCCACCCTGGTGGTGGTTTGCGTGTTCGCCGCTTGGTTTGCAGTTTCCGCTTCTGCACAACAGATCAATTCCGACACTTTCAGCGGCCTGTGGGCCCGGCCCATCGGTCCCGCGGTCATGGGCGGCCGCATCAGCGACATCGCCGCGATTGCCGACGGCCAGCGTCTGACCGTTTATGTCGGCGCTGCCGGCGGGGGCTTGTGGCGGTCGGTTGATGGTGGCACCACCTTCAAGCCGATGTTCGACAAGCAGCCGACACAGTCGATTGGTTCGATCGCGATTGATCCTTCGCATCCCAAGACGGTCTGGGTCGGCACGGGAGAAAGCTGGGCGCGCAACAGTGTTTCGGTGGGAACGGGACTGTACCGTTCCTCCGATGCGGGTGAGAACTGGCAACTCATGGGACTCGCGGACTCGGAGCACATCAGCCGGGTACTGGTTCATCCCACGGATGGAAACACCGTGTATGCCTGCGCGCTCGGGCACCTCTGGAACTCGAATGAAGAGCGCGGCGTGTTCAAGACGACCGACGGTGGCAAGACCTGGAAAAAGGTTTTCTACGTTGACGAAAAAACCGGCTGCGCCGAAATGGCAATGGACCCGAAGAGTCCCGACACACTCTACGCCGCGATGTGGCAAGTGCTTCGCCAGCCGTGGAACTTCACCTCCGGCGGTCCTGGCAGCGGGTTATTCAAGAGCAGCGATGGCGGCGCGACCTGGCATCCCATCCGCAAAGGCTTTCCCGATGGCGATCTCGGCCGCATCGGTATCGCCGTGGCCGGGTCGAATCCCAACCGTCTCTACGCTGTCGTGGAAGCGAAGAATCACACCGCGTTATTCCGTTCCGACAATGCCGGCGACAGTTGGACTGAAACCAACAACTCGTTCAACATCAGCGGACGCCCGTTCTACTTTGCTCGCGTCATGGTTGACCCGAACAACGCGGACCGGGTCTACAAGCCGGGCTTCGGCTTGACCATCAGCGACGATGCCGGGAAGAGTTTCAGCGCGGCATTTTCGGGAGATGATTCTGGAGGAGTGCACGGCGACTACCACGCGCTGTGGATCAATCCCAAGAACTCCGAAGAACTCTTCTGCGGCAGCGACGGCGGCGTGTACCACTCGCTCGATCGCGCCAATCATTGGCGCTTCCTGAACCAGATGCCGGTCGCACAGTATTACCACGTCAGCGCCGATATGGAACGTCCCTACAACGTCTACGGCGGATTGCAGGATAACGGCACCTGGATGGGCCCATCGCGGGCGGTGGGTGGCGTGGCCAACCGGCACTGGAAGAACATCGGCTTCGGCGACGGCTTCTGGGCGTTCAGCGATCCCACGGACCCCGACACGGTTTATGTCGAATACCAGGGCGGACATATTTCCCGGGTGCGCAAGTCGACGGAGGAGTCGAAGGAAATCCGGCCGCTGCCCGGTGCCAGCGATCCCGATTTTCGCTTCAACTGGAACGCGCCGATTCACATGAGCCCCAATCATCCGGGGACGATTTACATCGGCGCCCAGTTCCTGTTCCGTTCGACCGACAAAGGCGAGTCTTGGCAGCGCATTTCGCCTGACCTGACAACCAACGATCCCGAGAAACAGCACCAGGAAAAATCCGGCGGTCTCACCATTGACAACTCGGACGCGGAGCGCTACGAGACGATCTTCTCGATTGCCGAGTCACCGAAAAACGGGGACGTGCTCTGGGCAGGCACGGACGATGGCAATGTGCAGGTCACCAAAGACGGCGGCAAGAACTGGACCAACGTCGTGAAAAATGTTCCGGGTCTGCCACCGAATACCTGGGTGTCGACGATCGAAGCGGGACACTTCGACGCCGGAACCGCGTATGCCACGTTCGACGGGCACGCTGCCGGCGACATGAAGACCTACGTTTACAGGACCACGGACTACGGGCAGACGTGGACGTCGCTTTCCACCAGCGATCTGAAGGGATACGCGCACGTGGTTCGCGAAGACCTGGTTGATTCCAATCTCTTGTTTGTTGGAACTGGAGTTCGGACTGTTTCTGACCGTCGACGGCGGCAAAAACTGGGCGCAATTTACCGGCAAGCTGCCGAATGTGGCGGTGCGGGACATCGCGATTCAACCGCGCGAGTCGGACCTGCTGCTGGCGACGCACGGCCGGGGCATCTACGTTCTCGACGACCTGACTCCACTGCGGGCGATCACGCCGGAAGTCATGGCTTCCGACGCGGCCATCCTTCCCTCGCGACCGACCGAACTGGCATTGCCTTCGTTCGAGCAACGCTTCGACGGCGACTCCGAGTTCATCGGCCGCACTCTGCCGGAGAGCGCTCCCATCGTTTACTACCAGCGGAAGCGTCTGATCGTGGGCACGCTTAGGCTGGAGATTTATGACGCGCAGGGGAACCTGCTGAATACGCTTCAGGGAGAGCCTCGCCTGGGTGTAGTCCGCGTGGACTGGGCGGAACGGCTGAAGCCGCCCAAGGTGCCGCCGGCGGCTTCGCTGGTGGAGCAACCGTTCGCGTTCTACGGACCGCAAGTCGAACTGGGAACCTACACGGTGAAGTTGATCCGCGGCAAACAAACCTACACCGGCAAGGTGGAACTGGTGTCTGATCCGCGATCCAAGGCCACAGCGGAAGATCTGGCGCTGCAGCACAAGACGGTCATGCAGCTCTACAACATGCTGGGACAGCTCACCTACGTTGCCGACGCGACCGTCGATCTTCGCGAACAGGTGGGGCAGCGTGCTTCCCAGGCCAAAGAGCGAAAGTTGAAAGCCCAGCTCGACACTCTGGCCACGCAGCTGGACGACTTCCGCTCGACCCTGGTCTCGACCAAGGAAGGCGGCATGATCACCGGAGAGCACAAGTTGCGCGAGAACCTGGGCGAGCTTTACGGCGGCGTCAACGGCTTCGAAGGCAAGCCCACGCAATCGCAGATCGAACGAACCGCGGTTCTGCAAAAGCAACTCGATGATGCCGGAGCGAAGTTCCAGAAGCTCTCCGATGTCACCAAGCTGAATGCCGATCTGGCGAAAGGGAAGTTGGCAGCGGTGAAACCGTTGTCGAAGGACGACTGGAATAAGAAGCAGCAATAAAACAACGCTATACCACCAGGGACACCAAGGTTCACAACGGAGGTTCTCCTGCGTGTTCCTTAGTGTCCTTGGTGGTTTCAGTCTTCGGTGCAAACGCTCTCGCGTCCCGGTTGAGGAGCGCTGCTCTCGAAAGTAAGCATCCTGCAAGTCGCACAAAGCATTCACTTCCCGCGTCCGGTAACAAACCAAAGTACTCGGGCGTAACTTTACCCTCATAAGTGCCACTCCTAGACTTCTGATTGTGAACATGTGGGAACACGATTCGCGGTTGGACGCGAAGCCGGACTATGGCTCGCTGGGACCGGGTTCTGATGTGAACTCGGGCAATCCCATGACGGTACCCCGCGGGATGCAGGCGCCATGGGCGGTTCTGGCCGGAGTCCTGGTCGCCCTGGCGTTTGTCTTCATGAACAGTGGGGTTGCCCGCGCCGCCTGGCAGGAACTGGCGCAACATCTTCGCTTGCAAGGCAAGCCGGAACCGGCATCGCCGGCGATCCTGTCCCGCCACGAGGCTGAACGACTGAGTTCCGAAAGCCCGCAGCAACAGGCAGAATTGCTGCTGGAGCGGGCCATCAATCATTACGATGGAGCCAGCGACCAGATCGCTGAGCGGGTCGACGGGTGGCACGGCCAGGTGAAACTGAGTTCGCAACTGAGTTCTCTCGTCACCACGGGATTGAACTCGAACGATCTTCGGGTTCGGGCGGCGGCGATTGAAGTGGATCTGGCGGCACTCAACGTCGCCAAAAACAGCGAGAGTGTGGACCGTCTTGAAAGGCAAGCCCAAGCCGGTCCGCAGCAACAGCGGGTCTGGGCGTTATGGACTTTGGGTCTGCTCGGCAGTCGCGGAGTGGAACCAGAACGGGTGAACGAAATCCTCAGCAGCGGGCTGCGTGATTCGGATCCGGAAATCCGTCATTGGGCGGTCGAAGGCATGTCGTACCTTGGTACGGACGAAACCCTCGAACCGCTGCTGAGGACGTTTCATGACGATCCTTCGCCCATGGTGCGCGAAAGGGCAGCCTGCGCGCTGGCTCAATCAGGAATGCTGAACGAGCAACAGCGCCGCAGCATCGTTCCCAAACTGCTCGACTTCGCCGAAGACGGGTCTCTCGATCCGCAAACCCATAGCTGGGTGTACCACGCACTGCGCGACATCACAGCGCAGACTCTGCCCGACAATGCCGCTGCGTGGCGCGGTTGGTACGAAACCTCGGGACGGTAAACCCAGAGCGCAAGAACGGTCTGTCTAAGCGGTTGGTGGCGCATCGGGTTGGCAAACCCGCGGTTCCCGGGTTGGTGGTCCAAGAGTCTTTCGGCCTACTTGACACTCTGAGACCCTGCGCTCATGCTGCATCGACCTACTATGGCTCCTAGTTGCCGTTACTCGGAGCTTCACCGCCAGACCGGCGTATAAAAATTCCAAGTTCCGTGGAGGCCAATCTTGTCGCGTACATTCACGTCTGAACCCTGTTCCCACATTTGCAGATCGGCAATGTTATCTGCGCTATGTGTGGTCCTGGCATTTTCCCTGCTCAGTCCCGCGCAAGTCACCTTGAACGAGATCAGCAAAGATCCGTTCACCAACAAAGGTCCGCAGCACGCCACCGAAGTCGAGCCTGACAGTTTTTCTTTTGGCAATACTATCGTCACCGCTTTTCAGCAGGGACGTTTCAACCTGAACGGTGGCTGCTCAGACATTGGATGGGCCACGTCAACGGACGGTGGCGCGACCTGGCAGAACGGCTCGCTGCCGGGACTGACCAAGAATCTGGGCGGAGGCAAGTTTCTCCGGGTCAGTGATCCGGCGGTCGCGTTCGACGCCGCGCACGGCGTCTGGATGATCGCTTCACTGCCCTTGCAGGCTTCGGGTTCGCATACGGCGATGCTGATGAGCCGCTCGACCGATGGCATCAGCTGGAACAACCCGGTCAACGTCACGACCGCGGTGGAGAACAGCGACAAGACCTGGGTGGCCTGCGACAACAACACCGGCAGCCCGTTTTTCGGACACTGCTATGCGGAGTGGGACGATAATTTTGCCGGCGATGTGATTTTTCTGAATACCTCCACGGATGGCGGACTGACCTGGGGACCGAACAAACAACCCGCCGGCGGTCCGACTGGTCTGGGGGGACTACCGCTGGCGCAACCCAGCGGCACGGTGATCGTGCCCAGCAGCGATGCCTTCGCGTCGTCGCTTCTGGCCTACACTTCGGCGGATGGTGGCAACACCTGGACCAGCGCCCTCACCATTGCGGTTCCGAACACGCATGGGAACTCGGGAGGTTTGCGGGATCTGAATCTGCCGTCAGCGGCGATCGATGCCGCCGGAAAGGTCTTTGTGGCGTGGCACGATTGCAGTTTCCGCTCGGGTTGCCCGGCGAACGACATCGTGTACAGCACATCGACCGACGGCAAACGCTGGACGAAAGCGGTGCGGGTTCCGATTGATCCCACTACCAGCACCGTCGACCACTTCATCCCCGGGATCGAAATCGAACCGGGCACTTCCGGCTCGAGCGCGCACATCGGATTGACCTACTACTTCTATCCGGTGTCGAACTGCACGGTTACCACCTGCCAGCTGATGGAGGGGTACGTTTCATCTCCTGACGGCGGAACCACCTGGACGGCTCCGATCACGCTCGCCGGTCCAATGTCTTTGAAATCGCTGCCCGCAACCAGCCTCGGACCCATGGTCGGCGACTATCAATCGCTGTCGTTTGCCGCTGGCACCGCGCACCCGGTGTTCGCTTTGGCGAATCCGCGGGTGAGCGGAAAGTTCGACGAAGCCATGTATTCGCCGGTCAATGGATTGGTCGACGGGATCGCGATCTACCCGGCAGGACAAGATAAGCCGGTGCCGAACGCGCACTCCGACCATCCCCCGTTGACGACGCCGATTAAAGACAACGACGACGAAGACTAGAAAAATGCCGGCCGCTCCCGGAGCGGCCGGCGCGCTCTTTCTTCTTTCGTCAATCCGACCGAAGGCAGGAATCTGCAGCTTCCTGTCCAGCGCGAAACTGCAGATTCCTCGCGCTGCTCGGAATGACAATAGAGAGGGAGACGCAGGCATCTCAGCCAGGAACTGCCCTTTCGAAGCTATTCCGCCATCTTGGCTACGTGCAGGTCGAAGCCGGTTCTGGGTAGCAATGACGTCAGCTCGAATGCGCGGAATCCGTCTCCTGCAACTTCCGTGTGGCGATAGAGTCCCGGCTCGCTTTCGATGGTCTGGTGACGTCCTTCGAAGTCCTCCAGAAACCGCTGTGCACTTTTGAGGTCAACTTCGTGTCCGTCGGTGCGTCCTCCGATGGCTTCGGTCGCATACGAGCGCACCAGTTTGGGCCAGTACTTCTCCAGCAGCTGAGTGCTGGCAAACAGATCAGACCAGACAATCTGTCCATTCACCGCTACAACGACTCCGACCGCATTGCGATCCCGCAGTTGTTTGATAACGCTCGCATAGCCTTGCTGGATCGGCGCCGCCACGGCGTCTACCTGTTTCATGACGTCGTCATTCTGCATGACACGCGCATAAGAACTGGTTCCACCCAGCGCAGCTGCCGTCGGAGGAGCCGCGTTCACACTTACTTGTTCCTTGGCTTTGCCGACTTCTGCCCAGACTTTGTCCTGATCCTTGTCAGCCATCGCTCTTGCGCGCACCGCCGGCTGCACCATCAATCCGCCAGAGGAACCGAACTTTGAAGATGCTCCCGTCCACCGGCCCGGCTCGACGCAAAACACGCCCAGATCAATGGGATCGCTTTCCGCTGGAACGATGCGGTCTTTGGCAATCACCCGATCCTGCTTGCCGCCGGTGACGACTTCGCCGGCCAGCAGAATCAGCGGACGCTTCGAGTTGTTGACCAGCACCAGTTGATTCACCCGAGCACCGCCCGAAGGCCGCCCCACCGGATCGCGCGGATGCCGCGGACGCACCAGCGGAGACACGCTTCCGGACTCGGTGACAATTACCTCCCCAGACTTCAAGCCTTCGTCGAGCGTCAAAAATCCGTCGGTGTCGCGTGACTTCGCCGCCACCACGGGGAAGACGGTCAAGTTCCCATGCCGGATCGGCGCCAGCACCGAATATCCTGACGCGCTCGAAATCTGGCCGGCGTGCAACGGGAAGCGCAAGATCAGCACCAACCCGGCGATCGCAAGTACCACTCCCGCAAGCAATAATTTCGACTTCATGACGACCCTCCACCTTTGCCAGCAAGGGACACTGCGGCGCGCTGCTAGCTCGCTCTCCACGAGCGTCCCTTTTTTTCTTCCCTGACTGCTGGAGGAACGCCAAAAATACGGTTACTTGCGTCTAAAAGTTGGTAGCATCGTGAGTGCGCATTGCGCCGATGGACGTTCCCGCACAACTCGCCGCCGCTCCGCCGGGCCTGGAATCCACGGTGGCGGAGCTCTACCGGAAAAGCCACGGGGAAGACTTCGGCGTGAGCGCCGGACAGTTCACGGCAATTCTGCTTGAGATTTCTGCGAAGTATCTTCCGGGTGCGTCCTCGCCAGAGATCCGCGATTTGTACATCGGTTTGCGCGTGGAAGAACTGGTTCTGGCTCGTGCCTGTGCGGCGGGCAACGAGCGGGCGTGGGAAGCCTTCCTGATTCGCTATCGCGAAAAGCTCTATGAAGTAGCCGGCTACATTGCCAAGGAGAGTTCAGCGGCGCGCGAACTGGCCGATTCGTTATACGCCGACCTGTACGGAACCAACCTGCGCGACGGTCAACGAGTTTCGAAACTGTCGTCCTACACCGGGCGCGGGTCACTGGAAGGCTGGCTGCGGACAGTCATGGCGCAGGAGTTTGTGAACCGCTACCGTCGCACCCGGCGCCTGGTCAGCCTGGAAGAAGAAAGCGAAGAGGGAGCGCAGTTTGCGAGCCCGCAACCGGAAGCGGCAGCGCCGGTGGACACCCGAGTCGAGGCCGCCATCGACGAGACGCTGGCTGCCCTGGCGGCGGAAGACCGCTACGTTCTGGCCGCATATTTCCTTGACGATCGCACCTTGGCCGACATTGCACGCAGCCTGCGCGTGCATGAATCGACCATCAGCCGCAAGCTCGACAAGCTGTGTAAGTCCTTGCGTAAGAATGTGTTGTCCAGCCTCCGCGGGCGCGGCATGAGCCGCCGCCAGGCGGAAGAGGCTCTGCAAGTGGATGTCCGGGACCTGCGTCTCGATCTGCGCAACCGGTTGCAAGAATCCCCGGAGCGGGCGTTCTCAGAGAAGAAGGCTGGGATGGACAGTCGATGACGGAGATTCCCAAAATCGTGCAGCAGCGGTTGGCGACCAGCGCCCAGCCCGGGGCTCATCCTGAGGCTGACCTGCTGACGTCATTCGTGGAGCAGACGCTGTCCGACCGCGAACGCAATCGGGTGCTCGCCCACCTGGCGCAATGTGGCGGCTGCCGCGAGGTGGTGATTCTGGCTGCTCCGCAGATCGAGACCGCCAGGCAGGAATCTCCTGTCCGCTCGCGTTGGCTGGGATGGCCCGCGCTGCGTTGGGGCGCGCTCGCCGCGTGCGCCGTCGTGGTTGTCGGCGCTGTCAGTTTGCGCCAGAGGTCCGAACATCCGGCCGGGATCGCCATGAGAGATGAGTCGCCGCAGGTTGCCATCAAGCCGGCCGAGCCGGTGCGGGAATCGAACGAGCCGGTTGCGTCCAACCTGGAACCCAACCCGGAAAAAGATCGCGTCACGATGGACTCCAAAGCCCGGGCCGATCTGGCGAAGCCGCAGGAGAAAGTCTACGTTGCCACAAAAATCCCGGTCAGCATGGCGAAGACCGCCGGCGCTGCGGCCGCGGCTGCGCCGGTAGCGGCCGACAAGCTGGCGCTCTCCGCGGGTGCGCTCGGAGGGGCGGCCCCGGCGGAGAACAAGCCAGATGCGAATCGGGTCGTGGTACCCGCGGCGCCGACAGCGCTCCCCATGGCTCGAGAACAAGTGGAAGTGAACGCCGCGGCTCCGCCAGTGCAGACGGAAATGGCTCAGGCCACGCCAGGCAAAGCGAAGGAAGCTACGCAGCAGGCGGATTTCAGTCTTTCAGGGCAGAATACAAGGGCGAAGCGCGAAGCGATGACCGCTCAGGCCGCTAGCGTTACCCAGGTTCCGTTCAGAAAGCTCACGCCGCGCTGGACTCTCTCTGCCGACGGAACCCTGCAGCGCTCACTCGATGGCGGCAAGAACTGGAAGACGATTCCGGTCGCCGCCGGCGCAAGCTTTACTGCCGTGGCCGCGATGGATTCTGACATCTGGGTAGGCGGTTCGCACGGCGCCCTTTACCACTCCATCGACGCCGGCGAACACTGGACGCAGGTGATCCCTGCGAACAACGGCCAGTCGCTGACCTCCAACATCATCGGCATTGAGTTCACCGACGTTTTCCACGGCAAGATCACCGTCGCCAGCCAGGAAGTCTGGACCACGAGCGACGGCGGACAAAACTGGCAAATCTCCCGCTAGTCCGTTCTCCGGTCCTGCGGTCAGCGCCCGCAGGCTCAAAGCCTCTTGCGCTTAATTCGCAAGCATTCTCCCGGTTTCAAGCTTCTGACGCGGCCCGTTCCCGCCGTTACCTTCGAGACCATCCCCTGGTTACCCGTCGCCTGCAACTTGTTACCTACGTTACATTTACAGAATTCGTCCCCCATCCTATGATCACTCTCGTGGTTTGGCAGTTCTGGGGGAGGGCTGCCGAGGCGTCCTGAGCTGAAAGGCTTAGGGCGCTTTTTCATTTTGGGCTGTCAGCTCTCAGCCGTCACGCTTTCGGCTAAAACAGCCCCATCCCGAACATCCCCGGTCTTCGTGGAGAACTGGGGGAAAAACCGGCGGCCAAGAACTGAAAGCTGATAGCTGACGGCTGAGAGCTGGCTTGCGACTTCCCGCACTGCGTGGCATCTAATGTTGGTGATAGGATGGTCAGCTCATCCGGCAGAAGCACTCATAGATTTGCCGACCCGGGAACGCCGTCATTGGGAACGCGGCGGCGAGCAACATCAACGGAGGAACCATGGCAGGAGATAGTATTTTTGAAGTCAACGACGCCAATTTCGATCAGGATGTGCTGAAGTCCGATCAGCCGGTTCTGGTGGATTTCTGGGCGACGTGGTGCGGCCCGTGCCGCGCGATTGCCCCCATCGTGGCGGAATTGGCTACCGAGTATCAGGGCAAGGTGAAGGTCGGGAAAATGGACGTCGACCGCAATAGTGCCACCCCCATGCGGTACGGGGTGCGGGGCATTCCCACGCTGCTGGTGTTTAAGGGCGGCGAGGTAAAGGAACAGATCGTCGGCTACGTCCCCAAAGAGCAGATCCAGAAAGCGCTCGACAAGCATATTGGGTAAAAGCAGCCTTAGCAGAAACGCCCGGGATTTTTCCCGGGCGTTTTTGTTTTAGCCAACGACAAACCACCGGCTGTTTTAGTACTTCCTCAGGACCCCGATCACCCGGCCCTGAATTTCGACCACGGCGGCGGACTTGATGATGGGCCGCATGTTGGCATTCGACGGCTGCAGGCGAATGTTGTCGCCTTCGCGGTAAAAGCGCTTCAAGGTTGCGTCGTTGCTCTCCACCAGTGCGACCACGATATCCCCGTTGTGCGCAGTCCGGGTCTTCTCCACCAGTACATAGTCGCCATCGACGATGTGTTCGTCCTGCATCGATTCACCCTTTACTTCGAGGACGAACACCTCTTTGGAGCGCACGAAGTCGGCCAGCGAAATCGTGCTCTGGTTCTCGATCGCCTCGATGGGCTGGCCGGCGGCAATTCGTCCCAGCAGCGGCAGCACGATTCCGCTATTGACCGACATGGACTGCTTCAGCCGCCCTTTGGGCGGCACCAAATCGATCGAGCGGCTGCGGTTGTAATCGCGCGTGAGCAGACCTTTCTTTTCCAGGTTGGAGATGTGCTTGTGCACCGTAGCCAGCGAACTCAACTCCAGTCCGGACGCAATCTCTTCGAACGAGGGCGAATATCCATGCTCCGCCACAAAGCGCGAAATGAAGTCATACACCTGGTGCTGACGCCGTGTGATTGCCATAGGCGAATTTTGGGCGAAGATAAGGCGAATGTCAAGTAGCGAAGGAAGATCACGTTCCAAGCGTGTCGAGTCGTGCACGCCAGATCCTTCGCCCTGGCGGGCTCAGGATGACGTCAAGATCGCGTAATCAGCGTGTAGGCCGGGTTATTCCGTGGTGACAAGTTTCAGGAAGCGGTAATAGAAATCGACTGCGCGGTAAAAGGAATCGACCGGGACGCGCTCGTCTTTTCCGTGGGCGCGAATGTCGGTGCGCTCAATCGCTTCGCCGGATACCCCGTAGGTCGGCAAGCCTGCGGCATTGGTGTACACGCCATCGGAGGCGCCCGTGCCCATGCTGGGAATAACCGGAGTGCCGGGCCACATCTGGGCGGTGACCGTGTCGAGCGGCTTCATCACTTCTGGACGAAGCGGTGGCGGGGGATAGCTGACGCGGTCGGCGGCATGTTCCGTGACAACCCCAAGCGGGCCGACATATTCCACCGTCACCTTCGGATCACTCACCGCTTGCTCCAGAACTTTGCGCACTTCTTCGGCGGAATGTCCGGGAAGAATTCTGCAGTTCACATTGGCCTGCGCCATTTGCGGCAGGGCATTGTTGGCATGGCCTCGCGTTGAGGCGCGTGGCTACGCAAGTCGTGTGGGTGGCCGAATTGTCGACCGGATCTTTCGAAAGCCGCGATACCGCCTCCAGATCGGGAGGGGTTTTGAGCATCGCCTTGATATTCGCAGCACGCTCTCCCGGGGCTGTCGCTGCCATGCGCTCGTAAAAAGCCCGGGTGACATTGTTCAACTCGAAGGGAAATTGATAATGCGCGATGTGGGTGAGAGCTTCGGCCAGGTGATAGATCGCGTTGTCCGGCACCGGCAGGGAACTGTGACCACCCGGATTGGTCGAGGTGAGGCGGAAATCAGCGTAGAGCTTCTCGCTCGCGTCCAGTTCCATGAACGCGGGCTTGCCATGATCGAGCGTGATGCCACCGCCATCGTGATTCAGGACAAACTCCGCGTCGATCAGTTCGCGGTGATTCCTGATCAGCCAGTCAACCCCGTTCGACTGGCCGCCTTCCTCATCGGCCGTGAGCGCGAGGATCACGTCGCGATCGGGGACGTATCCTTCCTTCTTCATGCGCACCAGCGTCGTCACCATGACGGCGTCGCCGTCTTTCATGTCCTGCGTGCCCGCGGCCATAGTAGAAGCCGTCTTTTTCCACGAACTGAAAGGGATCAGTGGTCCAATCTTCGCGGTGGGCCTCGACCACGTCGAGGTGGCCGATCAAGAGCACCGGCTTGTGCTTGCCGTTTCCATGCAGGCGCACCACCATATTCTTCTTGCGATCGTTGGGGCCGAGCACCTGGATATCGCTTGCGGGAAACCCGGCGTCACGGAACCGCTGGGCCATGGCTTCGGCGGCGGTGGTGACGTTGCCGACCGAGTCGGTGGTGTTGATCTCGATCAACTGCTTGAAGACGTCGTGAGCGTATTGCCGGGTTTGATCGTCAAGCTGCGCGGGAGAGAACGAAGCCAGAAACAAAACCCAAAGGACCGTGCACCAGTGGCGTGTTTGCAAGGGAATCTCCTGGGACGAGATGGACAGTCGACGGCCTCCCAAACTATCAGAATCGCGCGAACCACGCCAAACCGGGACGGTCGCGGGGACGCCTGGCGGCGGCAGGAAAGCGCGTGACAAAGCTAAACGAAGAGCGAACGTCGATCACGCCCCGGTAACGAAAAACTTGTCCCCAGATTTGGTGGTCGCGACATCGGTGGCGACGTCCTGCACGAATTCGCGGCGGCGCTCGGCCCCTCTGCGGTTTTCGAGCACCCGCACCCGGCGCGCGGGAATGTTGCTGGGGTCGATGCGGGCGATGCGTCCGTCGCGTACTTCGACGTGGAAGCGGAACCAATCGGTGCGATACATGCGTCCGGAAGCATAGAAGGTCATGGAAGCGGCGACCTCGCCCTGAAAATCTTCTCCGGCACATCCCAGCAGGCGTTTCGTAGTGTCCTCTTTCCACGACATGCCGCCGACCAAGGGGTCATTCAGGAACCATCGATCGGAAGGGACCGCGTGGGTCAGGCGGCGCAGTTGAATCATCTGCAGAAGTACGGAGATTTTCGCCAGGTTGGTGACCACTACCCGGGCCTCGCTGGGAGAAATGCGCTCCAGTTTGATATGCAATTCGGGTGCCCATTCCCGCTCGAACTCCTCGCGAGCCAGCGCCAGGCCTCGGTCAGTAGCTTCCACGTAGCGCAGGGTAGCGCGGGCCAGCACCACGCTGAAGAAGCAGGTGATCACGGTGGCGAGCACCGGGATGTAGCTGACCAGCGTGGAAAATGGGACGGCGTAGGAGTTCATCCATTGCAAGTGCATAGAAGCGCCCCCAAGCGTGAGTCTCGAACAAGAGTCTAGAGGAAGGGAAACGTGCGCTCCAGATACGGATGGTGTCAAGCAGCGGAGGGGTTCGGGGGCAGGGACTTCGGTAACTGGAATTTCTCTGTTTTGGATGTCCGCCGAAGCGGGAAATCGGAATCCGTTAAGGACAACCCGGGGGCACAGCCGGGCCCGGTAGTTTACCTGGCCTTACAGAAATCCTCGACCGCGAACCATTTTCCACCGGATTCGGCGACACCAATACCCACCGTGTCCATATCAGAATCCAGAATATTGGCGCGGTGGTTGGGAGATTTCATGAACTGCGCATGAATCTCACCCGAGTTGGTGCCTTCGGCGATGTTTTCTGAAAGCCAGGAGTGATGGACGCCAACCCGGCTGATGCGAGCGGGAAGGCCGGGTTCTCCGGGGAACTGGTGCGACAGCGTGTTCTGCTGCGCCATCTGTTGCGCGTGTTTGCGGCTGGCGCTGGCGAGAGCGTCGTCCCATTTGAGCGTCGGCAAGCCATAGTGGCGGCGGTCGCGGTTCATCGCATCGAAAAGACCGCGCTCCAGACTTGAGCTCTTTTGTTGGCTCCAGCCCAGTGGAACCACCAGGGAAACGATCAGAAACGTCAGCAGGATAGCCGGCCAGCGCAATGTTCGCATAAAAATCCCCCGATAAGGTAGAAACCCTTATCGCATGAATTCCACTCGCAAGAAAACATGACGGAAGTGAGGGGACCTGCTCCCGGCGCCAGCGCCCTTGTGGTGGCCTATTCTCGGCGTTAGAAGGGCTTACATCAAGGCGTAGAGGTTGCCATCGGTGCTGCCGAAGTAGATCGCGTCGTCTACGACTACGGGAGAGGACAGAATCATGCCGACGGTGAGCATTTTGTTCACCCCGATTACCATGTTCTCGTAGAAGTCTTCGGTGAATACGGCAGCGTAATTGGGGCCGCCGTCAGGTTTAGCGAAGGTCGCAAGGTTCTGGCGGGATCCATCGGTCTGAAATTCCCACACTGGTTTTTGGGTGGCCAGGTCAATGGCCGTGAGTTTGCCATCTTCGTTGGCGGCATAGATTACGCTGCTGGCAATCGCAGGAGACGCAAACATGGGCCAGGTGAACTTCACCGAGGAGAGTTGCGTGCCGGTAGCGGCATCGAGCGCATAAAACAACGCTGTATCGGAAGTTCCGAAATAAACCTTGCCGCCCTGCACTGCGGGCGAAGTGATAACCCACGAGCCCTTATTGTTGAACACCCATTTCTTTTGACCGCTGCGGGCGTCAACCGCGTAAAAGTTTGAGTCGCGGCAACCGAAATAGACGGTCCCATCGGCAACCGCGGCCGACGATTGAATGCCGACCTGGTTATGGATCTGTGGGTCTTCTCCGGTCTTGAAGCGCCACTTCTCGGCGCCGGTGGCCGCGTCGAGAGCGTAAAAATAACTGTCCCAACTGCCGATGAAAAGCACGCCATCGGCGATGGCGGGCGAAGCATGCACGACGTCGCCGGCGTGAAACTTCCATTTCAGAGCGCCGCTGGCAGCGTCGAGGGCATACACGTTGCCATCCCCGCTTCCGAAGTACACAGCGCCATTCCACACCGCGGGCGAGGATAAGTAGAAGTCGAATGGGTCGGGCATGGCTTCGGCTTCCGGCTGAATTCCGTGAAGATGGGTTGCGCTGAAGCGGCGTTCGCCCGCGGTTTTGAACTGCCACGACAACTTGCCGGTCGTGGCATCAACCGCGTAGAAGGTGCCGTCATAACTCGGAAAGTACACCAGGCCGCCAGATACTGCCGGAGATGACGTGACCCGCGCTTTGGTGGCGAATTTCCATTTCTGAGTTCCGTTCGCGAGATCAACGGCATAAAGATTCCCGTCGGTGCTGCCGACATAGGCGGTGTCGCTGGCCACTGTGGGAGACGAGATCACAAAGCCGTGGGTGTGGAACTTCCACTTAACCTTGCTGAACCTGGGCACGCCTGCGGCATCGTAGACACCAGTGTGCTGCAGGTTACCCCGGAACATGGGAACATTCTGAGCAAAGGTGGGTAAGCAGAGACAGAGCAGAACGGCTAACCGGGATCGCATGCGGGTTAGACGGCGAGTGACACGGAAGGTCTCGTTCCAAATGCGCCGAGACATCGCGACCCATAGACACGAACCGACTGTTGAGCGGCGCGCAACCCATTGAATCGAAAAGAAGTTGCGTAAGGCGGAACTTCTGTCTCTTTGGGAAATCTAATGCAGTACGCACCATCATACCGATTGGGGGAATCATGACTTCCTGTTTGCGAATGGTTGCCGTGTTGTCGCTGTTGTTCGCGGGAGTGGTTGGCTGCAACGCCGGAGAGGCTGCGGCCACGCCCGTGCCGAGTCCTACGGTGGACGCAGCTCTGGCTGCGAGCCATGGGGAGCAGACGGCCGTGGTTTCGGGCGGTTGTTTCTGGGGAATCCAGGCGGTGTTTTCGCACGTGAAGGGTGTAGTCAACGCGACCTCGGGATATTCCGGCGGATCGGCTCAAACCGCGAATTACGAGACGGTGAGTACCGGCGAGACTGGGCATGCCGAGTCGGTGCGGGTCACTTTCGATCCCTCGCAGGTCACCTACGGGCAGTTGCTGCGCGTGTTCTTCTCGGTGGCACATGACCCCACACAGCTGAACCGGCAAGGGCCGGATGATGGCACACAGTACCGCTCGGTGATTTTCTATGCCAACGATGAGCAGAAGAACATTGCCGAAGCGTATATCGCGCAACTCGATAAGGCCAAAGTCTATCCCCAGCGGATTGTCACCCAGGTGGTGCCGTTGAAGGCGTTCTACCCGGCAGAGGCCTATCATCAGGACTACTTCGCCCATCACCCCAACAGCCCGTATATCGTTTTTAACGACGCGCCGAAAGTGGAGCATCTGAAACAGGAGTTTCCCGCGTTGTATACCGGGAGCGATCCTGCGCAGGCGAAGAAATAGGCAACGAGTTTTGGGAAGGGCACGAGACGAAGGAATTATGTTTGATTCAGAATTGGATAAAGATACAAGCGGCATGCGCCGCCGGGGATTTCTTGTAGCTTCGGTTTCTGCCCTTGGCGGCATCATGTTGTGGTCGCTGCGCAAGCCGCGAATTCTGGAAGTGAGTGCCAGCGCTCCCAATCAAGCGCCGAAGGAAGTCACCATTGTTCAGTTCTCTGACGATGGAAAGAAACTGAAGACGGTTCAGGTGCCGAAAGTCGTCAAGAGCGAACAGGAGTGGCGGAAACTGCTTTCGCCGAACGCGTTCGATATCACCCGGCGCGCCGACACCGAGTTTGCTTTTTCCGGACAGTACTGGAACCTGCACGACAAGGGACTCTATCGCTGTATCTGCTGTGACAACGCGCTGTTCAGCTCGGAGACGAAATTCGATTCCGGCACCGGCTGGCCAAGCTTCTGGCAGCCGATCGCGCAAGCGAATGTGACGGAAATAACCGACAAGAGCTTAGGCATGCCTCGAACCGCGGTTTCCTGCACGCTTTGCGACGCGCACCTGGGCCATGTCTTCGATGATGGCCCGCAACCCACCGGCCTGCGCTACTGCATGAACTCGGCTTCGCTGCGGTTCGTGAAACAGGGCTGAGGCCATGCGTCCAGTTTCTATTCCAGGACGCTGTCGTCGAGCTTTTTCCTTCCCCAATCTGCGGCGTTTTGTACGAAAGCCAGAATGAGCGGGTGAGGATCGTCGCGTTTTGAGGTGAGCTGGGGCTGATAGAGAGTAGCGATAAAGAAGCGATGGGTAGGAGATTCGATGGCGCGGATTTCACCTTTCGCGCCGCGCGCCGCTACCGGGAATCCGGCTTCAATGGCGGCCCACTCGTATTCCGGATTGACTTCATAGTTGCAGAAGAACTCTTCCTTGACCGTGTCTTTTCCGTAAAAACTCTGCAGATAGGATCCGGGACGCAGGCGGATTTCCGGCACCAGGCCTGAGAGTTTCGGCGCTCCCTTTTTCTGGTTCGGCACGGCGCAGGCCACCGGATAAATGATGATGTTCTTGGAGCCAGAGTTGTTCTCGGCGGTGTCGGCATCTTTCATGCCCAGCACGTTGCGCGCGCATTCGATCAATGCATATTGAAAACCGCCGCAGGTGCCCAGGAAAGGCCAATCGCGGCGGCGGGCAAATTCGATGCCCTTGAGCATGCCCTCCATGCTTTTGTAAGGACTGCCGGGAGCCGCCCATAGTCCATCGAAACTCTCAAGGGTCTTTAGCGCGTTGGCTTCGAGCAGGGAAGGCGTGGGAATCCATTGCGACTCAAGCTGGATCTCAAGCTTGGCGGCCGCATGCTGCAGACAGTCGGTGGTAGCGTGATGGGACCGGAAGTCGAGATTGAAGTCGCCCAGAATCCCAATGCGAACCGCATCGTTCACAGTGCCATTCTACTGGACGGCTTGTCTTGGCCGTGAGGTACGGACGTGCCATGGGGTTAGTAGGTAGGTACGAGTTGCAGGTCTGGCCGCCGGGACGACCACCCTGGTTGTCTCCAGCCATTGACTAGGGTCGGAAGGCCGTGCTGGGCCATGGGGAGAACCGGACAAGGTTTGCGCTAAGACGCGCTGGCGCCAAAGGCCATCTTTACCTCGGCCTTGTCCGCCTCGTCCACCTTGAACATCGCGCGCGGATGCAGGTTCATGAAACTGGCCACAAAGGTGTCAGGAAGCTGCTGGATGCGGATGTTGAAAGTGTTGACGGAATCGTTGTAGAACTCGCGGCGGTCAGCGATCTGGCTTTCCAGGTCCGTGATGCGCTGCTGCAGTTGCTGGAAATTGTTGTTGGCCTTGAGTTCAGGATAATTCTCGGCCACGGCGAACAAGCCCCGCAAGGCCGAAGTCATGCTCTGATCGGCCTGCGCTTTCTGGTCAACCGTGCGCGCCTGTTGGTACAGGCTGCGGGCCTGGGTAATTTTCAGCAGGGTGTCGCGCTCGTAATCCATGTAGCCCTTGCAGACATCGAGCAGTTTGCTGAGCTCGTCGTGACGCTGCTTGAGCATCACGTCAATGTTGGCCCAGGCTTTGTCGATGTCGTTCTTGAGGGCAATCAGTCCGTTGTAGATCGTTGTCACGTACCAGAGTCCGCCCACCACCGCGAAAGCGAAACCAGCCAGGATGACAGTGTTCATGAATTCCCTTTTCTATAGCCACCCGAAATGCGCCAACACGTAATAGAGACAGCCGAGCGCCACGGCGGGGCCACCCCAGATCATGGCAGTCGACTGCCACGCCAGCGACCGTACGATGTCTTTCTGACTGCGCCAGGAAATGAAGAATGCGGGATTGTGCGTTCCTTTCATCAGCACGACCGGAGGATGGGTCTCAAAATCGGTTAGCGGCGCGCTGGTGGCCACGGCGATCCCGTTGCCTGGCTCGGGCGCAATCCCGGTGGCAACTCCCGCAGCCGCCCACGCCGCTGGACTGGTGATGCCGGCTTTGGTAAGGGCGGCGGCAATCTTCCCCTGTTGCGTCATTTCGGCCGTGCTGTTGTGCTTGGCGTCGCCGCTGAGCCGGATCACCTCCTGCGGCACCCCGTCCTTAACCGGTTTGACGACCACGGTTCGCCGAAATGTGGTCGCAGGATCGGAATCGAGCGCGTGTTCCAGCCGGTCAGCCATGCCCGGCGGCAGGTCCAGACTCAGGGGCTTGAACTTGATCGTGCCCGCGACGTTGGTGGGCGCCGGTATGGCTGTCACCTCAACCCCCGGGTTCGAGGTCAGAGTTCCCAGAACGAAAAGCGCATTTTTCGGCTTAATGCAGTACTCGTCAATCTTCAACTTGTGATCGTTGGCGATGCCGTGGCGCGCCAGGAAGCGGGTTACATTGGCGGGCGCGTCGTTGTCTCCGCCGAAAAAGGAGCCGCTATATTCTTCGTGGAAGTCACGATGGATATCCATGTCGGCGCCCTGCGGATCCACCAGCACCCGGCCGGTGTTGTCGTCGAGAAAGAAGGGGACGTGCAGGCTTTCTTCGGCGACCTTCTCCCACTTTTTGTTCTTGCCCGCCTGCTTCAGCTGCCAGGCAACCGTGTGGTAAAAGTAGCAAGACACACCGGTCACCGGCGCCGGAATGGTATAAGGGCCAACCGCCAGCCCGCTGACCTCGACCAACCCTATGGAAGCGCTGCGAATTTTGGAAGGCGGAGTGTCGAGAATCAGCCGCCTGCGCTGCAGGGCGCGGAAGCCGCGATAAAACAGATAAACGCCCGCCGCCACGCCGGCGGAGGCATACAACCAGAGATCATCTCGTCCCGACAAAAGAACCGCGGCAAGAAAAATCACGTTCCCGTTCCACGCCCCGCCTTCACCCAGGCGGATGGCGTCGGGCCGAGAGTAGCCGAGCGGCGGGGCGAGTCGCAGCAGAAAACCGCCCTTCCCGCTTACTTCCGTAACCGTGGGACTTCCCGGTTGACACGGAAGTCCCACTTTGGACCTTCACTGGCGAATGGGAGAAGCCGCCCCGCAACCGCAATTTTCCTGACGCTTCCCGTACAATAGAACGTTCCCCATCATCACGGTTGTCAGGGAGTTCCTCTTGAAGCGAAAGAGCAATCTTCTTTCTGTGCTGTGGTTTCTGGTTGCGACGGTTGGTATTGGCCAGGCTGCGCACCGGCAGTCTTCTTCCTCGAATTCTCTAGCCGCGGCTCACCTTCCGGGCACGGCCATTGCCGCCATGCAGAAGATTGATCCGGAGCGGATTCGGGCGCATGTGAAGTTTCTGGCCAGCGATCGGCTCGAAGGCCGGGGCACCGGGCAGCGCGGCGGAGACGTTGCCGCCGAGTACATTGCGACGCAGTTTGCGCTGCAGGGATTGAAACCCGCGGGCGACAACGGCACCTACCTGCAAAAGGTGCCCATGGTCGGCGTGACCGCTCTGCCGCAGACCAGTTTTTCGATTGTTCCGGCCAGCGGATCGGCCATCGACCTGAAGCCGCTCACGGACTACGTGGCATTCAACGAAACCCAGCAACCCGAGTCCGACGTGAATGCCGACATTGTCTATGTGGGCTACGGCATTGAGGCGCCTGAGTACAACTGGGACGACTACAAGGGCGTCGACGTCAAAGGCAAAGTGCTGCTCATGCTGGTGAACGAGCCGCCTTCGAACGACATCAAGTTCTTCAAGGGACACGCGCTTACCTACTACGGACGCTGGACCTATAAATACGAGGAAGCGGCACGCCGGGGAGCCGTGGGCGTCATCCTGATTCACCAGACCGAAATGGCGAGTTATGGCTGGGAAGTCGTGCGCAACTCGAATTCCGGCGAAAAGTCGTTTCTGAAGCTGGAAGGACAACCCAAACTGAAAGTGGCTTCGTGGGTTCAGTTGGAGGTTGCCCGGCAGATCGCTGCCACTTCAGGCATGGACGTTGACAAGCTGATGGCGGATGCGCGCTCGCGCGATTTCCATCCGGTTGCGCTGCAGGCGAAGCTGAAGGCGCACATGGTGAGCCAGATTCGTCCCTTCGAGTCGAATAACGTGCTGGCCGTGCTGCCCGGCGCCGATGCCAGACTCAAGAGCGAAGCGGTGATGTACAGCGCTCATTATGATCACCTGGGGATTCGTCCGGACATGCCGGGCGACAACATTTATAACGGCGCCAACGACAATGCCACCGGCTGCGGGATTCTGCTGGAGGTTGCCCGCACCTATTCCTTGGCGGCGCAGAGGCCCCGGCGCTCGGTGCTGTTCGCCGCGGTGACGGCGGAAGAGCAAGGCCTGCTGGGCTCGGAGTACCTGGGAAAACATCCGCCCATTCCCGCCGGGAAGATCACGCTCGACCTGAACTATGATGACATTCCTCCTCTGGGTTCTCCCGAAGAAGTGGAAGTCTCCGGTTCGGAGCGCACCACGTTCTACCCCACGGTGGAAGCCATGGCCAAGGAATTCCGCCTGGCGATTCGTCCCGACTCGCGTCCCGAGGCCGGACACTATTATCGTTCCGACCACTTTAGCCTGGCGCGCGTGGGTATTCCCGCCTTCTCCATCAACGAAGGCGAGAAATACAAAGGACACGATGCCGCCTGGGGATTGCAACAGGCCGAAGAGTACACCTCGAAGCACTATCACCAGCCCAGCGATGAATATCATCCGGAAATGGATTTCACGGGAGACGCGGTGATGGCCCGATTCGGCTTCGCGCTGGGATGGCAAGCTGCCAGCATGCCGAAACTCGTGGGATGGGAGAAAGGCGACGAGTTCGAAGCGGCAAGGCTGAAGAGCGGTCAATAGCGGAACATCCTCGGCGACCAGTTCCCGCAAAAAAGAAACCGCGCCCGCCGGGCCACCGGTCGAGCGCGGAGAAGCTACTCTGATGGGTATCAGTTAATGGTGATATTCACGGCGGTTGACGGAATCCCGTTTGCCACCACCACCAGCGTGCTGGCCCCGGTCTCGATTCCTGAAGGAACGTCAAAGTTAGTGGAGACGATGGTGCTGCCGGTGGCAACGCCCATCGTGCTGTGGTCGTGCGTCTTGGCGTAGAAGACGTGCCCGGTGCTCTTGTTGGTGATCCGCACCAGCGGATAGTTGGTTGCGGTTTCAAACTCATCTCCGAACGAAGCCGCTTGCGACAAGCCATTGAACTGCGTACCAGAGATCTGGTACGTCATGCCGTGCGTCACGCTGCTGGGGAACGTGGTGATGGTTGGAGCCCATGAGGGGTCGTAGGTTCCGGTGGGGTTATAGACCTGGACGGTAGAACCAGCGATGATCACTTGCCCATTGGGCAGCATCATCAGGCTCCCGGAAGCGAAGGGGCCGGCAATCAAGTTGGTCCCGTCATATTCGTACAGGCGGCCGCTCACGCCCAACACCAGTACGTGACCGCTGGGAAGCAAGGCCGCAAAGGAGTCGCCCGCCTCATCGCCAGCCGGGAAGTCCGGTCCCGGAGTCCAGCTCTTGGTGACCGGGGAATACACGGAGGTGTGCGCGACCGAGCTGCCTTGTGGCGTACTCCCCGTGGCAAAAACGGTGCCATCAGGACGCAGGATCGCTGGCCCAACCTCTCCCGGAGGCGGATAGCAATGTTTGCCGCCGTAATCCAGACATCCGAAGGGAGAAGGCGAATGCAGGTCGACAATCGTGCTGCCCGCGGTTGCCCACTTACCCGTCGAAGACGTGTAGATCTCAGAGTTCGGCGCAGCCTTGACATCATAGGTCAGGATCGTGCCGTCGGGCATCAGGGTCCAGCCTTCTTCGGCGTTGAAGTCAGTTTTTCCGCCCGAGCCGACCTTCGTCCAAGTCAGCGTCTTCGGATCCAGTTCCGCCATTTGCCGGACCAGTTTGTTGCCTACCAGGTACTTTCCGTTCGGCAGTACGACCGACGGGGAGTCTCCGATGTAGGGCCAGAAGCTCGGTGGCGTCAGCGCCGTCCAGGAAGCGGTGCTGGGGTTGTAAATCGCACCCTGGTTGGTCAGAACAAAGGCTCCGTTGTTGTATTCGCCGCCGACGATGACCACCCGGCCGTCCGCCAGAACCGCAGATGCGAAGGCGTCGGGAACGTATCCCGACTGCAGACTGCCGACCTTGGTCCAGGTCCCGTTGACATAACTTCCGGTGTTGTCGGGCGTAAGTTTCGACCAATCGGACTCGGCATTTCCCTGAAAGAGCACGGTGCCGTCAGTGAGCAGGAAACCGATCCCCGCCCCGTCGGGCGGCTGATGAACCAGCTTTTGCAGGGTTTGCGCCAGCGAAGTGCCAAAAATCGACAGCAGAAGCAAAGCGACCGCGAGAATTCTCTTCCGCAAGACGTACCACCTTTCGTGATGGTTGTAGAACCTTGAACAGATTCTGGCTGTAACGACGAATGACCGGGAGAAGAATGCTAACAAGCGTGCCGTATTTTAACCGGAAATCCCGACGCCTTCGACCGGCGATCGTCTCTGAGATAAAGGTCCCCGGTAGGTGACTCCGCGGAATCGCGGGATCGGGCTCAACTGGGTGGCAGTCCCGATTTCGCAGCTGCTTTCAAGCCCAGATTGCGAATCAGGCGCAAGAGCGAATTGGGATGCATGCCGAGTATTCTGGCGGCCTCGATGTAATTCCCATTTCCCTGCTGAAGCGCCTGCAGGATGAGCTGCTTCTTGGTCTCCTTCAGGGTGCCGTGATACCTGGCGTTGACGGCGGGCACGGGCAACGCCGACTCCACAATGGTATCGGGCAAGTCGTCAGCAAGGATGACATTGCCGGAACCCAGCACCATGGCCCGCTCGATGGCATTTTCCAGTTCGCGTACATTGCCGGGCCAGTCGTAATTCTGAAGACAGGCTCGGGCCTCCGGTGAAATCGACTTGGGGCGTGCCCCGGAGGTACGGCTGGCTTTGGCAATGAAGTGCTCGGCAAGCTGCAGAATGTCTTCGCGGCGTTCGCGCAGCGCAGGCATGGTGAGTGCCACCACGTTCAAACGGTAATAAAGATCTTTGCGGAAGCTGCCGGCGTCGACTGCCTCCGCCAGTTTCCGGTTGGTGGCCGCCACCAGCCGGATATTCAGCTTGATAGGACGGGTTCCGCCGACTCGCTCGAACTCCCGCTCCTGCAAGACGCGCAGCAGTTTCGCCTGCAGCCCGGGAGCAAGTTCGGTGACTTCGTCGAGAAAGAGGGTGCCGCCCTCGGCAACCTCCATCTTGCCTTTCACTTGGGCGTGCGCGCCGGTGAAGGCGCCCTTCTCGTGCCCGAAAAGTTCGCTCTCCAGCAGGGTCTCGGTGATCGCCGCGCAATTAATCGCCACGAAAGGCCGTTCGGCGCGCGGACTGTTGCGGTGCATGGCGCGCGCCACCAACTCTTTTCCCGTGCCGCTCTCGCCCTCAATCAGGACGGTGGAATCGGTGGGAGCCACCCGGCGGACAAATTCGAAGATCTCGCGGATGCGGGGACCATTGCCCACCATATTGTGTTCCAGGTTGATCTCCGCGCGCAGATCGCGGTTCTCGCGCAGCAACTGTTCCCAGTGGCGCACATTGTCGAGCGCCAGGGTGGCGATCCCGGCCACCGCGGTCATCACCTGAAGGTGATTCTCGTCGAACATTTCCGTTGAGCTTCGGCCGTCGAGATAGATCGCGCCCAGCACTCCATCCTGTGCCAGCAAGGGAACGCATAGTAAGGAGCGCACCTGCAGCTCCTGGAGTGTCTGTACGGAACGCAGCGTCGGGTCGGAGGAAACATCGCTGACGACCAGGCCAATCCGATCTCGCAGCACGCGGCGTATCACGGTGCGGCTCACTCGAACGGGATGGGCCGGGCCCAGCACCCGGTCCCAGGCGATCGCGGAGTCGAATTCGTTGGGGTTGTCGGTCAACACCACCGCGCCCCGATCCGCCGGCACTACATCGAAGATCAGTCCCAACAGTTGCCACTGCAGCGACTCGCGGTCGCGAATGCCGCCGATCCCAGTCGCAATCTTGAGTAACGCATCCAGATCACGGGCCTGTCGTGCCGGGTCTTGGGCGCGACCGGTTGCGTTTTCGGGCTGCAGGTACAGGCCATCTTCGGCACGAAGCACCAGCGGAGCGCCGCCCAGTTCCGCGGTATCGGCGAACACCACGGGACTTCTTTCCAACGGGCTTTGGTCGGCGTGGATCAGGAAAACGATCAGCGATTCGCCGAGGGAAATCTGGTCGCCATGTTGAAGCGCCTGTTCTGCCACGGGTACGCCATTAAGCAACGTGCCATTCCGGCTTCCCAAATCCCGAACGGCGAATGCTTCGCCACTGCCAACAATCAGGCAATGGCGTCGCGACAAGGATTGATCGGAAATACAAATCTGGTTGGTGGAGTCGCGCCCGATGGAAACCTCCGCCGCGGAAAGGGGGAAGGTCATGCCCCGGAAAGGCCCGGCAATGCCAACCACTCTGGGATTCATCGTTTCCACCCGGGTAACGCCCCACGTGCTCCGAGGAGAAGACTAACCGGCAGGCTGGCTGCCGCTAACCGTTGGGTTAGCGGACAGGAGCTGAAGATGCTCCTCCGGATATCGGCCAGATCCCGAAATTAAATCACAAACTACCGCGATTCAGCACCTTGTAGACGAGGCGCGGGCAGCGGCACGTTCCCGGAATTATATGGCCCATCGTTTGCCTTAGCTACTGTCGAACACGGTTTGATCACAGGTGGGGGGCGGTTGTGGGGTCGGGCACGAGTGAAGCGTCGGCATTCCGCTGTTGCTGTCCACCAATTTTGGGGAGGCAAAGGAGAAGCTTATGAAACTACATGGATATGCGTTGGTCGCGCTGCTTGCAGCAATGATGGTCGGCAATTCGGTCGCTCAGACGATCCGCATGAAGGCCGACATACCTTTCGAGTTCGTTGTCAATGGATCGACTCTGCCCGCGGGAGCGTATTCCATTCAATCGTTCGGCGCAGCTGACGGAAAAACGCTGCTGGTTGGGAATTCCGAAAATCACCGGACCGCGATCGTCAACGTCATCGGTGTGGAGTCCGGAAAGCCAGCCGGCGCCACCAAACTGATGTTCCGTCGCTACGGAAACCATTATTTCCTGGCCCAGGTCTGGATCGCGGGAAATGATCGCGGCCAACAGCTTCCCAAGAGCCATCGCGAAGTCGAACTGGCCAAGGATTACCGGAACACGTTTCAGGAAGTGAATGTCGTCGCCGGCTTGCGGTAGAGACGCTCATTCGCCGGTCCTGCAGGGGAAAAGGGCACATGCCATGTGCCCTTTTCATGTTTTCGAGAATCGTCGAATGCGGCTTGGCAGGGAGAGGGCCGTCTTGCCCTTCACTTTCTGCGCACCTTCTGTGGACTTCAACTGGCGAGTCGGCGCCCGCCCTGTTACCATCACCTTGGGATGGCGCTGCGCAATCTCACCCGTAAAATTCAAGCGAAAGTGCGGAAAGCCGCTCGCACCGGCGCCCACGCCCACGCCGTCCGTTCGCCCGGCGAACTGGTCATCATCACCGGCATGAGCGGATCGGGGAAGGCCTCGGTGTTGAAGGCCTTTGAAGACCTGGGCTACTACTGCGTCGACAACCTGCCCGTGGAACTGATTCCACGCTTTGCCGAACTGGTGGGCCAATCTTCCGAGATCGAGCGCACCGCGCTGGTGGTCGATGTCCGCGAAGGCAGCCAACTCGAAAGCCTGCCGGAGATCGTGAAGTCGGTCCGCCGCATGCTTCCCACCAAGGTGATTTTTCTGGAAGCCGAAGATGCGGTCCTGGTGCGCCGCTACAGCGAGACCCGCCGGCCGCATCCCTTGGGCACCAAAACCACGGTGAAGTCGTCGCTGGCGGCGGAGCGACGCCACCTGCGTTCCATTCGCGCCATGGCCGACCTGGTCATCGACACTTCCAAGTTCAACGTTCACGAGTTGCGCTCCTACATCACCGAGCGCTTTGAGAAACAGCAATCCGACAAGAACCTGATGGTCTCTTGTGTCAGTTTCGGCTTTAAGCACGGCGTGCCCGACGACGCCGACTTGATGTTCGACGTCCGCTTCCTGCCCAACCCCCATTTCGTGCCCGAGTTCCGCCCGCTCACCGGGCGTGACCCGAAGGTCGCGAAATATATTCGATCGTTTCCCCAGACCCGCGAGTTCATCTCGCGCATTTCAGAGTTGCTCATCTATCTCTTGCCGCACTACATCCGCGAGGGGAAGAGCTATCTGACCATCTCGTTCGGATGCACCGGAGGCCAGCATCGCTCGGTGATGATCGCGGAAGACGTCAGCAAGCGCCTGCGCAAGGCCGGATACCGCGTGAAGACCGTGCACCGCGACAGTCCGAAATAGCCTGGTCGTTCCCGGGGACAACGCCACCGTGGCAGCAGCGGCTGGCTCCATGTCATCCCGGAATTCACCCGGTAACGTCGAATTTGTTTGAGCCCTTGGCCATGCGGCACTAGAATCGGGCCGGACTACCGCAGCCGGGGTGCAAGCGTCACTGCCGGATCATCGAAAAGTTCAGTAGAATAAAGGTTTGCGACCCTTTCAACCAGTACCGGCAGCGGACCAGGTCCGGCTGCGGCTCACGAGCCCCCTATGCGGCAATTGACACGGCTTCTCCGCTACGTCATCCCGTACTGGTGGCAACTGCTGTCGTCCATCCTGCTGATGGCCATGGTCGGATTGCTCGACGCCTTCCGCGTCCTGCTGATCGGCCCCATCTTCGACCGGGTTCTCAATCCCGCTTCCCAGTCGCGCGATATCCAGCTCTTTAAAATTCCCGGCACCAGCCAGACCATCTACCTGCAGCAGTTTGTTCCCTCCCACTTCCAGAATCCCTGGACGGTGGTCGCCTTCGCGCTGGTGGCGGCCACGGTCCTGAAGGGCTTTTTCGATTACGCCGGAACTTACCTGGTGAACTTCGCCGGTTTCGGCATGATCACCGACCTGCGTGACGACCTTTACGACTCGATTCTGCGGCGCTCGGCGGCGTTTTTCTCCAAGCACACCACCGGCACTCTGGTCTCCACCATCGTCAACGATATCGAGCGCGTACAGTTCGCCATGTCGAGCGTGCTGGCCGAATTCCTGCAACAATTTTTCACCTTGATCTTCACCGCTGTGGTGGTCGTACTGCTGGGTGGAAAACTGGCCTGGGTACTGTTGCTGTTTGTCCCCTTCATTATTTATTCGGCGGGAAAGATCGGGCGCCGTGTCCGCCATACCACCCGCCGCGGGCAGGACAAGCTGGCGGATATTCAGAACATCCTGCACGAGACCATCACCGGCAACCGCATCGTGAAGGCTTTCAGCATGGAGTCCTGGGAGATCGCGCGCTTCCGCCAGGCCGCCCAGAAACTGTTCCGCGCGAACCTGCGCTCGGTGGCGGCGCAGGCTCTCAGCTCTCCCCTGATGGATATCTTCGGCGCGGTGGCGATTGCCCTGTTGCTGCTGCTCGGCCGCGATCGCATCAACCATCACCTGTTCAGCGCCGGCACTTTCCTCGCCTTCATCGTCGCGGTTTTCAAGCTGTACGATCCGGTCCGCAAGTTCGCGCTCTTCTATAACAACTTCCAGCAGGCTCTGGGAGCATCGTCCGAGATCTTCAAATTCATGGATACGGAAGACGAGGTGCTCGAGAAGCGCGTCGGCTAAGCCGCTCCCGCCCTTCTCCCACACCGTGCGCTTTGAAGAGGTCGGCTTTTCTTACGAAGCCAATGGAGAGGGAGCCCGCGAAATTCTCCGCGACATCAATCTTGAGGTGAAAGCCGGCGAAGTGCTTGCCGTGGTGGGCTCGAGCGGGGCCGGCAAGAGCACGCTCGTCCACCTGATTCCTCGTTTTTTCGATGTAAGCTCTGGACGCCTGCTGATCGACGGCCATGATGTGCGCGATGCCACGCTGGCTTCGCTGCGCTCACAGATCGGCATCGTTACCCAGGAGACCGTTCTCTTCAACGACACCTTGCGCAACAACATCGCCTATGGACAGCCTGGAGTCTTGCAGAAACAAGTGGAGGCCGCGGCCCAGGCGGCTCTGGCGCACGACTTCATCATGGAATTGCCCGCGGGCTATGACACCGTGATCGGAGAACGGGGCGTGCGGCTCTCCGGAGGGGAGCGGCAGCGCATTGCCATCGCACGCGCCCTGCTGAAGAACGCGCCCATCCTTATCCTGGATGAAGCCACCTCCGCGCTCGACAGCGAGTCGGAGTCGCTGGTGCAATCGGCCCTGCAGAATCTGATCTCGGGCCGCACCGTGTTTGTGATCGCCCATCGTCTCTCCACCGTCCGTCGCGCGGACCGCATTGTCGTGCTCGAGAATGGCACCATCACCGACATTGGCGCCCACGAGGAGTTGATGAAGAAACTAGGCACCTACCGTCGCCTGTATGAATTGCAGTTTCTGGAGGTAGAAGGGCCGAAACTGGAACCGAGCGCTAAGTAGAAGGATTGGCAATTTTCAATTGCCGGTTGCCCATTGAAACGGGCAAGGTTGGAGTGGTTTTAAATCGAAAATCCTAAATTGTAAATTCCCTTATGCCCATCCGCTCCATGACGGGATTCGCTCAAGTCAAAGGACAGGTCAATGGCCAACTCGCCTTCACCCTGTCTCTCAAGTCGGTGAATCATCGCTTCCTCGACCTGCATTTCCGCATGCCCTCCAACAGCGATGCCTTGGAAATGAATTTGCGCAAATTGCTGAAGGAAAAGCTGGCGCGGGGCCACGTCGAGCTGACTCTCAGCCTGGAGCGTGGCGCCGCGGATGGCTTCTCGCTCAATCGTGACCTGGTGGGCGGCTACATCCAGGCGTTCCGGAAAGCGGCTGCCGACTTCGGTCTGGTCGCGGAGCCGGATTTGAACGCCATCCTGCGGATGCCGGGTGCCCTGGAGGGCGCGGAACTGCCCGCCAGTGACGAGCTCGACGCCGTCGTTCTGGCCAAGGCCGAAGAAGCCCTCACCAGGCTGAACCAGATGCGCGAAGAGGAAGGCCGGGGTACGGAGCGCGAGTTGCGCCAGCGCATGGCCCATGTCGAGAAGGCCAGCCACGGAGTCGAACATCACCGCCATGCCATCCTGCAAACCTATCTGGAAAAGCTCAAGACCCGTATGCAGGAAATGATCAGCGTCCCGGTGGATCCCGAACGCCTGCTGCAGGAAGCGGCCCTGCTGGTGGATCGCAGTGATATTCAGGAAGAGTTGGTGCGCCTGCAGACCCACGTCCAACACTTCATCGGACTGCTCGACCAGGGCACCGAGATTGGCAAGAAACTCGACTTTCTGTTGCAGGAAATGAATCGCGAAGCCAACACCCTGCTTTCGAAGACATCCGGATTAGCGGGAGAAGCGTTGCACATCACCGAGATGGGGCTGGCGATCAAGGCCGACATCGAAAAGGCTCGCGAGCAGGTGCAGAACCTCGAATGACCAACATCTTCATCATCTCCGCGCCCTCCGGCTCGGGCAAATCCACCCTGGTCAACGAGGTGCTCAAACAGGTCACCGACCTTGAGTTTTCCGTCTCCTACACCACCCGCCTTTCCCGGGGCAGCGAGAAGACGGGGCGTGAATACTATTTCGTTTCCCGCTCCGAGTTCGAGCAAATGATCGCGGAAGACGAATTCCTGGAGCACGCTGACGTGTTCGGCAACTACTACGGCACCGCCAGGCGCTTCCTCCGCGAGGCGGAACAGACCGGCAAGGACCTGCTCCTCGATATCGATGTGCAGGGAGCCGGGCAGATCAAAAAGAAACTCCCCCAAGCGGTCAGTATTTTCATCCTCCCCCCCAACCGCAAAGAGCTGGAGTCCCGGCTCCGCAATCGCAGTCTGGACACCGCCCAGGTCATCGACCGCCGGTTGGCCACGGCCGCTCGTGAGATTGAGAATTACGCCAAATACGACTATATTTTGGTGAATGACCGCTTGGAGGATTCCATCGAGCTGCTGAAGTCAATCCTGCTGGCTGTACGGCTGCAGCGCTCGCGAACCCAAATTTCTGCCGGAGATGCCGAAATCGTCGCCAAGGCTGAGTCCTGCCGGTTGCAGAACGTGCGGGAACGCTTGCAACCCATTCTGGCTTCGTTCGCACCGGCGGGCGCTAGCAACTAAAGCTAGCCACAAGGGGGAATATTATGAAGTTGATGGATGGTTTCGACAGTAACTATCGCTACATCCTGGTGGCAGCCCGCCGCGCAAGACAATTGCAGGGTGGCGCACCGCCGGTCATCGATACCATTTCTCGCAAGCCCTGCCGCATCGCGCAAGACGAAATCAGGGCGGGCAAGGTGAAGTGGGTCATCCCCGAGTTGCCCAAAACCCCGGTCGAAGTGGCCAACGAAATCATCGACCAGGGAATCAAAACAGATTGACGATTTTCGATTTACGATTGTCGAAGTTTTTACTTCGTAAATCGTCAATCGACAATCGCAAATTGCCCTCTCGAAATCGGCGGAACGAACCATGAAGGTTGCCCTCGGCGTCAGCGGCGGAATTGCAGCTTACAAAGCGGCGGAAATTGTCCGCCTGCTGCAGGAGCGCGGCATCCGCGTCCAGGTGGTCATGACCCGCGCCGCCCAGGAGTTTATCCGTCCCCTCACCTTCGCGGCTCTCTCCGGCGAAAAAGTGATCACCGATATGTTTGGGGCGGGTGCGGAACAGCCGAATATCGACTCCGCGGTCGAGCATATCGCCGTGGCGCAGGCGATCGATGCGCTGGTCGTGGTTCCAGCGACTGCCGATGTCCTCGGTAAGTTCGCACAGGGCATCGCCAACGACTTTCTGACTACGCTCTATCTGGCGACCACCGCTCCCGTGGTGGTGGCTCCGGCGATGAACGTCAATATGTGGAATCATCCCGCTACCCAGTCCAATCTTGAGATCCTGCGTAAGCGTGGAGTCAAAATCGTAGAACCGGGAAGCGGCTATCTGGCTTGCGGCATGACCGGCCCCGGACGGCTGGCGGAAAACGAACTCATCGTAGCCTTGGTGATGGAAGCGCTGGGTGCGTCGCAGGAGTTCGCTGGCGAAACCGTGTTGATCACGGCCGGGCCGACGCGAGAGAAGATTGATCCCGTGCGCTATCTCACCAACCGCTCCAGCGGCCGTATGGGATATGCCTTGGCGGAAGCCGCCTTGCGCCGCGGTGCTCGCGTGTTGCTGGTGAGCGGGCCGACCGCACTGACGCCCCCCGGAGCCGCCGAAGTAACCCGCGTCGAATCGGCGGAGCAGATGCGCCAGGCGGTGCTCGAACTTCTGCCCGAAGCCAGCATTGTCATCAAGACTGCCGCCGTCTCCGATTACCGTCCCAAGGCCGCCGCCGCCCAGAAGATCAAGCGCAGCGGACCCCTGTCGCTGGAACTCGAGCCCACCACCGACATCCTGGCTGAGATCGCGCGCCACAAGCAGTCCCAGATCATCGTGGGCTTCGCCGCCGAAACTCAGAACGCGCTGGAGAACGCCCGCAAAAAACTGGGTTCCAAGTCGCTCGACGCCATCGTGGTCAACGACGTCTCCCGCGAAGGCGTGGGTTTCGACTCCGATCGCAACGCGGTTACCATCATCACGCCCGAAGAAGTCGTCGACGTGCCGGAAACCACCAAGTGGGAAGTCGCCCAGCGCGTACTCGACCAGGTGGTCCGGCTGCGAAAACAGAAGCCCGCAACCGCAGCCAAGGGGTGAGGAGGGGCGGGCGCCGTCGCCCGTCGAGTCGCGAAGCGACGGCAGACATCAGCCCCGAACGTAAGTCCGGGGTAGCGGCAGAAATCAAGTTGGGTCCCTTCAGGGACAACACGTTTTTCGCGATCCGATTTCAATGCCTCGCATCCTCGATCCCCAACTCAAACGCGCCTTAGCCGACCGCATCCGCTATTACAACGAGCTGGGTATCTACGATTTTTACCGGCGCGAGGTCACTCCATCCGAAACCCAGCCAGAACAACGAGAAGAGATGCCGCCCAAAGCCAAACCTATACCTGCCGACTCCGAACTCTTTGTCGTCCCCAAGCCGGAAACCAGCGTCTCCGATCCCGCCGAGGCCTTACGCATCATCCGCGAAGATCTGGGCGACTGTACCCGCTGCCGCCTGCACAAGCAGGGGCGCCAGCAGATCGTCTTTGGCGTGGGCAATCCCCAGGCTGATTTGATGTTCATCGGAGAAGCCCCGGGCGCCGACGAAGACATTCAGGGCGAGCCCTTCGTAGGCCGCGCCGGGCAACTGCTGAACAACATGATCAAGGCCATGGGCCTGCGGCGCGAGGACATCTACATCGCCAATATCATCAAGTGCCGTCCGCCCAACAATCGCACGCCGGAGCGCGACGAGTGTGAGACCTGCTCACCCTTCCTCATGCGCCAGATCGAAGCCATCAAACCCAAGGCGATCGTGGCTCTGGGCGCGGTCGCGGCAAAAACCTTGCTGGCCATCAATGCTCCCATGTCCGAATTCCGCGGACACTGGTATGACTTCCGCGGGACTAAACTCGCCGTCACCTATCACCCCGCCTATCTCTTGCGCGACCCCCGCCAGAAGAAAGAAGCCTGGAAAGACCTGCAGATGGTTATGAAAGAACTGGGGCTGGAAGCGCCAAAAGCCACGTAGCGCCAGCCGCCCTCGGCCGTCCAGCGGGCAATTTACAGCGAACGGCAACCCAATCACATGCCCCTGTGAGCGGCTGAAAAGCCACGCCTGCGCCTAAGGCGTGTTTCCTTAATGCGTTAGCGGTGATACGAACAATAGCTGAAAGATATGTTTTTCGAGTGTTCCACGTGGAACACTACGCAGTTTTTGCACTCCCATCCAGGTGTTACGATGCCTCAGACCATGCCCGAATTCTGCGACGTTGCTCTGCCGGTCCCGCTCGACACCGCCTTCACTTACCAGGTGCCTGAAGGGATGGCACCGGCAATCGGCGCGCGCGTGCTGGTACCCTTTCGCCAGCAGCGCATGTCGGGCATCGTCGTGGCCCTTCACGACCGCAAGCCTGCGGTCCAGACCAAGAAAGTCATCAGCCTGCTCGACGCGGTGCCTGTCCTGGAGGAGTCGCTCATCCACCTGGGCCGGTGGATTGCCAACTACTACCTCGCGCCCCTGGGAGAAGTCTTCCGCGCCATGCTGCCGTTGAGCGCAGAATTCAAGCGCACCATTACCTACCGCATCACCGAAGGCGGGCAGATGGCTCTGCACCTCGCGGGCATGGCCGGGTCGTCCGCGCGCTCGCGTAAGAATCCCGACGATCAGCTTGCCGAGTTTCGGGTGCTGGATTATTTGTCGGAACGTGAGGCGGTGCGCGAGCAAAGTCTGCGAGGCGCCACTCGAGTCACGCGGGCGCTGTTGAGCGGAATGGTGCGCAAGAAATGGATCGCGCGCGAAGATTTGTCAGACGCGCAAGACGCGGCGCGCACCGTCCGGGTCGCGCTGCTGAAAACCGCGGAGGGCAAGCTCAATCGCAATCAGCGTGTGCTGGTCGATACGCTGGCGGCGGCGGGTGGGAAGATTGAAGTCGAAACTCTGCACGCCCTGGAAGTCCCGCGCAGCACGCTGGGCACGCTGGTGAAGCGCGGGCTGGTCGAGATCATCGCAGAGCCGGCGACGTTCACCATGTCGAAATCCAGGCCGCGGCCTTCGCCCTTCGACTTTCAATTCAATCCCGCACAGCAGAGCGCGCTCAACCGCATTTGCGAAGGAGTGGATGCGCACAAATTTGCCGGCCTCTTGTTGCACGGCGTGACCGGATCAGGCAAGACCGCGGTCTATCTTGCCGGCATGCGTGCAGTGCTCGAAGCGGGACGCTCGGCCATCCTGCTGGTGCCGGAAATTGGGTTGACTCCCGCGGTCGCGGCCGACTTGCACCAGGTGTTTGGAGACGAAGTGGCGATCCTGCACTCCGGACTCTCCGATCAGGAACGCGCGGAGCAATGGCATCGCATCAAGCGCGGGGACGCGCGCATGGTCGTGGGCACGCGCTCGGCGGTGTTCGCGCCGGTCGCGGATCTGGCGCTGATGATCGTGGATGAAGAACACGACTCGTCGTACAAGCAGGAAGAGACGCCCCGCTACAACGCGCGCGACGTATCGGTGATGCGCGCCAAGATGGCGAATGCGGTTGTCGTGCTCGGTTCGGCTACGCCATCGCTGGAGTCGTACTTCAACGCGAAGAAAAACAAGTACGCACTCGTCGATCTGCCCGACCGCGTGGAGCAGCGGCCTCTTCCCGAAGTCGAGGTTATCGACATGCGACAGGAGTTTCAGGAAACCGGCAGCGAGCAGGTGATCTCGCGCAAACTGGCGGAAGAAATCAAAGAGCGGCTGGAGCGCAAAGAGCAGGTCATGGTGCTGCTCAATCGCCGCGGGTTCTCTCCCGTGGTGCTGTGCCGGACCTGCGGCAGCAAGATGGAGTGCAGGAATTGCGCGGTCGCGCTCACTCACCATAAGCGATCGCAGCGCATGGAATGCCACTACTGCGGATTCACCGCGCCTGTGCCCAAGGTCTGCGCGCAATGCGGCAGCGAGTATGTTTATTTTCTGGGAACCGGCTCTGAGAAACTGGAAGAACTTCTGCACGGCATGTTTCCCCAGGCGCGCATTGGGAGGCTGGATCGGGACACGGTGCGCGGCCGCGAGGACTTTGAGCGGGCCTTGAATGCGCTGAACGAAGGCGAACTCGATCTGCTGGTGGGCACCCAGATGATCGCCAAGGGGCATGACATTCACGGCGTCACGCTGGTGGGCGTGGTGGGCGCCGACATGGCGCTCGGTTTACCGGATTTCCGGGCAGCGGAGAGAACTTTTCAACTGTTAACCCAAGTGGCCGGACGGGCGGGACGGGGCCAGACCAAGGGCAAAGTCGTGCTGCAGACGTATTTTCCCGATCACTATGCGGTGCAGTACGCGGCGCAGCATGATTTTGCCGGCTTCTATGACAAAGAGCTGCGCTTCCGCAGCTGGATGCACTACCCGCCTTACAGCGCGCTGGCGAATGTGCTGGTGCGCAGCGACCAGCTGGATGAGGCGTTACTATGGTCCGGCATCCTGGGGAAATGGTTTGAGAAAACCCGGCATGAAGGGATTCGCGTGCTGGGTCCGGCAGCGGCTCCGATCCTGCGATTGAAGCGCGACTACCGTTACCACTTCCTGCTGAAGGCGGCGAGCCGGGAGAAATTGAATACCCTGTTGCGGGCGATGCTGGCTTACGCTGCTCAACAGAAGATTCCGCGCACGCAGGTGATTGTGGACGTGGACGCGATCTGGCTGATGTAGGAATCCAAAAGCTCTAACCACCAAGCACACGAAGGAAATTCATAGTCCCTTGCGCCGCAGGAATTCGCTTACTACATCTTTGGCGTCGCGGTGCTGGCCGTCGACGGCGTAATTGAGTTGCCGCATGTCATCGTCGGAAATTTTTCCCGCAAGTTGTTCGAGCGCCTGCGTGACCTCGGGGTGGCGGGTCAGTGTTTCTTCACGAATAATCGGGATCGCCTCATAGGGCGGGAAATAGTGACGGTCGTCGTCGAGGACAAATAAATCCAGCGCCGGAATGAGTCCGTCGGTGGTGTTGCCGGCGGCCAGGTCGATTTGCTTGTCTTTGAGTGCGCGGGCGAGCAGTCCGAGATCCATGATGCGCGGCGGCTCCGCGAAGCGCAGGCCATAGGTGGCGGCGAGGCCCTTATAACCGTCGGGCCGCTCCATGAACTCGTAGCCAAAGCCAGCGCGCCATTTGGGAGCGTAGGCTGCCGCTTGCGAAATGCTTTTCAACCCCAAACGCCGCGCCTCTTCACCACGAATTTCAATGGCGAAGGTGTCATTGAAGCCGAAGGGTTGTCCCACGGAGAGGTGAAAGCGCCGGGAGTATTCGTGGCGCACGCGCTCGTACACCTGCTCACGGGTGCCTTCCGGCTTCTCTTTCAGAATTGCGGTGAGCGCGGTGCCGGTGTATTCGGGATAGATGTCGATGCGCCCGCCAAGAATCGCCTGCTGACAGATGAACGTGCCCGCAAGGTAAAACTTGCGTTCGACCGTCAAGTGAGTTTTGGCCTCAATCTGCTGCGCGAGAATTTCGCCGAGGACGAGTTGCTCGGTGAAGTTTTTGGAGCCGATGACGATGCGGTTTTCGCGCGGGGGCAGGCACGACGTCAGGAGCAGGGTGAGCGCGAGCAGGGGTGTAAGCTTCAAGCGTTTTTCAGAGTATCAAGAAACTAAGATCCAAGTCTTAGACCGCCGAGGCCGAAGAGAACGTCCGCGGGAGACACGGAGAAAGGCATTGTACGGCCGTCGTGGTGGCCGGCGGTGCGTCGGCGCTACTTGCCCAGGCGTCTTTCCAGCCAGCCCAGGCTTACGTCCGCGAAGATGGCTAGCGTTGCTGCGGGAATGGCGCCGGCGAGGATGACCTGGTTGTTGACCATGGCGAGGCCGCGAAAGATGTATTCCCCCAGGCCTCCGGCGCCGATGGCGGCAGCGATCGTGGCCAGACCCACTGAGATGACCGCGGCGACGCGGATGCCGGCAATGATGACGCTCAGTGCCAAAGGCAGTTCAACTTGAAACAGGAGTTGCCGGTCTGTCATTCCCATGCCGCGTCCGGCTTCGACGACCGCGTGGTCCACGCCGGTGATTCCCGTGTAGGTGTTGCGAATCAGCGGGAGCAGCGCGTAGAGCGTGAGCGCGAGGATGGCCAGGCGGTCGGCGCGCGCTCCGATCCATGGAGCGGGCAGGAGAAATCCGAAGAGCGCAAGGCTGGGGATGGTCTGGATGATGTTGGCTCCACCCAGGATGGGTTTGTTCAGCACCGGATGGCGAGTGATGAGAATGCCGAGCGGGATGCCGGCGAGCACGGCGAAGAAGATAGAGGCCGCCACCAGCCATAAATGCTGCAGTGTAAGCTCCAGTACTTCGGTGTGATTTTGGGCGATGAAATGCCATACGTTCATGGGTTATTCCTCAAGCCAAAGCTTTCAACCGCACAGATCGCGAAGAATGTCCGCAGAAGACGCGGAGAAAAAGCAAGGTCCCACAACATTACGGCTTGCCGTTTGTGCCAAAGGCTTGCACATACGATTTCACCAGCGGTTGGTTGGAGCGCACAAATTCGTCCGGGGTCAGCGTAATCACCAGCTTGCCCGCTTCCATCAGCGCGATGCGGGTGCCGAGCATGAGGGCTTCGCGCAGGTCGTGGGTCACGAACACGACGGTTTTTTTCAGACGTTGTTGCAGCGCTTGAAACTCGCGCTGCAGTTCGGCGCGGGTAATGGGATCGAGGGCGCCGAACGGTTCGTCCATGAGGAGAATGGGCGGATCGGCGGCGAGGGCGCGAGCCACACCCACGCGCTGGCGCTGACCTCCGGAGAGTTCGCGCGGATAGCGGGAAGCAAGTTGGCGGTCGAGTCCCACCAGTTGCATCAGTTCTTCGACGCGCTGGCGGATGCGCGCGGGGGGCCAGGACTCGATCTGGGGAACCAGGCCGATGTTGCGTTCGACGGTGAAGTGGGGGAAGAGGCCGACCTCCTGAATGGCGTAACCAATGCCGCGGCGCAGGCGGATGGGATCCCAGTCGCGAGTGGATTTTCCCTCGACCCGAATTTCGCCGCCGGTTGGGGACAGCAGGTGATTGATGAGTTTAAGGGTTGTGGTCTTGCCGGAGCCGCTACGCCCGAGCAGGACAAGGGTCTCGCCCAATTGGACATCAAGATCCAGGTCCTGCAGGAGTTCGTGCCCACCATCGAAGCGGTAAGAAACGCGGCGGAACTCAATCGCGGGTTGGTTGGTGGCGGGGCTCATGGGTTGTACCAGCGGTCGAAGAGAACCTTGGACTCGCGTCGGGGGCCAAGGCTGCCATCGCCTCGCGACTGGCTCGGGCACTTTCTCTCGAGATCATGCCACTCGTATGCGGCCCGCGGGTCGCCGGCGCTACTTGTAGGCAGCTTCGGGCAAACCGGTGATGCGAATTCCGGTGTGGGCCTTGTTGCGAATATTCAGGCCGATCAGCAGAGCGGTGATCTGTTCGAGGATACGCGCGTTCTCGAGTTTGCCGCCGTCGACCGGGCGCACGCCGGGAATCCTGGCCGCCAGCGAGCGGGCGATTTGACTTGCGTTGGGGTCGTCGCTGCAGACCAGCACATCACACTCGACCGGTCCCTCTTCGTTTAACAGTTCGGCCGAGACGTTTTGAAATGCGGCCACCACCGTCACCCCTTTGGGAACCAGTTCGGCGGTCTGCTGTGCGGCAGAGCCCTGCCAGACGCTGAGAGTGCGCGAGGCACGGCCGCCGACGCTGGCGGCCAAGGGGACGGTGGCGTCGATGACGATACTGCCGGGGCGAATCGCGGCCTTCAGCTGTTTGAGCAGGCTGGCATGGCCCTCGAAGGGAACCGTGAGAACCAGCAAGTCGGTGAGAGCGCAAGCGGCGGCATTCTCCGCTCCTGACACCTGTGCGTGGGCTCCCACTTTCTCCTTGATTCTGGCAGCCGCATCTTGCGCGCGCTTGGCGTCGCGCGATCCGATAATGACAGTCTCTCCGGCGCGGGCCCAATGCAGGGCCAGGCCAAATCCTTCGGGGCCGGTGCCTCCCAGTACCGCGATGGCGCGGCTCATGCGAACTCCGGTTCGAGCGCTTGCTCGAGCACCAACTCTTCGGGACGGAGCTTGATCTGGATGCGCGAGTAGCTGGTGTTGCGTTCCGCCGGTATGCGTCCCGCTTCGAGAATGAGCGCCTGAAAATCTTCCGGACTGGTGTATTGCCCGGCGGTCGCACCCGCTTCCCGCGAAATGTTCTCTTCCATCAAGGTGCCACCGTAATCATTGGCGCCGGCGCTCAAGCAGAGTTGCGAGAGCTGGCGATTCAGTTTTACCCAGGAAACCTGAATGTTGTTGATGCTGCCCGCGAGCAGCACGCGGCCCAGGGCGTGAATCTTCAGATGTTCGGCGAGCGTGGGCCCGGGGCGCGACAGTCCCTGGTGAAAGAGGATGGTGTTCTGATGCACGAAGCCGAGGGGGACGAATTCGGTGAAACCGGAGGTTGCACTCTGGATTTCGCGCAGGAGCAGCAACTGGTCTACCCAATGAGTGGGAGTTTCGACATGTCCGTACATCAAGGTAGAGGTGCTGCGAATGCCACAGCCATGCGCGGTGCGGATGACTTGCTTCCACTCTTCGGTGGTGAGCTTGTTGCGGGAAAGAATGTAGCGGACCTGGTCATCAAGAATTTCAGCGGCGGTACCGGGCAAGGTATCGAGCCCGTTATCGCGCAGCATGCTCAGATAGTCGGCGAGGGGCATGCCGGTGAGTTCGATGCCGTACATGATCTCCATGGGGGAGAAGGCATGGATGTGCATACCAGGGACAGCGCCTTTGACGGCGCGGAGGATGTCTCGATAATAGAAAGGAGGCAGGCCGTGAGGCAGGCCGCCTTGAATGCAGACCTCGGTGGCGCCGAGTTCCCAGGCTTCCACGGCTTTCTGTGCGACTTGACCGGGATTCAGGAAGTAGGTATCGGATTCGCGCGGGCCGCGGCTGAAGGCGCAGAACTTGCATCCCACGAAACAGATGTTGGTGAAATTGATATTGCGATTCACCACGTAGGTCACGATGTTCCCGGCAAGTTCGCGGCGCAAATCGTTGGCGGCCACCAGCAGTCCGAGCAGGTCGTTGCCTTCGCAATGAGCGAGCAGCAAGGCTTGTTCGCGAGAGAGTGCGGCGCCGTCCTGCGTTTCCAGCGCGCTCTCGAGAGCAGCGCGGATTGCGGGCGACAGGCGCGGAGCGATGTCAGACCATTCCAGGGAAGGGAAGTGTTGCAGTTCGGATTGCGATCGGTCGTGCATGGGCCCTCGTGCTGCGAAAGAAACTTCAGCGAAACAAATCATTGGCCGCCGGGCGCTGCAGGTCGCGCGCTGTGCCACGCGCCGGGCGGTACGGAAAACCCCTAATAATACACGCCGGCGTACGAGTTAGCTTGCCGCAGACCAGGCCGGCGGCGCAAGCTAGTTCGTCGGCCACGGCTTCCAGGCTCACCCGCAAGACGTAGCCACCGGGGTCACGACGTCCGCGATCGTCGTGGATGGCTTTCATTCCGGCAACGCCAATTGCCACTTCGGTAAGCCCTTCGCGCCACGGACGTCCGAAAGTATCAGTGATGAGAACGGGAAGATAAAGTTTCAGACGTTTTTTGAGGGCGCGATGCAGGCTTTGAGCCGAGCGGTCGGGATCAGCGGGAAGCAGAAGAGCGTGGCTGCCGCCGTCCACATTGGATACGTCCACTCCGCTATTGGCGCAGACCAGGCCGTGGGCGGTCTCGGTGATCAAGACTCCGCGTCTGCGCCGCACCACGCGCGTGCTTTGTTGCAGGGCAAGTTCTGTGACGCGGGCATCGAGCTTGTAACGGCGGGCCCAGGCGCGCAAGCCAGGGGAAGGTTCGAGGCGGTTGAGCGCAACCACTTGTCCTTCGGCTTTCGAGACGATTTTGTGTTTGAGGACGAGAATGTCGCCCTGCTTCAGACTGAGCTTATTTTGCTTCAGTGCGGCGAGTAGTTTTTCTGGGAGCGAATCGCCGGGGCGGATTTCATCCTTGAGGGGGATGGGGATGATTTGAAGCGTGGGAGGACGTGTCATGGCTTTTGAGAAATTGACTCAGAGGCTAAGCCCATCAAATCTCGAGCCACTCTTCGCAGGGCCCAGGCCGTGCGCCACCCGAGGTTGACGCGTGAAGTGCGGGAGGGATCATTTCACTCATTGGCGGCCATCGGAAGATCGCTCAAATCCCATTGGCGAATCAGGCGCTGGGCGCGGGTTTCGCCGGGAGCGGCGGCCAGGCGAGAGAGGTCCGACGGATTGTCGACATCCAATGCAATTCCGGGAAGTGACAATACGACGCAGGGTTGATTGGTGGCTTTGGCGGCGGCAAAGTGAGGCTTGAAGCTGTCGTTGCCAAAGCGCAGCGGAAACAGTCCCGCGGGACGGCGAAACGCTGCGTTGGTGCCACGTCCGTCGGCTGCCGGGACGAGGACGGAGCCCTGCTCCGGCGCGGCATCGAGAACGGTTTGCAGTTCGGAGGCCTGGATGAGCGGGATGTCACCGGGAATGACCAGGGTGCTGTCGACGCCGCGGCTTTCACAGAAGCGCGTGGCCATGTCGATGGCATCGGTCTCGCTGATATTGGAACGGTCGGGGATCACGGTGAAATCGAAGCGCTGCGCCAGCTCGATCGCATAGGGATCGCTGGTAACGATGCCGACCTCGGGACGGCCCCTCCAGTGGCCGAGGGTTTCAAACACGTCGCGCAACATGGCATGCGCCAGTTGGGTGCGGGACGGTTGATCGAGCACCGCGGCCAGTCGCTGCTTGGCGTTCGCGAGCTGTTTCACGGGGACGAGGATCATGACGGGTCCGAAACCGCGCCGGCGGTGGCTTCTGCTGAGAACAGGGCGAGAACGGCGCGGGCTAGTTCGGCTTTGTCTTCGGCAGTGCGCATGATGGTGCGCGCGCAATGGACCCGGAAGCCGGATTGCCGCACCAGTTCGGCTTCCTGGGCATCACGAAGGTCGGCGACAAGGATATCGAGAAAATCGTGATAGGCCTGCGCGACTCCGGCCAGGGAGACAGGGAATCCTTGCGCGGCCATCAATGCACCTGCAGGGCCGGAGACGGCTGCACCGCCGACGATGGGAGAGATCGCCACGACCGGAGCGCGGGTTTCACGCAGCGCTTCGCGGATGCCGGGGACAGCCAGGATCGGCCCGATACTGGTCACCGGGTTACTGGGAGCGAGGATGACCACGCTGGCGGCTTTCACGGCTTCGATCACGCCGGGCGCGGGTTCGGCATCGGCGGCGCCTGCGAAGCGAACCGATTCCACCGGGTCCTGGTACCAGCGCTGAACGAAATATTCTTCGAAGCTGAGTTCGCCCACGGGCGTCATGACGCGGGTTTCCACGCGAGAATCCGTCATAGGCAGGATGCGGGCCTGCACCCCAAGGCGCGAGGAAATCTCGGTTGCGGTCTCGCTCAGCGTCTTGCCTTGCGACAGCAGTCTGGAACGCACCAGATGGACGGCGAGATCGCGGTCGCCGGTTTTGAACCAGATCGGCTGCCCCAGTTGCCCCATGGCTTGCAGGCAGAAGAAGGTGTCTCCCTTTACCCCCCAGCCGCGCTCCTTGCTTAACATGCCGGCGAGCACGTAGGTGATGGAATCGATGTCGGGGGAGACGTAGAGCCCCCACCAATCGAGGTCGTCGCCGGTATTCACGATGATGGTGAGCTCCTGGGGAGAGACGACCTGGCGCAGGCCGTCGACGAATTTGGCGCCTCCGGTGCCGCCGGTGAGGACGACGATCATGCAGTACGCCTCCGGGCATAGCCGTCTTGATCCGCGGCTTGCTTCAGACGGTTTGCCAGCAACCCGGGACGAGTCGTCAATCGCGACAAAAATTCCGGATAGACCGGAAGTCGTTGGCGCAAGACTTGTCCCTTCGATTGCGTGCGTTGTTCCAGTTGTTCGAGATGCGGCCAAGGTTTTTCGGGATTGATGAAGTCGGGTGTGAGCGGCGAAACTCCGCCCCAGTCGTTGAGGCCGGCATCGAGCAAGTCGTCATAATACGGCGCCGAGAGATTGGGAGGCGCCTGAATGTTGACGTTCGGCATAAGCAAGCGGGCGACGGCTAGCGTGCGCATCATTTCTCCGCAAGTGGGTTCAGGCCAGTTTCGCATTGGAATGGCCGGTTTGGCGCGGAAATTTTGCACGATCACTTCCTGGATGTGACCGTAACGCTCCTGCAGGTCGCGGATCGCCAGCAGCGTATCCACGCGGTCCTGCAAAGTTTCACCAATCCCGATCAAAATCCCGGTGGTGAAGGGAACACCTTGTTTCCCGGCTTCTTCGATGGTGCGCAAGCGCTTAGCCGGAGACTTTGTCGGGCGCATGGTCGTGGGCGGCCCCGGAGCCGAGCAGCGCGGCACTGGTGGTTTCGAGCATCAGACCCATGCTGGGGGAGACGGCGGCCAGGCGGGAGATCCACTCGGCGCTCAACAACCCAGGGTTGGGATGGGGCAGCAGAGTGGTTTCGCGCAAGACCAGTTCGCACATGGCTTCCAGATACTGCAGCGTGGAATGGTAGCCCAGGTGATGAAGGGTCTGTCGCATCTCGGGGAACATGAGTTCGGGTTTGTCCCCGAGGCTGAAAAGGGCTTCCGTGCACCCCAATTTTTCGCCGTCACGGGCCACCTGCAGGACTTCTTCGGGAGTCATGGTGTGGGCGCCAGGTTCTCCGGGATCGCGGCGGAAGGTGCAGTAGCCGCAATAGTCGCGACAAAGGTTGGTGAGCGGCAGGAAAACCTTCCGGGAGTAGGTGACGACGCCGGGTCGGAATCGTTCTTTCGCGGCGCGAGCGGCGGCCAGGATCGCAGGCAACTCATCGTCGGTGGCGTGGAGAAGGCGCAGAGCCGACTGGCGGGACAGGGGCAGGCCAGAGAGCGTATCTCCCAGACCCTGGTCTGGCAGCCTGGTTGTTTCCAACAGAGACAATGGAACGCCTCAAAGATCCAAAATTTGGAAGATTCTTCGGTGCAAACGTCCCGCAATTCATATGGATGAATGAAATGCCGGAGCCGTTTCCACGCTCACCGTGAAGCGGGACAGCAAAATCATACATGAGACGGGCAGAAGCTGCGATTGCCGCAATGGCAAGGACGCTGAGCTGGGCGGGCAAGATTCGCAATCCAGGTCCAGGGCGTATTTCCACAGATTGGTTGAATTGTTCAACACTTGACATTGTGAACAATTGGGTGCACCATGCGTGCCCATTCAAGCTTTCCGCTCATTCGCATGGAGCGTTCACAAATACACCGAGTCAGTGTGGCCGACCAGGTGGCGTCGATTCTGCGGCAACGGATTCTCATGGGAGAACTACGCCCCGGAACATCGCTGCAAGAAGTTCCGCTGGCTGCTTCTCTCGGGGTATCGCGCAACACCATGCGTGAGGCGACGCGCATTCTGTCGCTGGAGGGTTTGCTCAAACGCAGCATCCACCGTGGGGTGGCGGTCTCGCAGCTCTCCCCCAACGATGTGCAGGAGATCTACCACCTGCGGCGGATGCTGGAGATCCCCGCGGTTCTGGCGGCCAAGGCCGGTCACGAGGTATTTGCCGACTTACGCGCTGAACTGGAAGGGTACGAACGTGCAGTACGTCAGCGCGACTGGATGCTCGCCGTCAGCCACGACCTGCACTTTCATAGTCTTCTGGTACGGTTTCACGGCAACCAACGTCTGGAATCGTTCTACCAGAAGCTGATTGGCGAAGTCCGCATGGGCATGGTGCTGGTGGATCTGAGTCACGAGGATCCCATCAAACTGATTCCCGCGCACCGGGAAATTTACGAACTTCTGGCCGCGGGGAAGTGGAAGCAATGCGCGACCGTGCTGGCGCGTCACCTGGACGATTCGGAGTTGCGTTTGAGCGAAGTGATGTACGCACAGAGTTCCAAGAGGACACGTTCGAAAGGCAAGAGCAGGAAGTCGGCCAAGAGACGCTGAGGGTTAGCGGGCCAAAAAGGAGGAGGCGATATGGAGCGCTGGGTAAAGAAGATTGCCGTTGACCGTTCTGTTCGCGCTTTAAATGGTGGATTATGGCTGGTGCTGGTGGCGATGATGGCATTTCCGCTGCACGCCCAGATGGTAAGCGTGACCGTGCAAGGCCGCGTGTACGACACTACCGGCGCTGCCATACCCCAGGCGACGGTGACCGCAGAGAACGCCGCCACGGGCTTCTCCCGCAGCACGACCGCGAGCGCCACCGGAGACTACCAGTTCGCTTCCCTCCCGGTGGGAGATTACACCTTCACCGCCGACAAACCGGGTTTTCAAAAGCAGGCGAAGAAAACCCATCTTGATATTGGCGCCAGTGGAAACCTGGATTTCAGTCTTGCGCCCGGACAAGTGAGCCAGGAAGTCATCGTGCAGGACGTGGGGGAGGTCGCCGAGCCAACGCGGAGCATGGTCAGCACCGTCATTGACGAGCAGAAGATTGAAAATCTGCCGGTCAATGGCCGCCAGTTCATCGATTTCGCGCTGCTCGCGCCCGGTGTCACCGTCGGTGACACGACTTCCGGCAGCACCGACGTGATCATCGAGCCCGTCACCAAGCTTTCGTTTGCCGGGCAGAATATCCACTACAACTTCATTGCGGTGGACGGCGCCGACAACATGTCGACGGCTTCGGGGATTCAGAAGACGACGCCATCGCAGGAAGCCGTGCAGGAGTTCCGGGTTATCAACAGCGACTACAGCGCGCAGTTCGGACGCGCCGTGGGCGGCATTGTGAACGTCATCACCAAGAGCGGCACCAACAACACGCACGGATCGCTCTATGAGTTCTTCCGCAACGACGCGATGGACGCCAAGAGTCCGCTGGCCGGACAGGGTTTCAACAAACTGCGGCAGAACCAGTTTGGCGGAACCATCGGCGGTCCGATTCAGAAAGGCAAGACGTTCTACTTCGCCAACTACGAGGGGCAACGGCACATCGAATCGCCGTTCTACAACATCGCGGTGCTCGACAATCTGGCCGCGATCAATAACGTCAAGACCACGGTCTTCGGATTGCCGGCGGAGAACCTGCACGTCGACCGCGGCATCAACTATGACGATGGGCTGGTCAAACTCGACCATTCCTTCAGCGATCGCGAATCGCTATTCGTGCGCTACTTTCTCAATGACCAGCGCTCGACCAATCTCTCTCCCTTGAACGATGGATTCGACTTGCCCTCGGGTTTCAAGAACAACACATTCCGCGACCAGTCTGTGGTGGGGAACCTGGTTTCGGTGATTTCCAGTTCGCTGGTGAACGAGGTGCGCTTCCAGTACGCGCACCGCTTCTTCGACTTTCCCACGACCAGCACGCAACCTCACCTGGAAGTTTCAAACCTGTTCACCCTGGGCGTGAACCGCGGCAACCCGGATTTCTACGAGGAAGGGCGTTACGAGTTCGTCGATGATGTCACCAAGACATGGGGGAATCACACCCTTTCGTTTGGCGGCGACTTCAACCACGTCAACACCACCGAGTCGTTTCCCTTGTTCTATCCGTTTGAGGCGGATTTCGCGAGCCTGGGTGCATTCCTGGGAAACGATGGGTTGGGGGTGGGACCGCATCCCTTCGTACTCTTCTTCGAGCGCTTTGACGCCGCATCCAATTTCAGCGAGCCCAGCCTGAATACCTCCGTATACCAGGGCACGTCAATTTCGCCGGCGGTTCGGAATCAGGCCAAGGGAGAACTCGGACACACCTATGAAGGTGCGTACATCCAGGATAAGTGGCGGGTGCGGCCCAATCTCACGCTGAACTACGGGCGTGCGTTGGGAGGGAGAAACCTGGCCCAGCGCGGCCATCGACAATCCGCTGAAGAATTTCAATCCGCGCGCCGGTTTTGCGTACTCTCCGGGCGGGCACATGGGATTGGTAGTTCGCGGTGGCGGTGGTATTTTCTACGGAACTATCCCCTCCCCGCTTTTGATGTGCCAGATTCCCTCGTGCGGTGGAACCATTGGGACCTACCCAGGCCGTGCGAACAAGGAAGACTCGCTGAATGCCAAGACACGGTTGTTCGCGTTTGCCAGCGCTCCCGCGCTTACGAATTTCGCGCTCGGCAGCCTGCTGGGACCGGGCACGTATCCCGATGCCACCCCGGCGTCTTTCTGCCCCAACGGTTTTCTGGCGACCTGCGGCTTCTTCGGCGATTCGGTGATTGCCCGTTTTGCCAAGGACCACAAACCGCCGTATGGAGCACAGGCCAGTTTTGGGGTTGAGTTCTCGCCCTTCAAGGATGCGGTGCTGAACATCACTGCCATGCACGTGCGCGGAGTGCATCTGGGAAGTTTCTGGAACGTGAACCAACCCGACCAGAACGGATGTCCAGCGCTCGATCACAACTCGGCGGGCCAGGCAGGCTACAAAAACGACTATCACATCGTAGTTAATCCGTGCTCGGTGGTCCTGCCCTTTCCCGGGACGCGTCAACCGCAGAACTTCGGAAGTTCGATCGCCGTTTATTTCGAGGCCGACTCGAAGTGGGACTCGCAGTGGGACGGCCTGCTGATCAACCTGAACAAGCGTTTGAGCCATCACTTCGGATACGGCCTCAGCTATACCTGGTCGAAGGGCATCGACAATGGCCCCAACCCCAGCTTCGTGTTGATTCCGCAAGACAGCTGCTGCTTCAATAAGGAGCGGGCAATTTCGTCCGACGGCGTGGGCCAGCGCTTCGTAGCCAATGCCATTCTGTCGGGTCCTGAGCATATGAATATTCTGCTGAACGGCTGGACGCTCAGCACGATCGTCAGCCTGCAATCGCCGAACTACTTCACCAAGTTCGCCGGTTTCGATTCGAATGGAGATGTTTTCGGCAACAACGATCGCGTGGGTATCGAGGCCCGCAACACCTTCCAGGGAGATAGCTATCAGAGCGTCGATCTGCGGGTGTCGCGCAACTTTAAAGATCGGCGAAGGCAAGAATCTCGAAGCTTTGGCCGAGGGTTTCAACCTGCTGAATACTCTCAACGTTCATTACTACAACACCGCGTACGGGGCGGCGGACTTCTGTCCGTTCGTCGCGTCTGCGAATCTGGCAAACGCAGGCTGTACAGCGACGCCTTCGGGATTCCGCGAGGGATCGCCAAACCCGTTCTATGGCACTCCGCGCGCCATCTTCAATCCGCGGCAACTGCAACTCGCTTTGCGCTTTACGTTCTAAGCTCGAACGGCGGAGCGGTCGCTCACCGCTCCGCCTGAAACTCAGCTAAGATTGCCAGGGGCCCACCTTCCGATGAGTGTTACCCAGGCAGATTTTCGCAAGGCAATGGGATGCTTTGCTACCGGCGTCACTGTGATCACGGTGGACTACGAGGGCGAAGTCCATGGCATGACCGCAAATGCGTTCACATCGGTGTCGCTGGACCCCATGCTGGTTCTGGTGTGTGTTGATCATCGCGCCAAGACTCATGCCCATTTACACGCGCGGAAGCGTTTCGGAGTGAACGTTCTGGCGGAAGATCAGCGCACGATTTCTGAATATTATGCCCGCCCCTTGCGGACGCACGAGAAAGCGGAAGAAGAGGCGGGGGCGCGCTTTGACCGTACCGCCCACGGAACCCCGGTTCTGCACGGGGCGCTGGCTTATCTGGAATGCCGGTTGCACACGGCCCAGGACGCTGGCGACCATACCATCTTTATTGCGGAAGTGGAGGACGTGGTAGTGCGGGAAGGCGATCCGTTGCTCTATTTCCGGGCCAGGTATCGTGCGATCGGTGGGGCCAAGGACGACGGGGCAGAGCCCTAGGGGGAACTATGCGATTCGGCATCTACTGCGAAATGCAGACGCCGCCCGGCAAGTCTTACTATGACTCGACCTGGGAGATCATGCGGCAGATCGAGCACGCCGACGAGGCGGGCTTCGACGTGTATTCCGTGATTGATCATCATTTTTTTCCGAAGTTTTCGATTTCTGCCAACCCGCTGGCCATGTTTGCAGCGGCGGCGCAGCGTACCCGGCGGATTCGCTTTCGTACCGCTCTGCATACCTTGCCTCTGGAAAATCCGATGCGGCTGGCAGGGATGATTGCCGAAGCCGACATTTTGACCAACGGGCGCCTGGAGTGCGGCCTGGGCCGCGGCCATGCCTGGCTGTTTGGTCCTTCAGCGATGCCGCTCGAGGAGAGCCGTCCACGGTATAACGAAGCCATTGACATCCTGCAACTCGCCTTTACCCAGGAGAAATTTTCTTATGATGGCAAGTTCTACAAGGTGAAAGATGTGAGCGTGGTGCCGCGTCCGTTGCAGAAGCCGCATCCCAAGTTCTACACCGGAGGTACCAGCGACATTACCTATCAGATGGCGGGAGTGAAGGGCTGGGGCATTTTCGTGCCGCCCTTGCTGCCCTGGAAAGTGCTTGAGGGCTCGCTCAATCTCTACAAGGAAGCGTGCAAAGAGCATGGGAACGAACCGGATATTGTTTACATCCGGCCAGTCTATATTGACGAGGATGAGAAGCAGATTCGCAAGGAAGTGGAGCAGGCGCTGAAGAATTTTCTGGCGTTCAACGCTTCTCCGGTGGAGTCGATCCAGAGCGAAGACAAGAAGGCGGAACTGAAGGAAAAGGGCTACGGGTTCTATGCCAGCGGTGCGCTGGAGTCGCTGACGAAACTCACCTACGAGCAGATCGTGGAACAGGAGATTGGTTTCATCGGCACGCCCGACAAGGTCATCCGGCAAGTGCGGAGACTGGCGGATAAGGGCGGCATCGGTGAGTTGGCGATCGTATCCAATTTCGGCGGCATCGAGCATTGGAAGAGCATCAAGACGCAGCACATGTTTGCCAAGCACGTGATGCCGGCGTTTCGCTTGGTCAATGCGGCAGGGAAAGCAGCGGACTAGTTCTATGGCGGTCTGGGGACCAGCGAATCGGGCGGACGAGATGGGGCGCGGCACGGGCGCGATGCGCCCGGTCGCATCTTCCCCCGAGAACGTTGCCGCCAGTTTTTCCGCGATGAGCGCGCGGCGGTTGCTGGTGTTTGGTGGAATCGCTCTGATTGCGGGGGAATGCTCTTCGGCGACATCTTCGCCGTGTTTGTCCTTCATCAGAATGGCGGAGAGACGGGTGCGGCGCTGTGGAGCGCCGCGCAAGCCGTTGCGGCACAGAATCCGGCGGGTGTGCAAGGCGCGTTCGGGCAGATGGGAAGCCTGATGGAAGATCACGGCACCAAACTGGACGCGCACGTTCACATGACCGGCGCGGGCTATCTCGCGCTGCTGCTGGCTCTGGTGCAGCCGTATGTTGCGCTTTCGGCTGCCAGCAAGAAATTCCTGGCGAAGCTGGTCTTGCTTGGCGGCGTGCTGCTTCCTGTCGGGATCTTCCTGATTCACTACGTCGGGTTGGCGTTCAGTCCATTTGCGGTAATGGGATGGGCCAGCATCCTCGCCGATTCAGCCGGCGCATTGTTAATCGTTGTTCTGGCCGGAGAGGTGTGGGGATTATGGAGCTACTTTCGCAATCGGCGCGCCGGAGTGGTTGAGCCCGAACTGCCGAGCGATCGCAGCTGGGAGCGGAGAGCGCTGCTGGCTGGCGGCACCATGCTGGTGCTGCTGGGATTCCTGCATGGAGCCTGGTATGCCGGGGTGCATTTGTATGAGCATGAGGCGCGCGAGACGAGGATCTTGGGCGCGATGGTAGATTCCGCTGCCGCTTCTGACCTGGCTGCGGTCCGCCAATCCGGAGACGATTACGGGCGCCTGCAAGTCGAGAAGGCGGTGAATATTGCCGCGCATTCCCACATCATTGAGTTTGGGCTGCTGGCCATTCTGCTTTCGTTTGTCCAGCCCTACGTGTTTCTCAGCGGCGATTGGAAGAAACTCTGGGTGAAGGTTCTGCTGGCGGGATCACTGATTCTGCCGGTATGTGTGTTTCTCGAACAGAATTTTGGGCTGCTGGCGGGCGGCATTGCCGATGTCGGTGGTCTGATGGTGATTGTGGCGCTGGTGGGAATGCTGGCCGGCGTGGTGCGCTACAGCGGGCATCTCGACGCTCCCGCCGGAGGTGCGGCATGAGCCCGGCGCGCAAACTGCTGATCTTCGGCGGAATCGGCCTGGCCGCACTTGGCATGCTTTATGGATTGCACTACGCGGTGTTCGTCGAGCACCAGACGCTGGATCGCATGGGTGGCGCGCTGGCGACGGGATTCGTGAATGCCGCCAATCGTCAAATGGCCGGCGCGCATGCGGGCATCGATACCTATTCTGCGACAAAGTATGACTACGTCCGCCAGGTGGACCTGCATTCGCACTGGATTGGCTTGGGAATGCTGATGATTGTGCTGGGTGTGGTGTTTGACGGCGTAGCCTTCAGCGAGCGGGTCCAGTGGTTGCTGGCGCTGGCTCTGGTGATCGGGTCGATAACTTTTCCGCTGGGCGTGATTCTGCAGACCGTGAATCATGGAGCCCCGTATGCTTTGGCGCTCGCCGTCATTGGCTCCGGGCTGGTGCTTGCCGCGCTGACCGGAGTGGCGGTGGGTTTCGTGCGCTCGGGCGCGTAAACGTGCGGGACGGGCGGGGTCTTTGTTAGGCTAATGGGTCCGCCCGGGGTTGAGGCGGTGCGAGGAAAACGGAAACATGTATCCCCGAGAATTTCACTATCACCGCGCCAGTACGCTGAAAGAAGCGGCGGGAATGCTGGCGGAACTCGGCGATGAAGCCAAGCTGCTGGCGGGCGGGCAGAGCCTGATCCCGCTGATGAAGCTGCGCTTTGCCAATCCCGCGCACCTCATCGATCTCAACTTTATTCCCGCGATCTCCTACATCAGAGAAGAAAGCGGCAGCCTGCGATTCGGGGCACTCACGCGCCATGCGGAGATCGAGGGTTCGCAAGTCGTGAGCAAAATTCCCATCATTCACGATTGCGCCGCGGGCATCGCCGATGTGCAGGTGCGCAACCGCGGCACCATCGGAGGATCGCTGGCCGAGGCCGATCCCAGCGGAGACTGGGCCACCGTGCTGATGACGCTTTCCACGGAAGTGCGCTGCCTGGGTGTGAAGGGCGAGCGAACGGTCCCGCTGCCGGAGTTCATCCAGGATGCTTACACCACGGTGCTGGCCCATGATGAGTTGCTCAGTGAAGTATTGGTGAAGGTTCCGCCCAAGGGCAGCGGGGGAGCGTATGTCGCATTCAAACGCTCGGCGCCGGTGTATCCCACAGCCAGTGCGGCGGTCCAGTTGGTCATGGAAGGTGACGTGTGCAGGGATGCGTCCATTTTCCTGGGCTGCGTGGGGCTGACCGCGATCCAGGCCACGGCATCGGAAGCTGCGCTGAAGGGCCAGTCTCTCTCCCCCAAAACCATCGCGACTGCGATGGAGGCAGCGCAAGCTGCGGCCGATCCGCAATCGGATATGCGCGGGTCCGCGGACTACAAACGGCGGTTGGTGGGAGCGCTGGTCAAACGGGCCGTCGAAATTGCAGTACGCCGGGCTCGAGGAGAGCGGGTGGAGGCGAGTCATCTCTATGCCTGAAGCCATCGAAAAAGTTGCGATTCAACTCAAGGTCAACGGCCAGCCGCACCAGCTGGAAGTCGAGCCGCGCAAGCTGCTGGTGGAACTGCTGCGCGAGGATCTCGACCTGACCGGCACCCACGTTGGCTGTGACACGACCTATTGCGGCGCCTGTACGGTGCTGCTCAACGGGATGGCGGTGAAGTCGTGCACCATGTTTGCCGTGCAGGCCGATGGCGCGGAGATCACGACCGTGGAAGGCCTGGAGAGAGATGGTCAGCTTCATCCCATTCAAAAAGCTTTCGGCGATTTCTACGGGCTGCAATGCGGTTACTGCACGCCCGGGCTCATGCTTTCCACTTTTCAGTTGCTGTCGCAGAACCAGAATCCCAGCGAAAAGGAAATGCGCAAGGCGATCGCCGGCAATACCTGCCGCTGCACCGGGTATCAGAACATCCTGAAGGCAATGCAGGCGGCTGCGCAGACCATGAAGGGAGCATGAGAGATGGCGATCAAGTTCGGCGGTGAGTTTGAAGTGAAGCGGGTGCCCGAAGAGGTGTACACCTTCCTCACTGACCCTAACAAGTTTGCGCCGCTGCTGCCGGAGTTTCGCGGTCTTACGGTTCAGGATGCCACGCATTTCACGGTCAAGGTGAATGTGGGAGTTTCCTACATCAAGGGCGCCGCCGACGTGAAGATGGAACTGGCGGAAGCCGACCGGCCTGCGCGCGCCCAGTACAAAGGCCAGGGAAGTATGGCCGGAGGAAACGTATCTCTCGTGGCCGGCTTCGATTTGTCAGCCGTGGACAGTGGCACGAAGGTGGCGTGGCAGGGTGAAGCGCAGGTGTTTGGAAGATTAGCGTCGGTTGCCGGCGGATTGCTGGAACCGCTGGGCAAGAAGCAGGTGCAGAAGTTGATTGACGGATTACAGGCCGCGCTGGGGTAAGACAAAGGAGCACGATTCGTGACTTCCGGAAATAAGACGAGCTGGGTGGGGCAAGCGCTTCCGCGCAAGGAAGAGAATCGTCTGCTGCGCGGGCGGGGGCGATTTGCCGATGACATCAAGATGCGGGAGATGCTGTACCTGCGCTTTGTGCGATCGCCTTTCGCGCACGCCACGATCCTGAGCATCGACATCTCCGCCGCCGAGAGCCTGCCGGGCGTGGCCTGCGTTCTGACCGGAGCTGAAATTGTCCCGCAGACGCAGCCCTTCATTGAAATTGCCCCCGACGCGGCCGGAAAGATCAAAGACTATCCGCTGGCAGTCGGCAAGGTCCGCTACCAGGGTGAACCGGTGGTTGCGATCGCCGCGGTATCTCCCGGCATTGCCGATGACGCCGCCGAATTGGTGCAGATCGACTACCAACAACTCGATCCGGTCGTGGATGGGGAAGAGGCGCTAAAAGACCAGAGCATCCTGCACCAGGATGCCGGCACCAACAAGGTATGGAATGGTGTCTTTGAGTACGGCGATGTCGACAAGGCCCTCAAGGAAGCAGCCTATGTGGTGAGCATTGACCGCATGCACTTCCATCGCTTCTCCAGCACGCCCCTGGAGAATAATGTCGTCATCGGACAATGGGATCGCAAGGACGAACGGATCTATTACTCCTGCAACAATTCTTTTCCGTCGTTCGCCATACAGTTTCTGGCTGCACACCTCCAGGTACACATTGATCGGATCCGGGTACAGACCGCCGACATTGGCGGGAGCTTCGGGATCAAGATCACCAGTTATCCGCAGATGGCGGTGTGTGCTCTGGCCTCGAAGAAAGCGGGGGGACGTCCGGTCAAGTGGGTCGAGACCCGCTCGGAACACATGACTTCGAGCGCGCACGGGAACGAACGGACTTTCCGCGAGACGCGCGTGGCCCTCGATAAGAATGGCGTGATCACCGGGTTGGTGTCGCGTCACATTGATGACTGCGGTGCCTATCCCCGGTACGAGCCACTCGGTTGCGTGATCTGGTCGCAGGTGTTCCCCGGCGTCTATCGCTTCAAGAATGCCCGCATCGATTTCTCTCAGGCGGTGACCAACAAGTGCCCGGTCGGCCCGAACCGGGGTTACTCGCGCATGCAGCATCTCTGGTTTCTCGAGCGTGTCATCGATATCTGCGCGCATCAGCTGGGCATTGCTGCTGACGAGATGCGCTTGCGTAACTATATTCGTCCGGAGGAATTTCCATACACCACGCCCAACGGCTGCGTCTACGACTCGGGCAACTATCCGAAAATGTTGCAGGTAGCCAAGGACCTGATTGGCTGGGATGAGTGGAAAAAGAAGCAGGCAGCAGCGCGTGCGGAAGGACGTCTCATCGGTATCGGGATCGGCACAACGTTGGATTCAGGAACCAACAACTTCGGCCAGTCGCAGATCGTGAATCCAGGTGCGCCGTTTTCGGGCAACTCGCAAGGGGCAAATTGTAAGCTCGATATCTACGGAGAAGTGGTAGTCGCAGTTGGTTCCTGTCCACAAGGTCAGGGACATGAAACCACGGCGGCGCAAGTGGTGGCCGATGTCCTGAACATCCACCCGGATCTGATCACGGTGCGCACAGGATTCGATACCGAACGCAACGTGCACACCGGATTCTCCGGAACCTACGCCAGTCAATTTGCCGTCTCCGGCTTGTCGGCGGTTCACGGCGCGGCGCAGAAACTGAAAGCAGAGATGCGGCGGCTCGGGGCATTCGTGCTAGAAACCAGGGGAGACGACATCGAATTTGGCAGCGGCGCGCAGGGACCGGAACTGCGTGCCACGAGTTCCGGGAAAACCATCAACTATTGGGGACTGGCAAACATTGTGAACGTGAACAGTTCCGTGTTGTCCCCTGAGATGTACGACGTCACGCTGAACTGCCGTTACATCTGGCGCGCGCCGTTCAAAGTTCCGGACAAAGTGAGAAAGTACGGAAGCCTGACCCTGACCTATGCCTCGCAGTTGCATGTCGCGGTGGTCGAGATCGATCGCGACACCTTCATTCCCAGGATCCTCGATTACGTTGCCGTTGATGATTGCGGAACGGTCATCAATCCTCCCATCGTCGAGGGCCAGGTCTACGGCGCCACTGCCCACGGCATCGGCGCGGCGCTGATGGAGAACTGCGTCTACGACGCGGTCGGCAATATGCTGACCAGCACGTTCAGTGACTACACCCCGATTACCGCGGTGAACATGCCCAAGGTGAAGTACGGGCATATCGCGACGCCGTCGCCCCACAGTTACAGCGGAGCGAAAGGCATGGGCGAGGGCGGGGCGGCCCCCATTCACACGATTTCCGCGGCCCTGCAGGATGCACTCTTCGACCAGGGAGTCTTTATTGATGACTCGTTCAACAACGCCGACAGCTTGTTCCGGGCGGTCGTGGGGAAAGAAATCAGCCGGACGGAAAAACTGGTTACGGTGGAGAAGCGAGGGTAGGCAGCCGCCCCGAGGGCGGCGCCAGGTAGGGATGAAGAGAGTCTGTATTGTGGGTTGTGGAGCGATTGGAAGCCTGTACGCCGCGCATCTGGCACGGGTGGCTGAGGTTTGGGCTTTTGTCCGGCGTGAAGACCACGCGCGCGCGCTCAATCGCGAGGGCTTGTCGGTCTCGGGTAAGCACCAGTTTCACGCGTCGCTGAAGGCCACGACGCGTCCCGGGGACTTGCCCGAGTGCGACCTGGGAATTGTGGCCACGAAGGCAACGCAGGTGGAGGAATCGATCGCGAGTGTCGGCCATCACTTTGATCGAGGAGCCGTAGTTTCAGCACAGAATGGTTTGGGGAGCGAAGAAATTATCGCCGCTCACACGCGCGGACAGGTGATTCGAGGCACCACCTTCATGAGCGGCACCAAGCACAGCGATGTTGAGGTGCAGTATGAACTCGATACCGCCACCTGGCTGGGTCCGTTTGAAGAGCGGCAAACGCCCTACGCACTGGTCAAAGCCGCAGCCCAATTGATGGTGGCAGGAGGGTTGAAAGCCGAACCGTTGCAGGACGCGCGGCCTGCCCAGTGGTCGAAGTTAATTTTCAATTCCTCGGTGAATGGAGTTTCGGCATTAACGGGCTTGCCTCACTCCCCGCATTTTGCCGCGGAGTTCCAGTTTTGCGATCTCGGACACCTGCTGCACGCCCTGATCGACGAAGGGAAACGAGTGGCGGCGGCGGTCGGAGTGCCATTGCACGAGGACCCGTGGGCGATGAACAAGATTGGCGCCATGACCAATCATCCGCCGTCGATGCTCTACGACGTGCGCCACCAGTTGCCCACGGAGGTGGATTTCCTGAGTGGTGCGATCGCGCGCGAGGCAGAGAGAGTGGGAATCTCCGCGCCGCTGCATACCGCGGTCTACCGCCTGATCAAAGGCAAAGAGGCCGGGTGGACCTTCAAAGATGAGAACCGTGCCGAGGGAACGCATTAGGAAGGACTGTCGGTAACCATGGCTTGGGCGAAGGATGAGGCAAAACTCGATCGCGTGCGTTCCTTGATGAAAGAGCGGGATCTTAGCGCCCTGGTCGTGCGCGCGCCAGACAATGTGCTCTATCTCAGCAACTACTGGTGCATGAAGGGCTACGACGCCGTGGTGTTTCCACGCGAAGGTGAGCCCACGCTCATCGCGCTTGAGCCGCAACTGGCGGATGCGGAGCGTAACTCGTGGACGAAGGATATTCGCCTGTTCAAGGGATACCACGAAAGCGATCCGCGGCCTCCGCAATATCGCGCGCTCGATATTGCACTCGACGTGTTGAAAAAACGTGGATTGACCGACAAGGTGGGCGTCGAACTCAACATGGGAACGCAGTCGGCGGATCGCATGGTCGGCGAACCGACCACGCCGACCCAAACCTACTTCGACGCATTCGGCGAAGTCGCGGGCCAGGTCGTGGACGCTACCCCCTTGCTCAACGAAGCGCGCGCGATCAAGACTTCTCAGGAAGTCGAACGCATGCGCCTGGCGAACGAACTGGCAGCCCTGGCCATGGATTACACCCGCGAGCATATGCATCCGGGGATGAAGGAGAGCGAAGTCGGAGCTATGTATGAGGGCTTCGTGCACGGGCTCGGCGTCGGATACAAGGGCAAGGTCGAGATGGCCCGCGCCTTCACCCTGGTGTGGTCGGGGAAGGGGATTGCGACGTTCACGGCTACGGGTGACCGTCCCATCCAGAAAGATGAGCCCACGCTATTCGAAATCTGGGTATGCGTGGACGGCTATTGGACAGACTTGACGAAGAACGCGTGTCCAGGCGAATTGACCCCCGAATACCAGAAGCTGCTCGATCTGCTGTTGAAAGTCTTCAATGAAGCGGTCGAGTATTCGTGCCACGGCGCCAGTTTCCCGGATCTCGACCGCCTGGTGCGGGCACGGATTGCGGAGGGAGGTTATCCTGGGCAGCCTTCGCATCCCATTTGTCACGGTGTGGGCGCTCGCGCGCACGAACCGCCCTATGCTCATCAGGCGGGCCAGGGAACGATGCGGAAGGGAATGGTGCTGGCCATCGAGCCAGGCATTTACTGGCCAGGCGGAGGTGGGCTGCGTCTGGAAGATGATTTTCTGATCACGGAAGGTGGTAACGAGAAAATGTGTACGTATCCCGACGATTTTCGTCTGGCGGGGAAGGGGTAGCGCTGCGACATCATGGCTAAGAAGAACACATCGACGCTGGATCCCGCGCTGGCGGAGAAGATCGTTGCCCAGGTCAAGGAAGACGAGATCGTCGCCATGTCATGCGACGTCATCAATATTCCCAGTCCGACCGGCGGCGAACTGCAAATGGCGCAGTATATGCAATCGCGCCTGCGGCAACTCGGACTGAACGTAACCTGGCAGGAAGTGGAAGATGCGCGCGCCAACGTGGTCGGACGGTGGGTGGGCGCCGGTGGCGGGAAGAATCTGATGTTCAACGGCCACATGGATACCTCGAATACCGGGCAAGAAGAATTTCTGACGGGGATTGGTTACAAGCCTCATGCGGTGGTGAAAGACGGATTCATCTACGGGTTGGGCATCTACAACATGAAGGGTGCGCTGGTCTGCTACACCCATGCGGTACAGGCCCTGCAGCGCGCAGGAGTGCGACTGAAAGGCGACGTGATCGTGGCGGCGGTTGCCGGCGAAATCGAAAAGACGCAGTGGGGCGAGTTCAAAGGCAGGGAATATCGCGGCTACGGCTACGGCACGCACTACCTGGTGAATCATGGCGTGCTACCGGATATGTGTATCCTGGGCGAGCCTACCGACATGCATGTCGTGCTCGAGCATTTCGGTTCCATGTGGGTCCGCATCTCCTGCACTGGAATTTATGTTCACACCGCATTCTGCGAGGGGCGCGAGGAAATGAACTCCATCCGGCGCATGTATGAGCTGATGGATCCGGTGATGAAGTGGATTACCGCGTGGGAGAAAAATGCCTCGCATGCCGGCAAGAAGGCGCTGGTGAACCTGGGCGGAATTCGTGGCGGTCACGCCTGGCGCGCCAGCCGCACCCCGGAAAAAACCGATCTGTTTCTCGACGTGCGCGTGCCCCCCACCATCCCCATGAGCGAGGCGCGTCGCAATATCCAGCAGATGTTTTTCGAACTGGAGAAAAAACATCCGGACTGGGGGCTTGAGTTTGAAACCTACGTTTCCGTGCCCGGAGCCCGCATCAGCGAAGAACACGAGATGATTCGCGCCATTGACGCGAACCACGAGCGGATCACGGGCGCAACTCCGCAACGCGAGGTGGTCACCTGGTGCTCAGATGCGAGTGTGCTGAGCCGCTACGGAGTCGAGACCGTCAACTACGGTCCTTCCAGTGGTCCGCGCGACAAAGAAGGCGAAAAGGTACAGATCAAGACCCTGGTGGATGTCACCAGGATCTACGCATTGACTGCCGCCGAGTTGTGCGGCGTGCAGTAGTAGGGGAAGCGCGACGCCGGTTTTCCAATTTCACGTTCAGCTTGAGGGGACTTTGCCAAGTCAGAAAGAAATCGACCGCCGCTATAAAAATATTCGTTCGCGCATGGAGCGCGAAGGGTTGGATGCGCTTATCGTCTGCGGCAATCAATACGCCGGCTTTGAGGGCGCAATCATGTACGTCTCTGGATTCGAGATCGTGCACCGCTACGTCTACGCGCTCCTCCCGCTCTCGGGTGAACCGACGCTGGTATTTCCGCGCGAAGCCCGTTGGATCGGAGACAAATCGAAGCCCTGGGTCAAGGACCATGTCTGGCCCGACGTCCCGGGACAATGGATTCGCGAACGCGCCCAGGAGCGGGGCTGGAAGCGGGTTGGCATTTACGGAATGAATTTTGTCCTGGCGGTGCGCGACTATCGTGAACTGACGAATGGATCGTTCGAACTGGTACCCTTCGACGTTCCTTTCGACACCGTGCGCGCGGTGAAAAGCGAAGAAGAACTGGTGGAAGTGCGCGATGCGATGGACATCATTGTCGAGGGCTTCTGGGCGCTGGTGGAAGCCTACGAACCCGGCAAAACCGAGGCGGAAATCATGGCGCCCGCGGTGGAGCGGTTTTTTGCGCGGGGCGCGGGCCCGCGCATGATGAATATCCTGCTCTCCGGAACCAACGGAGAGGCAGAGGCGTCGTTCAAAGTGCCCGGCAACCGTGTGGTGTCAGCCGACGATCTTTTGCTCTATTCGCTCGAAGTCACCGGCACTGGCGGATACTGGGTGGAATTCTCCCGGCCGCTCATTCGCGGCAAAGTGAGCCCGCGCACCCAGGCGATGGCCGATGCCTATCCGGCGGCGCTGGAGGCGGCGCGCAAACTGATGCGCGCTGGCGAACTGGCCAGCAACGTCCACCGCTCCGTGGCCGAAACCTTCGCCAAACACGGGTTCGCCCTCGGACATCTTTCCGGACACAGCATTGGCACGACCATGCTGGAATATCCCGCGATTGGTGCGAAGAGCGACGTGCAGCTGGAAGAGAACATGATTTTCTCCCTGCATCCGCAAGTGGTGGATAAAGACGGCAAGGT
>CAWJAA010000030.1:0-8784 GCA_963840615.1 Terriglobia bacterium
TTTAACCGCGGGAACATCTCGCTAGCCTGAGGATTGCGACCAGCAAGCCCGAACCTTCAATCTCCGGCAGAGATTCTGAGATTCCGGCCGGTGTGCATCCGGGCAGGAGCGGCAGGTCGAGACATCGCAGGTCGCAGGCGAGTCGCCGACAGCGACGGATTTTTTCTCATTTCCTCTCTCATGGCCGCGATACCTTCTTCGATGGAATACTCGGGCTCGTAGCCAAGATCACCCTTGATTTCCGAATCGACATAACGCCAGTTCAAACCGGTGCCTCCGGACTCCAGGGTGATGCTCGAATGGCAAGTCTGCTCCAGATAGCCCGCAACCTCGCGCATCGATCGTATGTTCCCGCTCACCGTGTAGCTGACCTTCCGGATACGATCCGATCGAATCGCGCACATGACGGCGCGAACCGCGTCCTCGATGTAGAGCCAATTCATGATCTCGTCGCCGAATGGAACCCGAACCGGCTTTCCCGCAATCGCTCGCGTAATCAGTTTTTGCCCGAAGGAAGCGCCACGCACTCGCCCGACGCCGTACACGTATGGAAAGCGCAACCCGACCGCCTGGAGATCGAATTTATCGCGATAAACCCGCGCCAGGTCCTCGTTGAACGTCATCGTGGCGATGTAGATCAATGCCCAGGAGGGAAGCTGTTCGACCTCGCCCGCAGATCGGTGTTCCCCGGCAGCAATGGAGCTTCCCCAGACCAGCTTCGAGACCCCGTGCCGCACTGCCGATTCCATCACGTACACCGTCCCCAGGCAATTCACCTCGATCGCCCGCGAAGAGTCTCGCGAACAATCTTCCGTCAAAAGAGAAGCCATGTGAATGACGGTTTCAATTTCGTGGCCTTCCATGAGGCGGTTGACCGTACCTTTCTTGCTCACATCGGCTTGCACAATTCGCAGCTGGCCGGGCGCGGCACGGCTCTTCAACATGCTTACAACATCGCCATCCAGGCTGATATCACAGAGCACAACTTTGCGGCCCGCTTGCAGCAACTGGCGGGCAATGTTGGATCCAAGGAAGCCGGTACCGCCGGTAATGAGGTAGGCCATAAACAAGAACCCAGACAATTCGCAGGGGCTAGCGGCCCACGGCCAAGTTGCCGCCGTCGAGAATAAACACTTGCCCCGTCGCAAACGATGCTTCTTCACTGGCCAGATACAGGGCCAGATGGGCCACATCAGAGGGCGTCCCCATGCGTCCCACCGGGATGTTAGCGATCATTCCCTGGCGCACCTCGTCGCTCGGAATGTGGCGGCGCGAGAGCGGCGTGTCGAGGTGCCCCGGGGCGATACAGTTCACCGTAATGCCGTGGGCCGCGAGTTCGATCGCCATCGAACGTGTCAGTTGACGGACCCCGCCTTTGGACACGGCGTAAACCGAAGCGTGAGGAAAGGGCGACTCCCCCGCTGTCGACCCGATGTGAACAATCCGTCCACCCTGTTTGTGCGCAACCATGCGCCGGGCAACGGATTGGGAGAGGAAATACATCCCGCGAATATTCACGCGTTGAACGGCGTCATACTCAGCTTCCGTAACCTCCAGAAAAGCTTTGACGATAGCAACCCCAGCGCAGTTAACGAGGATGCGGATCCCACCGAGACGGCTCTCGATCTGCTCAACCGCCGCTCGTGACGCTAAGGCATCTCCAACATCCACTTTAAGTGGAACGCATCGGCGTCCCTCGGCAGCGACGCGTTGAGCAGTTTCCATCAAGCCATCTTCGTTCAGGTCGAGCAGCGCAAGATCTGCGCCTTCCTGCGCAAATACCTCCGCCACCCCCTGGCCGACGCCGGAACCTGCGCCCGTGATGACCGCAACCTTACCGGCGAGACGCATGGGATTGACCCGCAACCGCTGCCGCTGGCTCAAGCACCGCATGCGCGGCCGACAAAATCTTGGTCACATCAGGGATCACAAAGTTTTCCATCCCTGGACTAAACGGAATCGGAACATCCAGGGAGCACACTCGGCGTACCGGAGCCCGCAACCAAGCGAACGCTTCCTCGGCAATCGTGGCTGCGATCTCGGACGCCGCACTTCCCGTCTTGTGAGCTTCGTCAATTACAACCACTCGCCCGGTTTTCTCCACCGAACTCAAAATGGTCCCTTTGTCGAGTGGAACCAGGGTGCGAACGTCAATCACTTCAGCCGAGATCCCTTCTGCCTCGAGTTTCTTCGCCGCTTCCAGAGCAAGATCTACCATCCAGGCGATGGCAATCAGGGTGACGTCTTTGCCCTCTCGAACCACCGCAGCTTTCCCCAGAGGAACGACGTAATCGTTCTCTGGCACGAGACCTTTTTTCGCCCCCAGACGCAGGTGCTCGAAGAACAACACGGGATTGTCATCCCGAATCGCCGCCTTCAGCATGCCCTTCGCATCGTGAGGATTACTGGGTACGGCAATTTTCAGTCCGGGCGTGTTCAGGAAATTTGCATACATGGTTTCCGAGTGCTGCGCGGCCGCCGAACCGATGACTCCGTTCACGGTACGCAATGTGATCGGCAGCGTCGCTTGGCCGCCTGACATGTAGCGGAGCTTCGAGGCCTGGTTGCAGATCTGATCCATCGCCACCCAGAAGAACGTCGCAATCTGGATTTCCACCACCGGCCGATATCCGGTGATGGCCGCGCCAATCCCGGCGCCCACGAATCCGGTCTCGCTGATCGGCGTATTGCGCACTCGCTCGGGGCCGAACTTCTCCACCAACCCACCCGTAGTGCCGAAGGCAGAGAGGCGCACGTCCTCACCCATGACGAAGACTTTCTCGTCCCGCGTCATTTCTTCCGATATGGCCTCATTGATAGCTTGTACGAAAGTAATCTCTCTCACGGCTGGCTCCTCGGATTCTTGATTCGCTTCGTTTCTTTCGATCACGCGCGGCCATGGCTACGCCGTGGCATATACGTCCGTCAGCGCGGCCTCTGGAGCTGGGAAGGGACTCTTCTTGGCAAACTCCACAGCTTCGTCCACCTCGCCCTGCGCGGACTTCTCCATGTCGTCGATCTCGCCCTGCGTCAGCACCTTCGCATCGAGCAATTTCTTCTTGTACTGCACGATCGGACACAGACTCTTCCACTTGTCGATTTCTGCTTTCGCGCGATAGCCCTTGGCCCCGAGCATCGCTTCCTCCCCGTGAAAGTGCCCGTACCAGCGATAGGTCATGCATTCCAGCAAGGTTGGCCCCTTGCCTTCCCGGGCCCGGGCCACCGCTTCGTTGGCAGCGGCGTGGACGGCCTCGACATCATTGCCATCGACGGTCACACCCGGGATGTCATAGGATGCAGCGCGCTTGGCGATCACCGCTACCGCCGTCGCTTCCGTCGCCGGAGTGAACTCACCGTACTGGTTGTTCTCGCAAACATAGACAGCCGGCAGTTTCCAGACCGCCGCCAGGTTCAGCGCTTCATGGAAGGCGCCCTCGTTGGTCGCGCCGTCGCCGAAGAACGACACTGCAACCCGCCCTTTCTTTTCCAACTTCGCGGAAAGTGCGCCGCCGGTAACGATGGGGATGCCGCCGCCCACAATTCCATTGGCGCCCAGCACGCCTTTCGATTTGTCGAAGACATGCATGGAACCGCCCTTGCCGTGGCAAAAGCCATCCACTTTGCCGAACAGCTCCGCCATCATGCGCTTCAAGTCCACGCCTTTGGCGATAATGTGCCCGTGCCCGCGGTGGGTCGTACCGATGTAGTCGGAATCGTTCAGTGCGGAACACACTCCAACCGAGGTCCCCTCCTGCCCCACCGAGAGATGAACAAATCCGGGGATCTGGCCCTTATAAAAAAGCTTGCCGGCGGTTTCCTCAAAGGCCCGAATCACCATCATGCGTTTCAATAGCGTCTTTTGAGTATTTGCATCCATCGAACTTCTCCTTCATGAAAGGCTTCGGTTTAAGCAGCCGTGAGACCGCCGTCAATTTGGAGCGCTGCGCCGTGAACCTGGCGGGATTCGTCCGATGCCAGGAACAGCGCCATGGCGGCGATGTCCGCGGGAGTGGCCCAGCCTCCGAGTTGCATATTGCTGAAGGCGTTGATGTCGACACCCTTCTTGGCAAATTCCGCGCTCAGGTAATCGAGCATGTTGGTTTTCACGCCGCCGGGAGCAATCGCGTTCACCCGGATGTTGGCGGACGTGCATTCCACCGCCAGTGCTTTCGTGAACTGATGTACCGCGCCCTTGGATGCGCAATAGGCAGTCTGGAACGGCGCGCCAATGTATCCGGCGGATGATCCCATATTCACGATGCAGCCTTTGCCGGCCTTCTTCATGTGCGGGACCGCATACTTGCTGCACATGAAAAGACCGCGCACGTTCACCGCGAATAGCATGTCGAATTCCTGCATCGTCATATCTTCGATTGACTTGAGAATGTCCACGCCGGCGTTGTTCACCAGCACATCGATTCGCCCCATTTTTGCCATGGCACGATCGATCATCCCTTTGACGCTTTCCTCTTTGGTCACGTCCACGTGGTCGGCATAGGCAGTGCCACCCGCGGCGGTGATTGCATCCACCGTCGCCTTCGCTCTCTCCGGATAGAAATCCGGAACCCATACCGTCGCGCCCTCGCGCGCAAAGGTCTCGCTGATGGCACGCCCAATGCCTTGACCACCACCGGTCACAATGGCTGTTTTCCCCTCAAGTCTTTTCACGTCACTTCCTCCCTGATCAGATCGCGGAACCTGCTGCTTTACAACTAAGACGGCTCAATCAACGCAATCACCGCTGACACCGGAGCAGCAGTCCCCTCCGGAAAAAGAATCTTTGCCACCGTGCCTGTTACTGGAGCCTCCACCTCGCACGTAATCTTCTCGGTTTCAATTTCCAGCAGCGCTTCGCCGGCAGTGACCTTGTCTCCCTCTCTCTTGAGCCAGCGCACAATATTTCCCTCTTGCATGGTCAAGCCAAACTTCGGCAGTGTCATCTCTACAGCCATTCCGCTCTCCTGTGTTTTTTGCTTCGCACTTGCTCAGTTCTTCTTTGAAGATTTGGGGGCATGTTCACTGCTGGGCGGACCGAACACCAGCAGCGCATTGCCCGGGATCCCCAGGCCATACGCCGCATACCCCGTTGTCTGAAATACCATGCCACCAGACACCGTCGCTCCCGCGCCGTTCACCGACCCGCCATGTCCGACGACTCCCATTGACGCCGGTCACCTGCTGATTGGTATCAAACTGCCAGATGATTTTCCCATCCGCGGCGTCATAGCCACGCAGGTATCCATCCAGCGAGCCAGCGAAAACAATCCCCGGAACCACGGTCACCGCCGCGGCATTGGCACTCGAGCATGTCGGCTGTCTGTTCGCGCAGGTGCCGGACGGATTCGGGGCGCGCCAGAGCAGTTTTCCTGTGGCCAGGTCCACCGCGTTCACACTGCCTTCCGCGTTTGTCGGCTTGGCGACATCCCAGTCGGCGATCGCAACGTACGCGCGAGTTCTGTCGACGGCGAAGCCCCATTCGATGCCGCCGAGAGAATTGCCTTTGCCCACGCGCGTTTCCCAGACCGTGTCACCTCTCTTGTCAGGGTCAAGAGCATAAAGCATTCCCGACTTCTGGCCCGCAAGCAGCAATGAGCGGCCATCGGAAAGCTGCGCCAGCACGGGAGAGGCGCCGAAATCAAAGTCGGGCCCTTCTTCCTCCGGGCAGTTCGCCTTGTCCCCCATGCAGGAAGCGTTCCACTGATCGCTCGCTCGCAGCGAACGAACCCACCGTTTGGCGCCTGTCTTCAAGTCGAAGGCAATCACCGCATCGGCGCCTGCCGTATTGGGACCGGAATAGTTGTTTCCAGTGGCGACATACAGATTCCCGCGCTTCACGTCCACTGTCGGTGTGCTCCAAACCGCGGCTCCCGACGGCCCCAGCCTGGGCGCTCCATGCTTGTTCTTGCCGGCCGGTTTCGCTTCCTCATCGATGGTGTAACTCTTCCAGACCTGCTTGCCGGAAGCCAGATCGAACGCGACAACACTCCCACGGAACGTGCAGCACGCGTAATTCGAATCGCCCGCCACGCCCTCTTCCAGGGAAGATACCGGCACATAGAGGTGTCCGTCGTCTGCCACCAGAGACGCAGTCACTCGCGCGTACGGATGTGGATCGACCTTTGCGCGCCACAGCAGCTTTCCGGTTTCGGCATTGAGCGCATACACATTGGCCAGGAAATCGCCGAAGTACGCTGCGTCGCCGACTACGGTTACCGCCGTTCGCACGCCGGAATCCGCCTTGAAGGTCCAATACGAACATCCGGTTTCCGGATCAAGCGCGTAGATCACTCCGTCCCAACTGCCAATGAAAAGTCGCCCACGAACCAGCGTGGCCTGGTTCGACGCTGAAGCGGAATCCGGAAAAACGAAAGCCCATTTCAAGCGCAACGTGGGAATATCCCGCCGCTCCAGCCCCGGAGAGGGTTGAAAACGAGAATTCAACACGTCTGGAGACCACCCGTTCCAGTCCCCTGTCGCCGGCGCCTTCGTCAGACCCCTCGAAGGACAAGCCGGACTCACGCTGATGGCAGTTTTCCCGGAACCTTCTTTGCCGATGTAGTCAGCGACCGCGTGCCGTTCTTCATCGCTCAACCCGGCAGCCTGCTCCTTCATGATGCCTTCGGTCAAAATGGAATAGATCGTGTCGCGCTTGAGCTGGCCCATGGCAGCAAGCTGTGGCGCCCGGCCTCCTGGACCATGACACAAGAGACAGCGCTGCGAAAACACCGCGACGCCGTTTGCCCCAGGCACCGGTGTTTTCTCTGCCGCTGCATCGCTACTCGCCAGTACGGCACACAGGAACGCTGCCGTCATGCCCAGCAAACTCAGTGAAAGACCTCGCGATATTGGCTTGCGTTTCATGGCAGCGTCAACCAGTTCTATTTCGAGGGCGGAGTGTAGATCCCTTTCTTCTGCAGTTTGCGAATGTTGCTGGTAAGAATTTCGTTCTCCTTCGCGTACAACTGGGCGGCGGAAGGCATCTTCCCCTTCAAGCGCGTGTTCTTCGGATAGACCGGCTCCTCATAAATCAGGCGGAACTGTTCGGTGCGCAGGTCTTTCAGGAAATTTCCGATCCCCAGGTTGTTGGCGCGGTACTGGCGCAACCCCTCGATGTCGATTGTCGCTCCCACGAAAGAATCGTCAGTGGTCTGATGCCGCCCGATCACCATTCCCTTGTAGTCCACAATCAGATTGGTACCGCCACAAATATCGAAGGGCGCATCGAAATTGGGAAACTGGTAGGCACCGGAGTTCGGGGAAATCACATAGGCGGTGTTTTCGAATGCCCGCGTCCGGGTGACGGCTTCATACACGCCGGTGCCGACGAACGGCTCGTGGTAGGTCGAGAGATAGATGATCTCCGCTCCGTTCAGCGCCAGTCCTCGCGTCACCTCCGGATAACCGCGCTCCATGCAGACGGCGCAGCCGATCTTGCCGATTTCTGTATCGACCACCGGATAGAGCGAATCTAAGTCAGCCCCGTAGGTTTTTACCCAGTCATCCCAGACATCGTGCGGTACCGTGGTCCACTGCGCCTCAATTCGCTCCAACTGCGTTTTCGCCCGCCAGTAGATCACCTTTCCCTGCGGACTTACGATGAACAGGCAGTTGAACACCCGATCCTGCGGAATTCCTTTGAGCCGGACAAACAGCAGTTCGCCGATGATGTAGGCCTTAAGCGCTTTCGCCTTGGCGGCAAAAAAATCGGTCTCGGGTCCGGGAATAGTGGTATACGGAGGCTCGCCCATGGGAAAACCCTGGATCGCTGACTCTGGCAGGCAGATGAGCTTCACCGGCAGTTCCTGCGAAGCCAGGGTATACGCCATGTCGATGCAGTTCGAGAGATGGCGCAGATTCTGCTGCAGATCGCAGAACTGGCGGCATTGCAGACCAATCGCGTTGAATTGGGGAATCATGATTTCCTTCGCCGCTATCTACAGAGCACCCGCATGATGAGGTCGGTATCGTTGTACTCGACAAACTTCACGATCTTCCCATCACGCACCTGCCACAGGTGGCAATATTGATTGTTGTAGTCTTTGCCTTTCTTGGTGACGCCGTGGCCCACCGATTCGGTGACCACCCATTCCCCGCATGCAATGAAGTTCGTCACTTTAATCGTGATCAGCACGTCCAGGTACCCGGCAACCTTTCCTACGAGCCCGGTGAAGTCCTTGAGCCCATGGGTCCGGCCGGATACTGGAGTGCTCCCAGGCATATTGAAATCCAGATCCTCGGAAAACGAACCCAGAAACCCTGCAGCATCCCCTTTGTTCAAAGCCTCAATGGCCCGTTCTACAACTTCGCGACTGGTCGCGGTTTGCGCGCTGCTCGACATCACTCACCTCTGAAGAGAATCAACGGGTCGCACTTCGCAGGACTTCGCGCCGGGCAAACACACTTCCCAAACGCTTCTGATCGGTAAAGTTGTCCTCGGCCTTGTACGCCTCTTGCGTCACGACCGGAAGGGATGCGCAGGCAATCAACTGGGCGGCGCTGTCGTAATACGCCATGCCGACGCCATCGAAAGATTCCTGGTCCAGCCCCAACTCCTCCGCCTCGTCCTTACTCATATCCACGATCTGGTTTTGAATGTACCCGGGCATCAGCCCAGTCTGGTAAATGCGTCTGCCGAAATCTCCGTGTACGGTGAGCCAGGAATGGTGAAAATCCGCCCGCGTCTGCCCCGGCCGGTGCGAATGACACTCCACCAGCGCGTAGGGGGAAGGAGCGTCCAATTCGATGATCACCTTCTCGTCGACCAGAGCGGTAAAAGAACGTGCC
>CAWJAA010000031.1:0-54386 GCA_963840615.1 Terriglobia bacterium
ATGGCGATCGACCTCCTCGAGCCCAGCGACGCGATCACCTGGGGCGCATAGAGCGCGCTGAGAAACGCGCCCACGCCCCAACCGGCATTCAACCAGCCGTAACCCTCGGCTCCAGCGTGGAAGACGTGATCGCTGAGCGGCGGCGTGACCACCACTCCCGTCATCATCGCGCCCAAAAATAATGCCCAACTGATGCCCAGTAGGACAACGTTCTTGTTGCCGCGAAGAAACTGGATGCCCTCGCGCATCTCGCGTCCGAAACGCTCGAGCGCGGTCTCGGCGGCCACCATATCCGCTTTCAGTTCCGCCGGACGCGGCACCACGTGCCGTCCCTTGCGCACCGCGAGGTAGCACAAGAACGAGACCAGGTAGGTCGAGCAATCAATCAGCAGCACCCCACCAAGTCCGATGTGGTTGTAGACGAATCCCACAATCGCGCCAGCAATCAGCCAACCGCCCTGAATTCCCGCCAGCAGAAAAGTGTTGGCGTGAACGAATTCCTCCCCTGGCGTCAGTTCCTGAATCAAGGCGGTGATGGTGGGCCAGAACATCCAGAAGCCGGCTGCTACCAGAGTGTTCATCAGGTAGAGTTCCCACACGGTGGCTTTGTGCAGGAACGCCAGTATGGAAACGGCCAGGATGATGAGCGCGCGCGCCGCGTCAAGCATCATGACCAGACGGCGGCGGTCCTCGCGGTCAATGATGACACCGGTGAAAGGCAGCATCAGCATCGCGGGCACAGTCTGCAGCACGGCAAACATGCCCAGCGCCATCTCCGAATGGGTGGCCTGCAGAATGTACCAGGCTACGGCTGCGGAATTCATGCCGCTGCCCAGCATGGAGATCACGTTGGCCGTGAAGATCCAGCGCAACGCCCGTTTCTGCAGAATGGACCGCATGCTTCAATGTAAACGATGGAGTGCGCGCCGGAAAACTCAGCGCCTGAGGAAAACAACAAACCATGGAGAGACGGGCGCCCTCGCCCGGTTACCCACTACGATGCATTCCGCGGCCAGCGAACTTTCACGCCCCGCGCTTCCCACAGCAGGTACACCGTGAGCAAGATCATTTCCGGCTCAATCGGATGTTTGTAGCGCGGAAACGGATTTACCAGGTAATAGGGAAGTGGATAGACGACCAGGAAATTTGCCAGTAGAAAGCTGCCCACCTTGCGGTTGCGAAAACTCAGTCCCAATCCCGCGAAGGCGAGCGCGGTCATGATCAGGAATCCGGTGTGCCGTGCCATGATCAGATCGTATCCATTGACGATCGTCGCCTGCGGAGTGCCGATCCAGAAATATACTGTGCGCTCTACCGTGAACTTGAGGAACTCGACCGGGTGTTCCCGGACAAACTGTTGGAATTCCTGGTGCTTTTCCTCCATGAAGCCCAGTTCGCCCAGTTCCTGGAACCGGTGCATGGCAAGCGGATCGTTTCCCGGATGTTCGTTCCGCGTCCAAAGCCCGGTGAAGCGGTCGTTGTTCGCCATGTGCATTTCGAGCGAGAGGTTGTCACGCACGAAAACGAACTGTCCGAAGACAGCATAATTCCGTATCAGCCAAGGACTCACCAGCAGCGCCGCCGCCAATCCACAAACCACCATGCCGCGGATCTGCCGAAGATGCGGCAGGCGATAGAGCAGCCAGAGCAAGCACAGGGGAAGAACCGCAAGCAGCGCCGTGTTGGTGAGGATAATCACGCCCCAAAGCAGGCCGAAGAGAATCCATTTGCGCTGCGGCGGAGGCGCGTCTCCCATTTCGAACGTCCACAGCAGCGCCACCGTCATCAGAAACGTGCTCAGGCTGGTTTCCCAAACCACGCGCACCGGCCAGTAAATCGCATAGGGAAACAATGCCCAAGTCCAGGCAGCGGCCCGCGCCACTCCTTCTCCATACATTCTTTCGCCGATGCGGTAGAGGGTTAGACAAGTCAGCGCACCGAAGAGGCTGTTGAACGCCAGAATGACCCAGGCCGACAGCGCGCTGTAGACCCCGAATAACTTGAAAACCCCGGCGAGGATGTAAGGATAAAGCGGCGGCGCCCAGGCGCTCGGCCCGCTGGGCAGATCGGTGGGAGAACTGAAGCCCTGTCCGGTGGCGATGGAGCGCGCCAGGCGGCCCATCTCCCAGCCAAACTGGAAATGATCACGCCGGGGGGTGATGCGGTAGGTGTGGCCGACAGTAATGACTGCCAACCGCAGCAGCAGAGCGACTAGAACCATGAACCAAAGGGAGTGTTGCCAGGACGGGGAGGGAACCGCAAACTCATGCTTTTTCTGGTGACCGTCCGCCATCGAGCCGAGCATAGCACACAGCCGGCAGCCGCCGTCGCTGGTGATCCCGGAACTTGCGCTCGGGTGCATTCGGCGGTAGGATTCGCGCCATCAAACCCGGAGGTAGGTATGAAGCGCAGTCTGTGGCATGGGTTGGTCGTGCTGACGGTGGTTCTGCTTCCTCTTTTTCTCCACGCCCAGTTGGATAAGATCGTGATCGCAGCGGGCACTCCCGAGGACCAGGCTTTGCAGGCCATCTCCAACGAGCCGGATGCACAGAAGAAGCTGGCCATGTACCAGGATTTCCTGCAGAAGTTTTCCTCCAATCCGGCCGCCGTGGCTTATGGGAACTGGCAGGTCTCGCAGTATTACCAGAGCGCGGGGGACTTGGCTAAAGCGCTGGAGTACGGAGACAAGGCCTTGGCCAGTTCTGCGCGCAATATGGACATTTTGGTCTCGCAAACCAACATTGCCCAGCAGATGAAGAACGACCCTAAGGCGCTCGACTACGCGGTGCGTGGCGGAGAGACTTACAACTCCATGGCCAAGCAATCCAAGCCGGAAGGACTAAGCGATCAGGATTTCGCCGGGCGCATCGAAGAAGACAAGAATGCGGCCAAGAGTTCCTACGAGTTTCTTGAAGCCGCCGGATACAACGCCATCACCAACGAAAACGACGCCAAGACGCGCATGGCTGAGATTGAGCGGTTCACGCCCGCATTCCCCAACTCACGCTTCGAAGAACAGGTTACCCAATACGCCATGATGTCGCTGACGGATCTGAAAGACATGAACCGTCTGGTGGCGTATGGCGAAAAAACTCTGGCAGCAAATCCCAACAGCCTCGCCACTCTCACCCTTCTGGCGAACGCTTATGCGGATGACCCCAAGCCTGGCAGCTTGAACAAGTCCGCCACCTATGCGCAGAAAGGCATCGAAGTCGCCAAGGCCGACGCTCCCGATGCCGACCGCTCGCGCAAGCTTGCCGCCGGAGTGGCGCACTCTACCCTGGGTTACGTTTACGTGAAACAGGACAAGAGTGCGGCCGCGATTCCGGAGCTGAAGGCGGCCTGCGCGCTGCTTAAGGGGCAAGACGAGCAGTCTTACGCGCGTGCCATGTATTTTCTGGGCTTCGCTTACGGCAAACTGAACAAAGTTACGGAATCGCGGGAGGTGCTGATGGAAGCCGTCAAGATCAGTGGCCCCATGCAGCAACCTACGCAGGAGCTGTTGGCCAAGGTGAACGCCGCGCGCGCGAAAGGCAAGTAGATCGAAGGGCGGACACGAACTTAGTGCTTCACCAAGTCATCGGAAAGCAGGTGGGCTTTGAAGGCCAGATTGTGCCCCCGCTCCACATCCCCGGAGTCGACGGCCTTGCGGGCCTGATCCATGTACAGGTGAATCTGTTTCACAGTGTCCTGCTGGGTTGGGTTCAGGGTGCGCCCAGAAATCTGTTTGAGATTCGAGTCGGTGCCGGCAAGCAACTGGTTTACGCTCTCGATCTGATTGGAAGTTTGCCCTTTGCTCACCGTGGGAGAAAGCTGCACGTTTGGATCTGAGGTGCTCCCGTTGCGCACCACAACCTTTGCCGGAGGATCGCCGGGCTGCGCCGGCGGTTTCTTCTTGTGGGCACGCTTCTTCGGCTTGGTTGCAGCCGGCCGCGCCGCGGATGCGGGTTTTTGTGCGGTTCCCGCAGGCGGAGTTTGCGGGGTTGCTTCAGAAGGCGGCGGACTTGGCTGGGGCGCGGGCTGGGGTGCGGCTGCGGTGGTTCCGGTTCTGCCGGTTTTGCCGGCGCTTGAGCGGCAGGCTGCTCTGGAGCCGCTTGAGCCTGCAGGAATGGCACGCGCAGGGCGGCGCTCGCCGCTGCCGAGCTGGAAGCCAGCGTACACCACAGTCCGAGAATGACGGCCAGTGTCATGTCTCTCAATTCAGTGATCAGACGAAGCGGACCAAAACACAATTCTAAACCGCCTTGAATCCTTCTTCGCCCCAGGTGTAAGCCTGGATAGAGCCCAGGCAAATCCATTTTGAGAACCGACCAAGAATGGCACCCTCTCGCGATTCTAGTCGTGCCAGGAGGAACCGACAGCCCGCACATCCTGTCGATTTCCGCCAGGGGACGGTTCCGCGGTCGATTCGCTGAAGGGCAAGCGCAAACGGAAGGTGGTTCCTTGCCCGTCCACCGACTCGAAATCCACCGAGCCGTAGTGCCAATGCAAAATCTGGTAGGTTTGGGCTAGTCCGATCCCGGTGCCCCCCTTTTCCTTTTTGGTCGTGAAGTACAACTCGAACACCTTATCCTGTACATCGTGCGGAATGCCGCTGCCCTGATCTCGAATTTCCGTGATGACCATTTCTTCCTGGCGGTGAGCCGAGATCGTCAGATTGCCGCCTCCCGGCATGGCCTGCACGCCGTTCAACACGACGTTCAGGATCGCCTGCTTCATGAAATCACTGTCTACTTTGACGCCAAGAGGATCCGCCGGCAGTTCGGAAACAATCTTCACACCATGTTGCTCGGCGTCCGGCATGGCGAGGGTAATCACCTCTTCCAGCAGATGGTGCAGGTCCATCTCCTCCAGATGCAGCTCGCGCGGGCGCGTGAAGTCGACCAGAATCTGCACCACGCGGTCGAGGCGGTGAATCTCGCTGTCGATCACATCCATGTGGCGGCGGGTGTCGGGATCGACCTGCTGCAGTTTGTTTTGCAGCAACTGCAGGTGCAGCACAATGGCGTTGATGGGATTCTTGACTTCGTGGGCGACTCCGCGAGTCAGTCGTCCGCTGGCCGCCATGCGGCGTGACATCTCGATTTCGTCTTCAATGCGTTGCACCGACTCGGCATCGCGCAGAGTCAGCAGCGCTCCAATCTGCCCGCCGCGTTCCTGAATGAAGTCCAGCGAAATCTGTACCCGCTTTCCGTTAGGGGACTCGACTTCCTCCTGCCCGATCGCGCGCCGGAATTGAAAACCCTCGATCACCAGTGAGCCCAGGGCGGTATCCCGCGAAAACAGTTCATTCACGGTGCGTCCCAGCAATTCGCTTCGGGGACGGCCCAGAAATCGCTCTACCGAGGCGCTCACCAGCACGACCCGCGACTCGCGGGTGAACAGCATCAGACCGTCCTGCAGATTGCCCATAATCTGGTCTACGTTATCTTTCAGCGCCGAGAAGATTTCCTTGGCATCCCGGACTTGCCGGCCAAGGTGAGCAATCTTCAGGGTGACCAGGCCATACTCGTCGCGACCTGCTTCGTATTCCTCTGCTGCCTCTCCGCCTCCGGCGGTCACGCTATCCAGGGTTCGGCTGATCCGCTCCAGGGGACCCAGGGCGAGGTGGGAGAGGGCCGCGGCCAGAACCAGAGATAAAAAAATCGCCGCACTCGAGAAAATCACTGCGTGCTGGAGCGGCGGGGTAAGTTCGTTTTTCAGGAAGACGGTCGAGACGCCGACGCGAATGGAACCGAAGGGTGCGCCATTGAGGGTCAGCGGAATGCGCACGTCATAGACGCTAGCAGGGTTGTACACCAGCCGCAATTGCTGACGGAAGCGGGCGGATTGCACCATTTGGAAACTGGGCCGGTCGGAAATTATTTTTCCGATCAGATCGGGATTGGTGTGCAGGATGGCTTTGCCGTTGGCGTCGACGATGGCTGCGTCATAAACCTCCGGCCAGCTGCCCACGATGGATTCGAGAAAATTATTGAGCACCCGATCGGTGCCCAGGTAATAGGCGATGGCTTTGCGTACCGCTTCCGGATCATTGGTGTCGACCCGGGTGCTGCTCAGATCGGGAGCCTCATTGGTTGCGAGGAAGGCAAGATTGGCGGTCAGGTGAGACGCGCTGTCGTAGGCGCTGTTAATCCGCTGACGCAACAGTTCAGAGATGTAGATGTAGGAGAACGCCGAGACCAGCACCGCCACCATGACGGTGATGGCAAGCACGATTTTGGTTCGTAAACGCATGCCGCAACCGAGTCTGCGATTCACCCCGGACCGGACATCACCGAGTCTACTGCTCTTCTTTAGCCAGCGCAGCGTCGGCGCCCGCGTTGCCGTATTCCTTCAGCTTGTTATGCAGCGTCTTGAGGCTGATGCCGAGAATCTCCGCGGCCCGCGTCTTGTTGTTGCTGGTCGCTTCCAAGGTTTTCAGGATCAGCAGTTTCTCAGCCTCTTCCACCGTCGTGCCCACGCCCAGACGGACCGCATCGGGATCGTCGGCTGAGATCCGCACCGCCGTGTGTCCAAATGCCGGCGGCAGATGCTTGGTCTCGATCACGGCCCCCTCGCAAACGATCACCGCCCGCTCCAGCGTGTTGCGCAGTTCCCGCACGTTGCCCGGCCAGGAGTAGTTCTGGAAGGTGTTGAGAACCGCTTCACTCACGCCTGCGACCTTGCGTGCGTGCTTGGCGTTCATGTCGGAGAGCAGCGACTGCACCAGGTCAGGAATGTCGTCCTTGTGTTCGCGCAGTGAAGGCATGTTGATGTTGAAGACATTCAACCGGTAGTAGAGATCATTGCGCAGCTCACCGCGCGCCACGGCTTCCTCGGGGACCTTGTTGGTGGCCGCCAGGACGCGCACATCCACGGTGGTTTCCACCTTGCTTCCCAGCCGTCGCAGTTTCCGGTCTTCGAGCACGCGCAATAGCTTGGCCTGGGTCGCGACCGGCATTTCGCCGATTTCGTCCAGCAGTAACGTGCCGCCCTCGGCGAGTTCGAAGCAGCCGGTGCGGCGTTCCAGGGCACCGGTGAACGCCCCTTTTTCGTGCCCGAAGATTTCGCTTTCGATCAGGGTTTCGGGGATGGCCGCGCAATTGATGGGGACAAACGGCTTGTTACGCCGCGGGCTCAATTCGTGAATCGTCCGTGCCACCAGTTCTTTGCCGGTACCGCTGGCGCCGGTGATCAAAACCGAAGCGGTGCTGGGGGCGACCATCTCAATCAGGTGAAAGGTTTCCTGCATCTTCTTCGACGCCCCCACCAGGCTGCCCAGCGAACCGCTGTCGCGTAATTTGCGCCGCGTGACTTCAAGTTCGGCGCGCGTGCCCAGCAGCGCCGAGGCATTTTGCAGAATGATGCGCAGCCGGTTGGTGTCGATGGGCTTGGTCACGTAGTCGTAGGCGCCCATGCGCATGGCCTGCACCGCGCTGTCGATGGTTCCTTGCGCGGTCACCACGATGACGGCGATGGTCTGGGCTTGGCTGGCGATTTGCTCCAGCAGTTCCAGCCCACCCATGCGCGGCATCTTGAGGTCGGTCACCACGATGGAAGGTGACCAAGATGTCACCTTCTCCAGACCCTCCGCTCCATCGCGCGCCGTTTCTGCACGATAGCCCCAGGAGGAAACCAATTCGGCGAGCCCGGTACGCTCGTTTTCTTCGTCTTCGACAATCAGTATTTTTCCCTGGCTCATGGGCGAAAGCTGTCCCCCTGATCATTATTGAGGGGGATTGTCGTATCCTGCAAGCGGCAGGATGGCAGGCTGCAAGGCTCAACCCCGGGCGAAGCTGCCTGCAAGGTATCAATCTGAGACGTTAACAGATCGAAAAAAGACGCCTAACACTTTGCGTTACACGCACTTCCGACGTATCATGAATGTTCTGTGTGTTTCGCTCCCGGGTGTCATGCTGTCGAGATCGTTATCTTGCAGCAATTTTGAATTCTTATTTCCATGCGGGGCCCCGCGTTGTGCAACGAGCATGGACGCAAGGTCAGCCTATTCGTTTTCCGGAGGATTTACATGTCACTTCGTAACCGCTCTCGCAGTGGGCGTGTATGGACCAAATATTTTTTCTTGTTGCTCACCATTGGCCTGCTCTCAGCCGCAGGGCTGGCGCAGGAGGATTCGTATCCGAAGGTAGAGCTGTTCACCGGCTATCAGTGGCTCAACCCCGGCGGAACCATTCCCGCAGCGGGCCACAGTTTTTTTGCTCCCGTGCCCAACAAGCTGCACGACATTCCGCAGGGCGCCGGCGCCAGCTTCACCTGGAATTTCACCAAGCTGTTCGGTTTGGAAGCTGACTACGGTGGGAACTGGAACAAATACGCCAACGAATCCACCGCTTCCATTGGACCGAAGGTGACGTGGCGCGGTGACGGCGTGAATTTTTTCGCGCACACCCTCTTGAGCTATAACCGGCTGACCACCAAAGGCCTCAATCCGGGCAACGGCATTGGCGCCATTCTGGGTGGTGGCATTGATCTCAAGGTCACTCGTTTGCTGACTCTGCGCCTGATGGAAGCAGACTTTGTCTATGCCCGTCAGGATTTCTCAGACTATGCCTCTCAACAGTTCCAGGATCTCCGCCACCCGGGGCTTGACGGGGTTCGTCTGCGCACTGGCCTGGTGTGGAATTTCGGTTATCCTCAGCTGGCCGCTCCGGCCGCAGCCTGCGCCGTCCAACCTTCAGAAGTCATGGTCGGCGAGCCGGTCACGGTGACCGCGACCGGCAGCAACTTCAATCCCAAGCACACCGTTAGCTATAGCTGGATGACCAACGGTGGCAAGGTCACGAATAAAGACAACACCGCCACCATCGATACTACGGGTGTTTCCGGCGGAAGCTACACCGTCACGGCTCATGTCACCGATCCCAAGATGAAGAAGGGCGGCGAGGCGAGCTGCACGGCGAACTTTACGGTGAAGGAGCCGCCGAAGAATCCGCCGACCATGTCGTGCTCGGCTGATCCGGCCACCGTACAGACGGGTTCACCCTCGACCATCACTTGCACCTGCACCAGTCCCGACAATGTTCCGGTTACCATCAGTGGCTGGACGTCCAGCGGCGGCAGCGTCTCGGGCAGCGGCAACAGCGCCAGCCTGACCACGACCGGCGCTTCTGCAGGACCGGTTACGGTCAGCGCGACTTGCACCGATTCGCGCGGTCTCACTGCGAATGCTTCGACGCAGGTGACGGTGGAGAATCCTCCGCCTCCGCCTCCGCAAGCCAGCAAACTGAGCTCGTGCGACTACCCCAATCCCAAGAAGCCGTGGCGGGTCGACAATACCTGTAAGGCTGTGCTCGATGACGTAGCCCAGCGCCTGCAGCATGACGCCGACGCCAAACTGGTGATCGTGGGCAACTCGGATCCCAGTGAGAAACGCAAGAATCTTGCGGCCGAACGGGCCGTGGATGCCAAGGCGTATCTCTCGGGTGGCGAAGCCAAGCAGGGAATTGATGCCAGCCGCATCGAAACCCGCACCGGAAACGGCGGCACCAAGACCGCTGACTTCTGGATCGTTCCGGCGGGTGCGACCTTCTCCGCGGAGGGCACGGAGCCGGTTGACGAGACCAAGGTCAAGGCCATTCCCGACCATCCCAAACCGGTGGCGAAGAAAACCATGAAGAAAGCTCAGTAGTTCAAACACTTAACTCACCAGGGCCGATCGAGTGATTACTCGATCGGCCCTGTTTTTTGCGTTCCCTTCGGTAACTTGCTGGACCCGTGTTACGCTGTCAGTCTGACCCGAGAAGCGAATTTCTGTTCGCACAGGGGTATTTCACCTATGATTTCGGGAGCGATACGCGTGATTTCTCGCAAGTCCTTGATTCTAATGGTCGTTGGCTTATTCTGCGCCACGACCTTATGGGCGGGTCAGTGGACCGTGCTGGGACCGGATGGCGGCGATGTGCGCAGCCTGGCCTACGATCCCCACAATCCTGACCACGTCTTCCTGGGGACCAACACCGGCACCATGTTTCTATCGAGCGACGGCGGGCACAACTGGTCGCGCTTTGCTCATCTGGGCAGCGGCGACGACTATGTGCTGGACCACATTGCCATCGATCCCCAGAACAGCAACAAGATCTATGTTGCCGCCTGGAGCGTGGAGAACCAACAGGCCGGCGACTTGTTCCGCTCGCATGACGGCGGCAAGAACTGGGAAGCGCTTCCGGCCATGCATGGCAAGTCGATTCGTGCGATGGCGATTGCGGCTTCCGATTCCAAGGTGCTGGTGGCGGGCGCGCTCGACGGCGTCTATCGCAGCAATGATGGCGGTAACAGCTGGAGCCGTATCTCTTCCAGCAATCAGCGCGAAATCAAGAACATTGAGTCGATTGCCATCGATCCCAAAAATCCCGACACGGTCTATGCCGGGACCTGGCACCTGGCCTGGAAGACGGCCGATGGGGGAGCCAGCTGGCAGCACATCAACAAAGGCATGATCGATGACTCCGACGTGTTCTCGGTCATCGTGAATTCCAACAATCCTTCTGTGGTTTTTGCCAGCGCCTGCTCCGGAATCTACAAGAGCGAAACCGCCGGCGACCTGTTCCACAAGATTCAGGGCATTCCGTTTTCCGCCCGCCGCACCCGCGTCCTGAAGCAGGACCCGAGTAACCCCAGCATCGTGTATGCCGGAACCACCGAGGGATTGTGGAAGACTTCGGATGAAGGCAAGACCTGGAAGCGGGTCAGCAATCCGGAAGTGGTGGTCAACGACGTGATGATCGATCCGCGCAACTCGGCGCGGGTTCTGCTGGCCACGGACCGCAGCGGCGTGCTGGCCAGCGATAACGGCGCGGAAACCTTTACTGCCTCTAACCACGGTTATGCGCACCGCTATGTGTCGGCGATTCTGGCCGACAATCATGACGCCGGCACCATCTACGTGGGCGTAGTGAACGACAAAGAACAGGGCGGAGTCTTCTCCTCCCGCGACGGCGGACAGCACTGGCTGCAGAAAAGCGCCGGCCTCGGTGGCCGTGATGTTTTCACTCTGGAGCAGGCCAGCAACGGCGCCCTGATCGCCGGCACCAATCGCGGCATGTTCATGCTCGAACACAATGCCAGCGAGTGGCGGCCCGCGAACACCATCCTCAACGAGAAGGTTTCCTATCGCACCGTGAAGAAGGGGAGCAAGAAGGTTTCGGTGGCCAGCAAGACCGCAACCCGCTCGGTTCTGGAAGCCAAAGTCAGCGATGTGGAAGTGACTCCCAAGCGCTGGCTGGCCGCCACTTCGGCTGGATTGTTCACCAGCGCCAACGATGGCAAGACCTGGACGGGCGGTCCGGTGATGGGTAAGAACGATTTCGTTTCAGTGGGAGCGAACGGGGAACTGATCGTGGCTGCCACGCACACCAATGTGGTTTTCTCCAACGATGGCGGCAGCGCCTGGCAACAGGCCGCTCTGCCCAACTATCTGACCAGCATCCGCAGCGTCACGGTCACCCCGGACGCGCAGATCCTGGTTGCCTCGCGGGAGGGCGCTTTCCGCAGTTCTGATTCCGGCGCGACCTGGGAACACATGATGAACGGGTTGCCGGATAAGAACATCAGTTCCATCTCTTACGATGGCAAAGGCAAGCGCGTGCTCGCGACCAGCAACGCCACCGGCGTGGTCTTCGAAAGCCATGACGGCGGCCGCAGCTGGAGGCGTGGTCCGGACTCAGGCTACCCGCTGCGCCGGGTCAGCGTGGTGCAGGGACGCTTCATGGCGGCGACTCCGTTTGACGGCGTGATCCTACAGCCGGGCAACGATTCGGAGAGCGCCTCGGCGGCCAGTTCGAACTAGTTCACCAACCCAACCCACCAACAGGGGACGCGCCGAAAGGCGCGTCCCCTGTTTTGTCGCTGGTCGTCGCCTTCTTTTGGGCGCCCCGGGGGCCATGTTGAAGCCACGCTCCCACCTGGCGCATGCTGAAAAATGGGCAAAAGCGCAAGCCAAAAGCACGGTTATTCGTAATTTCTACCCGAAAAAACTACATCCCCGGTGACTGGTTACGCCCTCTAACTGGCTGGTTTATCACGTGCGCAAGATGGCATTCCCCGTGCCTTTTCAGAAAGGCGCAGGGCGCAGAAAGGTTCCTGAGATGGGCGCATGGAAGACAGCCGTTTTTGCCACCCTGCTTCTCGCGCAGCTGATGACTGCGGCTTGCTCGCGAAAGCCGGCCGTGGAGTCTCTCGGGGAGTCTAGTTCCGGCAACCCACAACTTCCCTTCGAGCGCGCTCCCAATCGAGAAGGACTTCCTCCTACGACGTCGATTCGGTTCCGAGGTATTCCCGCGGGAACTCTGGTCACCGTTCGTCTGCTGTCGCACCTTTCCAGCCTGTCATCGCGTGCCGGGGAGCCTTTTGCCGCGGTGCTGGACCAGCCCATCATCATTGAAGGAAAGACGGTAGTTCCGCGGGGAGCGAGGATTGCTGGCAGAATCGTCTCCGCGAGACCTTCCGACGGATCCCAGCACTCCGGTTACCTGCGTCTGACGCTGTCTACCATGGCGGTAGACGGCCAGCTTCAGGCCATTCAAACCAATAGTGTTTTCAACAAGGGCGGGGTGCATCCCAGCGCGGCGCTATTGGGCAGCATCAACCTCGCCAGCAACCGCGATCGGGGTGACGAAAAGACTCCAGCCGCGAAGGATGTCCAGTTTGCCGCGGGCAGCCGGTTTACCTTCCGCCTCAAGCAGGCCCTGCCGGGCCAGAGCTGACCCGTATCCCGCCGCACTCGTCACAGTTGACTGTGATTTCTGCACTTAATTCCAGAACGGAACAGCCCTAGACTTCCCAAATAGGGAGCGTGCTCGCAGGTTGCATTTTGGCCGAGGTTTAATTATTTGGGATGCAACCAGTTGTCGCGCTCTCTTCAGTGCCGACAATTGTATGGACCCGTCTTCTTCCCCCGTGAACGGCTCCCGCAAAGAGTCCGGCTCGAGCAAGAAGGAAGTATGAACGCGGTCGCGCCATTTCCCAGGAAAGCCGGGATCCCGGACAAAAGCCTGTTTCGCGCAGCTCTGGAGATGTGTCCGGAGAGCCTGGCGATCGTCGAAGGCGGTTGCATTGTCTACGCTAACGCCGCTTTCGCCAGCACTTTCGGTTACTCCTTCCCGCTGGAACTGCATGGCAAAGAGCTCGCGAAGCTGATTCCGATTCCGCCGGCGTGTGCGCGGAGGGAAAAAGACGGTACGGCCGCACAGGGAGCTTCGGACTGTGGTTCTGCAGTTTGCGAGTTTCAAGTGTCGACTCCCACTCGCGCGACGGTAAGCATCCAACTCTCGTGTTCCCGGTTCCAGGTGGACGGGCGCGATCTGCTGATGATCGCTGTCCGTGATGCCTCCCGCCAGGAACGCCGCCGGATTGTCCGCGACAGCGACAAGCGCTACCGTGCCATCTTCAACGCGGCTGCTATCGGCATCTTGCAGTGCACCACCGAAGGCCGGGTCATCGAAAGCAATCCTGCGCTGCAGCGCATGTTGGGTTACACGCGCGAAGAACTTCGCGGCATGCACTTTCGCGACTTCACCCATCCCGACGATCTCGCCGGCGACCTGGCCCTGTTTCAGGAAATGGTGGAAGGCCAGCGCGACTACTACCAGATTGAGCTTCGTTACACTGGCAAGCACGACATCAGCGGCTGGGTTCTGCTCACGGTTTCTCTGGTTTCGGGTCAGGATGGCCGCCCTGCCTCGGTCATCGGGATGGTCGAAGACGTCACCGAACGTAAGCGCACCGAACAGCAGCTTCGCGAAGCTCAGAAGATGGAAGTCATCGGTCGCCTGGTGGGTGGCGTGGCTCACGACTTTAATAATCTGCTCACTGGAATCATGCTTTATTGCGATCTGCTGCGGGACGGGCTGGCTCCCGGCAGCCGGCTTCGCGGCCACGCCGAAGAAATTCGTATGGCCGGGGAGCACGGCGCCGCGCTGGTACAGCAACTGCTGTCGGTTGCGCGCCCGCAACCCGTCGATCCCCGGGTGCTCTCGGTGAACGAAATCGTGGGTGCAATGCGCAATCTGTTGCGCCGCTTGATTGGCGAAAACATCAGGCTCGACACCAGGCTGGCACGTGATCTGTGCCTGGTAAAGATGGATCCTGCCCAGGTGCAGCAGATCATCCTGAACCTCACGCTCAACGCCCGCGATGCCATGCCCGAAGGCGGGCGCATCCGCATCGAAACTCGCAACGCAAGAGCCAATGGTTCCGCCCCGGCCATGGAATTCATTGTTGCCGACAACGGTTGCGGCATCAGCCCGGAGGTCCGCTCCCACCTGTTCGAGCCGTTTTTCACCACCAAAGGGCCGGGACAGGGCAATGGTCTTGGACTGGCGACTGTGCATAGTATCGTCCGCCACTGCGGCGGTTCGATCACAGTGGACAGCGAGGAAGGACACGGCACCCGCGTGGTGGTGCGCCTGCCGCACGCCGACCCGGAACCCGCAGAAGAATGCGCCAGCGGGGAGAAAGCCGTTCCTGCGCGGGGCGGGGAAACCATCCTTCTGGTAGAGGACAATGCGGCGGTTCGCCACTCCGCGCTGCGCATTTTGCGGGAATCCGGTTACAAGGTGCTGGAAGCCTCAAACGGCACCCAGGCCTTAAAGCTCTGCCGCCATCGGCATGAACCGATCGACCTGCTCCTCGCGGATCTGGTCATGCCGGGGATGAGCGGGCGTCAGGTGGCGCTCAAACTGCGCTCTTGTTGTCCGGGACTGCGTGTTCTCTACACCTCTGGCTACGACCAGCCTGCCGAGCGCGACGAGCCAGGAGGGGTGGTGCTCTTCCGCAAGCCTTTTACCAGCGACGCCTTGCTGCAGAAAGTTCGTGAAGTGCTCGATCAACTCCCAGCTTCCACAGTAAAGAGAGGTAACCCGTCATGACCACCTCCGAAGCCATCGTGTCGAACCCGCCCCAGATCGAAGGGGCTAATTTCTTAAACCTGCTGGTCGTCGATGACGAGCGCGCCATCCGCGAAGCCTGCCGCGAAGTCGCCCAGTCACTGGGCTTCAACACCGCAGTGGCGGAATCTGCCGAACATGCTTACCGCGTGCTCGACGCGCGGGAGGTGGATGTGATCCTGCTCGATCTCAAGCTTCCCGGCGCAGGCGGTCTGGATGCGCTTCGCCAGATCAAGCTCCGCCGTCCTGATGCCGTGGTGATCGTGGTTACCGGATACGCCACCGTGAACTCGGCCGTGCAGGCCATGAAGAACGGCGCCTATGACTTCGTGACCAAGCCCTTCAGCATGGAGGAACTCAAACTGCTGCTGGAGCGCGTGGCCAATCATCTGAAACTGAAAACCGAAAACCGCATGCTGCGAGAAAAGATCAAGTCCAAGCAGGGCTTCGGCAGCATCGTGGGCCGCGCTCCCGAGATGGAAAAGCTCTACCGCATCATCGCCAAGGCGGCGCACAGCAGCCATCCCGTTCTGATTCTTGGCGAGAGCGGCACAGGAAAAGAGATGGTGGCGCGCGCCATCCACTTCTCGGGGCCCTACCGCGACAAGCCGTTCATCCCCGTAGATTGCGGCTCGCTGGTGCCCACTCTGATCGAGAGCGAACTCTTCGGTTATGTGAAGGGAGCGTTTACCGGCGCCGCCCAGGCAAAACAGGGTCTGCTGGCCATCGCCGAGGGAGGCACGGTCTTCCTCGATGAAGTTGGCGAACTGCCCATCGACCTCCAGGCCAAACTGCTGCGTGCGATCCAGGAGAAAGAGATCCGGCCGGTCGGCGGCACTAAACAGATACCCATCAACGTCCGCATTCTGGCCGCGACCAATCGCGATTTGGAACAGGCCGTAGCCCAGGGAACTTTTCGCCGCGATCTCTATTTCCGCCTGAACGTGCTCAGCCTGCGCATACCGCCCTTGCGCGAGCGGCGTCAAGACATCCCGCTGCTGACCGCGCACTTCCTCGAGCGGCAGGCACGGACGACCGGGCAGGAGCGGATTCTGGCGGATGACGTCCTGAAGGTCATGCTGGCGTATGACTGGCCTGGCAATGTGCGTGAACTGGAGAACTGTTTAGACCGTGCCTGCGCCTTTACCAGCGGACCGATCATCCATGTGCGCGACCTGCCGACTGACATCCACAGTGCTCCCGGCACAGCCGCGTCGGGAAGCGATGGCTCGCCCAAAATTATCCCTATGGCGGATCTGGAAAAGCTCACCATTCTGAACACCATTGCCCAGTTGAATGGGGACAAATTGCTGGCAGCACGGTTGCTTGGGATTGGCAAGACCACGCTATATCGCAAGCTGAAGGAATACGCTTCCCAAGAATAAGCAGGAAGCCCAGTTTGGGTTCCCGGGTTGGGAACGGAAGCGTCGCCGATTGAACTAAGTATCGTGTTTTCAGTGTCGTAGTTTGTGGTCGAAGATGTGCAAGTGAGTGAAGCTATGATCCTACTAGTCACACCTTCTGTCCGAGCGCAAGAGTGCGTACAGGCGATACAACAGGTCACGACCGAGACCGTGCAAGTTGCTGCTACCTTGCAGCAAGCCGGTGAAAAGCTGCGCAACCAGGACTACGTGGGGGTAGTCCTTGACCAGTCGCTGGTGGAAGCCGAACCCGACGCGAGCGAACTGGCATTGCAGCATGTAGGGTCGGCGGTGTTGTTGCAGATGAACTTCGCCATCAGCGGAGTGGAACGGGTGGTTCGTGAATTACGCGTAGCCTTGAACCGCCGCAAGAGGGAAGCTCTGGCCGCCCGCCGCGAGGCCGAGCAGGTACTTCGCAGCGAGCTAAAAGGTACGGTGACAGCTCTGCTGCTCTCATGCGAAATGGCTTTGGGCGTCCCCAATCTGCCGCTTAACGCCGAGAACAAGCTCCGCGCCGTCTACGATCTGGCCCGTGAAATGCGAGTCAAGATCGGCATGATGCAGTAAGTGGTGGCGCATGTCTCGGTTGAGCGGCGCTCGAAACCGGGCCTGAACCGCGTCCGCAAGGTGCTCTAACCACAGCCGGTAGAGTCATCGCTGCGAAGTAATGCGACCGGTTCAGGGGATGGAGGGTCGCCGAACCCCAGTCTGTGCAAGCTTTTGCACCCAGCCACCATCAAAGCAAGACGAAGAATTCCTGCAAAACTCCAGTATTCCCCACTAGAATAGGCGAGCAGCGCGAGCTGGCCGGATCGACTCGTCTGGCGTAAGCTGCGACCCTGGGGAGCCTGATGCACGTCCTGGTGACTGCCGACACAATGAGTGGTGTGTGGACCTACACACGCGAACTCGTCACCGGTCTGGTGACGCGCGGCATTCGCGTCACCCTCGTCAGCCTTGGCGAAATTCCCCTTCCGCAGCAGACCTCGTGGATGGACAGCCTGCACGGACTCGAGTATCGCCCCACCGCCTTTCGCCTGGACTGGATGCAAGAGGGTCAACTCGATCTCGAAGAATCCGCCGCCTACTTGACCGGCCTGGTAGCGGAATTGAAGCCGGACGTTCTGCATCTGAACCAGCTGTGTTATGGCAGTCTGCCCGTGAAGGTGCCTCGGGTAGTGGTTGCCCACGGCGACATGATCAGCTGGTGGAATGCGGTCCATGGGCACGAGCCCAAACCTTCGCAGTGGTTGCGTTGGTATCGGGAAGTGGTGAGCCGCGGACTGTCTCGAGCCAGCGCCGTGGTCGCCCCGACCCGCTGGATGCTCGATACCGTTCGCAGTTGCTACGCCTGGCCCAGGCGAGATACCGTCATCCACAACGGACGTAATCCGATCTTTTTCAATCCTTACACCAGCAAAGACGATTCCGTTCTTGCCGTCGGACGGCTCTACGATGCGGGAAAGCAGGTCAATTTGCTTACCCAGCATACGCACCCGCTGCCGGTCTGCATCGTGGGCGCGGAGGCTCCGGTGGCGAGTACGAAGATTCCGATTCGAGCGGACGTGAGGCTGGCGACCGAGAAGGTCTGTGTCGCGCTCAAGGGACCACAGACCGAAGCGCAACTGCGCGCCCTCTACAGCCGGGCTGCGATCTACGCGGCGACTTCCCGCTACGAAGCTTTCGGGATGGGGGCTCTGGAAGCGGCGCTCTCGCGCTGCGCCATTATCGCCAACGACATTCCCACCTTCCGTGAAATCTGGGGCGACGCCGCCTTGTATTTCGCCGCCAATGACGCGACCAGCCTCGCCTCGCTGATCCAGCGCATGAGTGAAGAGCGCAATCTCTGCCAGACCTACGCGAATCGCGCTTACCAGCGCGCCCGCGAACGGTTCACGGCCAAGCGCATGATCGACGAATACCTCGAGCTTTACCACGGCCTCCTCTCCGCCGCATCCGTCGCGGCCTAGCGCCGGCGTCCGGCGGCGTCCGGCACCAGCCGACCCGAGAATTCAGACCGGACAACCGAGAGCGGAAAGCTAGAAGACCGCAGCCGAAGCTGGTATCTTTGCTGCTATGGCAACCGTGAAAATTACTATCAAGAAAGATGGCCCTTATCGCGTCGAAGCTCCCGAGGGTTCCATTGAACTGGTCGATGCCAATGGCAACAAGCACGATCTGACCGGCAAGCCGGCTTTCTCACTTTGCCGGTGTGGCGGTTCGGTCAACAAGCCTTTCTGCGACGGCACCCACAGCAAAATTGGATTCCAAGGCGCGGAACTGGCGGTGAAAAAGGCCGAAGGCCCGGGAAACTCATAGCCGCATAGTGCGCTGCTGCAGTGAACCGGTCCGAGAGGGACGGAAGGGAGGGCCTGCGTGCGGAATCCGCGCGACAAAGAACTCGGCATGAACCGTGACATTACGCGCCGCGACTTTCTCAACGGGGTGGCGCTGACCGTTGGCGCCGCCATCGTTCCATCGCCTCTGATGGCGGCATACCAGGGGAAATCCGACGACTATCCTCCCGCCCGCACTGGCCTGCGCGGCAGCCACGCCGGATCCTTCGAGGCCCTGCACAGCGTGCGCGACGGAACCTTCTGGGAGAGCGCCGGCAAACCCATCGATACCGCAGAAACTTACGATCTGGTCATCGTGGGCGGAGGCATCAGCGGTCTCTCGGCGGCACACTTCTTCCGCAAGTTGGCCGGCGCTAAGGCCCGTATTCTCATCCTGGAAAACCATGACGACTTCGGCGGGCACGCCAAGCGCAATGAGTTTCGCGTGAACAGTCACTCCCTGCTGGGATACGGGGGTACCTACTCCATCGAGAGTCCTGCCCCTTACAGCCCGGTTGCCAAGTCGGTGATCAGCGAATTGGGAATCGATGTTGCTTCTTATCCCAAGTACGTCGCAAAGGACCTGTACCGCTCGATGGGCCTTGCTCCCAACATTTTCTTCGACAAGGAAACCTTCGGCGCCGACAAACTGATCGTGAATCCCGCGCCCTTGGGCGGCGGCGAAAACGCCGATCTGCCCGGGCGCGATCCCCAATCCTGGAAACAGTTCCTGGCGGAAGCGCCGCTGTCGGACCGGGCTAAACGCGACTACGATCGCCTGTATCACGAGACCAAGGACTACCTGCCCGGCCTCAGTTCCGATGAGAAGAAAGCCAAGCTGGCCCGCATGAGCTACGCCCGGTTCCTCACGGACCTGGTTGGGGTGAACGAGGAAGTCATAAAAGTGCTGCAGGCCGGTCCCCAGCCGCTTTTCGGCGTCGGTATCGATGCCATGGCGGCCCAGGATGCCTGGGGGTTGAACTATCCCGGTTTCCGGGGCATGAACCTTGACCCAAAACCCGGCCCCGGCATGAATCGTGACGCCATCCCCAACGAAGAGGCGGAAAAATATTTCTTCCACTTTCCTGACGGCAACGCTTCCATCGCGCGCTTGCTGGTGCGCCAATTGATCCCGGGTGTGATCCCTGGCAACTCTGCGATGGACGTGGTCACGCGCCCGCGCCGACTACTCCAAACTCGACCGCCCGTCCTCCCCGGTTCGCATCCGGTTGAACAGTACGGCGGTGCGCATCAAACATCAAGGCGACCCCATGACCGCCGAGCAGGTGGAAGTCACCTATGCGACGGGTGGGAAGGTGTATACGGTTCGCGGGTCCGGCTGCATTCTTGCCTGCTGGCATGTGGTAATTCCCTACATCTGCGACGAGTTGCCGGAAAAGCAGAAGGCCGCGCTTGCCGACGCAGCCAAAGTGCCGTTGCTTTATACCAACGTTGCTTTGCGCAACTGGAAATCGTTCCAGAAGCTCGGGGTCAGTTCCGTCTACGCTCCCGGGGGATACCACTCGCGCTTTAATTTGGATCTGCCCGTCAGCATGGGTGACTACGAATGCCCGCAGAAGCCGGGGGAAGCCATCCTCGTTCACATGATGAAGACACCCTGCAAGCCCGGACGTCCCGCCCGCGACCAGCACCGCATCGGCCGCATGGAACTATTCACCACCACGTTTGACGCGATGGAACGGAATATCCGCGATCAACTGGCGCGCACCCTGGGGCCCGGTGGATTCGATCCCGCGCGCGATATTACCGCCATCACGGTGAACCGCTGGCCGCACGGCTACTCCTACGAATACAACTCGCTCTGGGACAAGTTCTGGCTGGAGGGTGGCGAGACCCCGTGCGAAATCGCGCGCCGGCCCTTTGGCCGGGTGTCGATCGCCAACGCCGACGCCGGCGCCTACGCCTACACCGACGAGGCCATCAACCAGGCCTACCGCGCGGTACAGGAAATCACCAAGAACTGAAGTGGAAGGACGGTGGTCCTGGCCCGTCCCGGCTCGCGCAGGGACAGCCGCCTCGGCTGTCCTCCGAGCGCGGGAGCTGATCTGGGGAAGGGCCGGTGATTGCCCCATCCCGCCAGTTCTGATCCTCTGGGAGTCAGTGAATCGTCTTCGTCTTGCGCGACATGTAATCCATCAGCAGATACTGTCCCAAGGTGTAGGGCGTGGTGAAGTACGCTTTCCCGCGGCACATCTCGGTCACTTTCTGCACGAACTGCACCAGCCCATAATCTGATGCCAGCATGAATGTATTGATGATCACCCCGGCCCGCTTGCATTTGGAAACCTCTTCCAGCGTCTGGCTAACCACCAGAGGATCGAGCCCGAAAGCATTCTTGTAAATGCGCCCATCCTCAAGCGTCAGAGCCGAGGGCTTGCCGTCTGTGATCATCACAATCTGCTTCATGTCCTTGCGCTGCCGTTGCAGAATCCGCTGTGCCAGGCGCAGCCCTTCCCGGGTATTGGTGTAGTAGGGGCCGACTTTTACCCGGGCTAACTGCGACAGCGGCACCTCTTCCGCGGAGTCATGAAACAGAATCAGCGACAACGAATCGCCCGGATATTGCGTGCGGATCAAGTGTGACAGCGCCATGGCTACTTTCTTCGCCGGGGTGAAGCGATCTTCCCCGTAAAGGATCATCGAGTGCGAGCAGTCCAGCATCAGCACCGTCGCGCACGATGACTGGTATTCGCACTGGTGAACCTGAAGGTCGGAATACTCAATGTTCAGCGGCAGTTGCAGCCCTTCGCGCTGGATGGCGCTGGAGAGCGTGGCGGTGATATCGAGATTCAGCGTATCGCCAAACTCGTACTGCCGCGAGGCTCCGCTGGTTTCAATGCCGGTCGCCATGTCGCGGGTGTCGTGGCGTCCGAAACTCGACTTGCCCAGCGATCCCAGCAGATCACGCAGCGTCTTGAATCCCAGAAAATCCAGGCTCTTGTCGGTGATTTCGAACTTGGCCTGGTTCTGCGCCTCGCCCACTTGCCCGCCAACACTCGACCGCCTGGAGGGGTCATGGGGGTCGTCAATGCTGATGTAGTCTTCCTGTTGCATACGCTCGATGAGCTGTTCGATCAGCTCGTCGAGCGTTCCATCCATCTGCATCTGCTGCAATTGCTGACGGGTCTCTTGGTCGAGGAAATCGCTGTCTAGAAGCGCCTGTTCGAGCGCCCGCCGCAACTCGTCGAGAGTCTGTTCGCCGTCCGGAAAATCGTCGTAGAGATAATTCTGGAAGCCGCTTTGCAGAAGAAAGTCGGAGAGCGCGCCGAGCAGATCTTCCATGCTCATCTCGCCAGCCGGATCCGGGACGTACTTGCTGTAACGAATGCGTTTCATAGCGGAGAACTGAGAACTAGTTGTACGGTCTTCTCCCGCGAAACGGCTCTTCCCGTTCCACCGGTTTTTCGGCATGCTTGGGAGGCTTCTCCCCGGCGCGGAATACGCGTTCTTCGTTGCGCCCGATGCGCTTGTGCGCGTGCAACCCTTCGAGCACGAACTCGGCCGCCGATACCTGTACTTCCCCGGCATCTTTCGCGCCCACGCCGACTTTGCCCAGCTTATCCATCAGACCCTGGATCCCGCGCAGCGATTCCAGCAGCTTCCGCGGCGCTGGCGGAGTCGGTCAACTGAATTTCACCGCCCAGATCGAACCACTGCACCACCTGCTGCATGTTTACGCCATTGAAGTAGTCGTCATAGGTCTTGGCGATGGCAGTGCGAATCAGTTCGCGTCCCACGTGATCGGCGCCTTTCATTTCGCCTTCATACTCCAGTTCCAGCTTGCCGGTGATTGCGGGCATGGCGGCGTAAATGTCGCTGATGCGCGGCACCACCATCCTCTCGTCGCACTGCATGGCGCGCCGCTCGGCGTTCGAAATCACGTTTTCCGTGCACGAAATCGGCAGCCGCTGGCTTACGCCCGACCGCTTGTCGATCTTTTTGTCCTCGCGCGCCGTGAATGCAATCCGCTCAATCACCTCCTGCACATACTTGGGCAGCTGCAGTTGGGATCCGTCCCGCTGGGTCCAGGCTTCCTGCGCGGTGATGGCAATGCCTTCCTCGACCGAGGCGGGGTAATGGGTACGGATTTCCGAGCCAATCCGGTCTTTTAACGGGGTGATGATCTTGCCGCGCGCCGTGTAGTCTTCGGGATTCGCGCTGAACACCATTGCCAGATCGAGGGGGAGCCGGATCGGGTATCCCTTAATCTGCACATCGCCTTCCTGCATGATGTTGAACAGGCCCACTTGTATTTTTCCCGCCAGGTCCGGAAGTTCGTTGATGGCGAAGATGCCGCGATTGGCACGTGGCAGCAATCCGTAATGCACGGTCATCTCGCTCGCCAGTTCGTGGCCGCCGCGCGCCGCCTTGATGGGATCGATATCTCCGATAAGGTCAGCAATGGTGACATCGGGCGTCGCCAGTTTTTCGACGTAGCGTTCCTCCTGCGTGAGGTAAGCGATGGCGACGCCGTCACCGTGTTTCGCAATCTCATCGCGGCATCGCCGGCAGATCGGAGCGTACGGATTGTCGTGAATCTCGCAGCCCGCGAGGTACGGCATGTGCGCGTCGAGCAGGGTGGTCAGCGCCCGCAGGATGCGGCTCTTGGCCTGCCCGCGCAGCCCCAGCAGAATGAAATTGTGCCGCGACAGAATGGCATTCACGATCTGCGGCACCACCGTATCGTCGTATCCCACGATGCCGGCAAAGATCGGCCCACCTTCGCGGATGCGGGCGGCCAGATTGTCGCGCAGTTCGTCTTTCACATGTCGCGACCGGAGACGTGGTTCGGAGAAAGGGCTGTGGCGCAGTTCGCCAAGCGTCCGCGGGAAACTCATGATGGAAAAACCCCCAGAGGAAACCGCTTTGTGTCCTGATTATACCCCTGCTGTCATCACACCCCGGCGTGACGCGGGGAAGGTGGCTAAGTCGCGTGCCCGTTCCCACCGGCCTTGCGCCGCACGTGCATCGTCCGTCGCAGGTTCGGCAGTAGAGTCTCAAAATACGCAATGATGCCGCGCAGTCGCTCCGCTTCCGACTTCATGCCCAGCAGGGTCTGTTTGAAATCCAGGTCGAGCGGAAGTGCGCCTGCCAAACGAAATGACAACTGGGGGTCGTCCCCAGCCGATGCCGGCTCGGGTTCGGCACCGGCCAGCGCCAGAATTTCGTTGTGCAGTTCGAAAGCCCGTTGAATTTCCTCTTTCGTCGCGCCGCCCGGTTCATCCTGAAAATAAAAAACCTCTGCCTGCAGAAAGGACCGTTCCTGATTGACCTCCATCACCTCGAAGCGCTCACGTCCCTGGGTAACAATATCCATCTGGCCGTCGGGATACTGCTTGGTCACGGTAATGATTTCCGCGGTGCAGCCGACTTCCGCCATGCCCTCGTCTTGCACTCGGACGACGCCGAAAGGCCGCTTTTGCGAAAGGCATTCGCCGATCATCTCTTGGTAGCGCGGCTCGAAGATGTGCAAGGGCAGGGGAACTCCGGGAAGAAGGACCAGGTCGAGGGGAAATAATGGCAGCAACGGGCTCACGCAAGGGCCTCCCCTGGATTCGCGCCCGGCGGCGCGTCGTTCGATTGTACGCCGTCCTTGACTTGGCTTTCCCGGAAGACTAAAAGCTCGGCATGGGTCTCAGAGAAAAAGATCTCTCCGGAAAAGTGGTGGTGGTTACCGGCGCCTCCATGGGCATTGGTGAGGCCGTGGCCAAGATATTCGGCGACCATGGCGCCAACATCGTTATTCTCTCCCGCGATTCCGGTCGCGCCGAAGCCGCCCGCGGTCGTATCGGACACACTGATCGCACCCTGGCGCTGGCCTGCGACGTCCGCCATCGGGAAGAGATCGATCGGGTGCTCAGCCTCACCTTGCACCACTTCGACCGCTGTGACGTCTGGATCAACAACGCCGGACATGGTCTGCTCGATTCCGTCGCGCAACTGGAGATGACAGCTTGTCGCGATACCTTTGACACCAATTTTTTCGGAGCGGTTGCTTCCATGCAGGCGGTGATCCCCATCATGACGCAACAAGGTTCAGGCGCCATTATCAACATCTCCAGCGTTGCCGGGCACATCCCGCTCCCATTCCACGCGGTCTACAGCGCCACCAAGTTCGCCCTGAACGCATTCGGCAAAGCGGCTCGCGTGGAGCTGAAGGCTTCCGGTATCCAGGTGATGACGGTTTGCCCCGGCTACGTCCGCACCGATTTCGGGGCGAACGCGCTGCGGGGCAGGGAAGTGAAGGTGGTGCGCCCCGGTTCCGTCCGGGGCATTACTGCGGAACGCGTGGCCCGCGCGACCTTTCAGGGCTATCTCAAGAACAAGCGCGAAGTCATCGTGCCGTGGACGATGCACCCAGTGGTGAAGCTCTACCAGCTGTTTCCCAGCCTGGTGGATTGGGGAATGGGGCGGATGGCGCACCAGCCAGAGTGAAACGATCTCGATGTCATCCTGAGTCTGCCGGGTGAATGGAACGCACTCCAACCTGACGTCATCCTGAGTCCGCAGGACGAAGGATCTGGCGCGCAGGCGCAATACGCTGTTTCCACGCCGCCCGCTGAACCCCGGCGCTAACCCAACTCTGCCAGCATCGCTTCCATTTCCGACTGCGCGTGCGCGTTTCCTGCGCTCTTGGCGGAAGCAATGCCATCGGCGAGCATCTTTTTGGCTTCCTCGGGCCGGTTGGCCGCAGCCAGCGTTTGCGCCGCCATGAAGTAGCCAGCCGTGTACTCCGGATGCGCGCTCAGCAGTTTCCCAAACTCCGCCATTGCCTGCTCCACTTGCCCGCTTTTCGAATACTCCATAGCGAGGCCATAGCGCGCAAACGCGTCGCCCGGATTCTGCGCGAGAATGTCGTTCAGCATTGCCAGTCGGTCCATAGAGTCAGTTCTCAGGGAAGCCCCGCCGGTCATTCAACCAACCGCTCCGGTTCCCGCCCGAAAAAGATTATCACGTGCCCCGCCGTCCCACTGGCGACCCGCCCTCATCCTGAGTACAATGGCCGACATCCCAACCAGAAGCGGGTGAATCTTGGCCTGTCCGTTTTTCGTGCCGACGCAAAAACTGGAAAACGGAGCATGGCAGCATGCTTCGCGGCTTCCGCTGGGCGCGGGCTGGCGCGGACACTGTTCGGCTCCCGGGCATGAAGGCGTCGAACCTACCGAGTCCGAACTTACCGAGGGCTGCAATATGGGATACGCTTCCCGCTGCACACGCCTTCCAGCGGAACGCTGCTGTGATGCCGTACGCTTCTCCGTGGCCCGTGACCGCGGATCCTGCATCGCGCTCTGGTTCGTGTGCGAAGCTGCCCATCGCCCGATCAAGCACGGCGTCGTGGAGTACGAGGTCAGCACCAACCGCTGGACCTCGTGTCATCCCGATTCCGGTATCCAGAAGATGGCGGAATGTTATTTGCAATCGTATCTGCTGCGCAGAATCCCGCCTGCCAGAGCAGGCGTCAATTCGAGCTCCAACTCATGAAAGAATCCGAAGACCTGAAGATGCCGCGGCCGGTTCGCGACTCGCAGTCGGAAATGGCCGAAATCGTTCTCCCTAACGACGCCAATCCTTTGGGCGCGCTGCTCGGCGGACGCCTGATGCACTGGATCGACCTTGCCGGCGCCATGGCGGCGCACCGCCATTCCCGTAACTACGTGGTCACCGCTTCCATCGATCACCTCGACTTCTGGGTGCCGGTGCATGTGGGAGACCTTGTCATCCTCCGTTCCTCCGTCAACCGTGTCTTTCGTTCTTCCATGGAGGTGGGCGTGAAAATCTGGGTGGAGAATTACCTGACCGACACCTGCGAGCACGTCAGTTCGGCCTACCTCACGTTTGTGGCAGTCGACGCGGGTGGCCGCCATCTTCCGGTTCCGGCGGTCGTCCCGGAAAGCGAGGAGCAACAGCGCCGCTATGAAGATGCCGGCCGGCGCCGCGAAATTCGCCGCGCCGAACTGGAGCGTCGCCGCAACAGCTTGCGCTAGAGCCACCCGGCCCGGTTGTGATTTGCGTCACATCGAGGCGGTCTCCATTCCCGATATTCTTCCGCGTTCAGACGAATGGGACTTCATCATGGATAGTGCGCTGCTGATTCATCGCCTGCATTTCGCTTTCACCGTCACCTTCCACTACCTGTTTCCCCAGCTCACCATGGGGCTGGCGCCACTCATTGTGATCCTGAAGACCCTGGCGCTGCGCCGGAATGACGAGACTTACAACCAGGCGGCCCGGTTCTGGGCCCGCATCTTTGGTATCAATTTCGTGATCGGGGTCGTGACCGGCATCCCCATGGAATTTCAGTTCGGCACCAACTGGGCGCTGTTCTCCCGTTTCGCCGGAGGCGTCATCGGTCAGACTCTCGCCATGGAAGGTATGTTCGCCTTCTTCCTGGAATCGGCGTTCCTGGGATTATTCCTCTACGGTGAGAAGAGGCTCAGCCCTAAAGCGCATTGGTGGTCGGCGGTAGCGGTCTTTCTCGGTTCCTGGCTTTCCGGTTTCTTCATCATTGCCACCGACGCCTGGATGCAGCACCCGGTCGGCTATGAAAAGGGAACGGACGGTTCCGTGCAGCTCAGCAGTTTCTGGGAGCTGGTTCTGAATCCCTGGGCCTGGTGGCAGTACGCCCACAATATGAGCGGCGCCGTCATTACCGGTGCCTTTGTAATGGCCTCGGTGGGAGCATTCTATTTACTGGCCCGCAAACATGTCGAGCACGGCAGAATTTTCGTCAAAGTTGGAGTCGCCGCCGGTTGCATCTTCAGCATCCTGCAAGTGTTCCCCACCGGCGACGGCCAGGGCCGCATGGTGACTCTCAACCAGCCGGTCACGCTCGCTGCCATGGAGTCGCTGTTCACCAGCCAGCCCGGCGCGCCCCTGGTCATCATCGGCCAGCCCAACGTGGATGAACGCAAAATCGACAATCCCATCCTGGTTCCCAAGATGCTCAGCTTCCTCACCTACCGCCGCTGGAATTCCCACGTGCAGGGGCTCGACGCCTTTACTCCCGATTCCTGGCCAGAGAATATCCCCTTGCTCTATTACAGCTACCACATCATGGTTGGGCTGGGCACGATCTTCATCGCCATCATGCTGGTTTCAGTGCTGCTGCTGTGGCGGGAAAAACTTTTTCACGCGCGCTGGATGCTCTGGATTCTGTTGCTCAGCTTTCCCTTTCCCTACATCGCCAACACCGCCGGCTGGATGACTGCCGAACTTGGACGCCAGCCCTGGCTGGTCTATGGCCTGATGCGGACAGCCGATGGCTATTCGAAAAATGTCTCCGCCGGAAACGGAATGTTCACTTTGCTCGGATTCATGGGAATGTACCTGGTTCTCGGCCTGCTGTTCGTGTTCCTGGTGCGCCGCGAGATTGAGCACGGACCGGCAGCGGAGCCGCTGGCTGCCCACTAGGAGTTGGTGGCAGCGGTTCGGCCGCTTGCGCGGATGACGTCATCCCGAACCGGCTTTTTAGCCGGTGAGGGATCTGGCGGAGTAGCGTCCGGGCTGCCGAGCGGGAAGAGGTGCAGCTTCGCCACAGTTTTTTGGGAAGATTTGAGGTCTTATGGAAACTGTTTGGTTCATCATCGTCGCTGTCATGCTGACCGCTTATGTGGTGCTTGATGGGTTCGACCTGGGCGCGGGCGTTATCTACCTCACCGTCGCCAGGACCAGCGAAGAACGCAGAATGGTCCTTCGCTCGATCGGCCCGGTCTGGGATGGCAACGAGGTGTGGCTGCTGGCCGCGGGCGGAACCCTGTACTTTGCTTTCCCCCAGCTCTATGCCACCGCCTTCAGCGGCTTCTACCTTCCCCTGATGATCGTTCTATGGCTCCTGATGCTGCGCGCGATCGGCATCGAATTCCGCGCCCACATCAACAATCCCGTGTGGCAAAGTTTCTTCGACGCCATCTTTTTCCTCTCCAGTGCGCTGCTCATCATCTTTTTCGGCGCTGCCCTCGGCAACGTCATTCGCGGTGTTCCGATCGGACCCGACGGATATTTCTTCGAACCGCTATGGACGGATTTCAAGCTGGGCGCCCACCCCGGAATCCTCGACTGGTACACCGTCATGTCGGGAGTCGTCGCGCTGGTCACCCTCACCGTCCACGGCGCGCTCTATGTCGCCATTAAAACCGACGGCGACTTGAGCCGGCGGGCTCGCGGAGTGGCAGTCGTCCTTTGGCCCGCGCAGTTTTTCCTGACCTGCTTCAGCCTGGTGATGACTTACTTTGCCCGGCCCCATCTGATGAACAATTACGCAGACCTATCCCGTCGGCGTCCTGATCCCCATCGTGGTCTTCGCCAGTCTCGCCCTGATCATCTGGACGGCCCCGAAAGGCAACGACAAACTGGCCTTCCTGGGCTCTACGCTCTACATCGCAGGCATGCTGGTAGGCGCAGTGTTCGCGCTCTATCCGGTTGTACTTCCGGCCAGCACCGATCCCGCATACGATCTCACCATCTTTAACTCCGCCGCCGGACACCATGGCCTGGTCGTCGGCCTGACCTGGTGGACTCTGGGTACGGTGCTGGCTCTGGCGTACTTCGTCTTCGTTTACCGCAAGTTCCGAGGCAAGGTCAGGCTCGAAGAAGGCCACGGATACTGACCACCTAAGCGATGGGGTGGGGACTGCCGCCTCGGCTGTTCTGCGGGCGCAGCGAGGCAGTTTCGAGAAGCACGCGGCTTCACCAGTTGCGGAAGGCGTTGCCCCGAACCTTTCCGCCGTAGAATACTTTCTCCCATGCCTCGCCTGGAAAACAAAACCGCTATCGTTACCGGCGCCGGCACCGGCCTGGGACGCGCCTGCGCCATCGCCCTGGCTGAAGCCGGCGCCAACCTCGTGCTGGTGGGACGCCGCCAGCCGAGACTCGAAGAGACAGCCCACGCGATCGGCGGCTCGCCTCTGGTCGTCCCCGGCGACGTCACCCGGCAATCCGACATCGACCATGTGATCGCCAAAACCCGATCTCGCTTCGGTGCTCTCAACGTTCTGCTCAACAATGCCGGAGTCCTTCACATCGGAACCGCCGAGCAAATCAGCGAAGCCCAGTGGGACCAGACGTTCAACGTGAACGTACGCGGCATCTGGCTTTTCTCCCGCTCGGTGCTGCCCGCGATGCGCGCATCCGGAGGCGGTTCCATCATCAACATGGCTTCCGTGCTTGGCATCAATGGTGCCCGGAACCGCGCTGCCTATGCGCCTTCCAAAGGAGCCGTCGTCTTGCTCACCAAGTCGATGGCACTCGACCACGCGCCAGAAAACATCCGCGTCAACGCGATTTGCCCGGGCTTCGTGGAGACTGACCTCACTGCCGAAGTCATCAGCAAAGCGGCCGACCCGCAAGCCGTTCGCCGCGAGCGTATCGGCCGTACATCCCCTGGGACGCCTGGGAAAGCCGGAAGATGTGGCCGCCCTCGCCGTCTATCTCGCCAGCGACGAATCCTCCTGGGTTACGGGAGCCGCCTTTCCCGTCGACGGAGGGTATTTGGCAGTGTGAGAGAAGCAGCACTCAAGCATTCAGCCCTTCGGAATCGCTTGAATCCCGGACCGCTGTCTGGATGAGTGCTGAATGCTGAGTGCTCAACATCACACGCCCCTGTGACTTCCCGTATAATCGAGCATGTAGCACAGCCCATCTGGAAGGTGATTTCTTTGAGCGCTCCTATGCCCCCCCGCCCCGGACAGCAACCCCAAGGCCCGCAACCCCTGCCTGGCGTCGATGCCATCATCGCCGTCGGGTCCGGCAAAGGCGGAGTAGGGAAGACCACACTTTCCGTGAACCTGGCCATTGCCCTGGCCAAAATGGGCCTCAAGGTCGGCCTGCTCGACGCCGACGTTTACGGCCCCAATGTCCCGCTCATGCTCGGCATCAGCGATCAGCCCCGGGTCGTGGGCGACAACCGCATCGAGCCGCTCGAAGCCCATGGGCTGAAGGTCATCTCGGTGGGATTTCTCAATCCCGGCGACAAGCCCCTGATCTGGCGCGGTCCCATGCTGCATTCGATCATCAAGCAGTTCCTGGGTTCCGTCGAATGGGGACACCTCGACTATCTGGTGATCGATCTGCCTCCGGGCACCGGCGATGTTGCCCTCTCGCTGATTCAGACCGTCCCGCTCACCGGCGCCATCGTGGTATCCACTCCGTCCGATGTTTCCCTGCAGGACGCCCGCAAGGCCATCGAAATGTTCCGCCAGATGAAAGTCGATGTCGTGGGAATGGTCGAGAATATGAGCTTCTTCGTCTGTCCCAATTGCAATCACCAGACGGATATCTTCTCCCGCGGTGGCGCGGAAAAAACCTCCAAGCAGTTTGGAGTCGCTTATCTGGGAGAAGTGCAGCTCGATCCCGACATCCGCAAAGCAGGAGATAACGGCACCCCAGCCGTCCTGAAGGGAGAGAGTTCGCCGGCGCTGAAATCGCTCTTTGACTTTGCCCGCAAGGTCGTAGCCCGGGTCACAGAAATCAGGTCCACGGCTCCCGAAAGCGTGATCCAGATCCAGTAGCGAAACTTGGTCGTGCGTTCCTGACCGTCCCGCAGAGACGCAACTCAGGTGGGTCTCAGAGGTCAAGGTCAAGCGAAGTCCAGCTTCATCCGGCGGTCTAACTCCCAAAGTTCAGGATTCTCCCCGCCACCATCTCGCCCAAAGCAGGTCCATGCTTGAACCCATGTCCCGAGCCTCCGCCCACGAGCCACACATTCTCCGCTGCGGGATGCTGATCCACGATGAAATGGCCATCCGGACTCTGTTCGTACTGACACACCCGCGTCTCCACCAGGGGCGCATCTTTCATTCCAGGGAATCGGAACGCCATATACTCGCGCACGGCCCGCAGGCCTTCCGCGCTCACCATGCGCTCGCCGGAGGTCGGATCAAACTCCGGACCGCGCGTATCATCGGCAATCTTGAAGCCCCGCCCGTCATTCCCCGGAATGCCATACATGAAGGGCATGCGATGATCTCCCCATACCGGCAGCCGTGATTCCGAGAAACGGTCATCTCCCGCGGGAGTCCCAAAGAAAAACATATCCTGCTTGGTAGCTTTTACTCGCGAGCCAATCGTCTGCGGAAACAGTTTCCCCAGCCACGGCCCGCAGGCAAATACAAAGATGTCCGCCGCGAGCCTCGATCCATCGGACAAATTCAGCGCATCCCACTTCGCGCCTTCCATATCTCCTTCGACCGCGGCCAAGCGGAACTCGCCACCCTCGGCCACGAATCCTTCCACCACGGTCTGACACGCGACTCGCGCGCTCAGAAATCCACCGTCAGGCTCATAAATTCCCCAAGGTACATCCTCCAGATGGATCTGCGGCCAGCGTTTCCGCATGTCTCGTTGCGAAAGCTCTTCGAAGCGAATTCCCGCCTCGCGTAGTTCGACGATCGACCCACGTTCAAACTCGTCGTCCCCTTCCGCAGCCATCCACAGGACTCCAATGGGATGCATGAGCTGGCGCTTCCATTTCTGCTCGTGCTCACGCCACAACTCCATTGCCCGTGCCGCCATCCTGGTGTAAGGCTGGTTCGGACCGTACGTCCCACGGATGACCCGCGTTTCTCCCCCCGATGAAGCCCGGGAATTTCCCGGCCCCCAGGCGTCCAGCAACGTCACCCGCGCTCCCCCGCGCAGCAGATACAATGCTGTCCATCCGCCAAACGCCCCGGCCCCAATCACCGCCACATGTGGTTTGTTCATCCCGGCCAAACTACAAGGGACCGCAGACTTTGGTCAATGATTAGCATTCTCGGGGTGAGAGTGCTAACCCTTGACACGGCCCCGCAAGGTTCCTAGAATCAATGCTGGGGAAGTTTAGCTTGTAACGGTCTAAACTCCTGTATTTGCAGCACTTAACGGAGTTGGGGTCTGCCCCAAGAGCTGGTATGCCTTCGGGATCATCGCAAATCGGCGTAAGGGAGCGGGAGATACTTACCGCCATTGTTGAGACCTTTATTGCCACCGGAGAGCCGGTGGGGTCGCGTACCCTTGCCCGTGGCAATCGTGAAGGCCTCAGTCCGGCCACGATTCGCAACGTGATGGCGGACCTCTCGGATGCGGGATTGCTGGAGCAACCGCATACTTCTGCGGGGCGTGTGCCCACACCCGAGGCCTACCGTTACTACGTGGAGCAACTGACAGGCACGGCGCATCTTTCGCACACTGACCAGAGCATCATTACCGATTCGCTGCAAGGGGTGGCCGACGTACAGGAATTCATGGAGCGGACTTCTCACGTGTTGTCGCTGATCTCGCGCAATGTGGGAGTCGCGGTCGCCATTGGGGGACCGAAAAATGCCTTAGAGCATGTGTATTTTTCCCGCCTGGGAGATCAGAAAGTCCTGGCGGTGGTGATCACGCGCTCGGGCCTGGTTCGCGACCGGGTGTTGCGTCTGGATCTGCCACAAGCCGATCTCGACGAGGCGTCCCGCTTCATCAACGAAAATTTTCGGGGATGGACCATGGAAGCCATGCGCACCGAACTCGGTCGCCGCCTGGAACAGGAACGCAGCGAGTACGATCGCCTGATGACTTCACTGGAACAACTCTACCGCCAGGGCGCGCTCGCGGCTGAGGAATCGACCCAGTCAGTCTATGTCGAGGGCGCTGCCAATCTGGTGACCGGCGAACAGGACAAGCAACGGCTGCAGGACTTGTTGAAGACGCTGGAGGAAAAACAAAAAGTTGTCGAACTGCTCGGCGCCTATCTGGATGCCAGGCAGGAAGCCGTCCGGGTGGTGATCGGACTGGACCAGGCGCTGCCTTCCATGCGGAACCTGGTCTTGATCGGAGCACCGGCCCGCGTGGGCGGCGAAGTCATGGGATCGCTCGCCGTCATCGGCCCTACGCGCATGGATTACCAGCACACCATGACCGCCGTTTCCTACATCGCGCGTCTTTTCGACAAGCTGTTGAATGAGACGGACTGACGAAAGTGTAGGGACGCGCAATCTCGCAGTTCCGGCCGCGAAGCGGCGGCAGACACTAGCCCAGGATGTGAGTGCCGGGAAGTAGAAGGGGAACAAAGTCGAGTCCGTTGCTGGGACGGCACGGGTGAAAGAAAACTTCAGGATTTGCATATGGCTAGAACCAACGGAAAATCAGAATTAGACGAACGACAACTCGACACCGAACACGAACTGCCCGCCTCCGACGACACGGCGGAAGTCCCGGTGGGTGCGGCTGAATCCACGGAATCGGCATCCCGTGAAACCGAACTGCAGAAGATCAAGGCAGAGCGCGACAATCTGCTCGATCGCCTCGCCCGCCTGCAGGCGGAATTCGAAAACGCCCGTAAGCGAACCGCCCGCGAGCAGCAGGAATTCCGCGAATACGCGGTGGCCGACGCCATCAAGGCGCTGCTGCCCACCCTCGACAGCTTCGAACGTGCCTTGCAGGCCGCGGCTGAAAAATCGGAGTTCCGCGGAGGCGTGGAACTCATCTATAAACAACTGCAGGATGCGCTGGCGAAGCTGGGTCTGCGTCCGATCGTGGCCAAAGGGGAAGTCTTTGACCCTCATCAGCATGAAGCCATCGAGATGGTGGACACCAAGGATGCCAAAGACCACGAGGTGCTCGAGGAGTTGCAACGAGGCTACAAGCTGAAAGAGCGTCTGCTTCGGCCTGCGATGGTGAAGGTAGCAAGGAACAGCCATTCGTCGTAGGTTGTTCAGTAAACTCAAAAACGACCGGCGATCCAGTTGCATCGAGCAAAGACCAACGACCTAGGACGAGACTATTCTGGCCAGTAACGGAAAACGCGACTACTACGAGGTGCTGGGCGTCGCCCGCACCGCCAGCGAGCAGGAGGTCAAAAGCGCCTATCGCAAGTTGGCGCTTCAGTACCATCCCGACCGCAATCCCAACAACCCTGACGCGGAAGAGAAGTTCAAGGAAGCGACCGAAGCCTACGCCGTGCTTTGCGATGGCGATAAGCGGTCCGCCTATGACCGCTTTGGCCACGCGGGAGTCAGCGGTGGCATGGGTGGTTTTGATCCCGCTGTCGGGGTAGATCTTAACGAGATTCTGAACGACTTCCTCGGCTTTGGTTTCGGGGAAATGTTCGGGGGGCGCACCTCCGGAGGACGCCGCAGTCGCGCGCAGCGCGGCGCCGACCTTCGCGAAGACCTCACCATTGAATTCGAAGATGCCGTTTTCGGCACTCAAACCTCAGTCAACGTCCGCCGCCATGAGAGCTGCGAAGACTGCAACGGCTCCGGTGCCGCATCAGGCAAAGCTCCGGCCACTTGCCGGTCCTGCGCCGGGCGCGGGCAGGTCCGCTACCAGCAAGGGTTCTTCAGCATCGCCCGCACCTGTCCGACCTGCCAGGGCAGCGGCAGCGTCATCACCGATCCTTGCCCCAAGTGCAAAGGCGAAGGCCGCATTCTTCGGCAAAGAACCATCGAGGCGAAGGTACCCGCCGGAGTCGAGGACGGCACCCGCATCCGTTTTTCCGGCTACGGCGAAGCCGGTCCCTTCGGCGGACCTCCGGGAGACCTCTACGTCGTCCTGAACGTCAAAGAGCATTCGTTCTACGAGCGCGAAGGCAACGACCTGCACTGCGTGATGCCGGTGTCATTCGCCCAGGCTGCCCTGGGAGCCGAGATCTCGGTGCCGACGCTCGAAGGCAACCACATGCTCAAGATTCACGAGGGAACCCAGTCTGGAACCACGCTCCGCATTCGCAATAAGGGCGTGCCGGTGCTGAATGGCCGGGGCCGGGGAGACCTGATCGTAGAAGTCCGCGTGCAAACACCGCAAAAGCTGACCAAGCGCCAGCGAGAACTGCTGCAAGAACTGGAAAGCATGACCCCGGTAGAGAACAAGCCGCAACGCCGCACCCTGCTGGGGAAAGTAAAAGATATCTTCGGCTGATTCTTCGACGACAAGTCAATGTGGGGACGGGCGAGCTCACCCGTCCAGTCGTGCAGCGACACCAGATTCTGGCCCGAGCGTAGCCGCGAATGAAGCGGCCAAGGAGCGCATGAGCCTGCAGAGACGCGACTCGGCTAAACTATCCCCCGCATGACCCGCCGCCGCTGGATCGCCGACGAAGTCTTCCATAACCGCGCCGTTCTCAGCGGAGAGCATGCCTCTCACCTCTCCCGCGTCCTGCGCGCCCGCGTGGGACAGGAATTCGACATCGCCACCCCGACCGCTGTCCGGAGCGGCCGGATTATTTCCATCACCGACCAGCGCGTCGAGTTCGAACTCGGAGACGAACTCCCCGCTGCCTCCAATGCCAAGGTTACGTTGCTCGTTTCCATCTTCAAATTCGACCGCATGGAATGGGCGATCGAAAAATGTACGGAGTTGGGAGTGGCTCGCATCGTTCCGGTCATTGCCCAACGCACCGAGTCGCACCTTGCCGCGGCTGCCAGCAAACGCCGGGAACGCTGGCAGCGTCTCGCGATGCAAGCCTCGGAACAATCGCGCAGGGTCGCTCCGCCGGAAATCGCAGATCCGATCAAACTGAAAGAGGCCGTCGGCTTGCCCGGAAACACCCGTATCGTCCTCTCCGAAAGCGAAACCACCGTCATGCTGCGCGACGTAATCCCGCGGAATTCCACCGACCTCATCCTCGCCTGCGGCCCTGAAGGTGGATGGACCGAGCCCGAACTCAAGCTCTTCCGGGATGCCGGATGGATCTCCGCGTCGCTCGGTTCCACCATCCTGCGCGCCGAAACCGCCGCCATCGCGGGTCTGGCGGTCGCGCTGTCCCAGTTGTCATGAACTCCTGAAACTGTTCTACACTGCTCATTTCTGAGAGGAGCCCGTGATGCCCCATGCCGCCGGACCATTCGAAGTCAAACTCACGCCCCAGCCCGATAACGCCGCCGACCCCAGCCTCGGACGCATGTCGATCGACAAACAGTTTCACGGAGACCTCGAAGCGACCAGCCAGGGTCAGATGCTGACTGCCGGCACGGAGGTCAAGGGTTCGGCCGGGTACGTCGCTGTTGAGAAGGTCACCGGAAGACTGCACGGCCGCGAGGGGACGTTCATCCTGCAGCACTCCGGCACCATGACGCGGGGTACGCCACAACTGAGTATCTCCGTGGTTCCCGACTCCGGCACCGGCCAACTTGCAGGTCTGACCGGAACGATGACCATCAACATCAGAGACGGGAAGCATTCCTACGACTTCGAGTACAGGCTGCCTGCGTAAAGACATCCACCACCAACGACACCAAGGAACACAAAGGAAAACTCCGTGATCCCTCGCGAGTTTCATGGTTAGGGTTCATGCAGCCCCTGCCGCAGCCCCGCGCCCTCTGCTATCCTCACTCTCAGTGCCGCCCAGGAATCCAACTTTCACCCCCGACGATCGCCAGCGCCGGGCCATCGAACACGTTCACGGACCCATGCTGGTGGTGGCCGGCGCCGGCACCGGGAAGACGACAGTCCTCATCCGCCGCATTGCGCGTCTCATCCGCGAAGAGGGCATTGCCCCCGAACAGATTCTCGCGGTCACGTACACCGACAACGCGGCCCGGGAAATGGGCGAGCGGGTACGCGCCGAACTTCGCGGAACCGATGTTTCGAAGCTGAAAACCAAGACCTTCCACGCCTACTGCAATGAATTGCTCATTCGTCGCGGCAAAGGTTTCCGCCTGCTGGAAGATGCGGATCTGTGGATCTACCTCCGCCGCCGCATTCGCGAGTTGAATTTGAATTACTTCGTGCGCGCGGCCAATACCACCCAGTTCCTGCACGATCTGCTCGACTTCATGCGCCGTTGCCAGGACGAACTGGTGGGACCGGACAAATACGCCGACTATATTCGCCGTGTCGGTTGTGGTGAGTTGCCGGTGCCGCGCGTCACCAAGTCGAAGGAAGCGGCCACCCTCAGTCTCGCCGAAGCCCATGCCCGGTGCCGGGAGATTTCCCACGTCTTCACCGTCGTCGAACGCATGCTGCGCGAGGAGAACCTGGGAACCTTCGGCCAGATGATCACCCGCGCGCACGGCCTGCTTCTTAGCGACGACGAAATCCTGGCCCAGGAGCGGCCGGGAGCTCGCTTCATCCTGGTCGACGAATTTCAGGACGCCAACTTCGCGCAGGTAAAGATCCTGCAGCAATTGGCAGGCGAAGAGCGCAACGTCTTCGCCGTAGGCGATCCCGACCAGGCCATCTACCGCTTTCGCGGGGCATCCAGCGCAGCCTTCGCTCTCTTCCAGCATCACTTTAAGGACGCCAAACTGGTGGTTCTCGACAAGAACCGCCGCTCAACCACGCCCATTCTCCGCTCCGCTTTCACGGCCATTTCGAAGAATCCTGACGTTTTCTCGACGGCCAGGAACGTTTTCCCCTACCAGCGTTCGCCTCTGGTCTCGGCCCGCGAAGAAGAGGCTCGGAGCGAAGACAAGCCGCTTCCAAGTGTTCCCGTAGACATCGCCTTCACCGACAAAGAGGTGGAGAGCGCCGACATTGTCTCGGTGATCCAGGAGAAGAAGAAGCAACTGCGCGCTTCCTGGAACGACTTCGCCATCCTCTATCGTCTGCACGCTCATCGCGAGCAGATTACCCAGGAGCTCGCGGAGAAGGGAATTCCTTTCATCATCGAGAACATGGATGTCACCGACACCCCCGAGGTTCGCGACCTTCTGGCCTGTGCCGGAGGAGTCGTCTCCCTGAAAGACAGTTCCAGTCTTTTCCGGGTGGCGGCCTTGCCTCAGTTCGAGGTGAATCCCGAAGATCTGCGGGCTGGCATTCGCGCCCTGCCGAGAAATGACCAGGCGGCCAGCGTAGGTTCGGTTCTCGGAAAGATCGCGGGCGGAAAGGCCGTACTCGACACCCTGCAGCAGGCTAAGGACGAAATCGAGCATGCGGGAGCCCAGGCTGGCGCCGCGCTGGAAATTATTCTGCGGAGATTCGCGCTGGATTCCGCATCGCGGACTGTGCAAGCCGTGCTTGAATTCACCACCAGGTGGGAGGGGAAACCTATTACCGAAACCGGCAAGCTCGGCGAATTTCTCGAATACCTCGACGACTTCCGTCAATTCGGAGGTGTTATCCCCCTGCCGTCAACCGACGAGAATGCGGTCACTCTGCTCACCGCACACGCTGCCAAGGGGCTCGAATTCAATCACGTCTTTGTCCTTCGGGTGCACTCCCCCTCGTTCCCGACAAACTTCAAGGAGCCCCTGTTCGAATTCCCCCAGGGTCTCCGCGATCCCGATTCCGCCGGACAGGGCGACGACAAAACCCTGCACCAACAGGAAGAACGCCGCTTGTTCTACGTCGCCATGACCCGTGCCCGCGATTCGCTTACGCTCTACGGCAAGAAGGGGACGGGGAAAGAGCCTGCGCCGTCGGTGTATTTGAGAGAACTGGCGCACGACCGTACCCTCGCGCCGGGGTTGTGCAAGCGCGAGGCCCGCGCCTACCAGACCGAAATCTTCGCGGTTGCCGCCGATCCCGCGATCGCATCGCGCACCGCAGAGTGGGTGGCGCTTCCCCCTGCCTCGAATCTCAGCGCCCGGCTGAGTCCCAGCGCCGTGACGGCTTACCAGAGATGTCCGCTGCAGTTCAAACTCGAACGCGAGTGGCGTCTGCCGACTGAGCCTCCCGCACCGCTGCAATACGGCGCTTCCATGCATCGGGTGCTCAAGACCTACTACGACTCCGTTCAGTTGGGACGTCCCATGGAGGAGCAAGCTCTCATTGACCTGTTCCGCATGGATCTGGCCGCCGCGGGGATTCAGGATCCGTACCAGTTCGAGCTTTACGAGAAGGACGGAATTCAGCAATTGAAAGACTTCCTCGCCATCAGCCGCCGCGACCCGGCGCCAAAGGTCCTGCATACGGAAGAAAGTTTCGAGATTCCCATGGGTAAGACCACGGTCGTGGGTCGCATGGACCGCGTGGACGACCTGGGCGATGGCCATGTCGCCATTACCGACTACAAGACGGGCAAGCCGCAGTCGCAAGAGGATGCCGATGAAAGCCTGCAGCTTTCCATCTATGCCTTGGCCGCCCGTGAGAAATGGGGATATCAGGCCGATCGCCTCGTCCTCTACAACCTCAAAGAGAACAGTTCCATCTTCACTCGCCGCGGCGATCTCGAACTGCAAGAGGCGAGGCTCAAAGTAGAGGAAGTCGCCGAACAGATCGCCGATGGCCGCTTCGAACCCAGGCCGGACTACTACCGCTGCAAAGCCTGTCCCTTCCGCAGCCTCTGTCCGCGAACAGAAACCCGCCTCTATACGCCCCCGAAGGGCAACTGAGGTGCGGCCGCGTCCAGTCGGCTTTCTCCCCACAAAAACTTAGGGGACGCTTTCGCGTCCCCTCGGTTCATTGCGTATTGCAGGGCTTTAGTGTTTCTTCTTGCCGCCCTTTTTCGCTGCCTTCTTTTTGGTTGCCATTGATCTATTCTCCCTTTCCATTTTTCATGGACTATGCAACGGTCTTCTGTTGCAACTGTTTGATTGTATAGAGTCAACAAAATCTGATGTCAAGAGAAAAATGACATCCACTGAGCGTGCGACCGGTGCACCAAAGTCACCAGAGGTACTCAGCGCAAGAAAAATTCTGCGATCAACGACGCAATTGCTCGGGTCTTCGCGAGAGAAAATCGTATTCGTTGTTTCCGTCGCTGCGACCTGCAATGGGATCCCGCTCCTGTTCCGTTTCTTCTCTCGACCCAGGGAATTTCGAGGTTTCTTCCGCTTCGGACATCTATAATGATGGTTGCGAAATCATCGTAGGAGCTCATATATGCCCGCTTTTGACGAGGTCGTCATCATTTCCGGCTGCCGCACGCCGGTGGGGAAATTTCAAGGAAGTCTTTCCGATTTCACCGCTCCACAGCTCGGAGCCATCGTGGTTCGTGAAGCGGTGAATCGCGCCAAGCTCGATCCCAAGCAGGTGGACGAGTGCATCATGGGCAACGTGATCACCGCCGGCCTCGGTCAAAACCCGGCGCGTCAGGCCGCCATCTTCGGCGGTCTCTCCCCCCAAGTGGGTGCCATGACTATAAACAAGGTTTGTGGCTCCGGACTCAAAGCCGTCGCACTCGCAAGCCAAGCAATCCAGACTGGAAACAGTTCCATCGTGGTTGCCGGCGGCATGGAATCGATGACCAATGCCCCCTATCTTCTGATGCAAGCGCGCAAAGGATATCGTCTGGGGAACCAGCAGGTGATCGACTCGATGGTTCACGATGGCTTGTGGGACATTTACAACGACTACCACATGGGCATCACCGGAGAGAACGTGGCGGAGAAATACGGCATCGCCCGCGAGGAGCAGGATGAATTCGCCGTCAACTCCCACCGCAAAGCGGTGGCCGCGATCAAAGAGTGCCGCTTCAAATCGCAGATTGTTCCCGTCGAACTGCCCGCGAAGAAGAAGGGCGCCCCTCCCAGTATCTTCGAAAAAGACGAATCCCCTCGCGAGGATACAACCATCGAAGTGCTGCGCTCGCTCAAGCCCGCGTTCAAGAAAGATGGCACGGTGACTGCCGGCAACGCGCCGGGAGTGAATGATGGAGCCGCGGCCGTGGTGGTCACCAGCGCTACCCGCGCCCAAGAACTTGGCGCCCAACCCATGGTGCGCATCGTCGCCCAGGCCACCAGTGGCGTCGAACCCAAATGGGTGATGATGGCTCCCGTGGGAGCCGTGCGCACGATCTGGGAAAAGACGGGATGGAAGAACGAAGACGTTGACCTTTACGAACTCAACGAGGCTTTCTCTGTCCAGGCGCTCGGCGTCATGCGCGAACTCGGACTCGATCCCAATAAGGTCAATGTGAACGGCGGCGCGGTTGCGATCGGTCATCCCATCGGAGCCAGCGGTGCCCGGGTGCTGATCACCCTGATTTATGAAATGATCCGCCGCGATGTCCATCGCGGCATCGCCGCTCTCTGCCTCGGCGGAGGCAACGCGGTCGCCATGGCCGTAGAGAGGTAGGGCCGGCGTCGCGCCGGCAATCCATCCACTCGCAAACAAGAAAGAGACGGGCGTCGAGCCCGTCTCTTGATATTCGCGCGCTCTGCGGTTTAGGGTTTTGTCTCTGGAGCAGTCGATCCCACCGGCAACGTCACGGTGAACAGCGCCCCACCCGAGGATCCCGAGGTTGCGTCCACGTTCCCGCCATGTTCCCGCAAGATCGCTTTACAGATACTCAACCCCAATCCGGTTCCTCGTCCCGGCCGCTTGGTGGTATAGAACGGATCGAAAATATTCGGCAGAATCTCCGCTGCGATCCCCGGCCCGTCATCTTCAAAGGTCACCAGCACGACGGCATCGCCCTTCGCCATCCGGATCCGCAGTGCTCCCCGGTCGTGCACCTCGCGCATGGCCTGCTCGGCATTCAGGATCAGGTTCAGGAAAACCTGCATCAACTGGTGCGGATCCCCGCTCACCAGTGGCAACCCGGTGTCGGGCATGAAGTCCACGGTGATGTTGTTCTTGCGCAGCGAGTAGGCGTGCAGGTGGAGGGTTCTCTGCACCAGTTCACTGAGTTGGATGCTACTCTTGCCCGGTGCTGGAGGCCGCGAGAAGTAAGTCAGGTTCTGCACGATCTCCGCTGCCCGCCGGGCTTGCTGCTGCAGCATCGTCAACTGCTTTTGGACCTTTTCATCCGATTGGTCTTCCAAAAGCAGCTCCGTCAGTCCCAGAACGCTGGTCAGGGGATTGTTGAGTTCGTGCGCGAACCCCCCAATCATCTGCCCCATCGCCGCCAGCCGCTCGCTCTGAATGATCTGCTGCTCCAGCTTTTTCTCAATCGTGATATCGCGTACCGAAGCGATGACGCCATTGAGCCGGTTCTCGGAGTCATACAGAGGACTGGCCGTGGCTCGCATGGTACGCCAGCTCCCATCGCGATGTTTCGTCCCGAACTCACAGAAGGCGAATTTCTTTCGCCCGGAACTCACATCGCGGCACAAGGCCACGAACTCCGCAGAGTGACCAGCTTTCTGGTCAAGTTTGGTGCCCAGCAGGTCGGAAGGCCGGAATCCGAGCAGGTCGCGGATGCGGGCGCTGACAAAGCTGTAACGCTCCTCCAGGTCCAGCACCAGAATCAGATCAGGAAAGCTCTCGAGCAGGTAACGCTGAAATTCTTCCTGCTGCCGCAGCGTTCTCTCCATCTCCCGCCGGCCGGTAACGTCCACCAGGGTTCCCTGGTATCGGATGATGGTTCCCGCGGCGTCCCATACCGCCCGCGACGAGTCCTGGAAGACTCCGGTGCTCCCGTCTTTGCGCCGCAAGGTGATCTCACGGGTGCGCACGCCTCCGCGGTCATTGGCGCTACGCCCCAGCACCGCCGGCTGACCGCCATCGGAATTCAACCCCCTGGTATCGAGCGTCACCAGTTCTTCTTTCGTCCCGTACCCCAGCATTTGCACCAGCGCCGCGTTGGCGTCGAGCAGTTTTCCTTCTGGGGTGCTGAAGTAGACGCCTTCCTGCAATGTCTCGAACAGTTCGGTGAAGCGCAGCTCTTTCTCGCGCTCTTCGGTCACATCGCGAGCCAGGACGCTGACTCCCACCACCTCGTCGGCCTTCACGATCGCGTTCAGCACGCAGTCGAAATATCGCACCCGCGAACTGTTCTTGAGGCGCGCCGTGACCAGCCCAGACCATCGCCGCTTCTCCAGGAACCGCGGCAGGCCAGCCTCCACCTCTGCGCGCTTCGGTTCTTCGAGGAAAGTATCGAGCTTTTGATGGACGATCTGCCCGTACCCCAGGCCCATCAGTTCCGTCACCTGGCGATTCACGGTGCGTAGTGTGCCATCCAGCGAAATGGCAAAGGCCACGTCATCGATGGAATCGATCAGTTCCTTAAAGCTGCGCTGCGACCGCGCGATGACCTGTCCCAGTTGGTCGAGTTGTTCCTCAGTGGGGGTGGCGTGCTCCTGCAACCCCTGGACCAGTGTTTTGAGCTCTGCCACCCGCTTCCTGCGTCCATAGGTGAAAGCCGCAAACGCAATCGCGGCCGAGAACATGCCCACCGGAATCAGCCTGAGGTGATAGGGCAGATCGTGCAACCGGTCCCAGGACTCGGCTGCCAGGGCGGTGGCCAGAAGCACCAGAAACAGCAGGGCAATCCGCCATAGCCACATCTCTTCTTTTTCGAATTGACTGGAGGCCCGTGGTCGGGATGGGTCCTGTTGGTCTTCTGGCATAAAAAGTGCGTCTTCTTAACCGGGGTGAAGCTGGTTCAGATTGATGGAGGCGTTAGCCGAATCCTAATTGTAGCCCGCAGAGGCACACAACCTGAGGCTATTGGATATCTTGGTACGGCGGAACTTGTCACCTCGATTCGTGACCATGGTCACGGTGGCTCGGGCTGGCCTCAGCGTATCCTGAATTTTTACCGCCGATCGGCCGGCTGGTTTCCCCTCGTCCCCACTCGTCCGAGCGATTCTGTCCGCCTGCAACCCAGGACCAATGCTGTACAAGACCCTGAGCGCCGCCGTCTACGGCATCGACGCCAGCATCATCGAAGTCGAGGTCGATGTGTCGGGTATTAAGATGCCCGAGGACCATTTTCACACCGTCGGCCTGCCCGATGCCGCGGTGCGCGAGAGCCGTGACCGCGTGCGCGCCGCCCTCAAGAACTGCGGCTACGATATCCCGCCCACCCAGATCACCATTAACCTTGCGCCTGCGGATATCCGCAAGGAAGGTTCCGGGTTTGACTTGCCCATGGCGCTCGGCATCCTGGGCGCCTATGGAGGCCTTAATAAGAAAGAAATCTCCGACTGCCTGTTTGTCGGTGAGCTATCGCTCGATGGCGGCGTGCGTGGCGTCCGTGGCGCTCTGCCCATTGCCATTGAAGCCCGCGGTAAGAAGATCAGCCGGGTGGTTGTCCCGGAACTCAACGCCCGCGAAGCCGCCATGGTAGGAGGCGTGGAAGTCTACCCCGTGCGTTCGCTGCTCGATGTCATCCGCTTTGTGAACACCGGCAATGGCATCGTGCCCTTCAAAGTCGACAACGAAAGCCTGCTGAGCGAAGCCCAGCATTATATTGTCGACTTCAAGGACGTTCGTGGACAACAAAGCGCCAAGCGCGCCCTGGAAGTGGCCTGCGCTGGAGGCCATAACATCCTGATGATCGGCCCTCCCGGCTCAGGTAAAACCATGCTCGCCAAGCGCATGCCCACCATCCTGCCGCCCTTCACCTTTGAGGAAGCGCTGGAGACCACCAAGATTCACAGTGTCGCCGGAGTCCTTGACCCCGGCGCGGGTCTGGTTGGCGTGCGCCCTTTCCGCGCCCCGCACCATACCATCTCCGATGCCGGCCTGATCGGAGGAGGCGCCATCCCACGTCCGGGCGAAGTCTCTCTGGCCCACAATGGGGTTTTGTTTCTTGACGAACTGCCGGAGTTCCCCCGCAATGTCCTCGAAGTCATGCGCCAGCCCCTCGAGGACGGCACCGTCTGCATCGCACGCGCTGCCATGTCGCTGACCTTTCCCGCCCGCTTCATGCTCGCCGCCGCGATGAACCCGTGTCCTTGTGGCTATTTCAACGACCGCAGCCGCGAGTGTCACTGCACCCCGCCTATGATCCAGCGTTACATGTCGAAGATCTCGGGCCCACTGCTCGATCGCATCGACATCCACATCGATGTTCCGGCGGTGAACTACAAGGAAATGCGATCCAGCACGGAACCGGAAAGCTCGGCAAGTATCCGCGCGAGAATCATGCGTGCCCGCGACGCTCAACTGGCCAGATTCTCTGCCAACAAGTCGCGCGAAAAGCTCTATTGCAACGCCCAGATGGCCCCGCGCCACATCCGCTCCTTCTGCGACCTTTCCGCCGACTGTGAGCGCCTGCTCGAACGCGCCATGACCCAGCAGGGGCTGACCGCCCGCGCCCACGACCGCATCCTGAAGGTCGCCCGCACCATTGCCGACCTTGAGGGCGCCCCCGCCATCGAGCCTAAACATATCGCGGAAGCCATCCAGTACCGCACCCTGGACCGCACCTTCTGGGCGTGAAACCAAAACATTGCCCTTTCTCACCCTGACTTTGTCAGGGAGATTTGAAGGCCACTTCGTGAACCAGCAACCGCGCAAATCGCACCGGTGGCTCGCGATAAGGGATCAGTCCCGAAGGAACGCCCGGATTGCATCTTCGGCGACAACACAGCCATGCGTTCCGCTATAGAATTGACAGGACGCTTATGTCTTTCGGATGGGACTCTTACCTCTGCATGGTGGATGGGAAGCTTGCCTCCATCTTCGTGGACCTCGACCAGCAGCCCGATCCTTCCCGGACATCGCTTTTGTGGGTGCGGGTTTACATGGTCAAGTCAAGATCGGACGGGTTATCCGGGGAAGGAGAGGCAGGCGCGCTCTGGAAGCTCGAAGACAGTCTCACCGTAACTCTCGCCGAGCAACTCGACGCCAGATTCGTCGGTCGCATTACCGGAGATAGCCGGCGCGAGTTTTATTTTTACCTGCCAAAGCCTCCACCCGACGGGACCGCGATTAACACAGTCCTGTCCTTATCCCCTGAGTACCGCTTCGATTGGGGGAGCAAGAACGATCCAGAATGGGAGCAATACCTCTCCGTACTGCATCCCTCCGAAGCAGACCTGGCAAGGATCAAGAACCGCAGAGTTGTCGAGGCCCTCAAGAAACATGGGGATCCCTTGCAGGAGGGGCGAGAAATCCGCCATTGGATTTACTTCAAGACAGAGATGAATCGGGCAAATTTTATTCAGCAAACGTCCGAATTCGGATACTCGGTGTACGCGACCTCGGAGGACCGGACTCGGCCGGCTCCCTGGGGTGCCTGCCTCTCGCAGACGGCCCACCCCAATGCCCTGAATCAGATGGTCGTCGAACTGGTCCGCTTCGCCAAGGAGACTGACGGAGAATATGATGGCTGGGAAAGCCTGGTCGTCGCCCCGCCAAACTGAGCCGGAAGGGAACGAGCTCCAAAGCCTGGAAGCATCGAGCAAATTCAGCAGCCTTAGCTACACCACCACTCTTTCAAGGGTTTTAATCACCACCCAACTCCAGGCCGACCGCACCGCGTTGGTCGGCAGAATGCCCTTCCGCAATCGTGACTGAAAACTGAACGGCCAGTCTCCTCCGCCTGCCCGGCGTTCTTTAATTCTGTCGACCCTTTCCGTATCTGCAGCCCTGATTCCCCAGTCCGGCGGAGGGCCTCACCTCAGTCTCTGGCCTGTAAGTCCAGTCCCTGGTTCAATATACGAACAAATATCGAAGTATAAGAAACACTTGACGTTGGCCCGATTTCCGGGTAGGGTTAAGCGTTCTAGGGGAATGTTCGAGCCAGTCGGCACCTGATGTACCTCCGCTGACAATGGACTGAATCCTGAAACACTGAGAAACTTTCCAGGCTTGCGGAGCATCTATTAGTGTAGTCAGAGCTTTCCCGTATATCCCATCTGAATTGAGTGAGATACACCTTCTGGCGCGGGAACCCTCACGCCGAGGGTAAGGTGGGAACGGTACGATTGGCCGGCTCAATTAGGAAGAGAGGACTCATGCGTTCTGATCGCGTTTTTGACGCTTTGCACACTTTGCGGAACCGTTATATGCTGTGTCAGCTTGCTTCCAAGGCGACCCGTAAGTTTCACAAGCCCAACACCAGAATCCAGGAGACCATGAACGAGGTCCTGGACAAGATTGCAAGCTCGGAGCGGACTTCGGTTCTGTCCGAACCAGAACATTTTGCCGAGGCGCAAAGGCGGGCTGCTTAACCAGCCCCGCCTTTTTTGCCTCGCGGGTGTAAGTCTTCCTTTTTGCTGAACCCCCCTTTGAAAATTCCCTCGCAGGTGAATAATGACCATCGCTGAACTCAAAGAAAAAAACATTACGGAGCTGACCAAGATCGCCCGATCTCTGGATCTGCCCGGCGCCAGCGGTCTGCGCAAGCAAGACCTGATTTTCAAGATCCTGCAGGCGCAAAGCGAAAAAGAAGGCCACATTTTTGCCGAAGGCGTGCTGGAGATTCTGCCCGACGGCTACGGCTTCCTTCGCTCTCCCGATTACAACTACTTGCCCGGCCCCGACGACATTTACGTCTCGCCCTCGCAGATCCGCAAGTTCGATCTCAAGACCGGCGACACCATCAGCGGCCAGGTCCGTCCTCCGCACGAGGGCGAAAAATATTTCGCGCTGGTGAAGATCGAAGCCGTCAACTTCGAATCACCCGACGAAGCGCGCAACAAGATCCTGTTCGATAACCTGACACCGCTCTATCCGCAGGAGCGTCTCAAACTCGAGACCGTCCGGGAGAACATCAGCGCCCGCGTCATGGACCTGTTGACCCCGCTCGGCAAGGGACAGCGCGGTCTGATCGTCTCTCCGCCACGTGCCGGCAAGACCATGCTGCTGCAGAACGTGGCCAACTCCATCACCACCAACCATCCCGAAGTCGTGCTGATGGTGTTGCTCATCGATGAGCGTCCGGAAGAAGTCACCGACATGCAGCGCTCGGTCAAGGGCGAGGTCATCTCCTCCACCTTCGACGAGCCCGCCGCCCGTCACGTGCAGGTCGCCGAAATGGTGATCGAAAAAGCCAAGCGCCTGGTCGAGCACAAGCGCGATGTGGTCATCCTGCTGGACTCCATCACCCGCCTTGCCCGCGCCTATAACACCATCGTTCCGCCCAGCGGCAAAGTGCTCTCCGGCGGTGTCGATTCCAACGCGTTGCAGCGTCCGAAACGTTTCTTCGGATCCGCCCGCAACATCGAAGAAGGCGGCTCGCTCACCATCATTGCGACGGCGCTTATCGATACCGGTTCCCGCATGGACGATGTGATCTTCGAAGAGTTCAAAGGCACCGGCAACTCCGAAATCATCCTGGAGCGCAAACTGGTCGACAAGCGAACCTTCCCGGCCATCGACATCCAGCGTTCCGGCACCCGTAAAGAAGAGCTGCTCATCCCCAAAGAAGACCTGCAGCGCATCTGGGTCCTGCGCAAAGTCCTGAACCCGCTATCGCCGGTCGAAGCCATGGAACTGCTGATCGAACGGCTCGCCAAAACGACGACCAACAGCGAATTCCTGGCCAAGATGAGCTCGCTGTAAGAGAAAGGGTAATGAAGTGAAGGGACGGGCAACTCGCCCGTCCCTTTTTATCTTATTGCCACCGACTTTATTGCCATCATCAGACGCTCACCGCTTTACTTCATCCACGCTCCCACCTGGGCCCGGCGAATGTTTTCCAATTCTTTCGGCGTCGCCCGCAGCAGGAAAAACTCATTGACGGGACGATCATCCCGCAGCACCGGCGCATTTGCTTGCGCCGCGACCATCCCTTCCACAGGGAACTCGCTGCCCAGAATCGCCGCGAACTGTGCTTCGGCGCTGGACTTCGGCCCAAACTCCAACAGATCCGCCGCGGCTGCAGGCGGCAATGTCGCTGAGAGCTCCGCAGCCGATCTCTCCGCCACTGGAGACTGGCTTGCCAGAAAATGGAATCCCTGGCCTCCAAACCCGCGAAACCCGCGCACATAGGGGAACTCCAGCATCAACGCCTGCGCCATCGCCGACTCCACCGTGGCATCTCCATAGGGCAACCACTGCTGCAGAATCCCGCCCGCACTCAAATGCGCCTTTGCCAGCTGGTAGAACTCGCACGAATACAGCAAGCTCGTTCCGGCCGCTTCCACCGGCGGTGGAGGATCGAGCACGATCACATCAAATGTTTCCCGGCTGCGCTCCAGATAGCGCCGCCCATCGTCGATCACCAGGTGCGACAGCGGAGAGGCCAGCACCCGATCTCCATCCGCGTGGTAATACGAAAACATCCGCGGCACGCTCGGCACCAGCTCCACCACCGTCGAGTCCACTCCCCAAGTCAGCACCGAGCGGTGCGCCGTCCCCATGCCAAAGCCAATCACCAGGACCTTCTTGGCCGGACGCCCCAACTCCGCCAATGGCAGGTGCGCCATCATCTTGGTAATCGGCACCAGCCTGGTCGTTCCAATGCCGTTGATCAGCAACTCCTTGCTGTTACCGATGGTCGCAGCAATCACGGTCGCGGTCGAATCGCGCAGCACTCTTGCAGCGGGAAGAAGCTGATCGTACGTCCGGATTACCAGGACCAGCATCACTCCCGCCACCGCGGCTGCGTACACCGGGATCGCATTTCTTCCAGCTCTGCGAGCAGAGACAATTCCCACCACAAACCACGGCAGCGCCAGCCATGCCACCGACCAGCGTTCGCTGGTGTAAGGGAGTAAAACAAACCCCGCCAGCAGCGGACCCACCACGCAACCGGCAATATTCACCGCGTAGGCCCGTCCTGCACGTTCCGCATCTCCCGCCGACCACCGGTCCACCAGCATGGGGGTGATGAACCCGAGCAGGCCCGCAAACGGACCAATCCCCACCACCGGCCGCAACAGTTCCGGCAACGGCATGGTCGGGTCGGCCGCCAGCAGGCACAACACCCCGGCCACTCCCAGCAGCATCCACACCAGGCTGCGCATCTCGCCTTGATCGCGGCTCCGCCGGTACGCTCGTGACCCGGCATAAGTCGCCACCAGGTACACCAGCAGGATCATCGCAAAGGAATACACCAGCGTCCCCAGGTACGGGGTGAACAATCTCGTCCACACCACTTCCATGCCCATGCTGCTCGATCCCGTCAGGAAAAGCAGAAGCAAGGTTCCAGCCGATCCTGTCGCTCGAGGGCGTAGCGGTTGCGCCACTCGCCTGGCCGACAGCCGTCCCCCCACCGCCCACGCCATCCCTGCAATCGCAAAGTTCAACCCGCAACCTACCAGCAGCGTCCGCCGAAACCCTAGGGCCTCGATCAGGACCAACGGCGCCACCGTCCCCAGCGCAGCACCCACCACATTGGCCACGTAGAGCAGGCTGAACGAGCGCTCTCCGCGTACCATCGCAAACATTGCCACCGGATAGGTCGCGCCCATCAACCCGCACCACGGCAGCAGAGTCGCCGCCAGCAGGGCACCGGCAAACGCGTAATAACCATTGGAAGACAGCGCCAGTCCGGGTCCCACTCGCTCCAGCCACGCATTTCCCCATGCCAACTCCAGCGGCACCGCTACCGCTGACACGGCAATGAGCGCTTCCACCACCGCATAAATCCGCAGGGCAGGGAAGCGCACGCTCTCTCCGTACCGCCGCACCATTCGGCCCGCCAGCCATGAACCCAGCCCGAGTCCGGCCATGAACACCGACAGCACCATCGACACCAGCGCCGTGGTCACGCCAAAATGAGCCATGGCGAGCCGCATCCACACCAGTTCATACAAAAGGCTGCAGAAACCCGAGATGAAGAAGAAAACGAAGAACCAAGCCATAGGTTCTCGATCAGGATGGTTCCCTACGAAGCTTTCGACCCTGTTCCCGCATCCGCCACATAAACCCGGCCCGGAGCACCGGCTTGAATCTTGTTCTTGAGGAAGCTCTCCTTGATCCGCATCCGCAACTCGCGGCTCACCGCCCACTGCTTGTTGGGACGCGTCTTGATGAGCATCAAATACTCCGCTTCCCCGTTGCCCGCATGCTCGATTCCCGGCACCTGGATGTCACTGACAATGTCGTCCGCAAATGCCGCGTCGTGACGGACCTCGCTGCCAATCTGCTCCAGCAGCGTAACCACCTTGTCGCTGGGCTCGCTGTAGGCCACCGTCACGCGCAATGCCAACTGCGCCCAGTCGCGCGTCATGTTCGACACGATCGTCATCTGGCTGTTCGGTACCATGTGCAGCGTGCCGTCGTCGTCGCGCAGCACCGCACGCCGCAGGCTCATCTCCTCCACTACGCCCTTGACCCCGGCCACGCGCACCGTGTCCCCGATGTTGAACTGGTCCTCAACCAGCACGAAGAAGCCGTTGATCCAGTCCTTCACCAGCGTTTGTGCTCCGAAGCCGATCGCCAATCCCGCAATGCCGGCGCTCGCCAGCAATGGTCCCAGATTCAATCCCAGCAGCGACAGCACCTGCAAGCCAGCCACGAACAGGATCACAACCACGCCTACACTGTTCATGACTCCCGCCAGCGTGTGAATCTGCTGCGCCCGTAACCCTTGCGCGAAGCGGTGCTCCCGCAGGTCCGCAATCTTGTTGGTCACCGCCCGCAGCACCCGGATCAGCAGCAACGCCCCCAGCATGACCAGCAGCAGCTTGGGCAGGTCGTGATGCAGAAACGTCATCGCGTCCTCCCGCCACGCGCGCAACAGTCCGGGAATGTCTTCCGCTTCCAGTTCCAAAAACAGGGTGAACAAGGGATTCATGTCTCCGGCGCGATTATAGCAAGCGGGGGATCTACCCTCTGAGCCGGCCTCGTATAATCGTTCGTCGCCACACCCCAACTCGAGGTGGTCATGCAGCCCATATCGATGTTACGGTTCCTGGTTTTGGTTCTGCTCCTCGCATCTCCACTGGCCACCATGGGTGCGCCGCAACAGCCTCCATTCTCGCCACCCCAGCAGAAGGACGAGCAGCGCGAGCAAATGGAAAAGGACATGGCCAAGAGGGCCAACCAGCAGCGTCAGGACAATCTCCGCCGTGATGCTGACCGCCTCCTTAAACTCGCCACCGAACTTAAACAATACGTCGATAGATCCAACGAACACGTCCTCTCCATCGAAGTCGTCCGCAAGGCGGAAGAAATCGAAAAACTGGCCCACAGCGTCAAGGAGAAAATGAAAGGCCCATAGCGTCGCCGTCTACCCCATCCTCTGCTTAAATGGCGCTGGTTCTGTTCCTTCATCCTGGTCTGGCTTATGAAGCTGTGCTTCTTTGCGCAGTGCTTAGGGATCGTGCGGTTTAAAAGATCGTTTTCTTCCTGGGACCTGTATCATCCCGTACCCGCCGCGCATGCTACAATCCAGTTGCAACTAGGTTACAACTATGCCCCTCCCTCAAACGGAGCAGCCCGGACGCCTTCAAGCCGAACTCATGTCCCGCGGCCTGCGTATGACTCGCCAGCGCCGCACCATTCTCGCGGTCATGGAAACGGCCAAGCAGCACCTCGATGCCAGCCAGATCCTGCGCAAAGCCCGCAAACTCGATGCTCAGATCGACCGCGTCACCGTGTACCGCACCATCCATCTGCTCAAACGCCACGGCCTGATCGACGAACTCGATCTGATGCACATGCAGGGCGAGAAGCACTACTACGAACGCCGTCCCCAGCGCGATCATATCCACATGGCCTGCCTGCGCTGCGGTCGCATCACGGAATTTGAGAGCGATCTCTTTGACCGGCTCAAAGGCCAAATCCAGCGCGACTGCCAGTTCCACATTGTCGTCAGCCGCCTCGAAGTTGGCGGCTACTGCTCCACTTGTCGCGCCTCGTCGTGACTGCGGCCGGTTGCAACTGGTTGCAACAATCCTGAAACAAAAACTGCACTGCCTGTGATCTCCATCACCTCCCGGGGGGATTGCCGGGTTATCATGAGTCTGCGTTATTACATGCAACAGAGTTGCAATAATGGAGTCACCCTATGCTGCCATTTCGCGCCGCGGTTTTGATCTTCCTTCTGGCAACCGTTCCTCTCGTCGCCCAGGAGCGTCCTTACTTCGTTGCCTACTCCCACGAAATGGAGGATCCCGGCGACCTGGAAATCGAAAGTGTCGAACGTCGTCGGTCAATCGGCAGGGATCAATACGTTCCTCGGATCAAACCTTGAGTTTGAATACGGGGTAAAAACCTGGTGGACCTCCGGGTTCTATTTCGACGGTCAGAGTACGCAGCAGGACAGCACGATTTTCACCGGTTTCCGTTGGGAGAACCGCTTTCGTCCCCTGCTCGGCGAGCACGTCATCAACCCGGTTCTTTATGTCGAGTATGAAAACCTGAGTGCCGACAAATCCCTGCGCGAAGTCGTCGGACACGACGGCGCGCTCGACTTCGCCGACCCCAACGCCGTGGCTCGCAGGGACGTCGGTCGCGAGATGGAACTGAGACTGATTCTAGGCAGCAACTTTCGCGGCTGGAACCTTAGCGAAAATGTTGTCGCGGAAAAGAACTTGGGAGGCGATCCCTGGGAATTCGGTTACGCCTGGGCGATCAGCCGTCCGCTGGCGCTCGCCGCCGGCGGCCACGATTGCGCCTTCTGCCGCGAGAAATTCGAGGCGGGAGTGGAAATGTACGGCGGCCTCGGAGACCGTGCCGGAGCTTCGGTCTCCACGACACTTCACTTTACTTCGGACCCACTATCAACTGGATCTGCGCCCGACGGCGTCTACCTTCTCTTTCTCGCCGCAGTTCGGCCTGAACGATTACAGCATTTCTCGCCTGTATCGCTTCGGAGTCTCCTACGAGATCGAGCAATTCCTGGGAAGATTTAACAGGAAGGCGAACTAGGTCGAGGTCTGTGCCCGGGAACTTTACAGCTCCTTCAATCGAAGCGTCACTGGATTTCACTTACCGGGCGTGCCAAGGTACACGGGAAGAGCCCTCCAATAAAAACGCCACCCGGTCTCCCGGATGGCGTCATGAAGCGAGACTATTTTAGTGGCTCTTTGCTCCGGCGATCTCGGTTCCGATCCGCATGCCGTAGAACGACCGGTACACGAAGGTGATCGAAACCAGGAAGAACACCAGCGACAGAATGTTGCTGACGTTGGCTCCCGCATCGTGCGTCAGTTTCACCGCCAGTTCCACCGCCAACAGTCCGAACAGCGTGGTGAACTTGATGACCGGGTTCAAGGCCACGGAAGACGTATCCTTGAAGGGATCACCCACGGTATCGCCAATCACCGTGGCATGGTGCAGCGGCGTGCCCTTCTGCTTGAGTTCCACTTCCACAATCT
>CAWJAA010000032.1:0-129395 GCA_963840615.1 Terriglobia bacterium
ATTGTGGCGCCTTCAGCCAGGACCTCGCTCCGCGGGCCTATCTCATTACGCCGCTCCATTCCAACGCAGTCATCCTGACCGAGTCCTTCTACCATGGCAGTATCAATTTCAATGGCGCGTTGCCAGTCAGCGACGCGAAGGGGACATACAGCGTCCCTATCTTTAGCTACTACCACTCATTTGGTCTCTTTGGCCGGTCGGCCAACATCGTCGCCGCAGTGCCATACGGAGTCGGACACTTCCAGGGAACATTGGCCGGGGCGGGGCAGAACCTATACCGCTCCGGCTTAGTGGATTCGGTCTTTCGCTTTACGGTCAACCTTAAGGGTGGCCCAGCGATGCCACCCCAGGAGTTCATCAAATGGCAGCAAAAGGTCCTGCTAGGCGTAGGTCTCAAGGTCATCGCTCCCACCGGCCAGTACGATCCGACCAAGCTGATTAACTGGGGCGCGAACCGCTGGTCCTTCAAACCGGAATTCGGCTATTCTCAACGCTGGGGCAAGTGGGTTGTCGACGGGTACGCCGGAGTTTGGTTCTTCACGACAAATCATGATTTCTGGTCGCGTAATGCCTACTATCCGGGGACGCGATCTCAATCGCAAAAGCCCATTGGAGCCTTCGAAGGGCACCTGAGTTACGACTTCAAGCTGGGGTACTGGGTCTCGCTCGATGGCAATTTCTGGGTCGGCGGAAACACGACCGTTGCCGGCGTAGAAAACCCGCTAACTAAACAGGCGAACTCTCGTCTCGGAGGCACCGGATCAGTCCGCATCGCCAAGCACCAGTCTCTGAAACTCAGCTATAGCAACGGCACCTACATCCGGTATGGCGGCAACTACCAGAACCTCTCGGTAGGGTGGCAGTATTCCTGGCTGGGCCGGCCAAACTGAATGACGGTCGGGTGCAATCTCGTAAGCACCGGCGTCAGGATCGCCGAGGAGAGCCAGCGAGCGTGTGTTCGTGAGATTCGCATATGAAACTTTCTCTCCTGTGGCTGACTCTAGCCTTTCCCACCCTGGCCATTTTGTTAACTCCGCCGCTTTACGGTGGCAATAGTTCCAACGCCACCATTGGCATTAACGTCGGCCTGAATACTGACATCACCTCTACCATGATCACGGACCTCGGCAAGTACGGCAAAGTGCGTGACGTAGTCTACGAAATCCGCGCCGTCACGGTCGTCGGCAAGAGCACCGTCCTCCCGCAGATCCAGGCGCTCTCCTACGTCCTCGCCGCGGCTCCTGATGCCCAGCGCGACGGCATCCCGGTTGACACCGTCGAGGTCACGGACTTCAGCGGCGGCTACAATGCGTGGAACCTCGACGCCGTCAACGTCACCGCCGGCCTCTGATGGCACAGAAAGATCCAGCCCTGACCGCCGCCCAAAATTGCGGCAACTAATGCCCTGACGTGGGTGCCGTGCGAATTGGTGTCGTGTCCGCTACGTCGAGGTCCTGGCCGGGGAGTTGACGGCTGGAGAAGGTGGACATGGCAATCCGGGACTCCACCGGGTTTAGCTCCGGTACAATAGCCACCGTGCCGGAATCAAAGTCCACGCCTGGGCAAACACTGGCGAACGTTCCCATCTTCTCGGGGCTGACGGAAAACGAGTTGGCTTTCCTCGCCCAGCGCGCGCTGCCGCGCCACTATTCCGCCGGCGAAACCGTGTTCAGCGAAGGGCAGCCGTGCTCCGGACTTTATGTTGTCGAGGCGGGGCACGTCCGGATTTTCAAGAGCTCCGCCGGCGGACGCGAACAAGTACTCAGCATTGATGGTCCGGGCAGTTCGATTGCCGAGTTGCCGGTCTTCGACGGAGGGAATTATCCCGCTTCGGTTGCCGCGATCGACCAGGCCACGCTGCTTTTTGTGAGCAAACAGGATTTCCAGGCGCTCTGTCTTGCCCATCCCCAGGTGGCGTTGAAAGTCCTGCGTGTGGTGGGTGCGCGCCTGCGCCGGCTGGTCGGGATTATTGAAGAACTCTCATTCACCACGGTGCGCCACCGGCTGGCTTCGTTCTTGCTGCGCCTGGCGCAAAAGGAAGGGCATCGTTCCGCCGAGGGCGTGGAAGTCACGCTACCTGCCAGCAATCAGGAGTTGGCATCACAGATCGGCACGGTGCGCGAACTGGTTTCCCGCAACCTCTCACGGCTGCAAGCGCAGGGCATGCTCAAGATCGATGGCCGCAGTGTCATGATCCTCGATTGGAAGGCCCTGGAAGCTGAAATCGAATCCGCCGAGTGAGCTCCTCCGTCCGAAGTCGCCGGCATTCTCCGCATAGCTCTCAAGCTCAGAAAACGGATCGCGCGAACCTGCCACGGATCGGTACCGCCATCGCAGCCCTTACCGCGCTCCCGCCCGAGCCTCCGCGAACTGCTGGGTGGCCAGCTTTTCTTGTCGGGCTTCCTGGCTGGCTTCCAACGTCATGTCTTTTTTGCCAAACTGCACCCCGATTTTTTTCAGGAAATCGTTAGGCGGGGTTCCTCCTGCGAAAATCCAGACGTAGTCGTTGGCAAGTTCCAGTTGGTTCCCGCCCACCTCCAGGACGGCGCTTTCGGGCGTGAACGCGACCGGGTTCGACTGAAACAGGACCTTGACCTTGCCGGTGCGGATACACTCGTCCAGTCGCGTCACGTTGCGTTCTTTGATACGGCTGAAGCGTTCCTGCCGGTACGAGAGAGTCACTTCGTTGCCGACCTGGTGCGCCAGTCCCATTGCCGCTTCGACCGCGCTATCGCCCCCGCCGATCACCAGGATCTTCTTGTTGACGTAGTGATCGGCTTCGATCAGGCGGTACATGACTTTCGGCAATTCCTCGCCCTTCACCCCGAGTTTCCGCGGTTCCCCGGCGCGGCCGAGCGCCAGCACCACCGCGCGGGTGCGATATTGGTTGTGCGCACTCGACACCGTGAAAATGCCGTCCGCGCCTTTCTTTATGTCCTCCACCTTTTCGCCGGTCACCGCGTTGAAATCGGCGCGGTTCAAAATCATGTCCCAGAAGGCAAGCAGGTTCTCCTTGGAGAGTTGCATCTTCTTGAACTTCCCGTACATGGGGAATTCCACCGGACTGGTCATCACCAGTTTCTGGCGTGGATACTTGGCCACGGTACCGCCGATCTCATCGCGCTCCAGGGTGACGTAGTGCAGCTTGTTTTCGATCGCGCGCAGCGAGGCGCTGATGCCCGCGGGACCGGCGCCGATGATGAGTACGTCGTAAATGTCCTGGCCGGCTCTGCCTCCGCCGTTGGATCGCATGCGCCGCGCGATGGTGTCGATGCAGTCGCGCCCTTGATTTACGGCGTTCTTGATCAAGGCCAGTCCGCCGAGTTCTCCCACGATGAACAGGTTTTGGATGCTGGTCTCGTACTCGGGAGAAAGGTATGGCATGTCGGCGCTCATGCCGGGCGTGGCCATGACCATGGTGATCGCTCCCACCGGGCACGCCTCGGCGCACAGTCCGTGGCCGATACATTTATAGCCATTCACGATGACGGCTTTGCCGCCGAGCATGGCCAGCACATCCCCTTCCGGGCACACATGAGTGCAGGTCTGGCAACCGATGCAGTAGGTGGTATCAATGTGCGGGTGCTGGGCTTTCGGCCCTTCGGAAAACAGTTTCCCCTTTTCCGCGGATGCGCGTGCCCGCGCGTCCCTTTTCTTGAGACTCTTCAGGTAGCCGCCCACGAAGAAGCTCCCGATCACCACCGCGACCATAAAAGCAATGAGGGTGTCCATCAGCCTGTCCTCAAAAATACCCCATCATCATCACCACGACGATGTGAATGACCGCCAGCAGCGCGAACGTATAGCTGAACGGCTTGTGCACTACGTGCCACAGGTGAAACACCTGCTGCGAGCGTTTCAGAAACAGCACGCGCTTGGCCGTGGCCGCTTCTTCCCGGGCCATGCCAATCGCTTTTTCCAGATCCCGGTTCCGGGTGGGCAGGAATCCGGCCAGCGTCGCCAGTTGCTCGCCGAAACCGAGGGCATGCCGTCGCAGTTTTGCGATCCGGAAAGTACGGGCCACGTCCAGCAGCATCATGTAAACCAGCGCAAACAACATGAACATGCGGTCCACTTTTTCCTGGCTGGGCAACTTCAGCAGGGAACGCACGTCCGCCTGCGGCAACAGGTCCTGCTGGTCAAGTTGATGCGCGAGTTTCTCCTGGAACTCCTGCAGTTCTTTCATCGAGAGTTCGGCTGCATTCACTCTGCGCGGAATCTGCGAATAGAGATAGCGCCCAATCACTCCACTTAACGAAACCGCTACCATGATCCAGAAGGCAATGCCCGCGAAACCCCGGAACTTGAAGGAAGAATGGAATGCAATGATGAAGGGAGCGGTCAGCCCCAGCAGCACGTGAATGTCGAGCCAGTGCCGCGCGCTGCCTTGTTGGCCGAGCCACGGCCAGGCTTTGCGCAGGGGATACAAAAAAATCCCCAGGAAGATCAGGAAGCCCAGGAACCCGAGTTTCAGTCCAATCGACCCGCTCGGCCGCAGCAGAACGTGCTTGGGAGAGAAGGGGCGCTCGCTGGCGCTCAGCGTGTAGTAGTTGAAGCCGTATGCCGACAGACCGGCGATGAGGGCGATGGCCACTCCGTAGAGAGCGAACAGCCGGATACGATGCGCCCGCTCTCCATTGCGGGCCGAGATGACTGCGGCAGTTGCAACCGTTGCGTTTGCGCTCATTTGTTTGCCACTTGCTCCTCGGTGCTGACTGAGAACTGCTTGTAATCACTAAAGCGGTGGATGTTACGCCAGTGCTGGCGCGGCGTTTCAACTTCCACGCTCGCCTGCGCCGGGAACCAGTAAGTGTCGCTGGCTCCCTTGAAGGTGACTGGCGTGTATTGCACTTCGGAATGCAGAGTGTCGAGGCCGACATCTTCCATGGTGTTTTCGATCCCGGCTTCAATGTGCGTCAGCGCACCGCTTTGCGGGTCGATCAGGGCCGTGCCGGAAAGCTCAAGGGGATATTCTTTGCCGCGCAACGACAGCGCCGCGGGGGTGCGCGATCCCCGAATGTGGCGGAAAGCGACTTTGCTGAATCGATGGTTGTCCACAACTTCATCTTCCAGTGCCGTGAACTGGAAGCTTCCCATGTAATAAGGGTGGAAGATCAGAAAGAGCGTGGCGAAGCCGTTGCTGACCAGCATGGAACGGTTTTTCTTGTCTTCCTTCGCCTGTTTAACCGCCAGCCGCGACTCGTCGAGTGTCAGTTCTCCGCCCGGATTGCTGAGTATGACCAGGTAGTCATAGGTGGATTCCTGTTTCAATTCCACCTTGCCGTCTTTGTTCAGCTTGTCCTGTTCGACGTGCTCGGTGCATTTCACCGCCGAAAACTGGTCGAGGAAGCTGGAGACCTGCTTGCTGGTACGCGCCAGCAACTCATCCAGAGTTTCGCCGGAAGCCGGCAGCACCAGAACCAGCAGCAGTAGAGAGGCGAACCCGCACTTGCGCCACCCGCCCGAGATTTGAAGTGATTTCGTCATTTGCCCTTCGACTTGGTATCGAACCGGTAGCCCAGCGTGAAATGCCACTGGTCGTAGCTCAAGTCTCCACGGTTGAAGCCCAGGCCGCCTTGCATGAAGTAGTGCGCCCCCAAAGTAGTTTCCAGGTTGGCGTTGATGAAACGGCTGCGGCCGGCGCTGGTCAGGGAACTGGCAAAGTTCTGCTGGCCCGCCAACACTTCCAGGTGCAGACTTTCGCTCAGGTTGCGCGAGAGCGACACTGCATCGTAGGAACCGCTGCCGAACGAACTGTTGAAACGCGAATAGTGAAAATCGGCCCTCAAACCCAGCTTCGGCAGCTGGTTGAAGGTCAGCCCATAGGCCTGGTTCAAAGAACTGGTGGTATCGCCGGACCGGCTGCTCTGTCCCAGGGTGCTGTAGACGAAGATGCCTTTGACCACCTCCACCCGCCCTCCCACGCTGAACCCCTGGAACAGATACTTGTCGAGCAACCCGGTGCCGATCAGGGCAGGGTCAAAGGTGGGAATGTCGCGGAAGTAATTCTCGTTGAGATCTAACTCCACCCGCGGATGGGGTTGAATACGAAACGTCAGGAAGTTGCGGCTCAAGCCTGGGCCAGGGGAGGGAACAGAGGGATTGCCCTTCGGACTGTCCGCTTGCAGCGAGTCATAGACCGAGAAGTAACGCTTGTAAAAAAGGCCATTCTCGAAAAAGACAAACGGGCGCTGGATGCCGAAATTGATGGCGCTGACCCCCACTCCCGAGGTGCTGGTGTATTTCCAGGCGTCGTAGCTGCCGCCGTCGAAGTTGATGAAGCTTCCCGCGATCTCCTGGTTCGGGTTGTAACTGTAGGACGATGGGTCGGGTGTCGAACCGGCAAAAATGCCCAGCGTGGCTCCGTGTCCCAGGCGGCGTCCGAAGTAACCGCCGTCAATGGTTTCCAGGCTCGGCGCCCACGGCAGGTACAGGCGTCCGAAGCCCGCGACCCAGGCCGAGTTGGGATTGTCGTAAGTCATGCTCAGGTGATAGGTGCGGTTGAGCAGGTCCTGGATGGTCTGCGGACCGGTGCCGGAGGTTGCCTGGAGCCGGCCGCGCCAGTAGCCGCTGATATTCCAATAGGTGCCGTTCAGACGAGTGATGTCGGTGCGCACCACGATGCCGAGATCAGAACTGGTGATGCTTGAGGCCCCATGGCTCACCGTACTGAAGTAGTCGAGGCCGATGCGCCCGCGCGCCCGGTTCACCGAAGGCAGCGGCGGTTTGGGCACTTCCGCGCGCGCTTCTTCTTCCAGCGGATCTCCTTCCGTGAAGGTGACCACCGCGGGATACTTGCGGGTGGCGCTCAAGGTCTGTTGCGCCACCAGCGCCTGCGCATCCCCCACCGATAAATAGGCCAGGTCGCCCGGCTTCACCGGCCGCTTTGGAGTATGAATGTCAGTCACCGCGGAAGTGTCGGCGACACCGTTGACTTCCAGTTCCGCAACCACGCGCGGATCGGCGGGATCGACTACCTGTCCCGGCCGCGGCGCCACGTCAGAGTCCTTGATCTCCAGCTTCATGCCTTCGATCAGTCCATCGCTACGGCCGCCGTCGAGATAGGCGACGCCGTCGGCGACATACTTCACCTTGAAAACGGTGCGCAGGTTAGGGTTGGCGGCGCGCAGCGCCTCCATTTGCAAATCGGCATCCGTCGTCGAAGCGGCAGCCGTCTCTTCTTTGAGGGGCACCGGTTTCAAAGCGGCCACCGCGGCCGCGTACGAGTCCACCGTGGGTCCCGCCGCGGAGCCGGGAGAAGTCGATGGGCTCTGCGCAACCGGCGCCGGGGCAGTGGTTTCTGCCTCGATGGGCACCGGTTTCAGAGCGGCCACTGCTGCCGCGTACGTGTCCACCGTGGGTCCCGCGGGTGCAGGAGGAGTAGACGGGCTCTGCGCGACGGGCGCCGCGGCGCTGCCCGGTTGCCCTGCAGCCACGGGCGAAGCAGACGTGGGAGCGGCGGGGGATGGCGAACTCGGTTTTGGCGTAACCGTCGTTGCCGTCTGGGTTCCCGCCGGGCTATTGGCGATGCTGGGTGGCGTTTCTGCCGCAGTCTGTCCCGCCGGGCTTTGGGGATAGAGGTTGGGGTGGCCCGGCGGGACAGAGGCTGCGGGACTTCCCGGCTGACTTGCTGCAAGAGAGCGGGAAGAATCCTGGGGCAGGGGTTGAGTCGATGCGGGAGACGGAATCTTCGCCGCCGCTGGAGCAGCAGCGGAAGCAGCACTCGGAAAGGCACTGCCCGACTGCCCGACGCTTTTCGCCGTTGCCGCCGAGGACGCGGCATCGAAACTTCCGGGAGCGCTGCCGCTCACCGGAGGAACCGTTCCGGTCCCTGGGGCGCCAGCGTTAGGAAACACCGTTCCTTGCTGCAAGCTTCCTAGCTTGGGATGCGCTGCGCTGGGCGCCGATCCCGCCGCGCTGGCCGTGGTTGAGGTGGCGCTGCCATCGCCTTGCGGGAAGTGGATCGGCGGACCCGAAGGCGGAGCTGCCGGAATTTGTGCGTTGTCGGTGCTCGGGGCTTGGGGCACGCTATCCTGCTTGCGCCGAAACACCCCGATAAATCCACCGGATGCCGCGGCTGCCGGGGCGCCGTGATGACTGTTCGGTCCCGGATGCCAGCTCCGGACTCACCGTCAGTATGATGTGAGTACCATCGGTGGCGAGCGCATAGGGCTGCGCCTGATCCAGTTCCACCACCACCCGCGTGATGGCAGGTTTTGACTGGTTCAGTCCGAAACGAACCACGCGCACCCCGTCGAAATAGACAGGAATGTGCTGCTGCTTCGCCGAGGCGGTCGTGTTGGGGAGTTCAAGGACCAGGCGGTCGGGATGGATCGCCGTAATCATCGAGGGCTTGACCGGCGTGTCGAGCGTCACCTCGATGCGAACATCTTTTCCTGCGTGCGTGACTTTTACATCCTGCAAGCTGGCGGGCCCCGGGTTTTGCCCTCCGGCAAGCGACACCAATAGCAGGAGAGTTGCGACTTGTTTCTGTACCACCGTCATCTGAAATCTTCACTCGCCGGCGCTCCGCGTCACGCCTGAACTCTGTACTGATGTATCCAATTTCCTTACAGCACGTCCCGGGCCACGGCCACTTTTTATCCGCCACCTTGCCCGTTGCGATGGCACTGGTAGCAATTCACGCTGTTGTACACGTAACCGTTCACGCCCTGGTGGTCCTGATCGGTCTGGTTCTTGGCATGGCAGTTGGTGCACTGGAAAACCGAGTAATCGTTGGAATTGATGTGGCACGTCGAGCACACCCCATTGGCGTTCCCATGATTGATGGGGAACTGGGTGTACTGGGTGTGATTGAAGGTCGCGTTCAGCCAGCTGGTGGTGTTGTGGCAGGTCTGGCAGGTGGTCGGGAAGAACTGCGGTTGGGCAGCGTGTCCCGGATTCGAAGTGTTGTTGTAATCGGTCTGGTGACAGCCAATACAGGTCGTGGGCAGCGTCGTGTAATTGTTGTTGACGTGGCAGTCCGCGCATAGCCGGGGCGGCGCGGTATGCATTCCCGTCAGCGGGAACGGCGTGTTGTTGTGGTTGAAGGTCCCGTCGGTCCAGAGAACCGTGTCGTGACACAGTTCGCAGGTGGTCGGGAATCCCGCCGAGATGTGGTTCACCGGCGTCAGCGCGTTGTTGTAGTCCGTCTGGTGGCACGAGACGCATGCCGTGGTGGTGATGTTGTAGTTGCCGTTGATGTGGCAATCGGAGCACTGCCGTGGCGGCACGGTGTGCGAGCCGGTGAGCGCGAAGCCGGTCGTCGAATGGTTAAAGACCGCATCCGTCCACAGGATCGTGTCATGGCACTGCTCGCAGGTCTGCGGGAATCCCGCGGTCACGTGATTGGGATTGGTCGTTCCCTGGTAGTCCTTGAGATGGCAGCTGACGCACGCCGTGGTGGTGATGTTGTAGTTGCCGTTGATGTGGCAATCGGCACACTGGCGCGGCGGTACCGCATGCATGCCGCTCAGGGTGAAGCCGGTGGTGGAGTGATTAAACACGGCGTCGGTCCACAACACGGTGTCGTGGCACTGCTCGCAGGTCTGCGGGAATCCCGCGGTCACGTGATTGGGATTGGTCGTTCCCTGGTAGTCCTTGAGGTGGCAGCTGACGCACGCCGTGGTGGTGATGTTGTAGTTGCCGTTGATGTGGCAATCGGCACACTGGCGCGGCGGCACGGTGTGCGAGCCCGTCAGGGCGAAGCCCGTCGTGGAGTGATTAAAGACGGCGTCGGTCCACAGCACGGTGTCGTGGCACTGCTCGCAGGTCTGGGGGAACCCCGCCTGCGCGTGATTGGGGCTGGTCGTTGCCTGGTAGTCCTTGAGATGGCAACTGGCGCAGGCGGTCGTGTTCAGACTGTAGTTATTGTTGACGTGGCAGTCGGTACACAGCCGCGGCGGCACGGTGTGTGAGCCCGCCAGCGGGAAGCCTGTGCTCGCATGGTTGAACGTCGCATTGAGCCACGAGGTGGTGTCGTGGCACTGCTCACAAGTCTGGGGGAAGTTCGACGACACGTGGTTGGGGTTGGTGGTGCCCTGATAATCCTTCAAGTGGCACGAGACGCAGGCCGTGTTGGTGATGTTGTAGTTGTTGTTGACATGACAATCGGTGCATTGTCGCGGCGGTACCGTGTGCATGCCGGTCAACGGGAATGCTGATTTCGAATGGTCAAATGTGGCCGGCTGCCAGGCCGTGGTGTTGTGGCAAAGCTCGCAGGTCTGCGCAAATCCTGCTTGCGCGTGGTTCGGATTGGTGGTGCCTTGGAAGTCCTTCAGGTGGCACGTCACGCAAGTCGTGCTGGTCAGGTTGTAGTTATTGTTCACGTGGCAATCCGCGCACTGCCGCGGAGGAACCGTGTGCGACCCGGTCAGCGGGAATCCTGACTTGGAGTGATCAAAGGTCGCCGGTTGCCAGGCCGTGGTGTTGTGGCACAGTTCGCAAGTCTGGGCAAACCCTGCCTGCACGTGATTGGGATTGGTCGTGCCCTGGAAATCCTTCAAGTGGCAGGTCACGCAGGTCGTGCTGGTCAGGTTGTAATTGTTGTTGACGTGGCAATCGCTGCACTGTCGCGGCGGCACCGTGTGCGAGCCGGTCAGCGGGAAATTGACCAGCGAGTGATCAAAGCTCGCCGGTTGCCAGGTAACCGTGGTATGGCACTGCTGGCAGGTCTGGGGGAAGTTCGCCGAGACGTGGTTGGGATTGCTCGCCCCCTGAAAATCTTTCAGATGGCAGGTGATGCAGGTGGTGCTGGTCAAATTGTAGTTGTTATTGACGTGGCAATCCGCGCACTGCCGCGGAGGAACCGCGTGCGCCCCGGATAAAGGGAATCCCACCGATGCGTGGTCAAACTTGGCATTCAGCCAGTTGTCAAAAGCGTGACACTGCTCGCAACTGGTCGAGAATTTACTGGCAGCGTGGTTGGGGTTGCTGGTCTGCTGGTAGTCCTTGGCGTGACAGGAATAACACTGCGTCGACAATCCCTGAAATTGACCGGTCGCCGCGCCGGTGTGGCAGGAAGCGCAATCCAGCGACGCGTGCGCTCCCAGCAGGGGGAACCGGTTCTGGTGCTGGTTGATCTGCTGCACCCCCACCGTCCAACCCTTGACCGTGTGACACTGCTCGCAGTTCGCGCCAAACTGCCGTTTGTGAATATCGGCGTGGCAGTCCGCGCACTTCTGTCCCACATTGTTAAAAACCGGCTTGATATGGCATTGCGTACAGGCCACTCCCTGGTGCATGCCCCGTAACGGAAACTTGGTCTGATTGTGATCGAACTCGGGGATGGCGCGGATCGGCTTCCAACCCGCCGCGGTGTGGCAGTTCTGGCAGGGAACGTTCAAATTGCCATGCGGGCTATGCGTGACCGCAGGATTCTGCGAAGGCCCGGGGGCTGCCCCCGAGGGCAAGAACATCATCGCGAACACCAGGTTTACCACGATCGTCGAAACCACTGTGCCCCACCTTTAAAGAGGATTCGACTCAATTCAAAACGCACCACTCACAAATTGCGAAATTAAGAAGTTTTACGAAGAAGGAATGAAACAGAACTTAAGCAATTCGACGCCCAGTCAGCGTAGTTGGTTGCGTGCGCAAATCAAAGTTACGCAAGTCCGTGTTCAATGGGCCAATGAACGTTACGTTCAGATTTCTTTCTCGCCCTCATGTACTTCTGAGTACATGTAACTTCTGCGACACGCTTGCAGAATTTACGCGACCCCGGTTGCGTCCAAAAAACTTTACCCCGTACAAAAAACTGGCATGTTACTAACGTGCCGAACTACGGAGTACCCGCTTCCAGCAAGGGGTTTGGCGGCCTTCCCGATCAGCCGGTTCAGTTCTTCTTGCGATTGCCGGGATTGGCAATCTCAGGACCGTGACATGCGGCGCAGTCTTTCGGCGTGGGCTTGTAGAACAGAACGTCCCTGCCTTCGACTATCCGCTTCTCTTTGTGGCAAGCTTCGCAGCGCACATTTTGATGTGCTCCCTTCAGAGAGAAGGAAGTGCGCAGCTCGTGATCGAACAGCGACGGCTTCCACTTCGCGCTGTTATGGCAGTCCGCGCAGGCGGTCACGCCATTCTTCAAAAATTGCTTCCCGTGTGGGTCCTCATGGCAGTCTTCGCACTTGGTGGGCGCGGCCTTGAAGTCCACGTTCATCAGCTTGGTTTCAAGGTTCGGGGGCTTGTGGCAATCGATGCAGGCCGTGGCGCGATGTGCTCCCATCAGTGGGAACGAGGTCTTGGCATGGTCAAAGCCGGAGAGTTCCCGCCACGACTTGGTGGTGTGGCAGGCTTCACAGCCCGCGGGCTTTCCGTCCGGCCGAACCTGCGCCATGCGGTCCTTGAACTGGCCTTTGTGGGGATCGTTGTGACAACTGCTGCAGGAGAGACTGTCCCAGTGGTAGACGACCGGCGTCTGGGGAGATCCCTCCGGCGCTGGCTTGTGACAATCCACGCAAGCAGTCGCCAGGTGTCCTCCGGTCAGCTGGAAACGGGTTTCTTTGTGGCGCGCCAGAGAAAACGTCGAAGGCCGGTATCCCTGTAAGTTGTGGCAGCGCTCGCACCCGTTGAAGTACGGAGCCGCGGCGAACTGGCCGTTATGTTTGTCCGCGTGACAATCGGTGCATTTCTGGAACTTGATCTTGAACAGCGTGTCTTTTCCCTTTGGGAGGTGGCACTGGGCGCATTGCAGGTCGGCGTGCTTCCCCTGCAACGGGTACGCGGTGGCTGCGTGTTCCTTGAGTGAGAAGGTGGACGGTTTAAAGCCTTCCACGTTGTGGCAGGAGGCGCATTCCCCTCCGTCGGGGCGCTTGGCGAACTGTCCATTGTGCGCGTCCCGGTGGCAATCCATGCACTTCTGAAAGGGGAGCGGCTTCTTGAAATCCCCGCCTTGATGGCACTTCCCACACTCGACTGCCTGATGCTTTCCCAGCAAGGGATACTTCGTCTTGGAGTGATCGAATCGTTCTCTTACCGCTTCCGTGGATACCTTCTTCCATCCCGCCGTGTTGTGGCAGGACTGGCAGGTTTGGGCGAAGCTGCCGTGGTGGGGGTCGCTGTGGCAATCGGAGCACTTGCCGAAAGCAATTCCCGTGTAACGCGGCTTGTTGTCGGACCCGGGCGTATGGCACTTCGCACACGCCACCTGCGCGTGCAACCCGGTCAGCGGATACTTAGTCCTGGAGTGATCGAACTGTCCAACCGTGACCGTCTTCCAGTCGTTGTAGGTATGGCATTGCAGGCAGTTGGCGCCCAGCCGGCCCTGGTGCTGGTCCTGGTGGCAAGTGGTGCAGGCGGTCGGAATGCCGAGAAAGGTGCGGCTCAGATCCTTGATCTTGATGCGGGCCCGCTCGGCCGGGGCGACATGCTCCGCGGTGTGGCACCGATTGCAGGCTAACCCTGCATGTTTGCCCTCCAGCGCGTATCCCGTTTGCTTGTGATCGAAGCTCCGCGTGTCCCACTTGATGATCGGAAAGTCTTCTCCGTTATGTTCGGAATGGCAACGTGCGCATTCCTGGCTGGAGCCCGGATCAATGTGATAGGTCGCGTGCAATCCCTGGTGGGCAGCGAGTCGAGAGGCAATCTCTCCGTGGCAGTCCAAACACTTCAAAGTCGCCGCCGCTCCCAGCTGGTGGCAAGTCGTGCAGTTGGTGGCGCCGCTCAGCGATTGATGGGCGCGGGACAACGGACCCGGGGAAATCTGTGCCGCGGCGGAAGTCCCACACAGCAACCAGGCGGCAACCAACAGGGCAGCCGCCGGCAGAAATTTGTACGCGGCCCCGAGTGGGGCGCCGGGTGCTCGCCATGAACCTCGGCAGTTGGCTCTTTCCGGGTGCAACAGACCACGCCCCTTGGTTCGACGGGTTCGTCCGTCGTGGTGGCACAGAGTGAAGGTCCGAGTGTAGCTGAAAATTCAGATGCTGATGGCACCGATGGTGCAATGCCTGCCTGTCCCTTTCGCCCAATCAGGGAATTGTTCGATGCCAGAAACAAGCAAGCCGGCAGCCATTCTGTCGGTGAGGCACATCACGGATAGAAGTGACGTTGACATTTGGATTCCACCGTCCTGCCGAGTTCGAATAAACTGAGGGAACTGGGTGCTGCGCCTCCAGGGTCGGGCGCAGGAGGGTCCATCGTGCTCAAACAACTCTACCCGGATTCGTCCCTGCTGGGGCCGGATCTGGCCGCATTCAAGCGGCAAGAGTCCATCTTCGTCATTTTGAATTTAATGCTGCTGGCGGTGCTGCTGTTCCTGCACGCATTTTTCTCCTCGTATTGGGGAACACCCACCCGGCTGCAGGTTGCCATACTCGGCACCGGTTTCGCCCTCAAGGCGCTGGAACTGGTCTGGCTGCACACCTTGAAAAAGACTCCCCGTCCGACCGCGCTGGTGCTGTTGACCTGGGCCTCCATCCTGCTGAATCTCACGCTCGCGGTTTTACTGGCGCGCCTGACCGATCACGAGGACAGTCCCTACTTCGTGCTGACCGTGGTCCCGATTCTGGAAGCGGCTTTTCGCTTTCACCTGGTTACGGTGCTGGGCGTAGTCTCCATCGCCGGCTTCTATAACTTCATTTGGGTGTGGCAGTACTTTCAGCGCCATCCTCCGGTGGACGTCGGCGAGTACTTTGAGACCACCATCACCTGCCTGATCTTTCTGATCGTGGGAGTGCTGGTGTGGCGCCTGGTGAATGACTTGCGCGACCAGGAGAGGCGCCTGGCGCATAACGTGGCGGAACTGGATCAAGCCCGGGAGCGTTTGCTGCAGGAGGAGAAGCTTGCGGCGGTGGGGCGCCTTTCCAGTGCCATTGCGCATGAGATTCGCAATCCCGTCGCCATGATCTCCAGTTCGATCGCCACCGCCAAACAACTGGCCGGAGCGGAACGGGAAGAGATGTTTGAGATCGCCTCCGAGGAGGCTGCCCGGCTGGTCACGCTCACTACCGAATTCCTGGCCTATGCCCGGCCTCGTCCTCCCAAGCTAACCATGACTTCGGTTGCCGATACCGTGGCCTACGTGGCCGACGCTTCACGGGCCCATGCCAGCCAGAAGGGAGTTCAGTTCCAGATTGAAATACCCAGCTCTCTGGTGGTGGAAATGGACTCCGGTCAGGTGCAACAGGCCTTGCTGAATCTGATTATGAATGCGGTAGACGCGGCCCCCCCCGGCAGCGCCGTGTTCTTGCGGTCGCACGCTCACGATCATCGCGTCGGTATCGAGGTGGAGAACACCGGCCCGCCGATTCCGCAACCGGAAGTGGCGCGAATCTTTGAACCCTTCTTCACCACCAGGCCGCAAGGCAGCGGACTTGGCCTCCCAATTGCACGCAACATTGCACGCGCTCATGGGGGCGATCTGGTGGTCGAAGTCAACGGGCCGGAACGAGTCTGCTTCTCTTTCATTCTCCCGTTGCCCAATGGCCACTCGGACCGAAGGCATGAGGGATAGGGTGCATCGATGGCAAGAATTTTAATCGTAGATGATGAGCCGCACATGCGGCGGATCATGGCTTCCAACCTTCGCCAGGACAAGCATGAAATCTGGGAAGCGGCGGGGGTTGAGGAAGCGCGCCGCGCTCTGGCCGACAACGACTACGATGTCGTTTTCACCGATCAAAAAATGCCCGACGGCGAAGGTTTGGCGGTGCTGGCTGCGGCCCACGAGGCCGATCCCGCACTCTCCGTCATCTTCCTCACCGCGGTTGCCAGTATCGAACTCGCCGTCGAAAGCATGCGCCACGGGGCTTTCGACTTTCTTGCCAAGCCCTCCCAGCCCGAAGTCGTGCGGGCCACCGCGCGCCGCGCCTCGGAACGCACCCGCTTGCTGCGCGAGAATGAACTGCTGAAAGACACCGTCGTACGACTGGAAGGCACGTCTGACATTTACGGCGACAGCCGGGCCATTCACCAGGTGCGGGAAAAGATCGCGCGGGTCGCCCCCACCGGCGCCACCGTGCTGATTACGGGCGAGACCGGCACCGGCAAAGAACTGGTGGCCCGCGCCATCCATCGCAACAGCCCTCGTTCCGGGAAGCCCTTCGTGGCCGTAAACTGCGCCGCCTTCACCGAAACTCTTCTGGAAAGCGAACTGTTCGGACATGAAAAAGGCGCGTTCACCGGCGCCGATCGCATCCGCCAGGGGTTGTTCGAAGCCGCTCACGAGGGAACCCTGTTTCTCGATGAAGCGGGAGAAATGTCGCTGGCCGCGCAGGCCAAGCTGCTGCGCATTCTGACTGACGGACAATTACTTCGGGTGGGTTCTACCCGCCCCCGCACCATCGACGTTCGAGTGCTGGTGGCGACCCACCGCAACCTTTCTCAACGGGTTCGCGAGGGCCTCTTCCGCGAAGATCTTTTCTATCGTCTGGCGGTGGTGCCCATCGATCTGCCTCCCTTGCGAGACCGCCCGGAAGACATTCCTGGACTTTGTGAAATGTTCTCGCGCCAGGTGTCCACCGAACTCAAAATGCCTCCCAGAAAGATCAGCCCGGCTGCCATCCAGAGCTTGAAACTCTACGCTTTCCCCGGCAACTTGCGGGAGCTCAAGAACCTGATCGAGCGCGCTTATATTCTTTCCCGCCAGGGAGAAATCGGCCTCGAGGATTTCCCCCTGCCAAAGGAATCCCCAACCATGGCAGGCTCTGGCAATGGTCACGGCAACCTGGCCGAAGCCTTGGTTCGGTCTGCGCCTGACTCCTTCGACCTTACCGCCCTGCTGGAGCGCACCGAGAAGCAACTTATTCTCAAGACACTCACCGCCACCGGTGGGGCGCAAGCCGAGGCCGCCCGGCGCATGGGGCTTTCCCGAAGCGCTCTCGCCTACAAACTCAACAAGTACGGGATTCGCGCCTCCGAGGAATACTCCTGAAACCTGCCACCCACCCCTGGTGTGGAGGAGGGGTTCTCTGCGAATGTGCCGATTTCTGAACCAAGCTGTCCCCAGGAAATCCAGAACTAATACTAATAATGAAGAAAAAGGAGCCGCTCCGTCGAGGCAGAGCGGCTCTTTAGGGATCGAGAGAGGACAGTGCGCAATAGAGTTTTGATGGCAAAGACGGCGCTGCATGCGCCTTCTTGATCTCCCCCTACTGAACGGTCTCTTAAAAGCACTTCATCGGCCATCGGTGGAACTTGATATTCAGCCTCTGCCAGCTGGAATCTGAGGCCGGAGTGCGCTCTGGCGTAAAGAATTTCGAACAGGATGTCGAAAAAACTGTACGCAAACCAGTGATGGCTTCCGGTTTACGACCCATAATCGGCGAGCCATCGCTCTGATCCCTTCAGGGCCGTTTTCTTCTCTCAGCCGAATCCATTTTCGCAGGTTCGCTCCTCAGATCACCGGCCTCGGATAGGCATCGGGGCGCTGCGGGTTGTAGCGGGCATCCGACATGCCGGCCACCAGTAGGTCGCGCTCGCCGGTGTTGCTGACGGCGTGGGAGGCCAGCGGCGAAATCTCGATCAAGGCCGCGCCCGTTCCCGTGAAAGGCCGGTGCTGGACCGTGGTTCCGGCGCCCGAGTCCCAATGAAACGACCATCGGTCGCTGTGTATCACGATCAGGATCTCTTTGTGGCGGGCGTGATAATGGTTTCCCCGCACGTGTCCCGGACGGATGGTAGTGACGTGCAGGTCCGCCAGGGCGGCCAGGAAGCGATTCCACGCGTCCGGCATCGAGAAACTGCAGCCCCTTTCGTCGCCGGCATCGGCAATCGTGACAATCCGGACCAGAGGGTCGTTCATGGAAGATGCCAAGTTTATACCTCATGCCCGTATACTGCGGAAGTCAATTCCGGTTCCCGGGCAAGAGCCGGCGCGCAACGAAAAGCCCGCCGTACGTTGTGATCTTGAGGGGGTGAGCAATGTACCAAGCGATCGCATTTTTGGTGGCCCTGGCATTGATCGCGCCACCCGGGGCCAGCGCGGGAAAAACGATGGCCGCTTCATCATCAGAGGCTGTGGATTCCGCAAACCAACTGGTCGACCGCTACTTCGACACCTACTTTCGCTTTCATCCCACCGCCGGGACGGCTGCCGGTTTCCACCAATATGACTCCCAGTTGGAAGACTATTCGCGCGCCGGTTTCGACCGCGAACGCAGCGCGCTCCAGTCCTTGCTGCCGGATTTCCAGACGGTGCGGGCGCGGAACCTTCCGCAGGCGGCGGCCGACGATCTCGAGTTCCTCGAGAGCCAAGCCCGTGCCCGCCTGCTGGAACTGGAAACCATCCGCATGTGGCAAAAGGATCCTGACCTTTATGGCAGCGGCGCGGCCTACAGCATCTTCCTGGTGATGAAACGGAATTTCGCACCCCCCGGCGAGCGTTTGCGCTCAGTGATTGCGCGGGAGCGGAGCATTCCAGCCAGGTTCGAGGCGGCCCGCCGCAATCTGCAGAACCCGCCTCACGTCTACACCGAAGTTGCCCTGGAACAGCTGCCGGGAACCATTGATTTCTTCCGCCATGACGTCCCCAGCGCTTTCGCCGCGGTCCACGACCCGAAACTGCTTTCCGAGTTTCAGGCCAGCAACCAGGCGGTGATCGCAGCCTATGAGAAATTCGAAAACTTCTTGCGCCAGGATCTGTTGCCGGTTTCCAAAGGCGACTTTCGCCTGGGAGCAGACGCCTTCCGGAAAAAGCTGCTGTACGACGAAATGGTCGACATTCCGCTGGATCGCCTGCGCCAGATCGCCTACGCGGACTTGCATCACAACCAGCAGTGGCTGAAAGAAGTTGCGGCCCAGATCGATCCCAAAAAAACTCCCCGCGACGTCGTCGCCAGCCTGGAGAAGGATCACCCCGCCCCCGAGCAGTTGTTACAGAGTTTCCGCGACACCTTGGGCAGTCTGCGGCAGTTCATCGAGCAGAAGAAAATCGTTACCCTTCCCTCGAAGCTTGAGCCCGTGGTCGAAGAGACTCCCCCGTTCGCGCGGGCCCTGACGACCGCGGCGATGGATACCCCGGGACCCTATGAGACCAAGGCCAAAGAGGGGCTCTTCGAGGTGACTCTGCCCGACCCCCACTGGAAGCCGGAGCAAGTGCGGCAGTACATGGATGGATTCAGCCGCGGCACCATCGTGAGCACTGCCATCCACGAGGTCTATCCCGGACATTATGCGCAATACCTATGGTCTCTCAGCGCGCCTTCCAAGGTGCGCAAACTGATCTATTGCGATACCAACAGCGAAGGTTGGGCGCACTACACCGAACAGATGATGCTGGATGAAGGCTATTCTCGCGATCCGCGCTTGCGGGTTGGGCAACTCGTCGATGCCTTGTTGCGCGACGCTCGCTTCATTGTTGGTCTGGAAATGCACACCGGAAACATGACGCTCGCGCAGGCGCAGGAGTTCTTTGTCAAAGAAGGCTATCAGGTCCCGCCGATTGCCGCGGTTGAGGCGCGACGCGGCACCAGTGACCCAACTTATCTGGTCTACACCCTGGGAAAACTCCAGATCATGAAGCTGAGAGAGGATTACCGGAAACTCCAAGGTGACAAATTCAGTTTGCTCGATTTTCACGATCGCTTCATGGATCAGGGAGCGATCCCGCTGAAACTGATACGCCGGGCGATGCTGGGAAACGACAGTCCCACACTGTAGGTGATTGCTGGTTGCGCTTACCGGCCAACCGCGCAGCTCATCAGGCGCGGGATCCTCGCCTGATTTTTCGGCGCCCGCATTTTTTACAAATCCGTGACAAATTCAAGACACCGCCATGACACTCCGGCGCTTTCGCGTCCCATATCATGTCCCAGGCGTTTTCCAGCTTTGGGACAAATTCCGCAGATGAATTCCACCACGCACCCGCTCAGCACGCAGCCCAACGGCCACTCAAGACTCGCTCCACCCAAACCCAGATTCGGCAGGAAGCGGGACCGCGCCGCCAAGCAGGAAGCACTCATTCGCGCCGCCACCAAGCTGTTCGCCTGCCAGGGCTACGAAGTCACGACCACGCGTGAGATTGCCGCCACGGCGGGCTGTGCCGAGGGCCTCATCCACCGGTACTTTCAGGGCAAGGCCGGACTGCTGTTGGCTCTGATGAGCCATCACGCTTCCCGCGACGTCGGGGAATTGAGTGACCGTCTGCCCTTGGCCGATACTCTCGAAGAAGAAATTCAGCAACTCATGGCATGGGAAGTGGAGCGCATGTGGAGAGACCGCGATCTGCTGCGGGCCTCGCTTCCCCACGCCATCCTCGATCCCAAGGTCGGCCGATTCGTAAGCCGGGTCGGTCCGCAACGTCACGCCAAAGCCATTGCCGAACGCTTGCGGCGTCACAAAAAAGGCGCGTCGGTGAGCGATGATGAGATTGACGCGATCTCTCAGGCCATCGGAGCCCTGGGCTTCTCGTTCGGCTTCATGCGTCCGGTGGTTTTCGGCTTTGACAACAAACAGGCCAAGAAGGTCGCCGCTTGCGTGGGCAAGATCTTCACCCGGGGTCTACAACCGCGCTGAGGGTGAGAGATATTCCTTTCCAACGGAATCCCCTGGAACCGGAACCCGGGCAGAGTCTAGAAAACCACTTGCAGGAACCAGTACAACCCCAGCGTCAACAGCGCGCTCATCCAAATACCATGCCCGAGGCCGATCAGAAACCTGCGCGACTCCACCACGTCGCGCTCGCGGATTACCACTGACCATTGCGCTTTTTCTTTGAAGTGCATGTCCCTGCCCATTTCGTTGGATGCCGCCTCGCTTCGCCCGGTCAAACCCGAACTTGCCGATTGCCTGTTCCCTAAAGTATCGGGCAGGCACCGAACCGGTGTCATGCTTTGGTCAGTGCGGTGTAAAACTTAGGTAATGGTAATGGTCGGGCCCAGGGTGGCTCGGGCAGGGCATGCTCACCTTCACGCCTGCTGTTTGACAAAAGTAAGGAGTAGAAAGTCCCAAAGCGCCTTGCGAGCCTGGGTAAAGTGCTGCGCCGTGCCTGAAATCTCCTGCACATTCAACGATTTCCACATCGACGGAAAGCGGCGCAAGTGTTTCAATCAAAGCTCCTGATCGCGCTTCGCCGGATGGAATCCTGATTGCGCTAGGGTTTGCACCGACAGGCAGCGAGCGTCGGCTCGCCCAGACGCATCTCCTAGGCGCTGCACGTGATATCAAAGGTCCCAAGCAGGTAAACCGATTCGTGGCCACCATTACCGCCGCCCCCAACGTCCAACGCCGCATCGCCGGGTCCGCCGGGATCGTCATGGCCAGCGTGATGCTGAGCCGGCTGTTGGGCTTCCTGCGGGAGTGGACCCTGGCGCACCAGGTCGGTTCCAACGCCGCCACCGACTCCTATTACGCTGCCTTCACCCTGCCTGATTTCCTCAATTACCTGGTGGCCGGCGCTTCGCTCAGCGTCATTTTTATTCCGGTATTCACCAAGTACATGACTGAGGATCGCGAGGATGAAGCCTGGCACGTGTTTTCTACCGTGACTACCTTCATGGCTCTGCTGCTGACGGCGGTCGTCATCCTGGGCGAGATTTTTGCTCCCCGCCTGGTGAACGTGATTTCTCCGGGTTTTACGCCCGACGCCAAGGCGCGGGTGGTCTCGCTCACCCGCCTCATGCTTCCCGCCCAGATCTGCTTTGTGCTGGGCAGCATTCTCTCCGCGGTCCAGTACGCCAAATCGCAGTTTCTGATTCCGTCGCTGGCCACCGTGATCTACAACCTGTTCATCATTCTGGGCGGATGGTTTCTGTTTGCCAGGATCGGAATCAGCGGCTTCGCGATCGGCGTTCTGAGCGGCGCGATCGTAGGCAATCTGGCGTTGCAGGTGTATGGCGCGCAGCGGGTGGGAGCTCGCTTTCAGCCCAACCTGAACCTTCGTCACCCCGGCTTCATTCTGTTTATCAAGATGGCCGTCCCCATCATGCTGGCGCTCTCTCTGTCTGCAACCGACGATTGGATTGTGCGCTGGTTCGGTTCTTATCTGCAGCCGGCGTCGATCACCTGGTTGAGCTATGCCAAGACCCTGATGCGGGTGCCGCTGACCGCCATCGGACAGGCCGTGGGCGTGGCATCGTTCCCGCTGCTGACCCAGCTTTATTCCGAAGGCAAGTTCGACGATCTGAACCAGCTGCTGAACTCGACTCTGAAAGGTCTGTTGCTGTTGATCGTTCCCATCTCGGCGTTGACCGTGGCGCAGAGTTCCACTCTGGTTTATTTCGTCTTCGCCAATACCCGCCTCCACGGCGCCGATTTTCAGGCGACCGGCTACGCGCTGGCGATCTTTTCGCTCGCCATGTTTGCCTGGGCGGCCCAGTACATCTTCGCGCGTGGCTTCTACGCCACCCATAACACCTGGACTCCGGCGTTAGTGGGCACTGCGGTGATGCTGGTGAGCCTGCCGCTTTACGCCTTCCTGGTCCACCGCTACCAGTACATTGGCCTGGCCCTGGCCAGTTCGTGCTCCATCTTTTTCTACATGCTGGTGCTGTTCCTGCTGCTGAACCGCCACACTCACAATCATCAGGCGGGCAGGGTAATGATCTTCTTCCTGAAGATCAGCGTGGCTTCGGCGATCGCCGGGTTGGCCTGCTTCCGCTTGACGCTCTGGTTTCAGAACCGGGTGGCCTGGCATACCCGTCCGGGGGCTTTGCTCTTGCTGGTGCTGGTCACCGCGGTCGGAGTCCTGTTGACGGTGGGGATGGCAAAACTGCTTGGAATCAGCGAACTCGACCCTTACTTCCGCCGCCTCGGCTGGAATCGTCTCGCCTGAACTGGCTGGCCGAAAGTTTACCCCGTCGGCATCTTCCATAACTTGAAAAACCAGCTAGAATATCCTCACCTCGTTGTCGTCCACGAACAATCAGGAGAAAGCAAGTGAATATCCTACGTGGTTGGACCCCGCTGCGCGCTTTGCGCTTGTGGTTGCTGCTGCTGGCCGTTGCCACTCTGAGCGCTCAAGTAGTCGAAACCCGTCCCCGCGTCGGCGTGCCTCAGGACTGGAGCCAACGACATTTGATTTTCAATCGCCGCGCGCTCAGCGATCATCCCGACCTCGCCCGCCTCGAACCGCGGCTCCTGTTTCAGATGATGAGGCAGCAGGCCCGGCCGGTACGCCCGGTGTCGTCTCCCAGCCAGCAAGCCCTGGCGGCTTCTGACCCGCATCGTGACTGGAGCGTATCGCTGGGAACCGGCCATGTTGCGGTCGGCATGTCGCCCGCGAAGTTTGGGTTTGACCCCAACAGCCCACCATCCTGTTCTGGCGATTTCGTGGTATTCGGTCTGAACGTGGTTGGCGCCACCGGCGGTCAGGCGAATATGGTGGCCTACAACAACCTCTACTCGGGCACCGGAGGCCTCTGCGGATCCGGCGGGCCCTCGCTCCTGTTCTCCTATAACACCTCCACCGTGGGCGGCCGCGTTCTGACTTCGCCGGTTTTATCGCTCGATGGCACCCAGATCGCTTTTGTGGAAAGCGGGCCGAGTTCCTCGGTGTTCCACGTGTTGAAGTGGTCCACGGGCACGGGAAACGGCACTTCCGCCACGAATTCTGCTCTCCCCGGTACCGGCAACTCGGCCACCATGACTTCGTTGACCTATGCCGCCGCGAAGACCGATACCCGCTCCTCTCCGTGGGTGGACTACATCAATGATGTAGCCTATGTCGCCGCTGACGACGGCAAGCTTTACAAGATTTCTCCCGTCTTCACCGGCACGCCTGCTCTGGCCGGGGCTCCCTGGCCAGCCACGGTGGTCGCCGGACGCAGACTCACGGCTCCAGTTCTCGACCCGGTGACCCAAAACCTGTTCCTGGGCGATGGTCAGGGTTTCTTGTGGAAGCTCAGCTCCACCAATCCCGCGAGCAAGACCTCTCTGGCCGTAGGTTTGGCCGGACAGCGCAATGCCGGCATTATCGATGGTCCGCTAGTCGATCCCATCAGCGGTACGGTGTTCGCCACCTCGTCCAACGACGGAACCAGCGCCGTAGTCGTCCAGGCCAACACCACGACTCTGGCGCAAATGACCCGTGCCCGCATCGGCATGGGCAGCACCGGAACCCCGGGAACCTCGGTCAATATCTATGATGGAAACTTCAACGATGGCTACTTCACCAGCCCGGCGTCGGGATATCTCTTCGTGTGTGGCACCGGGGCTGCCGACATCACGCCCTGGCGCTACTTCTTCGGTTTCACCGGCGTCCAGATGAACTCCACTCCCTCCACTTCGGTTCAGATCCTCAATTCCACCCGTTCCCGATGCTCTCCTATCACCGAGTTCTTCAATCCCAACGTGGGCGCCACCGGAACCGATTTCTTCTTTTGGGGAATGACCGCCGATTGCACTGGCGCCAATACCTCGGGATGCGTCTTCGCTCGTACCAATCTCGATGTGGTGACCACGGTCAACGAAACCGGGGGAACGAGCGTGGTGATCACTGACAACAACAGCACCCTGGGGCAGGCCTCCAGCGTCTACTTCACGAATGAGGGAGCGGGCGCTTCCGGCGTGAAGTTGACGCAAAACGGACTGCAGTAAGTTTTTGATGGTCCACCGCAGCCGTTGTCGAGTGCCAGTTTGAACGTCAGATAAAATGCCAGGGGCGGGAGCGGAACTCCCGCCCCTTTTTCCGCGCAGACATTCTGTCTCCGCGCACTCGCTGTCGCAGCACGAGGTCTCGGCTTGCCATTTCTCTGGAACCGTCGAAAATTTCTTCAAGCAACCGCGGCCGTGCTGGGTGCAGGCGCACTGGGCATGGCCGCGGATGGAACGGTTTTCGAACCCAATGAGCCCCGCCTGGTCCGCATCGAAATTCCCCTGCGGCGCTTGCCGGCCGCCCTCGACGGATTCACTATTGCCCAATTGAGTGACATCCACTACGACCCGCACTTTTCCGTGGTGCCCCTTAAGAAAGCCATCACGATCGTGAATGAGCTCCAGCCCGACTTGATCGCCCTGACGGGTGACTTCGTGACCATTCCGGCTCTCAGCGATTACCTGCACAACGCCAGGCAGGGAGCGGACGCCGCCGAGCCCTGCGCGCAATTTGTGGGGCAGTTGCGCGCGCGGTACGGGCGGTTCGCGGTGCTGGGGAACCACGATCACGATTCCGATCCCGAGCGGGTGATCGCGGCGTTAGCCTCGCAAGGAATCCCGGTGTTGCGCAACCGCTCGACGCCGGTCGAACTTCCGGGCGGGCGCCTGTGGCTCTCGGGCGTGGATGATGTGCTGACCGGCAAGCCGGATCTGGATGCGACCTTGAAAGGAATTCCGCGGGAGGACGCGGTGGTGCTGCTGGCGCACGAACCCGACTTTGCCGATCAAGCGGCCGGCTTCCCAGTAGACTTGCAGCTTTCCGGGCATTCGCACGGCGGTCAGATCCGCCTTCCCTTGATCGGAGCCCCGTTCTTGCCGGAACTGGCGAGGAAATACCCCTGGGGACTCCGCAGCATCGGAGGGCTTACGCTTTACACCAACATTGGGCTCGGCACCATTCGGATTCCGGCGCGTCTCAACTGTCCGCCTGAGATCACGCTGTTCACCCTGCGCCCCGCCCCGCTCGCCAACCCGAACCCCAGCTGATCCTACTCGTTTGCGATCTGCCAGCCGTTGTCATTCTTCATCATCGACAACGTTACCTTGGTCGGCTCGCCGTGATAAAAATCTGCGCCATACTTCTGGATCAGAATGGAACGATCCCAGGTGTTAAAGCCCTTGACCATGGAACCGGAGGCATCGAAGAGATTGCCCAGTTTGTTGGGCTCCCACTTCCAGGTGATCTCGACCATCGCCCGCGTCGGGTTGATCATGTTCACCTTTGACACCGCGATCAGCTTGCGCTCGGCAAGCGGCACCGAGTAAACCGTGGTTCCGTCCTTTTCGCTGCCTTTGGTCACCCCCGCGATCTCATCCAGCAAACGCTGGCCCTGGATGGTCAGTTCAACCGGGGTAATGGTCTTGTATGGACCCGTGTCTTTACCCACCCGCACCAATCCTGCCTTCTGCAGCAGTTGATAGTGAGGGTCATGCGGCTTGTCATTCACGCTGGATTTGATCACGCCGATGTGGAACCGCACCGTGGCCGGTCCCTGTGCCTTGAGTGCGCCAGCCGCGATCTCGGCCGCTTCCTGGTTGGAAAGCACCTTCCGGCTTTCCAGCACGTAATACGCCGAGACCCCCACAATGGCCAGGATCAAGGCCACAATCAGGAGCAGCGGCACAACCGAGGATTGACTCTTTTCCATCTCCACTTCTTGTTCAAACATGGTCATCCCTCCCGGTGACGTAGTCCGGCGGTCCCCCAGCCGGGTACGCTTTATTGTCGGAGAAATGCTCATACCAGGATGTGACTTAGCTCACAGGCCGGTGTTTGGTTAAACCGGAAGACGCGGTTTTGGTTTGCCGGCGGCCCGGCGGGTGGCCCGCGACAGGTCTACCAGGGTGGTGACGTGCAAGGCCTGGTGGAGGCGTTCCCGGGCGTCGCTCCAGACCGGATGCAGCGGACAAGCAGTCTTCTCGCGGCATCGCGGAAAACCCAAAATGCATCGCTCCAGAGGGCCAGCCTGTCCCATTTCCTTCAAAATTTTTTCCACCGTGATGCGCTCCGGTGGTTTGGCCAGTTCATATCCACCCCGCACACCCCGGAACGACCGGATCAGTTTTCTGGCCGTCAGCTTCTGCAGGATCTTCCACAGAAAGGGCATGGGGATCCCCTCGGCCTCGGCGATTTCCCGGGCTCCACTTAGCTTTCCCGGCGCTTGGGCGGCAAGGAATGTAAGGGCACGGATGGCATACTCCGTGGATCGCGGAAACATTGCTTTTCCCCCGCTCGCAGCTTATCGCAATCAGCAACCGGATTTCTGTGATGACGCCACGATTCTGGACCGGCCAGTCCCATTTTGAAAATCTCGCGGTTTCCTTGCCCATAGCCAGTTAAGCTATACTCCGCAGTCAGATCAAGTTTGTGCCCGCCTGAAGTTGAAGGAGTCCGCCATGTTTACCAATCGCCTCTACAAAGCGCTCTTATTCTCTCTGGCGTTGCTTCTGGGTCTCAGCTCTGCAGTGCCCAGCCAAGCCGCCGACATGAAGCCCGAAGACATCCTCGCCAAGCATCTGGACTCGGTCGGTACGGCCCCGGCCCGCGCCGCCGCCAAGTCCCGCGTCGTCGAGGGTACGGTGGCGTACCGGATCCTGGTTGGGGGAGCCGGAAACCTCGAAGGCAAGTCGGTGCTGGTTTCCCAGGACCAGAAGTTGCACTTCATGATGAAGCTGAACAACAACCTCTATCGCGGCGAACAGTTTGTTTTTGACGGCAACAAAGACGAGATCTCGTTCAGTACCGCCAACCAGACGCGTTCGCAGTTCGGCGAATTCGTTCGCGTGCAGGATGTCGTTCTGCGCGAGGGTTTGCTGGGCGGAGCGCTTTCCACCGCTTGGCCGCTGTACGATCTGAACGGCCGCAAGGCCAAACTCAGCTATGAAGGCATGAAGAAGATCGACGGCAAAGATCTGTACCAGCTCCGCTATCGTCCCAAGAAGAGCACCGACGCCGACATCTTGCTCTACTTCGACCCGGAAACCTTTCACCACGTGGAAACGGTGTATAGCGTCAGGATTCGCGCCCAGCTTGGCCAAGTGGATCCCCAAGCCGCCAATGCCGTTCCCACCCCCATCCCCGGGGACGTAGGTCCACTTGGGCCTGCCACCGGAGGCGTGGTCGGTGAAACCAACGAAACGGCGACTGCGCGGCAGCAGGAGACCCGCTACCGCCTGGAAGAGCATTTTAGCGACTTCAAGACCGCGGATGGTTTGACCTTGCCGACGCAGTACACCATCCATTTCAGCCAGGAACTGGGGAACGGGCGCACCACGGTCTCAGAGTGGGTGATCACGGCTACCCAGACCACCACTGGAAACGGTGTGGATCCGCGCAACTTCCAGGTGAAGTAAGGCCCCGGCCCTGTTGACATGGCAACCGGCCTCGGGATCTCTTGAGCTGCAAGGGTTTTCACCATGGCCCGCCCTCGCCTTCGGGAAATATCTAATAAGGGTCTTGTAATCAGTAGTTTGCGAAGTGCACGTGCTGGCCCGGAGATTGCCCTAAGGTCTAGCAACGCTGGCAGGGCAGCTTACCTCTTCTCGCTGCCCTTGAGGCCGCGACCAATGCCATTTCGCACACCAGGTTCGATCTTGCTATTGGTATTTGTCCCGGCGACGCTTCTTGCCTCCACGAGTCCGCCCAGGGTTTCGTCTTTCGCGGTTTCCCTGGTCGCTCGCGAGGGGCAGGTTTGGACGTCGGCTGTCCATGGGGCTGAATTCGCCGCGGTACCTCACACCTCCGCACGTGCTGCTTGTGCGGCGACCCAGCCGCCCGAGGCGCTCGCCACCCCCGACCCTTTGCTCGACCGGCCCGATCCCTTGCCGAAAGTGACGGTCAGCTTCATCATCGGAACCGATGGCCGCGTGCACAGTCCGCTGGTGCTCGAGAGCGCTGGGCCGGTCGAAGACCGAACCGTGCTTGACACCGTCAGTTCCTGGCGCTATCGCCCCGCCCTGTGCAACGGGGTTCCCACCGAGGCGGAGGGTAAAATCGAGTTTTCGAGTCGATAGCCGGCTTTTTCGACTAGAATTCGGATCACCGTGGATCACCACAAGACACCCGGACAACCCAACCCAGGGCCCGCCAACGGTCCCGAAGGTGAACTCGCGCAAAACCCCGCCGTCGACGAATTCTTCACTCGGCTCAGCTATGACATGCGTCATCCCAAGCCGGGGCAGGAGGGCATCGCGGCCGCCTTGCAGGCCATCCAGCGACTTGCAATTGAAGTCGATGCCGAGGACGCGGAGACCAATCCTTCAGCCGGGGCGCCGGCGGAAGGACGCAGTTGCCAGGTTTGTGGAGCGCTGAACCGGGCGCAGCATCGCTTCTGCGCAACCTGCGGCGTCCCCCTCGAAGATTCGGCAAGTCCGGCGCCCGCTGCCCGGGCAGACGCCGTGCAACCGGGGATTCCAACACCGCTCCAGACGGTAACCCCTGCTCCCGGACCGCACCACTATCATCATCACTACCATCACCACTATTTTTCCGGGGAGGGCGGCTTCCCCAGTTCCAGTGCCGAGGCCCGTCCCGCCGGCGGATCCGCCCGCGACGGCCGGGGACGTGCTCCCCTGGCCGGGCCCGGGCTGAGCCGGGCAGAAGGCGCGGTCCGTCAACTTACGCAGGATCTGGCGTTGGCCTGTAACACCAGGCAACTGGACGATCTGGTGGGTTTGTACGGAGCAGATGCGCTGGTGCTGCGTCCCAATTTTCCCATCGTGCGGGGAAGTGCCGCGATTCGCGAATTCTTCTTTGCCGCGCTCGACGCCGGACTCGGCGAGGTTGAAATGGAGCCCCTGCGGGTAGAGCTTTTCGGAGAGGTCGCGTACGAGTCTGGACGATGCAAGATGCTGGTGCCGGTCGCCATGGGAAAGCGCCGTGAAGAGCGTGGCAAGTATCTGATTGTTTCAGCCCGCCAGGCCGGCGGCGAATGGAAAGCGGTGGCCGATTGCTGGTCCAGCGATTTGAATCTGGGAGCGACTTCCGAGACGCCCGCCAAGGCGCAGACTCCATCGGGTCCGTTGTCCCGGCCCCCGCGCAAAAATCCCTAAGCTCGGTTTCCGGCTGCGACTCCCAGTTTCTCCAGTTCCTGCTGCAGTTGCCCGACTGTCTCCATCTCAATGGTATGCATGCCGAGTCGCTTCGCCGCCTCCAGATTCAGAGCGCGATCGTCGATGAGGCAGCAACTTTCCGGCGACCTCTGCGTCACTTCCAGCGCCAGGCGATAGATGCCCTCTTCCGGCTTGCGGAACCCCACGAAACACGAGCTGACAAACAGCGAGAAAATCTTGCGCAGTCCGAAGGTCTCGATGCGATACCGGTTCAGCTCGGTCGATTCGTTGTTGATGGTCGACATGAAGTATTTGCCGGATTGCGCCAGCTTTCGCGCCAGCTCCAGCGCACCCGGTTGGGCTTGCGACAGCGAGAACATGAATTCCTTGAAGGTGTCATGCCCGAAGGGGCGCGGGCGGTAGAAGACGGTGCGATCCAGATACTCGTCGAGCGAAATCTTGCCGCGCTCAAACGAGGACACCACCATCTCGTGGCGATCGCCGAATTCCACCGGATCCAGCTGAAACTGCGCCAGCGCTCGCTCCCGCTGGGCGCGGTCCCAGGCATTCGTAAGCAACACTCCACCCAGGTCCCAGAAAATCGCACTGATCTGAGGCAAGACCTTCCCCCCTTACATCGCTTGAAGAGTTTCAGCAAAAGAAATGCTTCCGCCGATGATACATGCTTCCCTGGGCAGTTTTGGGCCATCTGGCCCGCAACCAGACTCAGCACTCCTCGCCCCTCGACGGGACCGAAACTAGCGGCGAAAAATGCTGGTGGAGGGATGATAATTCCGCCAGTCAAACCAGTAATCTTTGAGCAGCGGCAAGCGCTTCAGGCACTTTCCGCTGGACGCCCCCGAGATCGCGCATCCCTTAAAGTTCCATTCACTTCCCGCCGAGGAGTCGACCAACGTCCAAACGCTGCCACTCTTGTGGAAGAGTTCGAGATCCACTCCCTCCAGTTGGCTGACGAAGGCGCGCACCGACTTTCCATCCGGTCCGGCGATCAGCACGATGGGCATTCCTCCTAAACGATCCTGCACCGGGGCATGCGCCAACACCGTGGCCAGCGGATACGCGCGACTCGCGCCGTTCACTTCCACGCCCAGGATCACATCCCGAGGCTTGAAACCGCTGTTGGGAAAATCAATGACGGTTGGCAGTTTCTGGATTTCCGCTTCCCAGTTGCTTTCATACTGGCTGGCGTCCCGGGCCACGGGAGCGAGCACCTGTCCCGAAGGGGACTCCAGTTTCCACAGCCCGAAACTCAACTCGTCGTAAGACGCCAGCTCCAGTGCCTGCCCCTGTAGCGGCCCGGAAATCGCTTGGCCGCTGACTTGCTGCCACCAGCTTCCGGTTTCCCGGTCTTGCATGAGGAAGTTCTGATTGTTGATTCCCGCCAGGCGAAAATGCAGCGCCCGTCCCCCCACCGTGCTGTTCCACACCAGACCGGTGTGACAAAGCGTTCAATAAGTAACCGTGATCGGGATGCCGTTCACCACATCGTTGACCACGTGATGGTAAGCCATGGCGCGAATGGGATAGGCGCGCGCATCGTCGCCGAAGCGCACCGCCATGACCATCTCGCCAGAGTCCAGTTGGCTGTCTTGCGCGGCTTGAAATCCGGGCGCCGGCAGCGGATGGAACATCCACTCGAAGTAATTTACCCGCGCCATCACCGCCGCCGCCGAGGCCAGGCACACGCCCAGCACCAGCCCAACCTGCTTCCCGCGAGAGCCGCCAGCCCACAACTTCACCGCCAACCCGAGCGTCACTACGCCCGCGCCCAGGGTTCCCCATGGCGCCACTTGCCGCAGCCTGAGCGCCAGCGCCAGCGCTCCGGGAGATTGATAGTTGAAAGGGCGAATGATCCATGCGGGAATCAGAAACAGAGACACTCCCGCCAGTACGAGCAGCACGAAGACCAGGCCGGGCAACCGGCGAGGGCGCTGGGACGTCTGAGTTGTGGCAGTGGTAGTCAGAGGATCGGCCCCGGGAATTGGATTGCGAGGATTTTATCGCGGCCCAGGCCGCGCCGGCCAACCGGGCCTGGGGTTCATGGTTCGGAAGGTTGCATCAGATAATGTCTTAGAGATATATTATGTTAAATAGCGATAGCTTAGCGTGGACAATTAATAGCTACACGATATATATGGCTATTGCTAAACGCCAGAGGCTCGCTGGCGGGTTTGGCTGCCGCCATGACCTTTGGGGGTGGTCGAGGGTGCGATCGTCGATTCTATGCCCGTTAAAACGCCACTGCGCGGCATTCTGGCGGAAGGTCAGCCGCGGGATCGGGTGGGTGGCCGGCGGGAGACCAATTTATAGCTGGTAGTTGAGTTTTGCAGCAGTTGCTTGCCGGGCGGAGGCGCAAAACAAAGCCCCGATCCTGCAGTGCAGGATCGGGGTGGGTGGAAGAGTGGGTGGTTGGTTTAGTAGGGAGTGAAGTCCTGCCGGTACGTGGTGTTGTTCACGTCCTGAAATTCAGGCGTGGCCGGCGGCAAGTTGTTGGGGTTGAGGAACAGGGTGTCGAACGAATAGTTACGATACGGGGCTCCGTACACCGTGGTGCAGCACTTGAACACTCCGGTGGCGTACTGGGTGTAGAACAAGCTCACCAGCGAGCCCTGATAGTAAATATTGACGCCGCCCCAGTTCTCCAGGTAGCGCAGGAAGTTGTGCACGCCACCGTCGGTTCCGAAGTCACTGGCCGCGCCAAAGCTGGTGGGCTGCTTGAAGTTGATGTTCTTGCCGGCCGCAATCGCGAGGCGAAAATAAGTCTGCGTCGCGTTACGGCTGGAGGTCGCCGGGGCGGTTCCGGTTCCCATGCTGATCGAATCCATAAAGCTGGCGTAGTCGCCAAAGTTGTTTTGCCAGTTGTTGGATAGCAGGGTGACCGAGTCGGCGATGACCGAGGCGGCCGAAGGGCTGAGCGCCGGGAAGGGAAAGGTATTGGCATTGTAGTTGCCGAGAACATACACCGGGTTCTCGGAAGCAACGGTGAAGCCGCCAGTCCCACCGGGACGCGTGGGCAGGTTGCCGGAAGTTCCGTCCACCAGGCGAAGCGCGTGGCGCGCGGCGGTGACCTGATTTTTGCGGGCCACGTTCATGCAACTGATGCGCGGGCTGTAGGGGTTGGGTGGAGCGGTGTTGGTATTAACGCCGAAGGCGTCGCCCACGTGCGGGGCTCCCCAGTTATCCATGACCCCGTTCTGGTCCGTGTCTTCGGGAGACAGCGGCGGGGTGGTCCCCAGCCACGAATAAGTCGGATCCAGAATGCCATCGGGCGCCCCGGTTCCCGACGATGAGTTAATGCTGTCTTCAAATCCATATTCTCCGGTGTAATCCGGAGGAGCCGCGTTGGGATCGATCACCATGCCGCGCCGGTCCGAGAAGTACAATGCGTAGCCGTTCAGGGTCTGGTTGTCGACCAGCGTGCCGCTGTCCGGCGCTGGCATGTTATTGGTCAGCCAGCGCTTGAGATTGCCTACGTCCAGTTCGACCAGGTTCATGACTCCATTGGGGGCGCAGGTGCCGTTGGCCTTTCCCGCCGTGGTATCCCGAATTTCCCCTTCGCGGGTGTCATACAGGTTGATGGGATACCAGTTGTAGCGCGATGCCGTCGCCGACAAACTCTCGGCGCTGCCAGTGATGGTCTCGCTGCCGTTTCGATCCGCCAGCATCTGCAGGATGAGAATGGCATTGGGATGAACGGTGTTGCCGGTGCCAGCCACCGCGGGGGGAACCAGCCCGCGGGCAAATCCATGTTGCAGCCACTCTCGAGTGACGCCGTGCCAGTTGCCGGCGGCGTCCTTGTATTCCACCCGCAGCCAACCATCCACGATCGGCCAGTTGGTCCGGGCGGGATACTTGGGCGGGTCAATCTGCTGGGTGTTTAAGTCATAGTATGGAGAAGTCGCGGAGTTGGTGTTGGCGTATCCGAAATGTGTGTTTCCGACACTCACCACCGGAACCCCAACCGTACCGTAAAACGCGCCCGGCTCTTCGTTCAACTGCACGTCGTCGGCATCCACGAAGTTGCGTTCGGGGTGCAGCTGGGCCTGGGTGTCGGCCATCAGGATGCGGAGTTGCGCCTTGTTGTAAAGACGGGAGACCGACACGCTGGACCCCGCGATTTCATTGGCCGGGGGTTTGCGGATAATCTGAATCGGGGAGACGCCGTTGCCCACAAAAGGCAGGGTCAGACGCCTTGCCACCGGTGGCGCCATTCAGGATCCACCCGTTGTAGGTATTGGTCGAGATATTCGTCCAGTTGCTGTTCTGGGTTCCAGTCGGAGGCGGACCTCCACTATAGCTTCCCTGGGCGAGTCCCAGGTTGAGGCAGTGCAGCGCCGGATGGCTGACGTCGCAACCGGCAGTCGCATTGGGCAGATATACCGGTCCGCCGTGGCCGGTGGAGGAAGCGTTCACGCCGTTCGCCAGGGTGTCGCGAACCACTTCCCCGGCGGCCGTAACTTTGGAATGGAAGATCAGGCTGCCGCCGTCGGAGATGTAAAGATTGTGATTGGTGGCCACGCGTCCGGCAAAGTCAAAGTCGGGTCCGGCGAAGTAGCTCAGATCGCTGTCGGAGAACACTCCAAACTGGAACACCGGGATCTCCGCCACTTCCACCGTGCGCACCATGCGTATCTGTGCGCCCCCGCTGCGTTGCGCCGTCACATCCAGCGTCATGGGAATGATTTCCGCCACCAGGCCCTGGTTGGGGCCCGAGGAGATGGTCTGGGTGTTGGCGGCCGGCTGGCCCAGATTGTTCAGCGGCACATTGATCGCGTATTCGGTGTAGGTCACGCCGGGGACCGCGGGAGGAAACCCCTGTAGCGCGGTGATGCTGCCCACCGAGGGCGCCTGGTTCAAGGTATACAGATTGCCCAGGTCCGAGGTCATTTTTTCCATGCCGGCTTCGGCGCCGTAAAAGGCCAACTCGCTCTCGCGGTCATTGCCCCCGACGCTGACTTCGGTGTTGGTCATGTACATGAGGCCAACCGCCAGGCCCGACATGAGCAACAGCAGCAGCAGCGCCGCGATCAACGTGAATCCTTCCGCTCGACGAACATGGTTCACAGCCATAGGGTTCTCCTGAACTCTTCGCAACACACCCGGAAGTCTTTTCTCACTGGTACCGATCCTTGAAGCTCATGTCCCGCGCACTGACGGAAGTGGCCAGATCCAGGCTCTGAAAGCCGATGCCGCCCTGCAAGGGGCTGCGGGTGGAAACCGCCAGGTTCACTTTGCGGATCTGGTTGGGGGAATCGCCCACCGACATACCGGCGTCTTTCAGGTTGGCGGTCGCGACCCCGGACACGTCATTGAAAATGTCATAGGAGAGTTGCAGTCCGGAGACATTTTCCGCCACCGGGGAAGGGGTTTGTGCGTTCACCTGGCGCATCAGCCGGGGTGGCCCGTCGTCCGCGGTATAGCGAATTCCATCCGGCCCGGGGGGAATGTCAATGTAGTAGGAAATCAGCAGCAAGCGGCTGGCGACCGTGCCCGATCCGGGGACGATGGCCTTGATGTTGCCCGTGGTCGCAGCCGACTGATTGATGTTCAGCGTATCCAGATCGCCGAAGGTGACGTTGACAGTTGCTCCCGCCGGGGCCACGTTGGTCACTTCACCGACCGCCGAGCCCACATTGTTGGTCAGCAAAACCAGGTCACCGGCCTTCAGCCCCTGGGCGGGATCGTTCACCGCCGTAGGCGGCCAGGGAACCGGCAACGGGTTGGGCAGGGGATTCGGCAACTGGAAAGTGGCGACGGTGCCGGCGGCGTTCAAGGTTACGGCGTACTGATTCAACGGGAACGTCGAGTCGGTGTAGGCAATGGTGATCACGTCGGTGTTGGGCCCCAAACCTCCGGTCGTGGTTCTGATCGGAAGGCCGACCCCCGGGTTGGGGATGGCGCCGAACAGGTTGTTATTCAGAGGAAAGAGATTGTTGGTGACGTAGCAGGTGGTGGTGTCACAACCGAATTTCGACGCGGTGGCGCCCACCCCATCCGGCAGTTGCACTCCGCCCGAGGGAATTCCCGCTCCCGCCAGGCTGATATCTTTGGCCATCATGTCGAGCGAGGCGCGCCCGTTCTGCTGCATTTCCGCGCGCTGGGTCACCATGAAACTGGCGGTCAGCGCTTTGCTGAACAGGCTGACGGCCGACCCCAGCACCACCAGACCAATGCCCATTGCGACCAACATTTCCAGCAGCGTGAAGCCGCGATTTTTGTCATTCTTGCCCAGGCTCATAAAGTGATCCTTGTGCTCTAGCGGAACGACGAAACGTAAGCCCCGACCGACCAGGTCTTGGGAGTTTTCTTCCAAGAGTTGTCCATCGGATAGTAGGTAATGGTCACGGTGATGGAACGCAAGGTGTTGTCGAGCGCTCCATTGGGGAGGAAGACATTCTGCACCAGAATGGTTCGCTGGTAGTTAGAGAGCGGCTGCAGCACGTCGTCCGCGGTTCCTAATACGCCGTCCTTGCCCGACAGGACCAGGCAGGTGGCCGGTCCGGGGCAGGCGGGATTCTGTATCAGATCGTCGGCGGTTCCGGCCAGCCCATCGGGGCCCGGATCCTGGATGGTCTGCGGTCCATCCAGGAAGATGCCGCCGTTCGACACGTTCTGGATCTGGTTGAAGGTGATCTGGGCGGTATTGCGCGCGGTGAAGATACTTTCCAGGGTTTCGGTGGCGATCTGCTTGGCAATCAGATCGCTCTGCGCACCCTGGGTCGCCGCCAGCGCCACGGTAAACATGGCCAGCATGCTCACCAGCCCGATGGTCAGCACCACCACCGAGATCAGCACTTCCATCATGGTGAAACCGCGTTCGCCCGCCCGGGGGCGGAGGCCGAGAGACGCACCCTTCGCTGTCATCATTGCTGATTCCATTTCGCCGTCCCGATCCCGCCGGCGGGCGGATAAAGACGCCAGCCACGAACCCGGCCGGCCGCGCCAAACAGCGTGATCGCCCGCGAACTGTACAAGTCTCCCGGGCGAGCGATGTAGACCACTCCATTGTTGATGTTGTTGTTGATATCGCGCGCCGAGCCGTCGGGGAAAAAATAAATCTGATTGGTGACTCCGCCGTTGACCCCAATATCAAACTCGATGGCAGAGCCCCCGGTCCCGAGGCTGTCGGGAGTCGTGGCGGCGGTGGTGGGAATGCCGGGCACCACCGAAAATTGAATGTCTTGCGGAAGCAGCATGGGCTGTTTGTAGAGCGCACCGACCGCGCCCGCATTCAGCTGGTTGATCTGCAACCCCATACTTCCGACCGGCAGACCGGGAGGATTGAAGGTCACCAAGTAAGTTTTCCGATTCTCGATCGCCAGCTCGCGGGCTTGCCGCAGCATCATCAGAGTGGCGTTGTAGCCGCCGTTGACCTTGGCGTCTTTAAACGCCGGAAGCATGCTGTAGGTGGCGAAGGTGCTGGCCACCAGGAACACGCTCAGCGCCACCAGCATCTCGATTAGCGTGTAGCCGCGCCTCCGCTGCGCCGGCGTGGTGCCTGGCCGGGGAGCGGCAGCGAATCCGTTCATGGTGCGCAAAGCAGTCATTACACCTCCACAACCGCCACCCTTTTTGGGGGACGAAAGTGACGCTTTACTGCAGAACACAGGGAGGAAGAGCGCTCGCAACATCAGGGGTTCAAGCGAGCGGTTGCACTAACCAACATCGTAGGGAGGGGGTTGCATAGCGTCAAAGCACGAAGGTATCAAAGCCACGGATTGCCCTTCTGTAACGTAATCTGCCGCGGTGACGAAGGTCATTTTGGCGGTTGAAAATATGGGAACAGCCGGCTGCCGCTGGAGTTATGCTCCTCGTGCCTTGGCCAACCCCTTGCCGGCCCGGGTGGCGGGGCGGCGGGTGGGCGGTACATACGAGCAAGATCGGGAATCGTAGTGTTCAGCCAGACAGGTAGAGCAGAGCTGCAGTTGATGAACCCGGCATTGAATCACCGGCACATCGCTGCCGCAGAGTTCGCATCCGCCGCGCGAGCGACGTTTGGGCTCGGCTTCCGCGGAGGGTCCCGAGGATTGCAGCATTCGCGCCTTGACATAGATGCCCGCGGCACACAAAAGACCACCGATCGCGAATATCGATGCGCCGAGGGCCAGCAGGGTCGAATCGCCGTGCTCGCGAAGGGCGGCCGGCAAACAGCACAATCCTAGAAAAGCCGTGATTGCACCTACCCCGATCAGCCAGTTACCTGCCCTTGCCGTCATGGTTAGCCCTTCTGGCGGAAAACACTCCGTAAGCCTGGGGATACTCCTCAGACAGTGCGAACATATCCGCTCTTCGGGTCAAACTCCAGATGACGAAAGTCACTGTGGCGGCGAGAGCGGCTGCCAGCCGTGACCTCCGTAATTTGTCGAGGCTTCCGCTGGGAACCTACCATCGCAGACATATGGCACTGGCAGCGCTGGTGGTGTGTGCAGACGCTCAAGCCTTAGAAGTGCTCAGCCGCATCCTGTCGGAACTGGGTATTCAGGTGGAACCAGCGGGCGACGCGACGGCCGCCCTCGCACGCCTGCAGGCGCAAGGGTTTGACGCTCTGCTGGTGGATTGCCAGAATGAAGCGGCGGCGATGGAGTTGATTGTGCGGTCGAGAAAGATTCCCGCCAACCAGACCACCCTGATCATTGCCCTGGTGGACAGCCGCAACGATGTACGGGAAGTTTTCGCCAAAGGCGCCAACTTCATCCTGTACAAGCCGGTTTCGCCGGAGCGCGCCAGTAACAGCCTGCGCGCGGCGCGCGGACTGATGCGCCGCGAACGGCGCCGCCACCAGCGCATTGCCCTCTACCACGAAGCGACCATTGCCTACGCCAACATCGAAGATGCCGCCGCGACGCTGTTGGACCTGAGCGAGGAAGGCATCGCCCTCCAGTCGGAGCGGCGTTTGCCTCCGCAATGCAAAGTGTATTTTCAGTTCAATCTTCCCGGCCAGGTTTCCGCGGTGCGGCTCTCCGGAGAAGTGATGTGGCAGGACTCCACCGGGCGCGTCGGCATTCGATTTAAAGACGTGCCCCAGAGTTCGCGGCGGGTGCTGAGCGATTGGCTTCGACGAAACGTTTCGGGTGTTGTCGAGGGCAGGCCAGCGAGCGCTGCGGATGGACCCCATCCCGCGCGCGTCAGCGAGTCCCTGGGCGGACTGGGCCTGCTCTCGGTCTCGTCCTCGGACCGCAGAGGCCGGTCGCGGCATGCCTGCCGTCTCAGCGCCGACCTGTACCGTATGGGAAGCAGCGTCCCGCAGCACTGCACTCTGAGTGATATCAGCAGCGGAGGATGTTACGTCGAAACCACGTCGCCGTTTGCGGAAGGAACCGCGGTGGATCTGGTGGTGCGCACCAGCCAGATGAAATTGCGAGTGCGGGGCAGCGTGCAGGCGATGCATCCCGGCTTCGGCATGGGAGTGTCGTTCAGCCTGCAAACCGCGGAAGAGCGGGAGCAGGTGCAGCGCCTGATTGCGTGCCAGCCGGCTGAGCTTCTGGGCGAACTACACCGCCGATAGTCTCAACTGCGGTTTGATGTATCCGCAAACGCCGCTTTGCGGAAATATTCCAGCGACATCTTCAGGCCGCTTTCCAGATCGATCCTGGGTTCCCATCCCAGCAGGGTGCGCGCCTTGGTGATGTCGGGCCGGCGCTGCCTGGGATCGTCCTGGGGCAGCGGTTGGTAACGGATCTGACTTTTCGATCCGGTCACCGCCAGCACGCGTTTAGCGCATTCGAGAATCGTGAACTCGCTGGGATTGCCGATGTTGACCGGAAGATGTTCGTCGGATTTAGACAGCCGGAGGAAGCCGTCGACTTCGTCGCTCACATAGCAGAAACTGCGGGTCTGGGCGCCGTCGCCATAGACCGTGAGATCCTCGCCGCGCAACGCCTGTTTCATGAAATTAGGAATGACGCGGCCGTCATTCAACTGCATGCGGGTTCCGTAGGTGTTGAAGATGCGCACGATGCGCGTATCCACCTGGTAGTAACGGTGGTACGCCATGGTGACGGCTTCGCTGAAGCGTTTGGCTTCGTCGTACACCGACCGCGGACCGATGGGATTCACATTGCCCCAGTAGGTTTCTTTCTGGGGATGCTCCAGGGGGTCGCCGTAGCATTCGGAAGTCGAAGAGGTAAGAAATTTCGCGCCATACTTGCGGGCCACATCGAGCGCATGGAAGGTTCCCCAGGAGCCTACCATCAGGGTCTCGACGCCATGCACGGTGTAGTCCACGGGGCTGGCGGGACAGGCAAAGTGGAAGACGTAATCCACTTTGCCGCAATCAAAGGGTTGGTTGATATCGATCTGCCGGAACTCGAAGCGCGGTTCGTTCTGCAGGTGCTCGAGGTTGGAAAGGCGTCCGGTGAGAAGGTTATCGACCACGACGACCGAATCGCCTTCGGCCAGCAAAGCGTCACACAAGTGGGAGCCCAGGAATCCGGCTCCGCCGGTGACCAGGGCGCGCTGTCTGCTCATGATGGCTTGAGGTTCCTCGCGGCATTGCCGGCGTCGGCGGGCTGGGTTTCCGGACTGGCCGGTATCCGTCCGACGCTGTAGTAGGTGAAGCCGTGTGCGGCCATGACTTCGGGATCATACAAGTTGCGGCCGTCGATCACGATGGGATATTTCAGAAGCTCGGAAAGCCGGGAGAGATCAAGCGCGGCGAACTCATCCCATTCGGTGAGAATCAGCAGCGCGTCGGCGCCGGTGGCGGCGTCGTAAGCGCTGGCCGCGAATTCGACTTTCGCGGGCAAAACTTCGCGCGCCCGCTCCGTCGCCGCCGGATCATAGGCCGCGACTTGGCAGCCTTCCTGCAGCAGCGACTGCACCAGAAGCATAGCGGGAGATTCGCGGATGTCATCGGTGCCGCCCTTGAAGGCGAGGCCCAGCACCCCCAGACGCTTGCCGCGCAAGGTCCAGAGCGCGCTGCGCACTTTGCGAAGAAAGCGCTGCCGCTGTTCTTCGTTGATGCGCATGACTTCGTCGAGCAGGCGAAATTCGTAGCCACTCTCGCGCGCCACCGCGCGAAACGCCAGCAGATCTTTGGGGAAACACGATCCCCCGTAGCCGATCCCGGGATTGAGAAAACGCGGGCCGATGCGGCTGTCGGTGCCGATGCCCTGGCAGACTTGCAGCACGTCGGCGCCTACGCCCTCGCAGATCGACGCGACCGCGTTGATGAACGAGATTTTGGTCGCCAGAAATGCGTTGGAGGCGTGCTTGATCAGTTCCGCGCTCTTGGCGCTGGTCACAATCAGTCGTGGCGGAATCGCGGCCCGGTCGGGGCGGGGAATCGCATCCGGCCGCTGATAATAACTGCCGTCGGTAAGCGGGGCGTAGATTTTCCTGAGCACCGCGGCACAACGGGGGTGGTCAGCCCCCAGCACAATACGATCGGGATAGAGGAAGTCGGTGACCGCGGTGCCTTCGCGCAGGAACTCGGGGTTCGATGCGACATCAAAGTTGTCGGCGCTGGCGCCATTGCGCAGGATGATTTTCCGCACCCAGTCGCTGGTGTACACCGGCACCGTGCTTTTTTCGACGATGACCTTGTAGTGGTTGAGCGCTCCGGAGATGCCCCGCGCCACCGATTCGACATACGACAGATCGGCCTCGCCCTGCTCCGTGGGAGGCGTGCCGACGGCGACAAACACCGCCTCGCTGGCGCGCACCGCGGCTTCCAGGTCACCCGAGAAGGTCAGCCCACGGTCGCGATGGCGCTGCAGCAGTTCGGGGAGAAATTTCTCGTGAATCGGGACTTGTCCGGCTTGCAGGGCGCCCAGCTTTTGCGCATCGTTATCAACCAGGATGACCTGGTGACCCAAGTCGGCGAAGCAGGCGCCCGCCACCAGTCCGACGTATCCTGATCCCACCACCGCGATTCGCATCCGGGCTCCGATCAGAGAAATCGCAAGCCAGCTGAAAATCTTACTTTACCAGTTTTCCCCGGCGCCACAGCCGCCAGAGTACTCGGAAAGGCAGGGGTGTTTCGGAAAACGGAGCCGGCAGCGTTCAATGGTCACGACCGCGGGTGATTACAATCACCGACTTCATGGTCAACTGTGCCCACAATAGCGGGTAGGCGGAGGTGCATCATGCCGATCCTTATCATGGGTGCCATGGCGCTGAGTATTTTTGGAGTGATTGGAATTTTGCTGTTTACGGCCTCGATGCTCGAGACCCATAACAAGAATCACCGGCCCTAGGCTTGCGCGTCGGCAGAACCCGATTCCCGGACCAGGCCTGAAGCCCATGGCCTGCCGCCTGCGGTTACGTCCTGCTCACCATATCCTCCCGCACAAAGCTTTTTCCTTTCTGCTCAGAACCCAGCAATACCACGGCAATCAACAGCGCGATGTTGGCGATCTCAAACGTGGCCAGGGCCCAGGCATAGCCGAATTTTCCACTGAGGGCGTACTCGATCTTGTTGACCCAGGCGGCGAAAAGGATTCCCAGTTGATAAGCGAATCCCGGCATGAGCCCGCGAACCGCATCGGGAGAAAGCTCATTGAGGTGCGCGGGGATGATGCCCCATGCTCCCTGCACGCCCGCCTGCATCAGGAAAGCGCCCACAGCCAGCACGGCCAGGGAAGCGCCAAACGCCCACGGCAGGATCATGGCCAGCGCCAGCACCAGGGCGGCGACGATGCTGCGGCGCCGTCCAAAGCCCTCCGAGAGATGGCCAAACACGATCGCTCCCAGCACCGCCCCCAGGTTGTAGATGATCGCGATATAGGCGACCCATGCGGGAGTGATTCGCTTGGCGGACTTGAGGAAGTCGGGATAAAGATCCTGGGTGCCGTGGGAAAGAAACATCATGAGGGTCATGAGCAGGACGAGGTAGGAAAAGATCTTCCAGTGTCCGCTGGCAGTCTTCACGATGGCGCCGACGGTGGGTGCGCGATGCTGCTTCCAGGCTTCCGACTCGCGGACGCGGGAGCGAATATAGAAAGCCAGCAGCGCGGGCACGCCGCCGATCCAGAACATGGCTCTCCATCCCAGACTGGGCAGGACAAAACGCGCGGCCACCGCCGCCATCAGGTAGCCGATGGAATAGCCGCTCTGCACGATGCCGGAGAGCACGCCGCGCCATTTTTGGGGCGCGCTCTCCATGGCCAGCGAGGCTCCCACGCCCCATTCTCCTCCCATGCCGATGCCGTAGATGGTTCGCAGGATGAGGAACACGGTGTAGTTGGGAGCGAACCCGCACAGCAGTTCGATGATGGAGAAGAAGACCACGTTGGCCATCAGCGGTTTGCGGCGCCCGTAGCGGTCGGCCAGCAGACCGAAGATGACCGCACCCACGGGACGCATGATCAGGGTGGCGGTGATGGTGTCGACGATGGCGCCCTTGCTGACGTGGAACTGGGCGGCCAGGGTATCCATCAGGAAGACCAGCACGAAGAAGTCGAAGGCGTCGAGGGTCCAGCCCAGGAAACTGGCGGTGACCGCGTGCCACCGGTCAGAGTTGGTCAGCGGGACGGCGGCCTGCGTGTCCATCGTCATGGGAAGCGAAGGGCCATGAGAACACGATTATGGGGCGATGGCAATTCCGCCGCTCGTCACGGTGGATCGTGACCGCAATCACGGCTGGGAATGGCTGCAAACGAGACACTTTTGTGTAGACTGCAACGCTGTTAATCTTGATCTCACGCTCCAGTTCCAAACCGCTGAACGCGGAGGACTTCATGAATACGCGCAAAATTATTTCCGTTTTGTTCCTGGCTCTGGCTGTAGTAAGTGCGCTGGCGCTGTACCGCGAGAACAACCAGGGCGCGACGCCTGCGGCCAGCGGCGGACACGCCATGCCGATTGGCAAGACCGTCGAGATCAAAGCCCCACTGGGGCTGCCGCCGGTTCCCATCCCGGCCGACAATCCGCCCACGGCTGAGACTATCGCCCTGGGGCGGCGTCTTTATTATGACGCGATTCTTTCGGCGGATAAAACCGTGTCTTGTGCGAGTTGCCACAGCGCCGAGCATGGGTTTGCGGATACCAAGCCGTTCTCCGAAGGGGTGGGTAAGAAACTAGGCGGGCGGAATTCACCCCCGGTAGCGAATGCCGCTTATTTCCATGTGCAGTTCTGGGATGGCCGGGCGCCGAGCCTGGAAAAACAGGCGGAAGGCCCGGTGGCCAACCCGGTGGAGATGGCGGCTACGCTCCCCATGGTGGAAGAGAGACTGAACGCCGATCCCAGCTATCGCGAGCAATTCGCCAAGGCTTGGGGACCGGGGCCGATCACCTATGAAATGGTCGAAAAGAGCATTGGCTCGTTCGAGCGCACGGTGCTGGTCGCCAACTCTCCCTTTGATCGCTGGAAATACGGGCATGACGAGAAGGCAGTCGATGCCTCGGTGAAGCGCGGCTTTATCGTATTCACAACGAAAAGCAAGGGCAATTGCAACGCCTGTCATCTGGTGGGCGAGAAGGACGCGTTGTTCACCGACAACAAATTCCATAACCTGGGCGTGGGCGTCGACTTCGGCAAGTTTGCGGACAACGGCTTGTTCGATGTGACCCACAAGGAGTCCGATCGCGGCCTGTTCAAAACGCCTTCGCTGCGCAATATCGCGCTGACTGCGCCCTACATGCACGATGGCAGCCTGGCCGACTTGAAGCAGGTCATCGATTTTTACATTGGCGCAGGAAATTCCAATGTGAACCTGGACAAAGAAATTCACGTCCTCGATTTTCTGAGCGGGCAGGAGCGGGCTGATTTGCTGGCCTTCCTGAACTCGCTGAATGGCGAGAATCCGCCGGATGTGGGACCTCCGCTCCCGGCGACCGCAAGGAAGTAGAGGGCATGGAATCACCAGCGGATTCCTTCAGTTGCGGGGAATCCGCACGGGTAAAGGCTTTCCCCCGAAGCGATTGCTGTTGACAAGGGCGGCGGTTTCGGGGGAAACTCCGCTCAAACTGGCGCTACTTCGTCGTGCACGCCGCCAGGGCTTCTCGCATGGCTCATCAATCCATGTCGCGGCCCGATCCCTCGGAAGACCCGGAAAACGATGAGCCGCTGTTTGCGCAGGAGTACGATGCGCAACCCACGGATGTCACCCGCCTGGCGTCGAAACTCGCGCAACATGTAGGCACCGCGAGTTCGAATGATCTGGCGTTGGATCTGGTTCTTCATGAGATTGTGGAGCAGGCCCGCATGGCGACCATGGCCACGGGTGCGGCGATCGCTTTGTTTCGCGGGGAGGAGATGGTATGCCGCGCCAGCAGTGGCAGCAGCGCGCCCGATCTCGGGGTGCGCTTGAATACGCGGACCGGCCTGTCGGGTGGGTGCGTGCGCACGCGCCAGGTACAGCGCTGCGATGATACCGAAACGGATCCCCGGGTGGATGGTGCGGCGTTGCGCAATCTGGACGTGCGCTCCATCCTGGTGGTGCCCATCATTAACCGGGAAGAGCTGGCCGGGATTTTCGAGATTCTTTCTCCCCGGGTTCGCGCCTTTGGCGAACGAGACGTTCTCACGCTGCAAGCTTTTTCGCAGCGCATCGTGCGCACGCTGGAAAGCGTTTCCGAGCCGCCCGAGCCGGCTTGGCCGGCGGTGGCGGAAACTCGCGGGGAAGATATTCCTCCTCAAATTATCAGCGGGGCGCAGTTGCTGGAGGCGCCGGTTCCGGCGCGCGATTACTGGACCAGCGTTCTCACGGTGATCGTGATCGGCCTGGCGCTGCTGCTGGGCTGGATGGTCGGCTACGCTGGTTGGCAGAAGGCAACCGCTCCGAAGGTGATTGCCACCCTGGCTCCTGCCGCTGCTTCTGGTAGCAACGCGACTCTGCCCGTGCCTCCGAAACCGGGCCCTTCGACCGAGCCCGCGGCCGGGCCGAAGCAGCCGCTGCCGGCTGCGAAGCCAAGCCGTGGACAGAGCGTCACCCCGCCTCCGCCTGCAGGTGGCCTGGTGGTGTACCAGAACGGCAAGCTGGTTTTTGAAATGCCACCAGAGAAGACTGCGGCGTCGGCGGTGAAGACCGCGGGGGAAATTGATACCTTGCCGGTGCGTATTACGCCCGAGGCCGCCGCCAGACTGTTGCGCCAGCGTGTGGAACCGGAATATTCCGATGCGGCAAAACAGGCTGAGGTGTTGGGTCCGGTGCTGCTCGAAGTCCGGGTTGGCAAAGACGGATTGGTGCGGCAGGCGGAGGTGGTGACCGGAGATCGGCTGCTGGTCCCCGCGGCGCTCGCCGCAGTCCGTCAATGGAAATATCAGCCCTACTCGCCGGAGGGTACGCCGCTGGAGTTCTCTACCCAGGTGACGGTCAATTTCAAAGGGGAGTAAGCCCTGGCCGAAGTTGAGGATTGGCCTAGCCCAATTCAAAATCTGGAGGCCGGGGAGCGCACAGATTCGGGTCCGGAGCGGCGTCCTTGCCGGCGGTTGAGCGCGTACAGCGCCAGTTCCACCCGGGTGGCCACTCCCAGCTTTTCAAATACACGAAACAGGTAGTTCTTGATGGTGTGCTCGCTCAGGCCCAGGCGGTCGGAAATCTGCCGGTTGCTGAGACCTTCGGCGACCAGACGAGCGATTTCTTCCTCGCGTTTACTGAGCGGGCGGGAATTGGCGGACCCGGGTGAATCGGTCAGGCCGGGCTGTACCAGGGCATCGAGCACGAACTGAAGCTCATTGGAGCCGGCCCACACCTGGCCTTCATGAACGCACTGAATGCACTTGCACAGAGCCTGGAACGAGTCGGATCGGCAAAACACGCCACGCGCTCCCGCTCGAAATGCCTCGACCACGAGACTTCGGTCCATGGCATCCAGCAGTACCACGATGCTCAAGCTGGGATGGAGTTCCTGAATCTGCCGGACCAGGCGAAAGCCGCCCACGGGTTGCTCGGGGAAACTGGCGCTGACCAGCACCACGTGATAGGAACTCCCCTGCAGGGCTTCCAGTACTTCCTGGGACGTGATGACAGCTTCAGCCTGATAGCGCTTGCTGCGCTGCAAGGCGTCCGCCAGAAGGCGACAGCTCATCGCAACGCTGTCCGCGACCAGTACCCTCAATCTTGGTTCCGAGTTGGGGAGAGAAGCCAAATGTTCGAGCGCAGCAACAGGGTTCGAGCGGGCGAATTTTACGTGGAAACCTCCTGGCCCGCAAGGAGTCCTACGCCCCCTGAGCCGATCGCTTCTATGAATCAGGTTTGCGTTTTCCTGAGCAGGGGTTTGCGGGCTACAGTGATTGCGGTGGAGTCTTCAGTCTGTGGTAATTTATCCACTTGCCCGGTATCCGGTCGTGGGGCAGAGTGTAAGGGGTGCCAACTGGCGCGGACTGGCCTCTTCGATTGCTCCCTCGCGAAGATAGCCCTGACCCAAGAAAGTTTGGATCGCTTGCGAGTCATTCCCAGGAAAACAAAGGCTTTCTGGGAAGCGCATTCCTCATGCGATAGTGCGTGGACGGTATACGTTTCCTGCGGAAGTGTGGGAGCGGAGTTCAGAGAGGGTGCATGTATCTGAAGTATTTTGGTTTTCGGGAACAGCCATTCGGCGTCACCCCGGATCCCCGTTTTCTCTATCTCAGCGCGGCCCACAAAGAGGCGTTGGCCTCTCTCTACTACGGCATCGAATCGGGCCGCGGGTTTATGGGATTGATTGCCAAGCCCGGCATGGGCAAGACCACCCTCCTGTTCCATCTTCTCGAAAGGTTCCGCAGTTCGGCCCGCACCGCTTTTATTTTCCAGACCCAGTGCACTTCGCGCGAGTTCATGCGGTTTCTGCTGTCGGAACTGGGGTACGAAGGCGACACCCAGGATTTTGTCCGCATGCACGAAGAGTTCAACCGGCGCTTGCTGCAGGAAGCGCGGGCCGGGAATCGCTTCATCGTGGTGATCGACGAAGCGCAGAACCTCGAGCCTTCGGTGCTGGAGACGGTCCGGCTGCTCTCCGACTTCGAGACTCCCCGCGCCAAGCTGTTGCAGATCATTCTCGCAGGACAACCGGAACTCGCCGATAAGCTGGCCAGCCCCTCGCTGGCGCAGTTGCGCCAGCGGATTTCGATGGTGAACCAGATCGAAGCCTTGCCCTCGTGGGAAATCAAGAACTACGTGGAGCATCGCCTGAAGGTTGCCGGCTACGAGGGGCAGCCGCTGTTTACCGCAGAGGCGCTGGAGGAAATCGCCGGCTTTACCGAAGGCATTCCGCGGAACGTGAACAATTTCTGTTTTAATGCCTTGTCCCTGGCCTGCGCGCTGCGTCACAAGGTGGTGGATCTGGAAGTCGCGCGGGAAGTGATGTCGGACCTGGACATCTCGAAACTGGTGTCGGCAGAGCCTTCCCCGCCGCCCAGCAACGGAAAAGCCGTACCCTCAAACGGCAAGGACGCGGCGCCGGCGGCGGCGCGCAGTAGTAGTGGAGAAACCCTGAGCCCGGCCGAAGCGAAGGCCTACATGCAACAGTTCGTGCTAAAGCTCAAGAACCTGCGGGATTCACAGCCGGTGCGTCCCCAAGGGACGGAACTCGATTAGTGTTTTGCAGGTTTGAACCGTCTTTGATATAGAGCGGAACCGAAAAGGATACCAGCCATGAGTAAGAATTTTGAGCTTCTACAAAAGCTCGGTAAAGAGCAGGACCTGATCAATTCCCCGGCGCCGGGAAACGGGCCCGCCCCGCTGAGCCCGGCCGGGACGGCCGCCGCCTCTTCTCCGGTGATCAAGCCGGGGCTGGAAGAAATCAACTCCTTCGTGCAGCAAGTGTTTCTGATTGCCGGGGGAGCGGTTCCGCGCTCGGTGGTGTTCACCAGCACCGAGCCCGCCACGGGATGCAGTTGGGTGACAGCGCACACCGCCGAAGTCCTCGCCGGACGGATTGCCGGTTCGGTTTGCGTGGTGGACGCGAACCTGCGGGACCCGGGTCTGCACCAGCAGTTTGAAATCGAAAACGGCCCGGGGCTGGCAGAAGCCTTGCAGCAGCCGGACCCCATCCGCAATCTGCTTCGCCCTTCCTTGTTGCCAAACCTGTTCGTGATTACGGCCGGCAAGGCGACCGCAGATTCGCAGGCACTGGTGACCTCGGATCGCATGCGCATGAGAGTTCACGAACTGCGTTCGGAATTTGATTTTGTGTTGATCGATGCATCCGCCATGAGCGCAGGCGGCGATGCCATCGGCCTGGGAGGCTTCTCGGACGGAGTCGTGCTGGTGCTCAAGGCCAACGCTTCGCGCAAAGAGACGGCGCGCCAGGCGGTGCAGGACCTGCAGGCGGGGAAGGCCAAAGTACTGGGAGCGGTGTTGAACCAGCGCCAGTTTCCGATTCCGGAGTCGATCTACAAACGCCTTTAGATGCGAAAAAACCGGCAAGAATAAAAAAAGGGATTCTGTCTGACAGAATCCCTTTCTTGTTCGATGGCGGTACTGTGTTTACTGACGGGCGCGTGGAACCAAGGTTTCCGGAAGCGGGGAAGGCAGGCGAGAAACCGTGCCCGCTACCGCTCCGGTCACGGCCTTGGCGCCGCTCAAAGCTTTCTTGTCGATGACGGGAGCGTCGCTGGACACGGCGGCGTTCCCCAGACTGTAGGCGTAGAGCACCACCTCGACCCGCTTGGAAACACCCAGCTTGTCGAAAATGCGGAATAGGTAATTCTTGACCGTGTGTTCGGTGAGGCCCAGGCGCTGGGCAATTTCCCGGTTGGACAATCCTTCGGCCACGCAACGGACCACTTCCTGTTCGCGCCGTGAGAGCAAAGCCGCTCCGCGCGCGTCGATGACCCGCATGGGCAACGCTTCGCCAAGAGCATCGAGCAGGTAGCGCAGTTCCTTGCTGTTGGCCCACACCTGGCCCGCGTAGACGCAATGAATGCACTTGGCCAGCGATTTCAAGGATTCACTGCGGCAGAAGACCCCGCGGGCTCCGGCTCGAAAGGCTTCGATCACCTGGGTGCGCTCGGAAGCATCCAGCAGCATCACCACCCGGGTGTCGACCCGCATGGTGTAAAGTTCGCGCGCGACTTCGATCCCCTTCTTGGGATCGTCGTCGAGCTCGGAACTGATCACCACCACGGCCGGTTTTTCTTTGATCACCGCGGCGACGATTCCTCGGGCATCCGAAACTGGTTCGAGCACCTGGAAACGCTTATCCCGCTCCAGGGCGGAGGCCAGGAGCTGGCTGTTCATGCGGGTGCTATCGGCGGCTAAAACGCGGACCACTTCGGATGTTTCAGGCAAGGCAATTGCATGAGCCATAGTGAGCCTAGGGTCTCCGGGCCGGAGTCCACAGAAACTCCGACCGCGAAATGTTGTCCTTAACCGCGGGGGGAACTGGCCAACGGAAACCAGTTCGGTCTTGGTGAAATTTGTGGAACAAACTGAATGGGTAGCCAAACCCGGCTACAAGCTGCACTTCAGGGCTGCACTCCTGACAGCCACCACCCCAGCGGCTGTTCTCCGGGACTTTATTCTCACGTACTCTCAGTGTAAATGGCACTTTGGTGCCATGGGGATGAAGTTTACACCCGAAAAGCCGCTCTGGACACGGCTTTGCCACATAAAGTGTTTTAGAGACGTTTGGCCCACGAATGGCGGCAAAATAGATCAGCCGAAAGCCAGTTCCCTGGCTCGCTGGGCCGCTTTCACCACTGCTTTGATGAGCGTCACCCGCAGCTTGCCCTCTTCCAACTCCATGATGCCGTCGATGGTGCAACCGGCCGGGGTGGTGACCGCGTCTTTGAGCAGGGCAGGATGATCGCCGGTTTCCAGCACCACGGTGGCGGCGCCCAGCGTGGTTTGCGCGGCCAGCAAGGTCGCAATGTCGCGGGGCAGGCCGACCTTCACGCCGGCCTCCGCCAGCGATTCCAGAATGATGTAGATGTACGCCGGGCCGCTGGCCGAGAGACCGGTGACCGCGTCCATATGTTTCTCATCGACCACCACGGTACGGCCGACCACGCGGAACAGGGCGCTGGCGTTTTCCACGTCGTTGACACTGGCAAACTTGCCCTTGCAGAGAGCCGTCATTCCCACTCCCAGCAGGCAGGGAGTGTTGGGCATGGCCCGCACCACCGGGACTTCGACGCCCAGAGCTTTCTCAATCTGGCTGGTTGGAACCGAGGCCGCGACTGAGATGACAAGCTGGCTCTGGTTCACGTGCGGGCGAATCTGCTCCATGACTTCCTGAACCACCTGCGGCTTGACGCAGACGAAGATAATGTCCGCATGGTGGACGGCGGCCAGGTTATCGGTGCTCACCGGCACGCCGAGTTTCTCGCTCAGCACACGGGCGCGTTCTTCATGGGCGACGGTGGCACTGGTCAAGTTCGCGGAGAGCAGCTTCTTCTCCAGCAGGGCCTTCAGAAGAATTCCGCCCATCTTGCCCGCGCCCAGAACCGCTACCCGTTTCTTGGAAAAGTCGATGCTCATGGAAAAAGCCCGCCGGATTGAAGGGCGGCCAGAATACCACACCGTGGTGACGGACCCATGGGAACGGAATACTCTACCGGCGGAAAACCATGGTCTCTAGCCGGGATGGCTGACAACCTTCATTTGAGGCCAAACTTCTGCTGCGCCATCTGGGCAATGGTGCGCCCGATGGGCAGGGAAGCGGTGGCCGCCGGGGAAGGGACGTTGTAGAGGTGCAGCATATTGCCCGCGGCGGAGAACTGGAAGTCGTCGGCCATCGATCCGTCCGGAAGCAAAGCTTGGGCGCGCACACCGGAACCATCCCGAACCAGATCTTCCTCCCTGATCTCAGGCAGCAGTTTTTGCAACGCGGCTACGAACGCCGGTTTGTGGAACGAGCGATAGAACTCGCCCATCCCGTAGCGCCAATTCTTTTTTGCCAGGCGCCAGAAGCCTGGATAGGAGAATGTTTCCAGGGTATCGGCCAGACTGACATCACTCCAGCGATAGCCTTCGCGCTTGAAAGCCAGAACGGCATTCGGACCGGCGTCGAGACCACCGTGGACCCGGCGGGTGAAATGTACTCCCAGAAAGGGGAACTGCGGATAGGGAACGGGATAGATGAGACCCCGCACCAGGTCATGCTTCTCGGGAACCACGTCGTAATACTCTCCGCGGAAAGGCACGATGCTGGCTTCGGGTTTCTGGCCCGCCAGCTTGCCGACCCGATCGCTATGCAATCCCGCGCAGTTGATCACGTACCTGGTTGCGATGGGCCCGCGCGAAGTTTCGAGCGTGGTTTCTTCCCCGCGTTGCTGGATGCCGGTCACCTTCGTGCCGGTAAGGATAGTGCCGCCGGCGGAGGCGATGAGTTCGGCATACTTTTCGCTGACCGCGGCGTAGTCGGTGATGCCGGTGCCGGGAACATGCACTCCGCGGAGTCCCCCGCAATGGGGCTCAACCTGACGCAATTCGGCCGCGTCGAGACGGCGCAGTCCGGCGATCCCATTGGCTTGTCCGCGCTCGAACAGAGACTCGAGGCGCGGGATCTCATCGTGGGTGGTTGCCACAATCACTTTGCCGCAGATGGCGTGCGGAAGATTGTGTTCACGGCAGAACGCCACCATGGCGGCGGCGCCTTCCACGCACAAACGCGCTTTGAGCGAACCCGGCTGGTAATAGATTCCGGAATGGATGACACCGCTGTTGTGTCCGCTCTGATGCCGGGCGACGCGGTCTTCCTTTTCGAGGACCAGCGTGCGCAAGCGCGGAAACTGCCGCGAGAGATGCATCGCGGTCGAGAGGCCGACGATGCCTCCGCCGATGACCACGAGGTCGCAACGCTGGTCGGGCATTTTTCCTGATCTATTGCACCGTGAGCGTGACCGTAGTGGAGTGCACGAGCGTTCCTGAGGTCGCGGTCACGGTGATATTAGGATAGGTTCCCAGCGGAGTGCCTGGCTGAACGGTTCCACCACCGCCGTTCCCGCCGCCACCGCAAGCCACTTGCGCCCCCACCATGAGCAGCAGCAGCGTCAAGAGGAACAGGGGCAGGTAACGTCTGCGAAGGTTGCGGCGCCCGAGTCCACCCATCACCAGCATGAGCCCGGGCAGCGGCAGCCACAACCCGTAGAACCATACAGAGCTCGTGCGACCCTGTGCCAAGGCCGGCGCAGTGGTACTGATGGTCAGGGCGAGGGTGGTTGCTCCGCTTCCCGCACTGAGCTGGGCGGGAGAGCAAGTGGTCCGCAGCGGCAAGCCCGAGCAGGTCAGCGTGACGCTAGCGGGAAACGTGTTCCCGGTACCCGCTGGGGTCAGGCTGATCATGTAGGTTGCTGGACTGCCCGCTTTTACGGCTTGCGTTCCTGAAGTGTTGGCGATTGCGAAATCGAAGGTCGAGTGGTAGGTCAACGAAGCGGAATGGGTGGTTGTCTGAGCGTCGGTGCCGACCGCGGAAAGAGTGAAGGTGTAGTTCTGCGCGGCACTGCTGCCGGCCGTGATGGTAAACGGCGCTCCGTTCACGGTCGGCGTGAGGCTGGCGGGCGAGATGGTGCAAGTGGGAGGCATGCCCGCGCCGCAGCTTAGATTTACCGCGCTGCTGTATCCGTTCACCGAAGTCAAAGTTCCGCTGAACGTCCCCTGGCTTCCCGCTGTCGCGGACGCTGAGGAGTTGGTCAGAGACAACATGAAATCGGAAAGCGCGGTCACCGTCAATGACAAGGTTTGCGTCTTGGCCGCCGGCGCCCCGGACGTGCTGGCGGAGATGGTCACCGTGGATGTGCCAGGCGGCGTGCTGGTGGTGGTGCCGATGGTGAGGGTCACGGTCACCGGACTGCCGGCGGTGGGATTCACCGAGGCCGAAGGCGAGAAGTTGCAGGTGGCGCCCGCGGGCAATCCGCTGCAGGCAAGGGTGACGGTGCCGGCGAACGATCCAGAACCGGTTACCGGGAAGGTGATGTTCTGCGAAGTGCTGGGCCGGTTCACCGTAACCGTGTTGGGGGAAGGCGCGCCTAAACCGAAATCCACCACATGCAGGGTGAGGGGAGCATCATGGGTGATGGTATTGGTGTCGGATCCGATGCCGTGGGTGTTGAAGGCGTAGTCGCCGACCACGCCGGCCGCAGTCACGGTGAAGCTGGCGCCGGAAACCGTAGGCAGCACGCTCGCGGGACTTGGGGTGCAGGTGACCGGTTGGCCGCCCGTACAGGTCAGCGCCACCTGGCTGTTGTATCCGTTCAAGGCGGTCAGCGTGCCGTTGAAGGTCGCGCTCTGCGTGGGGAATATGGTTTGCGTGCTGCTGGTAAAGCCGAATTGGAAATCGGGAGTGGTGATCAGGTTGAATTCCCAGACGCCGCGGCCGTAGGTTGAGGCGCGCAGACGCTTGCTTCCCCCCGCATTGAAGATGCGCAGCGCGGTGACCGATACGTTGGGAAGATATCCGGCCTGCCCGCTGCTGGGCGCCGGACCCACTTCGGTCCAACTGGCGCTGCCGGTGCTGCTCGAAAACACGCCCACGTCGGTGGCCAGGTAAACCACACCGTTTGAAGTAGTGGATCCGGGATCGACCGCGAGCGCATTGGCCGGAGAGTCCGGCAGACCGGTGCCGCTGAAATCAGTCCAACTCGCGCCCGCGTTGGTGGTTTTCCAGATGTGTGAAACATGGAATCCCATGATGGTGACGTAGGCGGTCTGCCCGGTGGCATCGGCGGTGTCAATCGCAACTCCGGAAACGGGGAAGGCGCCGGGATTGATGGATCCCGTGCGGTCCACCCAAGTCGAAGTTCCACCCGCGGCATTGGTCGTGACCCAAATGTGGCCTCCCAGGGGATTGGTGCCGGTGCCGAAGCCGTCGGTTCCGGCATAGATCACGTTGGAGAAGCCATTGGTATCTTTCGGTCCGCCCGCGGCCAGCGAACGCACCAGGTTGATTTCCGCGCCGCTGCAGGGCGGCACCCCGTTCATTTCAAAATCTCCGGACAAAACGGTGAAACTTCCGCCCGCGCCCGGGCCTCGCCAAACCCGGCAGGTGCCGACAATCAACTCGCTGGTGGGGTTCTGCGGATCCAGAATGTAAGGCGTATAGAAAGCGCCATGATCGTTTCCGAGATTGAGAGACTGGACTACGTAAGGAAAACTTTGAGACAGGCAGGAAATGCCGGACAGGCAGCGTTGAATGGTAACGTCGGTATTCGCCGTGAACCATTCGCTCGGGTTGCTGGGATTGATTTCGTTGTAGCCGCCATCCCCGGCATTGACGTTCAACCAGGTGGTGCTGGTGGTGGCGGAAGCGGTGGCTGGGGAGCCGTTGTCCTGCGTGCCTCCCAGGATCGTCTTGGGATCGGTGGGATGTTGAGAGAAGGAAACAAACTGCGTCATCGAACCGAGCGTCTGGTTCAAACTGTCGAACTGGTTGGTATTCCCGCAGGTGCCGGTGGCCAGGCCGAGGTATCCGTCAAGCGCGCGGTAGATGCCGCCGTCGTTGGCGAAGTACATGATGTCTTTGCCGTTGACGACGGTGAAGTCAAGATCGTGCTGGTCCGGATGCAGCTTGGCGATCGAGCTGCAGCCGTAAACGTGGGTCAGATTCAGCCACGCACCCTGGCTGCAGGCGGTCGAAGTATTGCTGGTCAGCGTGCATTTAAAAAGGTTAATTGCTCCGGTATACAGGTCGGTTGCCGCCGACCCATTGGGCACCGCGGTAATCTCCAGATTGTACGAGCCCTGCTGAGTGCCGCATCCGGCGCTGTCTCCGCAGCTGGTGATGGATGTGTCCGGAATCTGCGTCCACGAGGTTCCGCCGTTGATGCTTCTCCAGATGCCTTTGTCGCTCTCGTTTACGTCCACGTACCAGACGTACATCTCGTTGCGTCCGGGGACGACGGCAATCTCGCCGCGATAGATCGGGCAAAGCGTGCCGGCGGAGAGATAGTTGGGCGGGCAGGCGGTGGTGCTCAGCAAAGCTCCACCGGGTTGGGTGGTCAGGCGCGTCCAGGTGATGCCGTCAGAAGAACTGTAAAACCCGTGGTAACGAACCGCGGCAAAGAACTTTTGCGCGGTGGCGTTGTATACCACGGAGGTCGCCGAAGTGGCCGGGTTGACGGGCCCTCCAGGGTCGGTGAGGGCGTCGAAGGTCCAGGTCTGTCCGGTGTTGGTGGAAGTGTATAAGCCGCGCTGGGTGGCCGAGGTGATCAGTCCATCCACCGACCCGACGGCCGATGTCGCCATGGCCGCGACCACGGTGCTGGTCTGGCCGGAAGTGGTGCTGAAAGCCATGCGAGCGGCTGCCAGGCCGTTGAACGACAACCCGCCGCTGTTCGCGGTCGAAATCAGAGTCCAGGTGTTGCCGGCATCGGTGGAACGCAGAATGCCGACGCCGTAGTAGGAATCTCCGGAACTGTTGGCCTCACCGGTGCCCACCAGAACGACATTGCTGAGTGAACCGGTAGCATTTCCCGGCTGCAATGCAATCGCTCCCACGGCCAGAGTGGCCTGGTCGTCAATCAGGGGTGTCCAGGTAACGCCGCTGGCATTGCCGAAGCTGCCGCTGGTGGCGTTCTGCGAGCGCCACACCCCGCCATACGCGCCACCCACATAAACCGTGCTTCCGGTGACATCGGCTGGATCAATCACCACCGCCGTGGCGCGGCCCGAAACCCAGTTGTAGTCCTGCAGTCCGACTCCGCTGGCGTCGGAGGCGAGCGGCGCCGGACCCAATGCAGTCCATCCCCCGCTGGGAGCACTCAACGGCTGCAGCGCCTGGCGCAGAGTCCGCGCCGCGGCAATCCGCGCCGCGCGCATCTGCATTTTCTGCAAATTCGCGCGATAGCGCAGCGCGGCGGAAGATTGCCCTGGAAGCAAGCGCCCACGGTAGAACCACAGGTCCCTCTGGACGGGATGATCCGCATCCTCTTCCGCGATTGCCTCGTAAGGCGACTGCATCCTGGCACCTTGTCCGAAGACCCATGCGGCGGCGAAGGTCACAAATAACAGGACCGGGAGGGTGCGCGCGGAGACTCGAGAAAGACAGCTATTCATAGTCATCGGTAAACCGCGAAGGAGGGGAAGAGTGACATGCCAGTATCCTGGCCCGGAAACCCGTCGTCAACGCGAAAGAAGGGCTCGTCCGGCGGGCAGGTTACGCGAGAGTTACCTGGGCAAGCTGGTCTCAGGACCTCTGAACACCTTGTCTCGGCGGGGCAATCTTGCCCAGTTTGACCAGGCGGGTGACGATTGAGCCGATCGTCCGGTCGTGCGATTTTGCGATTTCGTAGAGAGCGATCCCCTGACGAACCTCGTCGCATATTTTGGCGTCCTCCTCCCGAGACCAGTACTTGCCGGCGTTCGCAGGTTTGTTGCGTGCCCACTCCTCCTGCTGCAGCAATGCACCCAAGGCCCGGTTCAACACCTTGACGACTTCCGGCCTCAGCAGGATTGAGCCGGGCGCCACCGGCTGCGAAGTTTGGGGATCGACTCCACCCGCCAGCGCCCGCATGACCTGCACCGCGTCCTGAAGCTCCATCGCACCATCTCCTCAAGAAATGGTAGCCATGAAGAGGCGCCATTTCTGTGACGGATAACCATGTTTTTTTCCTAACCGAAACTCGTCCACGGGCGGGCGCGGCGAATGGTATATTTTGCGGCGATGGACTGGCAGGCGTTTTGGCTCACGATCCGGCTGGCGGTGCTGGTGGCGGCGATCCTGGTGGTGATCGGAATACCGATCGCCTACTGGATCGCATACTCCCGCTGGCGCTGGAAGTTTCTGGTGGAGGCGGTGGTGGGCTTGCCGATTGTTTTGCCGCCTACGGTTCTGGGCTTCTATGTTCTGGTTGCGCTTGGACCCCGCAGTCCCTTGGGCCGCTGGTGGCAGGCGCTGACGGGACACACACTGGCATTCACTTTCGCCGGCCTGGTGATCGGGTCCATTCTCTACAGCCTGCCCTTTGCCGTGCAACCGTTCTCCGCATCGTTCTCAGCCGTTGATCGCCGCTTGCTCTCGGCCTCTGCCACTCTGGGCGCTTCGCCGTGGAGAACCTTTCTGCGGGTGATCTTTCCCCTGTCTCTACCGGGCATGGTTACCGGCATCGCTCTCAGCTTTGCTCACACCATGGGAGAATTCGGGGTTGTGCTCATGGTGGGCGGAAACATTCCCGGCGTGACCCGCACGGTGTCGATCGATATCTACGATCAGGTGGAAGCACTCAATTACTCGGCGGCCAACCAGACTGCCGTGGTATTGCTGGTCATTTCATTTGCCGTACTCTGCGCGGTGTACGCGCTGAACCGCAAAATGTGGATGGTCGGGCCGTGGCGATAGGGGAGGGTGTTCCCACCGCGGAAGATTTTCTGCGGGTGCAGGTCCGTAAAAACCATCCCAACTTCAATCTCCGCGCGGAGTTCACGGTCTCGCCCGGTATTACGATACTTTTCGGGTCCTCGGGTGCAGGGAAGACCACCATCCTGGACTGCATTGCCGGACTGGTTACGCCAGATTCCGGTTCCATTTACGCCGCCGGCCGGGCCCTGTTCGATCAGGATCGCGGCGTTAACCTCCCGGTGCAGGGGCGCCGGATCGGTTACGTGTTTCAGGATCTCGCGCTATTCCCTCACCTCAGCGTTGCGGACAACACCCAGTACGGACTTGCGGGACTTCCCGCGGGAAGCCGTCGCCAGCGGGTGCAGGCGATTCTTGAATCGTTTCGCATCGCTCACCTGCGCGACCGCAGGCCCGCGGAGATTTCCGGAGGCGAGCGGCAGCGGGTTGCCCTGGCCCGCGCGTTAGTGACTGATCCTTGCGTGCTGCTGCTCGATGAACCGCTGGCCGCGCTCGATGCCGTCAGCAAGTCAAAAATCGTTGACGACCTGCGCGCCTGGAACCAGTCGCACCGCATCCCGATTCTTTACGTCACCCATGGCCGCGACGAAGTGTTTGCGCTGGGCGAGAGGCTGCTGGTGATCGAGGGCGGCAGAATCGCGGCCCAAGGCACTCCCCACGAAGTCATGTCGGCCGCTCGTCAGGAAACCATTGCGCAACTGGTGGGCTTTGAAAACATTTTCGACACCATGGTGGCTGCCACTCACGAAGCGCGCGGAACCATGACCTGCAAGATCACCGGCAGCAGCGTTGAACTGGAGACGCCGCTGGTTCGAGCGAGCGCGGGCACGCCGCTGAAGGTTGGAATCCGCGCCGGCGACATCCTGCTCGCAACCGTTCAACCGGTGGGCATCAGCGCGCGGAATCTGATCCCGGGACGGGTCCTCTCGCTGGCCCAGCGGGATGTGATTGTCGAGGCGAGAATCGATTGTGGGGTCGAGATGCAGGTCCATCTGACGCTGGCGGCGCGGGACTCACTTCAGTTGCAGCCGGGCAATGCGGTCTGGCTGGTGATCAAGACCCACTCCTGCCATCTCATGGCGTAAGCGGGCATCGTAGACCTGCTCCATCGCAATGACACCGACCCACTGGCCCGGGCGACGCTCGCTGTAGATGAGCCGCCCTCCCAGAATCTGGGCGGCGGCTTCCGGCGGCACATCGCGGTGATAGCCGAAGAAACGGGACTTCCATTCCTGCCAGGTGCGCCAGCCGGCGAACAGGGGACGGGCAGGCTCGTACTTGGTCGAGAACACCAGCGCGACGTCGAAGTGCGAGCGCGCATCCGCGGCGCTCATCACCTGCTCAACCGTAAAATCTTCGATGCGGAACACCTGCATGGGCCGCGTCACATATCCCAGATAAGGGCGAGTGAGTTCATCGCTTGCGGGCCAGGCGGTCAGCACCCGTGACATGGGGAAGCGCGCCTCCAGAAAATCTTCCGCGTGCTGGTGAAGTTGAATGTAGTCGCGGTAGGCGAGGTTGTCTTCCAAAGAGAATCCATAAGGAGGATTTACGAAGAGCCCCGCGACCAACCCGAGGGCCACGATGGCAACCACCGCGGGCCAGAACCGCACTCGCCGCCGCAAAGTGGACACGGCAAGAATAATGACCAGCGGCACCACCGGAAGCATGTAGCGGGCCAGCACCGCGCCGCCGACCGTGGCCATAGCCAGAACGTACACCACGATGACCGCGAGAAATGCGAATTGCACTGGCAAAGCGATGCGGGGCCGCTCGCCCTCGGGATCGTGCAGCGGCTTACGCCACATGGCCAACAGCATCGCCATCGTCAGCAGGTAGAGATGCAAGTATCCGAAGGTTTGCCAGAGCCGCAAGCAGAGCGCGAGCCCAATTCGCAGAGGCTGCAACGTTCCCGCAACGTTGTAGCGAAAGAACTCGGGGTTGCCGAAAACAAATCCGGTGCGCCGGTAGTGATACGCGTACCACAGCGCGAGAGGGAAACACGGCACCAGCAGCCAGAGCGATCGCACCATACGTTGCGCAGGGCCGCAAACCAGCTGTCCGAACCGGCTTCTAAGAAAAGGACGAAGCAACTCCCAGGCAAACAGCGCCAGGGGAACGAGCAGCGCCGTTTCCTTGGCCAGCACTGCCAGCGAAAACCAAAGCGCAGCCCGGCCGCGGCGGTCGTCCAGGTAGCTGTGCAATCCCCAGAACGCGAGTCCCGCGGCCGCCAGGTCCACATGCGCCAGTGAACTCTGCGCAAAGAAAACCGGGTAGAGCGCGGTGCAGACGGTGGAGGCGATGGCGACTTCGAAGTTCGCGACCTTGGCTGCCAGCCGGAATACTCCCACCAGCGAGAATGCGGCGGCCAGCAGCATGGCGGTGCGGGTCACCACCGCTGCGTAGCCGGCCAGCTTCCAGCACAGGGCGAGGTAAGCCATCACCAGGGGAGGATGCGCATTGGAGGGGGTGGAGTGCGGAATCAAGCTTCCGGTGAGCCACAGATCGCGTGCCGCCGGCACGTAATATCCGGCCTCGTCCCAGAAATAGGGCAGGCGCAGCAGGGGAACGTGAAGCGCGAACAGCGCCAGAAAAAGCAGGGTGAAGATCAACGCTGTGCGGGACGGATTCGATGCACTGGTTTGGTATTCCACCCGGTCGCTAGTGTACTGGTCCGGCTGAGGCGCGCGGATCGAGCTTGATTTCGCCGAAGGTGCTTTCATAGCTGGACACGTTCTGCTGCAGGATGTTGACCAGAGCCTTGGCTTGCTGTGGACTTAGATACACTCCCTGGAAATTCTGCACTTCAACCTGGGTCTCGCTCTGTTGCTGCATGGTTCCAAACACCAGAAAGAAATCCCACACACTGACGCGAACCTGCACGCTGTTAGCGTAGTTCTCGCGATAGTCGGGCAGGTTCACCAGCTTGATATTGGGTTGCGTCGGATTAGCCATAGGGCTTCCAGTGTAACGGGAGCGCGTACGCGACACAACGCGGGCCAGAACAGAATCGGGGTCGCTGCCGGAACCTCCGCCGCAGACGATATACTGCGGACTTCCCGGAGAAACGCCATGAGACGTGCTCTATTCGTTTTCGTCGTGTGTTCCTGTTCGGTCGCGTGGGCGCAGCAGCCTGCCGCCGTTCCCGCGCAGAATCTTCCCGGGATGGAAGATGGTCGTCCTCGAATTGGATTAGTCCTCGAAGGCGGAGGCGCGCTGGGCCTGGCCCATGTCGGAGTGCTGCAGTGGTTTCAGCAGCACCACATCCCCGTCGACGCCGTCGCCGGCACGAGTATGGGGGCGCTGGTCGGCGTCCTGTATTCGACGGGTATGTCCGGGGATGAAATCCACGAATTTTTCGACCAAGTCGACTGGAACCGGGCTCTGCGGAATGCGACCCCCTATACCGATCTGTCGTTCCGCAGAAAGGAAGACAAGCGCGACTACCCCAACACCCTGGAGTTCGGTCTGAAGGACGGCGTTTCGTTCCCCAGCGGATTCAATTCCGGCCATCAAGTTGGACTCATCCTCGACCGGGTCGCGCTGCCCTACGCCAATCTGGAAAGCTTCGACCAGCTACCGACCCCCTTTCGTTGTGTGGCCAGCGATCTGGTAACCGGGAAGGCTACGGTATTCGATCGGGGCTCGCTTTCGCAGGCCTTGCGAGCCACCATGTCTCTTCCGGCCATATTCAGCCCGGTCCGCGACGGGGACCACGTGTACGTGGACGGCGGCCTGCTCGACAACCTTCCGGTGGATGTGGCGCGGCGCATGGGCGCCGACATCGTGATTGCGGTCCATCTCCGCACCAAGCCGCTCGATCCCAAACAATCGCTTTCGGTCTTTTCCGTCCTGCAGAGTGCGGTCAGCGTGGTGATATCAGTCAACGAACTCGAAGGCATGGAGAAGGCCGACCTGTTGATCACGGTGCCCACCGAGGACTTCACCAGCACCGATTACGAAGCGGCGAAAGCCATCATGACGGCGGGATTTGCAGCGGCCGAAGAACGCAGCCGCGTGCTGTCGCGCTTCGCCCTGCCGGACTCAGAGTGGAAAGAATATTTGTCGGAGCGCCAGGCGCGGCGGCGCGACGTGCCGGTGCCTCAATTTGTGGAAGTGACCGGCACCAATCCCGTGATTGCGAAGGGAATTCAAAAGAGCCTGCAAGGCAACGCCGGCAAGCCGGTGGACATATCCAAGCTCAATCAGGATATGACCGAGGTGACCGGCCTGGGACGATTCGACCGCGCCGGGTTTCAGATGATCGAAAAAAACGGTCAGCCCGGGCTCCTGGTTCACGCCGAAGAGAAAAGTTACGCGCCTCCGACTCTGGATCCCCTGGTGCTGATCGACGGTTCCGATTACGAAGACGTGCGTTTCAGCCTGGGTGCGCGAATCACCCTGCTCGATGTGGGTGGTTTCGGCTCCGAATGGCGCAATGACGTGATTGTGGGTTCGCAGTACGGAGTCGCGTCCGAGTACTACCATCCCTTTCACTGGGGTAGCCATTTCTTTGTGGCTCCTCGGGGCTTTGCCAACGCGGCTCCCTTCGACCTGTATTCAAACGATGTGCGGGTCGCAAGCTACCGCCAGCGCAACCTGGGCGGGGGACTCGACTTCGGCGTCGCCTTCGATCGCTATTCCGAATTAAGGGTGGGATATCAGGACGAACATCTCCATTTCAGCCGCCAGATCGGTACTCCCGAACTTCCCAATGAGTCGGGGCGCCAGGGAGTCTCGCAGATTCGGTACACCCTCGATCATTCCGACGATCCCACGGTGCCGCGCCAGGGAGTCCGCATTCAGTCGCGCTTCAACTTCTTCGATGCCAATCCCGGATCGACCGAGCACTTTCCGCTGGCCGAATTACGGGCGGGCATCTTTCATCGGATCTCAAAAACGTCCTCCCTGTTCCTGCTGAGCTCAGGAGGCACGACCTTCGGTTTCAGCGGCACCGGGTTGCCTCCGTTCTCGCTGGGTGGTCCGGGACGGCTGGGAGCCTACGGTCCCAACGAGTTCCTGACCAACCAGTACTTCCTGTTTCAGCCCGGCTATATTCGCCGCCTGAAGCAGTTGTCACCGCTGCTCGGTGACAACGTCTACTTCATTGGCTCGTATGAGATCGGGAAGGCCTACCGGAACCTTTTCGAACCCAATCCTGAATCCCGGCTCCCCAACGACGTTACCGGAGCCATCCTGGTGCAGACCTTCCTGGGACCCATCGTGATGGGCGGCAGCGTGGGAGATCGAGCCCACCGCAAGTTCTATTTCCAGGTGGGACGGTTCTTCTGAGGGGGAGTGCGTCCACGCGCACCTGGGGGCTAGCATTTTCGTAACTTCGCGCGGCGCGCGCGCGGCATCATACTGGTGGAATGAGTTTCCAGTGGGTCCTGCTCGATTTCCTGCATCGGGTAGCGCTGGGCTTCTTTTCGGTGCTGGCGCTGCTTGCGATTATGGGAATCGGTCTGCGTCGTCGCAGCCTGCGCCCCGTACGTCCTCGCCGCCGTTAGTGCGCTCCCGCCAAACGAGTTGACTCGCTTTGTGCCTGCATGAGATATTGGCTCGCTTTCCAACATCCATGCCCGAGCGCCAAACGCGAGTGCCTCGGGTGTGCCTGCGCATGAGACTTATCCCGAAAGACGTCAGTTTTTTTGCCCTGTTCTCGCAAACCTCCGAGAACCTGATCACTTGTGCCCGCGTCCTGGTCGAATTGTTTGCGGATTATCAGAACGTAGAAGAGAAAATCCGGGAAATCCGCCGCATCGAGCATGTGGGCGACGACCTGACCCACGGCATCATGACCAAGCTCAACCAGACCTTCATCACGCCTTTCGATCGCGAGGATATTCACCGTTTGGCGTCGTCCATTGATGACGTGCTCGATCTGATTAACGCGGCCGGCGCCCGTATCACCATGTACAAGATCACCCAGCCGCCACCCGCCGCCGGCGCTTTGGCGCGGCTCATCCTGCTGCAGAGCCAGGAACTGGGCAAGGCAGTCTCGCTTCTGCAGAAGAATGGCGACGTGTTGCAGCACTGCGTGGAGATCAACCGTCTGGAAAACGAAGCCGACCAGGTCTCTCGCGAAGCCATTGCCCGTTTATTCGAGGGTGAAACCGATCCCATCAACCTGATCAAGATCAAGGAACTCATCGAAGTGCTGGAAACCGCGACCGACAAGGCCGAAGATGCGGCCGATGTGCTGGAAACCGTGGTTCTGAAGAACGCTTGAAATCGCCAAATTTTATCGACAGGGAAGCGGCAGTTGAAATCTGATCTCCTGCTCCTGATCATCACCGTGCTGATGGCGTTGGTGTTTGATTTCCTCAACGGATTTCACGACGCCGCCAACAGTATTGCGACGGTGGTCTCCACCCGGGTTCTGTCTCCTAAACTGGCCGTGGTGTGGGCGGCATTTTTCAACTTCGTGGCGGCTTTCTTTCTGGGGACCGCCGTGGCCAAGACCATCGGCAGTGGCATGATTCATGTCGGGTCAGTCACGCAATATGTGGTGATTGCCGGCCTGCTGGGCGCCATTGTCTGGGACTTGCTCACCTGGGTGTGGGGGCTTCCGACTTCTTCTTCGCACGCGCTGATTGGCGGATACGCGGGAGCTGCCATCATGCGTTCCGGCTTCAGCGTCATCATTACCGAGGGCTGGTACAAGACGCTGATCTTCATCGTGGTCGCGCCCATCATGGGGTTGCTGCTGGGGCTGATCCTGATGGTTTCTGTGTTCTGGCTTTTGCGCAACAAGGCCCCGCGGCGCATCGACGTGTGGTTTCGCAAATTGCAGCTGCTTTCCGCGGCGGCGTACAGCCTGGGGCACGGCGGCAACGACGCGCAGAAAACCATGGGGATCGTGGCCAGCGCCCTCTATGGGGCGAAATACCTGACCGCCAGTGAACTGTCGGGCAACTGGGGGAAGTTCCACTGGCCCATCATTCTGGCGGCCCATACCGCCATCGCGCTGGGTACCTATTTCGGCGGTTGGCGCATCGTGCATACCATGGGCTCGCGCATCACCAAGCTCAAGCCGGTCGGCGGATTCTGCGCGGAAACCGCCGGAGCCATCACTCTTTTCTCGACGGCGCTGGCGGGCATTCCGGTGAGCACCACTCACACCATTACGGGAGCGATTGTCGGAGTCGGAGCCACCACGCGTTTGTCGGCGGTGCGCTGGGGCGTGGCTCGCCGCATCGTGTGGGCCTGGGTACTCACCATCCCCGCGCTCGGCCGCGGTTTCTGCCGCGGTGTACTGGGTGATTCAGCTGATCAAACCCGGGGCATAAGGCCCACGTTCACCCTCACCATGATCCCGGGGTGCGGGCGAAAATCAGTGAGGGCAAGAAAGCCGGCAAGAAAACGTAGTCCAGTGCGGCGCTCATGCGCGCCCGGCAAACTCCCGGTTCTCGGTTGAAACCTTCACCCTTTCCCCTACCTTGATGAAAAGGGGAACGCGGATCTCCAGGCCCGTCTCCAGTCTGGCTGGCTTGGTCACGCTGCCGCTCGACGAATCCCCCCGGACCCCGGCTTCCGTGTAAGCAACGTTCAACTCGACGAATATGGGCAGCTGTAAACCGATGGGATTGCCGTTGTACTTGCGCAACTGAATCAATGCGCCTTCGATCAGGAAGTCCAACGCATTGCCGACCATCTCTTCGGTCAGGGTGAGGGTCTCGTAGCTTTCCTGGTCAAGAAAATGCGAACCATCGTTATCGCTATAAAGATACGAGGCCGGCACCAACTGCAGGTCCGGCTCCTTGAACTTGTCACTGGCCTTGAAGGTCTTCTCGAAAACCGCGTTGCTGAGAAGGTTGCGCATCTTCAGGCGCACCAGGGTCTGGCCGCCACGAGCGGTAGGCGTATTCACCTCTGCTTCCAGGCAGTAGAAGGGAGTGTTTTCAAATTCAAACAGCGTCTTGCGTTTGACGTCGATGGCATCAATCAGGGCGGCCATGAACTCCTCAAAAGTCAGGGCGGCAGCGAAAGCGATACCTTCACGCTCCGGCCGACGCGATCGGGTGTGCTGCCTGCGATGAAGCAAGAAATCGGATGCGGAGCAAGTGCCTTGGTGCGAAAGGGGGGACTCGAACCCCCACGGTTTTACCCGCCAGATCCTAAGTCTGGTGCGTCTGCCAATTCCGCCACTTTCGCGCCACTCTGATTATACAAATGCGGCGTCACCATAGCCGTTGCACAGAACAACGCCTCCCGCGAAGGAGGCGTTTTGCGTTCGAAATCGAATTTCGGTGCCGGCGCGCTGCGGCCACCCCACTGGTCTCTACGGCGGAACCTTCACTGTGGCTGATTGAGTCCCTGGTAGATGGCCATGCCCGCCATGACCAGAATCATGACTCCGGACACGGCGCCCAGCACTTTCAGGTAGGGTGAAATTCTGTCCACCCGTTTCATCAATTGGATCTGTTCCTGCTCCATGTGCGATTCGGCCTCGTCCAGGAACAGTTGATCATCTTCATGCATGGTGAGAGTGCTGCGGTAAATGAGGAGGATGACCAGGACCGCGGTCACAACTCCCCAAACGATCCCCATCCAGACCAAAGGAGACATAAGCCACCTCGGTACTGATTTCGAGCCGGTCCCGGGTCTCTACCGGTTGTAGGTCGTTGGCCCCGCAGCCGGATCGGGTAAGGGCCCCGAGGAGATTATATCCCCGCTTGGGCAGCGCCAGAACTTTGTTTCTGGGGTGCGACCAACGTCCCCAGCCCGACATCTAATAGCTGCAATTGCGGATTTCCGGCCATTTTAGGCGAGGATTTGGAATTCACCTTTTGCTATAATACAGAGACAGTCGTTTCAAGGAGATACGAATGGCAACCACGACCACCAACACTCCCGAGATTACGCCCAAGACGGCGCCACCCATCAGCTTGACCGCGAACGCAGTTACCAAGGTCAAGGAGATCATGGCGCAACAGAATCCCGTTCCTGCCGGCCTGCGAGTGGGTGTGGTGGGCGGTGGCTGCTCCGGCTTTTCCTATTCCATGTCCTTTGAAAATGGCGCGGGCATGATGGACAAGGTGTTCGACATGGAAGGCCTGAAGGTCTACGTCGACGCCACCTCGCTGATGTATCTGAATGGCTGCCGGGTGGATTACGTCGAGACTCTCGAGGGTGCCGGCTTCAAGTTCGAGAACCCGAATGTGAAGAGCACCTGCGGTTGCGGATCTTCGTTCAACGTCTAAGCCGCATCGCACCCAGTTTTGCAGAGCCTCATCGGCAACGATGGGGCTTTTGCTTTGTGAGTTGGTTTTATTGCGGAGGTTGCTGCGAGGGCTGTTGCGGCTGCTGGATGGGCAGTCCGCCGGGTCCGAGTTGCCCGCCTGGGAAACCGCTGGCTCCTGCGCCGGGCTGACCATTCACGTTGGGAGCGGCAACCTGCAACGGCGGCTGAAAGGGCGTGGTCAACAATCCGCCGCGGTCTACGCTGGGATCGTAGATAAACTGCCACTGGTTGTAGTGGTTCTTCTTGTTGAACTCGCGGATGGTTTTCTTCTTGCTCGTACTCGCCACACCGACAATCGGTCCGCCGCCGAACGCCGGGTTGGAAGGGTTGCTTCCCGATCCGGATTGAGCGCTGTTGGGGGAATCGGAATCCGCGTCAGCATTCTGGTTGAGAGGCGGCTGTTGTCCTTGGGCGGCGAGTCCGGCAATGCCTTGGGCGGCAATTAAGCCCTGTGCGCCTCCCAGGCCCTGCGCGCCGGCGGCGAGCTGCGCTGCTGAGGTGGCGCCGGCGAGCGCGGTTCCGGCTCCCAGTTGTACTTCGCCCAGGTGCAGCAATTTGAAATCTTTGCCGGTGAGGGGATCTTTGTAACGCTTGCGGAGGAAGCGAATGTTGTTGGTGTTCTCTAGAGCTTCCAGACTATTGGGGTAGCCGCCTAATTTCTTAACGTATTTCCGCACCGCGCGCGAATACTGCACTCCGCGGTGAATCAATTCCTCTTCCTGGTCGCGCTTCATTTCGAACGCCATGTTGTGCGCGGCCGAAGCGGCGAAAATAGCCAGCAGAGTAATGAACAACATCAGCATCAACAGGATGTAGCCCTGCTCCCGGTTCGGCTGGCGGCGGCGAGCGCCGAATTTTCTGGCGGCTGGCATAAAACTTCTAACCCTGGGTGAGCGGGATGCTCTGGCGGTTGTTGTTGAGTACGTCTTCAATCTCAACCGAGGTGGGAGCAATGTGGAGAACCTTGTAACGCCGGTTCACGATGTCGCCTTCCGACGCCACAAAGATGTCTTCCCCCTGCTCCAGGAAAACCTTCTTGGCTTCTCCCGGGCGATTGGCAAAGCCAAAAAACTTCAGCAGGATCGGCGGCGGAGGCGGCGGCCCGGTGGGGACTTCCGCGACTTGCGGTGGCGGGTTCTTGGTTGCCTTAGCGACCGGGGTGGGGATCACCACTTCCTGGGCTTTGAAAATGTTGCGGCCGTTGCCTTCGTACTTGGTGTCTTCGCTGACTTTCAGCCAATCAAACCGCAGCTCCGGATCGAGCGAGCGCGCCATCACGGCCTTTTTTCCGCCCCGGGTCTTGAAGCGCGAAGCCGAGGCATCGGCGCTGGCCGAAGTAGATGCCGAAGGGGCAGCCGCGGGCGCCGGTCCTCCTGAATTGAACAGGAATTGGCCGATCAAAAGCACCGCAGCCAGCATGAGCACCACGGCGATCACCAGCTTCTTCTTGTCTTCGGCTCCGACTTGCACTTAAGCACCTGTCTTGAGATAAGTTTCCAACTGCATCTGCAGCTTGACCACTCCGGCCTGCTCGCCGCCGAGTTGGACGCTATCCACCAGGAAGAACAAGCGGCTGCGCTCGAGTTCATTCAGGAAGCGCACCAGTTGCAGATAATCACCGGAAAAATCCGCGGTGATGGCGACCTGGCGCACGCCTACGGGTTGGGGATACTTCAATCTTGTACTTGATCTGGCCGATCTTGACCCCGGTGGCGGAGGCGAGTTTGCCGAGATTTTCGGCAATGGCGGAATCCTCTGCGGGCAGCCGGTCGGCATAGAAGGCCTCAATCTGCTGCTGGGCCATCCCGACTTTTTTATCCAGGCCGCGAAGCGGTTCGACCTCGCGGGTTTTTACCTGCAGGGTTCGCCACAGCGTCTGCATCTGCTCACCGCGGGCCCGTTGCGAGCCAACCAGGGGCGAGAACAACAGGGCCGCCGCGGCCACATCCGCCAGCAACAGCGTCCCGATCGCGATTTTCACCTTGCGCTTTGTATCTCTGAGATCGGGCATCAGAGTGCGCCTCCCTTGCCCGCCGCTGCGGTCTTCGGCGGCTCCGGAACATAAAACGCGGTGATCTCGAATTGGACGTTATCGCCCCCCAGCGCCGTCAGTTCCCGCTCGGCCACGATGTGAGTCTGTTGGAAGCGCTTGGAAGCCTCCATGCGGCGCACCAGTTCCAAAGCGCGCTCCCGCGACTCTCCCGCCACCGCCAGCTTGATTTGCAGCTGGTTGTCATCTCCCATTTCCGGCTGAATGGACACGACATGAAGGTGGGCGGGCATGACCTGCTCCATGTCTTCGAAGACTCGCGTCCAGGAGAAAGCTTTGCGTTGGAACAGATCGTTCAGGAATTGCGAACGATCGCGCGTGCTGCGGTTCTGCGGCAAGCTCAGCAGGGCCTCGGCAGCGCTTTTTTCCTGATCCCGCGAAGCGATTTGCGCCTCCCGCTCCCGAATCAGGCGGTTATCCTGGCGAGCGACGATCAAACCCGAAATCACGCCGTACAGCAGATACAAGGTCAATATCCCGAGTACGAGCAGGGGTGCGCCCCAGCGCAGCCAGAATTTGCGCAGGTCCTCGTAAGGCTGGGTGGCGAGATTGATGTCAATACGCATGGCTATGAGAGCAGAGCGCCCACCACTCCCGCCATTCTCCAGCGGGGAACCGAGCCCACGCTCGAGCCCAGTTGCGAAGCGCTGACCAGTTCCATCACTTCCGCTCCGGTCGCGGCCCGCAGGGCTGGCAGGGCTCCACCGGTATCGGGCAGACCGGCCACGAAAATCCGGTCAATATTCAGGTGATACGTATCCTGGAAAAATACGATCGAAGGGTAAACCTCTTCCGCGAGTTGCTCTCCGGTGATGGTGACCCCGCGAGTGTTTTCCAGGGTGCGGAACAGTAACAGTTGCTGCTGGTCGAGGATCGCGATACTGGCGGTGCGGGCGTCAACCTTGACCACCATGGTGGGACGGTCGGCGGTAGCGGCGCCCAGCGCCGCCAGCATCGAGGGCAAGACCACCCCGGGACTGTAGCCGGCCTGGCGAAACGCCGCTTCGTAGTCTTCCAGCACGCTGGAAAGGACGACCGCGGCCACCACCCGAACTCCGGTGCTCGAGGTTTGCGCCTGGTACGAGACGCGGGCTTTCTCGACATCGAAGGGCAGCGATTTCTTGAGCCGAAACCTCACCACGCCTTCGGCTTCCTCGCGGCTGGCGGGGAGCGAATCGAAATCGAGCAGTGCCACTCGCACCGCGGCGTCGGGCAAAACCGCGATCACGTCGCGCGTCCGTCCGGCCACGCTTCCCAGGGCATCGCGAATGGTGTGATACACGGCATCGCTCTGCCGCAGGTTATTCTCGATCAGGTCGGGAACCACGCTGCCCGGCGCCAGTTCGTAGGAGGCGCAGGTTTCCAGGGCGTCGCCGGTCTCGCTGATTTTTCCCGCAAGCACGCGGTCGGCCGCAACCTCGCAGGCCAACGTCGGCTTCGACGATGTTTTGTACCTAGAACTCATGTTGGAGACTGAACACAATAATCCTACAGATAAAACCTTGTAGAGAGAAGAAATGCAATAGCTGGATGAGCACTCCCGGCAAAAGCCCGCAATTTCGCCCGCACCCTATCGCATGCTCTCGATAAAGGTGACCTTGTTGATCTCCTTCAGCGTGGTGACCCCGTGTCTCACTTTGTCGAGGGCAGACTCGCGCAGGAATCGCATTCCCTCTTCGCGAGCCGCGCGGCGTATTTCTGAAGTCGGCTTCTTGGCCAGAATCAGCTCGCGGATGCGGTCGCTCAGGTCCAGCAGTTCGTGAATCGCACTGCGGCCGCGGAATCCAGTGCCGGCGCATTCGATGCAACCCTGACCCTCGTAAAACGCGACTTCCGACCACTGCTTGGGATCGAGCCCGCTGGCTTCCAATACCTCGGGCGGGTAGTGAACCTGGGTGCGGCAGGAATCGCAGATCACGCGCACCAGGCGCTGCGCCAGAATGCAGTTCAGCGCGGAAACGAAGTTATACGGTTCCACGCCCATGTTCAGGAATCGTCCGATGACGTCCACGACGTTGTTGGCGTGCACCGTGGTGAACACCAGGTGTCCAGTCAGGGCCGAGTTGATGGCAATCTGGGCGGTTTCCTGGTCGCGGATTTCGCCCACCATGATCTTGTCCGGATCGTGACGCAAGATGGAGCGCAATCCGCGGGCGAAGGTTAATCCCTTCTTCTCGTTGACCGGAATTTGCGTGATGCCCTTGATCTGGTACTCGACCGGGTCTTCAATGGTGATGATCTTGTCTTCATCGGTCTTGATCTCGTTCACCGCCGCATACAGGGTGGTGGTTTTGCCGCTGCCCGTGGGACCGGTCACCAGCACCATGCCGTAGGGTTCCTTGATGTAGCGGCGGAACTTCCGCAGGTCCTCTTCGTCAAAGCCGACCACGTCGAGAACCAGTTTGTGGAACTTCTCGCTCATCGACTCTTTGTCGAGCACGCGCAGCACGGCATCTTCGCCGTGAATCGAAGGCATGATGGAAACACGGAAATCGATGGGACGTTCCGGCTGCCCGTATTTCACGCGGAAACGGCCGTCCTGCGGAACCCGGCGCTCGGAGATGTCGAGCTCGCTCATGACCTTGATGCGCGAAATGATGGTCGAGTGATGTTCTTTGGCGATGGGCGGCATGGCCTGGGTGAGCACGCCGTCAATGCGGAACTTGATGCAGACCGAATCATCCTGGGTCTCGATGTGGATGTCGCTGGCTCGCCGCTGCAGCGCGGTAAAGATGGTGGTATCGACCAGGCGGATGATGGGGCTGATGTCGCCCTGGGCGGTGAGGCGGTCGATCGAAATGCTTTCGTCGCCGGCTCCCTCTTCCTCCTGAATGACATCCAGGCGGAAACCCTCGCTGGCATCTTCCAGCACGCGCTTGGACTGTTCGGTCTTCTTGAGAATTTCGTTGATCTGCGCCAGGGTGCAGACCTTGGTGACAATGCGCTTGCCCAGCAGCAGGCTGATCTCGTCGATCATCATCAACTGGCTGGGATCGGCGATGGCGATGGCCAGCTTGCCGTCCCGGGTTTCTTCCAGAGGGACGAAGTTGTAGCGGAACATCAGCTCCACCGGGACCTTGTCGAACAGGTCATGGTGCAGCTGGAAGTTGTGCAGGTCGACAAACTCGCAGCGGTAACGCCGCGCGACGTCCTGCGCTTTCTCGAGATCGTCGGCGTGAGCGGCGGTTACCCGCCCGCCATTCTCGCCATTTACGAACACTGATTTCTTTTCCGCCATTGCCATTTCCAGCCTACCTGCAGAGCCCGAGGGCCGAGTCGTTAGTGAATGCCGGATCCCAGCGTGAAAATGGGCAAGTACAGTGAGATCAGCACTCCACCCACGAAAACCGCCATAACGATCAGGATGACCGGTTCAATCAGTGCCATGGCTGCGCCCAGCGCAGTCTGCACGTCTTCTTCGTAAAATTCCGCCACTGAATTCAACATCGCCGGCAAGGCTCCGGTGGACTCGCCCACCTCGATCATTTCCACGGAAAGATCGGGGAACATTTTCTGGTCCTCCAGACTGCGAGCCAGCGATCGTCCTTCTCGTACCCGCGCCGCCGCCTCGCGGACGCCATTCAAAATGCGGCGGCTGCTCATGGATGCGCCCGCCGTCTCCAACGATGGTACCAACGGCATTCCGCCGGCGAGCAGCGTTGACAGCATGCGCGAGAAATTGGCCACCTGGTACTTCAACCAGATGTCTCCCAGCAAGGGCAGCGCCAGGATGACGCGATCCATTCGTTCGGCTCCGTTGTCGCTGTTCTTCCAGCGCCACAACAGCGCCACCAGCACGATGAAGCCGATCAGGAAGTAGGGAGCGTATTCCTGCGCATTGTTGCCCACCGCCAGCATGATGACGGTGATGGTCGGCAGCTTGGCATTCAAGCTTTCAAAAAGCTTGGCGAACTGCGGCACCACGTAGGTCACCAGGAACACGAGCATGACCGATACCACCGAGATCAGCAGCGCGGGATATACCAGCGAGACTGCCAGTTTCTTTTTGAAGGTCAACGCCAGCCGCTGAAACGCAATGTAACGGCCCAGCACTTCCTCCATATTGCCGCTCTTCTCGCCGGCCAGCAGCGTGGTGGTGTAGATCTTGGGGAACGCCGCTTGCGCGGCAAACGAATCGGACAACAATTCGCCGCTCTTCACCCGGTCTCTGACGTTCTCGAGCAGCGATCGCAGCCGCTGGTCCTTTTGCCGCTTGATCAACAGATCGAGCGAATTCAAGATCGGCAGTCCGGCCTTGATCAGAGTCAGAAACTGCTGGTTGAAGATCAGGAACTGGCTCGGCCTGACCTTGCGACCGGCGCCCAGCCTGAGCTGCCCGCCGGAATAAATGCCGCGTGGCTTCACCCAGTAAACCAGGAATCCCTGCTGCACGAAGCGCTCGCGGACCTCGGCCTCGGAATAGCCGTTCTCCACCTGCTGTAACAGGCGACCGCGTTCATCCGCCGCTTTGATCAGAAATTCAGGCATGCCAGCGTCTTACGTATCGTTTTCTACCCTTCCGCCCACCCAAGTCTAGCATCCGAAGCCGTCAATCCTGTGTGATTTGGCGGTCAGAGTCTAACCCCAGTAACCTGTCGATCGCTTCAAATAAACACTGTTAATTGTTAAACTTACGGGCAAATCACCTCATTGCCCCAAGTTGCCTTCAATCACTTCCACGCCTGCCGGCGGCACGAACCGGAACTGGGCATCGGAGATCTCGCCATTCTCTTTCTGATCGGTAAAGCGGTACTCCGTTGCCGATCCGTCGACTTCTTCGATGACCAAGCGCAAAATCTTGCCATCCCGTGCGACCTCCAGCAACACCTGGCTGACCCGTTCTGCCAAAGCCTGGGGAACGCCTCGCAGAACCACGTCGCCTGCGGTCAGCGGAGTTACATCCGAAGCGAACGACAATCCCTGCAATTCCTTTTCCAACCTGGTCTTACCGAGAAGCAGGCTCAACGGAGAGCGTAAATCATCCAGCTTTTTGGCTGAGGTTCTTCGCGCCTGCCGGTCCCCAGGCAGGTAAAACCACGCATCCTTGCCATCGCTTAGGAACAGCTTCTCCCTGGGAGAACGGTATTCCCAGCGCATCTTGCCGGGTTTTTTTAGCCACAAAACCCCGCTTTCGCTACGCTCCATGCCGTCCCCACGGTAGATTTCGGTGAAGTCGGCGGTGAGGGTGTGCAAACGGTTGTACCGTTCGTTTACCGCCTGGGCAACTTCGTGGACATCGGGCTTCGACCGGGTCTGCGCCGCGGCCAGACCACACCCAACCAAAAGGACCGCGAGCAAAGAGTGTACTTTCACCAAGAATCGTCCTTCTGCCGTCTGGCTTTCCCTAGTAGATAGACACCGCACACCCTGACAAGAATCGGCTTGTGAAAAGTGGAGGGATGCTGCTCCGCAGGCAATCCTAACGATATCTTAACTGGTTTACGGTGGCTGCGGAACCGGCCTGAACCTTCTTCCGTTTGCGGTGGCGGTGGATCGGCTCAGTTTCTATGCTGGTAGATCGCGTACAGGTCGTGTCCCCGATACTTTGTGCAGCGCCTTCGAGTCCGCCAGCAGATATTCAAGCAGGGGATTGTGATAGAGGACGAGGACCTCCCGCGGGTGTTCGACCAGCGACTGCTCCAGTTTGACCATGACTTGACGAAGGGCCGCTTCCGGCAGCGGGTTGAACAGATAAAGCAACGTCGCTTCCGGGGGAAAGACGAAGGTTCGGGCGTCTGCGCAGACCGACTCGATGGTGAAACACTTCTGCGCGTCACTGCGATACTTGCGGATGTTCTCTTGCGCCACCCGGTTCAATTCCGGCAACAGTTCGATGCCCAGCACGCGGCGAAAGCCATAGTCGGACGCCATCAGCAGCGTGCGTCCCTTCCCGGAACCAAGATCGATAAAAGTGAAAGCCGAAAAATCGAGCTTCAGGCTTGCCATCATTTCGTGGAACGCGGCTGGTTCGGTAGGCTGATAGGCCGACAGAAACTCGCCGAGCAAGCGGTCGCGCCAACTCACGGTCGCGCCCGTAGTGTTGACGTGGTAGTCCCAATCGAAGTCCAGGTCACCGTAACGTTGCCGGCGCCGGTCCGGCGTCGACTCGCGGACAAATTCCCAGAGGCGGGTGGCAAATTGTTTTGCCGTCGCCCAGAAGCCATCGCGGCCGGCGGTTTCTTTCCACCATCTGAATATAGTGTGGCCTAGGCCGGGGCCGTCAGCAGCCATGCGGAACATCTTAGCCGAAGCAAAAGCAAACTTCGTTTTCGGAGGAACACAGAAAAGAACCATAGGGGGCGTCACCTTTGGTTTTTTTTGCAGAGGTGGGTGCGGCGTGCGTCTTCCGTTGTTGGGGGAGACAACGGACGCGAAAAAACGGCGTGATATCAGAGGTGTCGACCTGCGATGACACATCAAGGAAGCTTCTGGGATTAATCGCGCGTCGCCTCGGGAGTTTACCGACTGTCTAGCTGGTACGGTGGGTGCTCTGTCTAACTGTCTTGTGCCGGATGCCAGATGTGGAGAATTTCTACGGCGTCGCTTCTTACACGATAGGCGATGATATGCGGTAAGCGGCGATGCAGCAGTTCGCGGGTACCCTCCTCGCGTCCTTGCCGTCCGCGCAGGGGAAACGTCTTGAGCGAGCGGGCCGACTTACGGATCTCTATAACCGTGGGCCGTGCCAGATGAGGTTCGTGTTCTCTCAGATAATCGTAGATGCTTTGCAAGTCCGCAGCGGCGGTAGGCGTCCAGCGGATCCGCATCAGGAGTTCAGCATGCGCTCGATGCGCGCTTCCATCTCTTCTTCTTCGATGAGTTCCTCGCGGTCGGCTTGGGCGATGCCTTCCTGAACGGCGGCGCGAAAGCGGGCGTCTTGTTCAAGCAGGCGCAACACCGCATCTTTCACCAGTCGCTCGGTATCCGTACCGGCATGGCTGGCGATTTGTGAGAGTTGGGCTTCCTGCTCGGGGGTTAGACGCACTTCCATGGCTGTCAGTCTAGGGAGGCAAATTCATACTGTCAACGGGCGTTTCCCCGAAGCTTGAAACCGAGAACCTACGAGTCGAGGCCCGTGGAATCCCACCTTTGCAAACCCGCAAAGGTGGGGCACCCACGATTCGGTTGAGGCGCTGACGACTGAGAACTGAAAACCGCCCCTAATCGGTCGGCAGCACTTTGGGCGCTTCCGGCGGCACATATCCCGCGGGCAGGCCCTTGGTCACGAAGGGAAAGTCATCGGGTGAGCGCAATTCAACGTGTCCGTCAGCAGTAAGTTGGTAAGGATTGCCCAGCGGGTCCACCGGCGTTCCACCCGCCAGCATTCCCGCGGCTTGCAGTTCGGCAAAGCTGGCAGGGAAGTGTCCCGTGGCCTGCTGGTAGCGCGCGATTACGGTTTCCAGATTGCTGACGTCTTCCTCGACCTGCAGCGCCCGCAGATGAGCAGCCGCGTTGGCCTGGATGGCTTTATCGGTGGTGTTTTCGAAGGTAGTGGTCCACATCATGCGGGCGGTTCGCCGGTCCCCGGAATGCTCCGCCATTTGCGCCGCCAGAAGCTTCAACCACGGGTGCGCACCCGGAATCGTCGCCCCCTGGGCGAAGGCATCGGCCGCATGTTCGTAATCTTTGAGGTCCATGTAGTAGATAAAACCGAGCTGATAGTAGAGGTGCCAGTCGCCGGGATTGTTACGAATTCCATACTGCACTAAGTCGATCGCCGCCTGCGGCATGCCTGCGCCATTGGGTGGTTTGGGGGCCAGGAAATTTCCTCCGTACTGGTAGGCGACGATTAACTGCGGATCGAGAGCGGTCGTGATCTCGAGCAGCGGGGCCAGCAGTTGGTATTGCTCCGCGCCGGCATGATGTTTCCCGCCGAAGTATTGCACGGCCCGCGTCCAGTAGACATCGGCGAGCAGGCCGTTGTACCCCAGACTCATGCGTTTGAGCACCTTGGGTGAGGAGACGTAGAGCACCTCCTCGAGAGTGGCTCCGCTTCGCACCTGGTCGAGCAAACGCAAAAGCGATACCGATCCCCCCAGGCAGGCGACCAGCAGCACGCCGGCTACGATGGTAGTTTGGCGGGAACCTTTCATTTCAAATTCCGGCGCTCGAAGATCAGGACCGCGCCGCACAGCGCCATGGTGGTGTAGATCAAGGCGTACGCCGTGTTGTAGAAGATGAGTTGTCCGGAAACCGTCTGCTGGTGAGCCACCGAGCTGATGACATTCAGCGCCGAAAAATTTGGAACCAGGTAGGCCGCGCCCGTGGCCAGCCAACGCATGGCGCCAGTGGTGAGGCTGGCAAATCCTCGCAGGTCCTCCGCAAAGGTGCCGATTACGAACAGTGAGAAGGCGAACACCGCCGACAGCAGCGGCGAAGAGAACGAAGAGAACAGTAACGCCAGCGATGTGATGATCAGGAATTGCAGCACGATGAAATACAGCGCCGCCAACAACCACCGGTCCGACGCTTGAAAGTGGTGCGACACATACAGTAACGCGCCGAACACGCCGACCGCCATGCACACCGTGTTTACCACCAGCGTTCCCGCCAATCCCACGAACTTCCCCACGATGAATTCCCAGCGCCGCACCGGACGCGACAGGACGGTATACAGGGTCCGCCGCTCAATCTCCTTCGACACCAGGCCAATGCCGATAAAGATGGCAATGACAATGCCGAATAACGAAACCGCGGTCAGCCCCAGGTTGATGACCACCAGGCGCTCAATGTCGATCGAGATCTGTCCCACCAGGATCGCCGCCCCCGACATCAGCAGAGCGAACGCGATCAGGTTGTACAGCACGCGGTCCCGCACCGCTTCGCGAAAGGTGTTGGCGGCGATCAGCGCAATCCGCGAGTTCATTGCCGCACCCCGGCTGCCGCTTCGGCGGGTTTGAGTTTCTGCATGAAATAGTCTTCGAGCGAGGTGCGCACCGGAACCACCGAGATCAGACGCACGCGCTCGCGGCGCAGCGCTTCAATGGCCGCGTCCTGATTCGCCTCGCGCAAGATGGCTCGCACGGTATCTCCGGCGACGTGACACTCCGCGCCCAGCGCGCGCAGCGATGGCGGCACCGCCGTCCCTTGCCAGATGATTTCCACGTTGTTCTGCACGCTTGAAGTCAGATCGGCGACGGCGCCCACTCCCTGCAACTCTCCCAGGTTGATGATGGCGACCCGATCGCAGAGAGCTTCAGCGTCCGACAGGATGTGGGTGGAGAAGAAGACGGTCTTGCCCTCCTGCCGCAACTGATCCATCAGGTCGCGCACTTCGCGGCGTCCCATGGGATCGAGTCCCGACATGGGCTCGTCGAAGAAGACAACTTTTGGCTGGTGGATGATGGCTTGCGCGATCCCCACCCGCTGCAACATGCCTTTCGAGAACTTTCTGAGCTGCACTCCTCCCGCGTCTTTCAGTCCCACGCGAACCAGCATCTCTTCGCCACGGCGGGATCGTTCCTTTGCCGGAACTCCCGAGAGCCCCGCGAAATACTCGAGCAGTTCGCGGGCGGTGAGGTAGTCGTAGAAGTAGGGTTGCTCGGGCAGGAATCCGATTTGCGCCTTCATGCGCGGATCGTTGATCTCCATGCCCAGGATGCGCGCCGATCCTGCCGTAGGAAACACCAGCCCCATCAGCATCTTCAGCGTGGTGGTCTTGCCGGCGCCATTCGGTCCCAGAAAGCCGAAAATCTCTCCCTCTTCCACCTGCAAATGGAGCGGGCGTAACGCGACTTTCGGCCGCTTGCGCCAGAAACCCACGGAATAGGTTTTTTCCAGACCCAGAATTTCGATGGCAGCCATGAAAGCAATCAGAGGTTACGGATGATCTCTAAAATTATAAGCGCATTATGGGGAAGCCCAGGTTGGCCGCAGGGGTTCCGGTGATTACCAAAGTAAAAGGCCAGGACTTTCGCCCTGGCCCGTTCTGGCTGTGTACCCCTCCCCCGAGGCACTCGCCAAACTTTTATTGCTGAGTTGGATAAGCGATACAGGTCGCCTGATTGTTCGCCGGCGTTGCTCCAGCTCCAGCATTTACGCTGCGCAATACTCCGTCGGTGACGGTGCAGAAACTCCGCACTCCGGTCTGGTTGAAGGCCACGGGTGCCGAACCAGCCACAAAAACCGTGTTGGTCGATCCGCCGCCCTGGGTGCTTCCCACCGCGACAAACTGATAACCCTCTTTGGTACCGCCCGACAAGACATAATCCAGAATGCAGGCGGTCGCCATCGATGGAGTGCAATTGCTCGCAGGGCCACCCAAACTGGCCAGATCCGGAGAGTAGCCCACCGTGGGAAAAGCGGTCGAATAGGCTACCTCGGCGGTGGCGATCTTGCGAATCGAGTTCGCGGCCGAGGCCTCGTTAGCGGCGATTCGGGCGCGCAGCAGATTGGGAATTGCGATCGCCGCGATGATCAGAATGACCGCCACGACAATCAGCAATTCAATCAGCGAAAATCCTCTGTGCCGCTTCATTAGCATTTCCTTCAACTCTCGTCTCATAGACTCTTACTGCACTTTCCCGGCCAGTCTGCTGCCCGCCGCCATATCGAGCGGGATCGAATTAACACACATGATATCAATGAGTTGAAAAGCACTGTGTGGAACCGGACAACACCCGTATCCGCACCACGACAGGATTTGTCGTTCCGGTCCGACAAATTGCGGCAACTCTTGTCTCGTTCTGAGACTCCGAAGACCGTCGGGAATATGCAACGCCAGCGGCTTGGCCCTCGGTGGCGGGGCCGAACCAGCCAAAAAATAAAGAGCGCCGGACTTGTGGTCCGACGCTCCAGCTTTGTACCCTCCCCCGGGTACTGAGCCTAACTTCTAACTACTGCAACGGCTGGTAAGCCGGGGACAAGCATGCGCCCGGAGCGGCCGGGATTGCACCCGCGGCGCCCGGAGAAAACTGCACCACTGCGTCTTCGTTCGAGCAGAAGTCACGCACACCGGTCTGGTTGAACGCCGCCGGCGCTGAGCCGATGGTGTAGGTGAGATAGAGCGTGCCACCCGCACCCTGTGCAGCCGCCAGTCCGAACCAGTAGCCGCTCTTCGCGGTACCCGCGGCGGTCGCGTTGGCCAGAACGCTGTCGATCAAGCAAGCGGTCGCCTGAGTTGGTCCACCGGCAGGGCAAGTCGCACCCACGCCGCCAGGCCCCAGCTTGCCGAGCGTGTCGGCATAGCCCCAGGTCGGATACGCCGATTGATACGTCACTTCGGCTGTGTTCACGGTACGCACCGAGCTCACCGCAGACGACTCGTTGGCAGCAATACGAGCCCGCAGCAGGTTCGGAATGGCGATCGCAGCGATGATCAGAATGATCGCGACTACGATCAGCAACTCAATCAACGAAAAACCTTTCTGTTTCCGCATCTCGTTTTCCCTCTTCTCCATTAACAAGTGTGGTCTCAGTAGACCCAATTGCTGATTAATGTTCGCATTTTACCGACCAGAAGCTGAAGTTACCAACGGGAGTGCACCGCGGCCTGCAGATGCTTTGTTATCAGTGCTTCCGAAATCTTTCGTTACCTCCGTCTCATGCCGCAAACCGCGCCCTCGAGGGCAATCTGTGTCAGATTTTGTCTGCCGCACTGACAAGATGTGTCACTTTGGGATTTCGCGGCCTGCTCCTCTCCCTAATCTGGAACGCAGGAATCGGCCCAACTTGCAGACCGGGGAAAGCCGAATTCTCCCGCGACCCCATCGGTCCTCTTGGGAAACCGCTGACGTACAATGGGTTCGCCAAAGCACTGCTTATTTTACAAGTGCACGAAGCGAACCAAACTCCATGCCGCGCCGATCGCTATCTTTCCAAATTGATCCAGAGCTGTCCCGCGCCTGGTCTTTGCCGTCGCCGTTCTACCGCGACGCCGCCATCTTGGAAGAAGAGAAAGAAAAGATCTTTCGCCGTACCTGGCAGGTGGTGGGACACCGTGATCAGGTGGCCAAGCCCGGCGACTATTTTACCCTCGATCTGCTGGGGGAGCCTCTGCTTCTGGTCCGCGGTTCAAAAGGGGAATTACGTGGCTTCTATAACGTTTGCCGGCACCGTGCCGGCCCAGCGGCAGAAGGCTGCGGCTCGCGCAAGCTGTTCCGTTGCGGGTATCACGGGTGGACTTATGACCTTGAAGGCAAACTCATCAGCGCTCCCGAGTTCGAGGGCGTGCAGGATTTCGATCCGTCCTGCTTCACGCTCGCTGCTGTGCGCGCCGAAGAGTGGTCGAACCTCATATTCGTGAATCTTGATCCCGCGGCCAAACCCCTGCTCGAAAGTCTGGGCGAAATGCCAAAGCAGGCCGGGCGCTTCCCCTTTACCGGGATGAAGTTGTTCGAGCGCCGTACCTACGACATGAAGTGCAACTGGAAGACCTATGTCGACAACTATCTTGAGGGATACCACCTGCCCAGCGTGCATCCCGGTCTGAACCGTGAACTGGATTACAACGCCTACACCGTCGAAACCTATCCGCGCCACGTGCGCCAGTTCAGCCCGATCCGGGGAGCGCAGCCCGGGGACGCCGCGCCGCGCCGCTATCAGGAAGCCCGAGAGGATCTGACCACGGACTATTACTGGGCTTTCCCCAACTGGATGTTGAACTGCTATCCCGACAACGTTTCGCTGAATATTGTCTTGCCTGTCGATGCCGAGCGTTCGTTGGCGATCTTCGAGTGGTATTTGCCGGAGAAAGACTTAGGCGGCGAGGCGGCCAAAGCCTCGGTCGAGTTCAGCGACCAGATACAGATAGAAGATGTGGCCATCTGCGAGGTTGTGCAGAAGAACTTGCATTCCCGCAGCTACGAGCGCGGACGCTACAGCGTGAAACAGGAAAAAGGCGTGCACGCCTTTCATCGCATGTACGCGGAGGCGATGAAGTGAGAAGTGTGCCAGCCACCCCGTCATCCACAGCGGCAATAGTCTAACCCTTCAAAATCGAGTAACCTCCTCACAATCGGAGGTACCTCATGAGATATGTGGTGGGATTCGTAATCGCCCTGGTCGTATTCGTGCTTTTCGCTTGGGCTCAAAGCCCGACCGGAAGCTCAACCGCATTTGGGTTCGGAACGGCAAGTTGCCAAGGCCCCTTAGCGGGGCAGACGATACTTTGTGGCACGAGCTCGGGATTTCAAGCCTCGGCCAACGGAGCTCCCTACACCAGTTTGGGGGGCGGGGTTCTTAATTATCAGAACGCCGCTCTGAGCGCCGTGCCCTCGAACAATACGATGGATGTCCCGTTATACACGTACAACCTTCCGGGCAGCAGCACCATCGGCTCTGGCCAGGGCGTGATGATCAACGCATGTTTCAAACTTTCGGGTTCGGTAGGCTCTAACTTCAAACTGAAATTCGGCGCCACTTCTCTGACCCTGTTTCCGAGCGGCGTCAGTAACACGACCCTCTCATGTTTCGCTGCAAGCATCATCAACAACCCTGGAGTCACGAACGCGCAGCAAATGATCCTTCTCTATGGGGCTGCTCCGGGATCTATTCCGTACTCGTCGGTATTGGCGACGCCCGCCGAAAACACCTCGGGTGCAACCGCGATCACCATCCAGCTAACGGCAAATTGCGTGTCGACGTGCTCGACCAGTTGGACTCCGGAAAGCTGGCTGGTAACCAAAATCCAGTGAGGAGCTTACGGGCCTGAATTAATCATCACGCCCACACCGTTAGAGCACGCCAATACCAAATCGCTTAGGTTGTCTTGATTCAGGTCGACAGCAACCACAGACCTTGGGGACATGCACGTCGAATAGGTGACTGGCTTCCGGAAATTTGGCTTCTGCTGTTTCCCTAAGAACACGCTAACGGTGTTGTCGCTCTCGTTCGCTACCGCCAGTCCCGGCAAATATCGGCTTCGATTAAACGAGCCGATACTTAAGGAACTTGGTGCAGCGCCCACGGCGAAGTTCTTGGAATGCACAACTATCCCATTGTTGAAGTCCAGCTCCGTCATGTCGTTGGAGCCAGAATTGGCAACGAACGAAGCAAAGGACGGGAACAAGCCCGAGGCCGAGCTAATGTATGTAGGCGCGGTGCCCACGGGATAAGTACTGGAGACCGTGAAATTGCCATTCCCATCGTTCATGAGGATGCTGACGTTGTTCGAATCTTGATTCACCACCGCGAGATCCTGAATGTAGCTGACAAAAAAAGGAGCCACGGTTAACGAAACGGGTTCCAATCCTCCGCTATCAAAGTTGACTGCGGGTTGAAAAGTGCCGTCGCCGTTGCCAAACAGGATCGCGATATTGCCTTTGTTGTTGGTCCCACCAGTCGCGTCGGCGACAGCCAGATCGAAATTGTTATCCGCATTGAAATCGGCCCACGCAATTCCCTGTGGACTGGTTCCTGTGCCGATCCCATAGTTCACCGCAGGCTGAAAAGTGCCATCCCCATTGCTAACCAGGATGCTTACATCGTTGCTGCCGCTGTTAGCTACCGCCAAAACAACTGGCCCTCCCGAGTCGGATTCGTTGCCCTCGGCAACGGCGGTGGGCAAAAGCCCGACGCTATAGTCTACGGCCGGCTGAAACGTGCCGCCAGGGGCTCCCAAGAGAATGCTTACTGTGTTGCTGAGCTGGTTAGTTACGGCAATGTCGGGATAGTTGTCCTGGTTGAAGAACCCAACCACCACTGAACTGGGACCGCTACCTGCCGGGTACACAATCACCGGCCCAAAACCACTGGCAAACATCGGTAGGGACGCTGCAAGCAGCAGTGAAAAAATCAGCGGGACTCTCGATCCACAAACCCGGGGAGTAAACATATCCGTCTCCTTAGAAAGGCCGCAAAACTCAAAGGGAATGATCCTTATCATGCTTTGTGGGACGCCGCAACCTACATTTCGATTGACTATATGTGCAAGTTAATGCAGCTTCTTACAGGCAATTCAAACTTGCTACAAACATCGGCTTTGATAACAGCTTCACAAGTGGTCTTTTTTTGACGATTCGAGGAGGTTAATTTGCTGAAAACGCTGCTGCCAATTCCAATTCTATGCCTTCTGCTGTCCTTATCGCCTGGTAGCCTGTTTGCCCAGGTGGCTTGAACCGGCCCAGGGCCATCGGCGAACGTCAAAGCATTCGGCGCCGTTGGAGACCTGTTGGTAGGTAACGACGGCTCAGGCTCAATGGGAGTGTCGAGTCTGAACTCCTCACAAACCTTTACCGCCGGCGACATGGGCAAGAACCTGTGGATTGATGAAGCGCCTTTTCCTGCACCAACCTTCGCGTCAAACGGCATATTAGTCGATACTGGCTCCGGAGCCATGCACTGCCCGGGTGGAGGCCAGTTCGTTAACACCGCAACCTACCCCATCCATGTCTATTATCGCGTTACCTTTATCAACTCCGCTGGGACACTGGAGGGCAATGCTTCAGTAGAGGGGTTTGCGTCGATTCCAGGAAGCACGAGCCTCATGTACTGCGTGAAGATTACGTCCCCCACGGGCGCGCCGACAGGAGCAGCCAATTATCGGGTTTACTTTGCGACCGACGCTACGCCGCTTCCATGGGTAATGAGGACTTACTCGGTTGGCCAGCAAATACTTGACCCGAATGGAAATATCGAAACCGTAACCGTGGGCGGAGCGAGCGGCGGTAGTCAACCTACATGGCTTGGCGTTGGCGCGATAACACATGACAATGTAGTGAGATGGCTGAACCAGGGCCCAGTAGTTCCAGGTTCCGGGAGCGGTTTGGAAATGCTCATGTCCGGAACCTGCGGGGGAACCGCCGGCACTCTTCTCGGGGCTGGTTGCGAAATCGATACACTTCATGCCGGGACTCAGTCGCCTCCGACACCTCTCGTAGTTAATGTTGGGATGATCACCAGCGTAGGTCCGGGAAACAAGCTGAACTGGACGGGATCTCCGCTTCCGACTGCGATTTCCGGAGCAAACTTCGCTTGGGGGCACGACGACACCACGGCGATCACGAGCGCTGTGACCAGTTTGAATAACTATGTTGACTCGCAAAGCCGCGTGGTAGGCGGAACCTTATTCTTTCCTACCAGCACAGGCTGCTATGGAATTATTTCGAATGTAGCGATCAATGCCACGAATTCTCAGTTTCTTGGTCTAACGGGCGAAGGTTCTGCATCTTCAAAGATGCTAGGCGGCCCAGGAACTCTACCGCAACAGCCCGCCTCAGCGTGCATCGCCACAATCGCTTCCAGCGCGGGGTTCACCTTTTCCTCGGACAACGGAATGCTAAATGCAGGCCCAACTGTCGAACGGCTTGGGTTCCTCGATCCATTTGGGGTCACCGCCACCGCTCTCGCAAAAGACGCGAGAAATGGGGCACCCCTCTCTATCCGACCTTGACCAGCATGCAGGTAATGTCGTCATGCTGCGGCGTGGTGCCGACGAAGGCATCCACATCGATCATCATGCGGCTCAGGACTTTTTCTGGCGTGACGGCGGAGCTAGCACTAAGGATATTGATCATGCGCTCTTCGCCATATTCTTCATCACGCGCATTCACGGCTTCCACCAACCCGTCGGTGAAGACCAGCAGCCAGTCTTCGGATTCAAGCACCGCTCGGCCCGACTCATAGGGAGCCTCCGCTTGAATGCCAAGCGGCAGCCCTCCAGCGGTGAGACGTTCGATGGCTCCCGACTTGCGGCGCAGCACGGGAGTATTGTGTCCCGCATTGATGTAGGTGAGGGCGCGGCTCTGGGGATCGAATTCCGCCACGAACGCGGTAGTAAAACGCAGTCCACCCTGGCTGTTGGAGCAGGCATAGCGATTCATGGCTGCGACCAGTTCTTCGAGCGAAGCCGAAGTGGCCGACAAGGTCTTGAGGCTGGCCTGAAAGGTGGCCATGAGCAGGGCCGCGGGAATGCTTTTGCCCGCCACATCGGCCACCGTCAGCAGGAAGCGGCCGTCACCGCCGGCCGGCCGGGCGAAGACGTCGTAGTAATCTCCGGCCACGGTATTGGCCGGGCGGGTCGCGAAGGCGATGGCCAGTCCCGGCACCGGCGGGGGAGCGGAAGGCAGCAGCCAGCGCTGGATATCGCGCGCGATCTCCAGGTCACGTTTCATGACCACACGGTCGGCAACTTCCAGCATCAGCACCAGGAACATCAGCACGCCGCCGTAGAAGCGAAAATCAAATCCCGCCACCACCACTTCGCCGTTTTCGCCGCGATAGCGGTAGCCTCCCGCGGGCAGGAACAACAGCAGGATGGCCAGCAACAGGAGCACGCGCCGCGCCGGGGTCAGCTTCTCCAGAATCGCCCAGGCGAACTGCTGAGCGGTGTGCAAAAAGCGCCGCATCCGGCTGTCTTCGGGAGGAGCCGGCTTGATGTCGCGCGAGTAGAGCCGGTAGCTGAAGCGCGCATCCGACTTGAACTGCGACCACAGCTGATTCAGTTCCAGACCCTCGGTGACCCGGCGCCAGAACTGCGCCAGCTTCGACTGGAGATGGGGCGCTGGTCCGGAATTCGGAGGAGGCGCCGCCGGCGGAATCTGGGTGGCGGGGGAGTTCATTGCGTATGCGTCTCTGATTATAGGGCCTGGGATGCCGGCGCAGTCGGGTGTTCGGGATTTCAAAATCCCAAGAGGGCTGGGGTCGTGGTATCCCACCTTTGTCGCAAAGAACGCGACAAAGATGGGGCACCCGGCATGTTTATCAACTTATCAACACTAGTGTGTCACTTTGAAGTGCTCTATCTCCTATCCCGTCAAGGGGCCGGAGAACTTACGAAGAGAGTGCCTGGATGCTTACCCTGGGAACCCAAGACGCGGAGGAAGCGGAGCGCGAAGATGGACTGGCTTACGTTCTGCCCCGGAAGCGGATGATGGCGCGACGGTCGCGTTTCGATGGCCGGCCTTCCGGCAAGGCCTCAAAATGCTGCATCGCTTTGCGCTCGTCCGCCAGTTTCTGGCGCAATTCGCGGCTCTCCTCGGTTTCCCGGTAAAGCGTCTGCGCGACGGAGGCAGGGCCGCGCACCTCGCTGAGGAGCAGCACTTCGACCTGAAATTCTCCGCCCTGGTTGGTGACTCGCAACCGGTCACCAATCCTGACTTCGCGCGCCGGTTTGGCGGGCTGTCCGTGGGAGAGAATCCTACCCAGTTCGCAGGCTCGTTTGGCAAGCGTGCGGGTTTTGAAAAACCGGGCGGCCCACAGCCAGCTGTCCATTCGTACAGCCATAGACTGATTTCCCGTCTCACACCCGCAGGATCATGACCTCGGTTGCCTTGATCAAAGCGGCCGCGGTCTGACCCGCCTTGAGCTTCATTTCGCGGGCTGAGCCGGCGGTGATGATGGAAGTAATCTGCTGGTCGCCGATGGAAATTTTCACTTCGGCCATCAGGCCGCTGATGCGGACCGAGTCAATGCGTCCCACCAGCTGGTTTCTTCCGCTGACCCTGCGCACCGCTAGAATTCGTTCCGGAATCGTCTTTCCGCGCGTGCGAAACAGCAGGCGGTCGACTTCGCTCTGGGGAATGCGGTGATGTCCTCCCGCGGTGCGGACGCTGCGGATCTTTCCCCGGTAAATCCACTGCTTGATGGTGGGGAAGCTGACCCGAAGTTCGAGAGCCGCCTCCCGCAGCTTCAGCAAGGGTTGCGATTGTTTCCGCTGCGTATCCGGTTTGCGCTTGGCCGGCATTTCGACCGGAATCGTACCGTGAACCCTCGATACGGTCAACCGAAGCCATGCCAGCAATATGGGACGAGAAGCGCCCAAAACTGTATAGGATTTGAATCGAAATAAGTCGGTGATATACACTTCAAAATCTGTTTTGGCAGATGCGCTTCGCTGGGGAGATCATGGGCAAGCTTATTCGAGGTTCGCGCTTTTGCCGGCCTGGTTGGTTGGCGCCCTTAAATTTCATCCGCACGCTCGCCCTCCTGCTGGCCTCGGTGGCTGCTCCGTTGGTCCACGCGCAGATGGCGGCCAGCTTGTCGGGTACGGTCACCGATCCTTCCGGCGCGGCCGTGCCCGCCGCCGAAGTGACGGCGAGCAATGCGGAAACCGGAATCTCACGCTCGACCATCACCGACCCGTCAGGCCGGTACCAGTGGTTCGCGGTTCCGCCAGGATTCTACGAAGTGCGAGTGCGGAAAGAAGGTTTTGCGGAAGCGGTGCCGGACCGGCATTCACCTTACGCTGGGGCAGGACGCGAAAGCCGATCTCAGCCTGCAGGTGGGCAGGGTGAGTGAGGAAGTGAAGGTCCGCGAAGATGCGCCTCTGGTCGGTGTCACTACCCGGGACACCTCAGGCCTGGTGGGGGAGCGGCAGGTGAAAGACCTGCCACTCAACGGACGCAGCTATGATTTGCTGCTGAGCTTGAATCCCGGCATTGTGAATTTCACCTGGGAGAAGACCGGAGGACTGGGAGTTTCCAATTCCACCACGGGCAATAACTTTTCGGTCTCGGGAAATCGTCCGCAGCAAAACCTGTTTCTGCTGAATGGCGTGGAGTATACCGGCGCGGCCGAGAACAACATGCAGCCCGGTGGCGCCAGCCAGCAGTTGCTGGGCGTGGACGCGGTGCTGCGAATTCAATGTATTGCGAGATTCCTACAGCGCGGAATACGGCAAACGGCCGGGCGGACAGGTGATCATCGCCACCCAGGCAGGGACGAACCAACTTCATGGCAGCGTCTACGAGTTCCTGCGTAACAATGCGCTCGATGCCGCCAACTATTTTGATCAAGGATCGGCGCCGCCTTTTCAGCGCAATCAGTTCGGAGCCGCGTTAGGCGGACCGGTTCGGACGGGCAAGACTTTCCTGTTCGGCAACTACGAAGGACTGCGACAGCGGCTGCACCAGACTTCCGCGGCATTTGTTCCGGATGCGGCATCGCGGGCGAGCGCCGTGCCCAGCGTGCAGCCGCTTCTGAATTTGTGGCCCATCGCTCCCGCGGGCGCGCCGGATTTCAACGGCATCGCGCAAGTCTTCAGCAGTCCGCTGCAAACCATTCGCGAAGATTTTGGCACCGCCCGCCTCGACCAGGTGTTTTCCTCGCGAGATTCCCTGGCGGCGGTGTACACCATCGACGACGGCAATGACGTGACCGCCACCACCCTCGATCCCTACAGTTCCGACCTGCTCAGCCTGCGAGAGCAAGTGTTCAGCGTTAGAGGAGACCCATTCGTTCTCGTCGTCCACGCTCAACCTGGCGCGTGTAGGATTCTCGCGGGCTGGCTACTTCTTTACGGGAGAGCCGACGCCCGGAACTCCAGCCGCCGGCGTGCCTGGATTTCTGGTGGGACTCCCCGTGGGTGCAGTCGTAGTGGGCGGCAGTGCAGCGTCGAATCCGCAAGCCCAGATCGGCCTGGCCGGCAGCAACAATGGAAGCAACCTGCGGATCGCGCGCAACCTGTATACCTTCGAAGATCGCGCCCTGCTCACCCGCGGGCGGCACCAGTTCAGCTTCGGGGTCTGGCTGCAGCCCTTCCAGTCGAACGAGACCATCGCGCTCAGCCAGTACGGTCAGGCAACGTTTTCCAGTCTGCAAACCTTTCTGCAGGGAACTACCGCAAGCTTCTTGTACGACCCAGCGCCCACCGGGATGAACTGGCGTTCCTTGCTGGGCGCTTGGTACGCCCAAGACGTCATTCGCGTGACGTCCCGGCTGACCGTGTCACTGGGATTCCGCGAGGAATTCACCACCGGGTGGAACGAAGCCCACGGCCGGGCGGCAAATTACACCTTCGCCCAGGGAGTGATCTCGTCCCAGCCTCGAGTCGGAGACGCGCTGTTCACTATCAACCACGCCAGGTTTCTGCCGCAACCGCGCATCGGCATCGCGTGGAGCCCGCTCGGCGGCAAGACCGTTTTCCGCGCCGGCTTCGGCATGTACAACGACCTGCAGGATGCGCTGGGCTACCGCGCCGATCAGAATGCGCCGTTCAATCCGTCTTACAGCATTGCTTCGCTCCCGGTCTCATCGCTGCCCATCGATGGCGCGGCGCCGGTGCCGGCCACGGCCAAACTGGTCGCCGGTGGAGTGCAGCCGGACTTGAAAACGCCGACCCTGATCTCATGGTCGTTCCGCGTGCAGCAGGAACTCTCCCCGAACACTTCTTTGACCGTCGGCTATGTAGGATCCCACGGCTATCACGAAATCATCGGCATCGACGCCAACCAACCCTATCCAACCATTTGTCCGGCTTCGCCTTGCCCGGCGACCTATCCCGGCAACTTTCCGGCTCCCCTGGCGAACGCTCCCGTTCCCGCGGGTACCTTTTACATTCCTGCAGGCGCACCCAAAGCCAACCCCAGCCTTGCCAATACCTGGACGTGGTTCTCGCGGGGCGACAGCAACTACAACGCTCTGCAAGTGGACGTGAACCGGCGCTTCAGCCACGGGCTCTCGCTGCGCGGCGCCTACACCTGGTCGAAGGCGCTGGATGATGGAGATTCGCTCAACGGCACGACGGCAGGGAATGCCCCAGGGCTGGTGTCGAATCCCTTCAACCTGCGCGCGGACTACGGACTTGCCACTTACGACGTGAGACACATCGCCGTCATCAATGGTGTCTACAAGCTGCCGTTCGGCCGCGGACAGGCGCTGGCCGGAGGTCTGCAGGGGTGGCGCGAAAAACTGGCCAGTGGCTGGTCGGTGAACACGATTGTCACCGCGCAGTCAGGGTTTCCCTTTACCCCGCAGCTCAGCTACAACCCGTCGAACAATGGCGACACCCGCAACCCGGTGCGCCCCTTCGTGAATCCCAATTTCACCGGGCCGGTCATTCTCGGCAAACCCAGCCAGTGGTTCGATCCGGCGGCGTTTCTGGCGCCGCCGCCCAACCAGCGGATTCTACGGAAACCTTGGTCGAGACACGCTGATTGGACCGGGCCTGGCCACCTGGGACTTTTCCGCGCTCAAAGAGACCACCATCCACGAGCGAGTGAACCTGCAATTCCGGGCCGAGATTTTCAATCTCCTGAACCGGGCGAATTTCAACACGCCGAACCTGATTACCTTCACGCCGTCGGGAGTATCGGGAACTGCCGGAGCCATTACCAGCACGTCGACTACCTCGCGGCAGGTGCAGTTTGGGTTGAAGGTGTTGTGGTAGGCGGAGGGCGGGATCGCCGATTCTAGCGGGAAGTCGAGCCCGGCACGGCGAAGCCGTAGCTGCGGAACACGTCGGCTGCCGCAGAGGTTTTGATGAAGGTGAGAAATGCCCGCGCCGTCTGCTTATTCTTCGACGCCTTCAGAATCACGCAGCCCTGCTCAATCGCCGGATACTCTTCCGAGGGAATTTCGGCGTAACGGCCTTTGCCTTTCATATGCGGAGACACGGCGAGCGAGAGCGCCACAATGCCCGCGTCGGCGGCTCCTGAAACCACGAACGAAGCGGTCTGGGAAATGTTTTCGCCCAGCACCAGCTTGCCGGCGATCTTGTCGTAGAGGTTTTCCTGTTTCAAGGCTGCCACCGCGGCTTGCCCGTACGGCGCGTGTTGCGGATTGGCGATCGCGATTTTCCTGACCGCCGGATTCAGGAGTGCGGACAAGCCAGAACCGATGTCTACCTTCGATTCGTCCGGCACCCAGAGCACAATCTTGCCGGTTGCGTATGGGTAGAGACTTCCGGGTTCGGTGAGTCCCGCGGCCTCAAGCTTGCGGGCATAGTCCAGGTTGGCGGAGAAGAACATGTCGAACGGAGCGCCATTCTGAAGCTGCTGAAAAAAGTTTCCCGACGAACCGTAGGTGAGCTTGACGTCTTTGCCCGTTTCCTGCTGAAAACGGGCAGCCAGGTCCTGCATGGCAAACTGCAGGTCGGCGGCGGCAGCGACCGTAATCTCCTGTGCGCGGCCCAGGGGAACGCCGGTCACGGCGAGCAGTACGGCGAGGACAAGAGCTTTCATTGCACGGCCGGAATTTATGCCTAGTTGCCCGGCTTCTCCCCCGGTGGCGGCGGAATGGCGATGTCAATGGTGGTCACCGGGCCCAGCGAGGACAGCGGCTTATCGAATTCCTTGGTGTTTCCCACCACCAGCACCGAAAGCTGGTCCTTATGCAGATACTTTTCCGCTACCCGGGCCACATCTGCCGGTTGCACTTTCTCGATCCCGGCGCGGTACTTCTCCAGGAAATCCGCCGGATACCCGTAAAATTCATAAGCCATGCGTTCGCGCAACACTTTGTCGGGTGAATCGAAGTTGAAGACGAACGAATTCAGGATGGAATCCTTGGCGTGCTTAATCTCCTCTTCCGTAAGCGGGTGGGTTTTCAGGTTGTCGATCTCTTCGTAGATTGCCTGGATCGCTTCCACCGTACTCGCGCTCTTGGTGCCCATGGCGATTTGCAAAATTCCGGGATGATCAAAAGCCGTGCCGATGCCGCCGCCTACGCCGTAGGCCAGTCCCTTGGCGGTTCGAATACTGCGGAACAACCGCGAATAGAATCCGCCGCCGAAAGCGTCGTTGAACACCTGAATGGCGTAATAGTCGGGATTCGACCGCATGGTGCCCAGTCCCACCATGCGAATCGAACTCTGATTCACATCTTCCTTGGGAACCAGGTAGTAGCCAGGCTTTGCGGGATCGAATTTCATCTCTTTCTGGTTCCACCCCGGACCTTGCGGCCAATCGCCGAAAGCCTGGCGTAACCCGGCTTCCATCTGCGCGGAATCGAAATCGCCGACGATTCCCAGAACGATGTTGTTGGGTTGCACTTGCGCCTGGTGCCAATCGAGCAAATCCTGGCGGGTGATGGCGGCCACGGTCGTGTACTCAGGGACGCGGGCGTAAGGATTATCCCGGCCATAGGCCAGTTTCACCATTTCCCGGCTGTCAATGGAGCTGACATCGTCGTTGCGCCGCGAGATCGCGTCGAAGGCTTCGCCCTTGGCCAGGTCGATCTTGTCCTGGCGAAACTCCGGCGCGCGCAGCAGCTGGGTGAAGACTTTGAACACGTCGTCGAAATCGCCTTTCAGGCACGACCACGACACCGTGGTGGAATCCGCGGATGCGGCGGTTTCGACTCGAGCCGCGCGGATTTCCAGAAAGTCATCGAGTTGATCGCCGGTCTGTGCTTTGGTTCCACCCGTACGCCAGACTTCGCCGTAGAGGTCGAGCAGTCCCGCTTTGTCAGCAGGTTCCGAGCGCGAGCCGCCGCGGATGCGCGCCACACCGTCAATCAGGGGCAGTTCGTGGTCCTCTTGCAGGAAGATGACCATGCCGTTGGGCAACTGGATGCGCTTCGGCTCTTGCGGATGAAATGCCGGCAGCGGGGGAATGGGGACCTGCTTCCAACTGGTTTGGGCGAGCGCCTGCGGCAGGCATATCGCCAGCATCGACGCGGCCAGAATCAAGAAACGCCGGTTCATTGCGCACCACCCTTCTGGCTCTGGCCGGCGGGTGGCGCCACGGTTTCAATGATTCCCACGGTGCGATTGGTGGGAACAAAAGTCTGATTGGCGACCCTCCGGATGTCGGCCTTGCTCACCTTGTCAATGCGATCTACCGAGTGAAACAGCTCCCGCCAGTCACCGTAGCGCGACTGGTAGATGCCCAACTGGAAGGCCAGTCCTTCGTTGTTTCCCAGGCCGCGAATCAGATTCGCCTTGGCCCGTGTCTGGATCATCTTCAGTTCCTGGTCGCTGATGTCTTCCGTCTTCAGACGCTCGATTTCGGCGTGGATGGCGCTGGCCATTTCGTCCGGCTTGTGGCCGGGCAGCGGGATCGCGTAAAACGCAAACAGGTGCGGATACTTATTGCCGGGCAGCCCACTGAATCCGGCCGAGTCAGACGCGATTTTCTTATCGCGTACCAGCGCCCGGTACAGGCGCGAAGTCCGTCCGTTCGACATCAGGTCGGCGATGGCATCGTAAACCGCGTCGTCGGGGCTGCGAAAATCAGGCCGGTGGTAGCCCTCGAGGTAAATAGGCTGCGAGGCGTCTTCGAGCACCACGCGCCGTTCCGAGTTCTGCGGAGGTTCGGTCGTGGTGTGCTCGTCCGGCGTGGGGCGAGTGGGAAGCCTGCCAAAATACTTCTCAATGATGGGTAGGGCCTGCGCCGGCTTCACATCGCCCACCACCGCAACCACCATGTTCGACGGCACGTAGTATTCGTCAAAAAACTGCTTGGCGTCGGTCGCCGAAAATGAATTCAAGTCTGACATCCAGCCAATGGTCGGACGATGATAGGGGTGCGCCTGGAAGGCAGCCGTGGTGAACTGCTCGAGCAGACGCCCCACGGGACTGCTGTCGGTGCGCATGCGGCGTTCTTCAATGACCACGTTGCGTTCCTTGTAGAACTCGCGCATCACCGGTTGCAGGAAACGCGCGGACTCCAGATAGGCCCACAGCTCCAGCCGGTTTTCCGGCAGCGAATAGTGGTAGGCGGTCTCGTCCTCATTGGTAAAAGCGTTCAGCCCTTCCACGCCATTGCTCTCGAGGATTTGCGAGAACTCGTTGGGCTTTACATACTTCTGCGCCAGCGGCGATGGCGTCTTGCCAGGCTTTTTGCAGCGTCTTGAGCTTCTGTTCGTCGCGCCCCACGGATTTGTCGCGCTCGGCGATATAGGCGGCGTAGGCCGTCTCCACCTTGGCCAGCGCAACCTTTTCGGCGGCGTAGTTGGTGGTGCCGATGGTGTCGGTTCCCTTGAACGCCATGTGTTCGAACATGTGGGCCAGGCCGGTCTTGCCCATCGGGTCTTGCACCGAACCGGCGTCCACATGCGTGAAGAACGAGAAAACCGGTGCCTCGGGACGTTCGCAAATGATCACGGTAAGCCCGTTGGCGAGTTTCTTGACGGTGGTGCGCTTTTCGAACGAAGCCAGGTCTTGCGCGGCGGCGAGGGTTACAAACAGGAGAACGGCGGCCAGACATCGAACTACGCGGTATGGCATAAGCCTCCACAGCGATTGCAGCAAATATCAGAGGAAATTTGAAAGTACGTGCCGGGAAGGGAAGTTGTCAAACTGGGGTGGTTCGCTCCACCCGCAGCCATGCCTCAAGAACATGATTTACGACTCAAACACCCACTTGCCGCCCACCATCGTGCGCTCAATAGGAATGTTGATCAACTGGGAAGCTTCCACCTGGAACGGATCGTGGCCCAACACCACCAGGTCTGCCAGCTTCCCCGGCTCGATCGAGCCCTTGAGGTTCTCCTCATAGGATGCATACGCCCCGTTGATGGTTCCCACCCGAATGGCTTCCTCCACCGTGATCTTCTGCTTCGCTCCCCAAACGTTTCCCTTGCTGTCAGTGCGGGTGACCTCGGACTGCAGGGCCATCATGGGTTCGAAGGGTCCGGGAGGATAATCGGACGCCTGGGTCGGGCGGATGCCGGCATCAATGAAACTGCGCAGCGCGAACATATGGTTCAGGCGTTCCGCGCCGTATTCCTTCATTTTTTCGCCATGATAGTAGACGTAGGTAGAGAAGGGCGTGGGAATCGCACCCAGCGCGCGCATCCGTTCCACCAGCGAATCGTTGATCACCGTACAGTGCTCCAAGCGGAAGCGCGGATCCCGCCGCGGCATTTCTTTCTGCAGCCGCTCGTAGACTCGCAGTGTGATGTCAATGGCGACATCGCCGTTGGCGTGCGTTCCCAGTTGCCATCCCGCCATGTGGGCTTTCCTGGCGATTTCATAGAGCCGGTCTTCGGCGGTGACCAGGATGCCGAAATCGTCGGGACGTCCCATGTAGGGCTGCGACAGCCGTGCCGTGCGCTCCGAGATGGATCCGTCACAGATCATCTTTTGCGCGCCCACCCGCACCCATTCATCGCCCAGGCCGGTGCGGACGCCGGCGGCCAGCATCTGGTCAATGAATTGATAATAGATGTGGCAGTAGACCCGCAGCGGGAGATCTCCCGCGTCGCGCGCATCCTGATAGGCGCGCAGATCGTCGGGCGAGCCCAGCGCATCGGTGACCGAGGTGATGCCGGTGCGGGTCATCATTTTGGCGATCAACTTCACTCCCTCGCGATGATCGTCGCGAGTAAAGTTTGACGGGACCAGCGCCTGGAACTGCTCCTTTGCCTTTTCCCGCATGTGCCCGGTCAACTTGTTAGTGGCCGGGTCATGGTCATATTTTCCGCCCACTGGGTCCGGCGTCTGTTCGTCCACTTTGGCCATCTTCAACGCCAGGGAATTCACCCATGCGGTGTGGCCGCCACGATGCTCGATGAAGACCGGGTGATCGGGAATGCCGGCATCCAGATCCGGCAACGAGAGCGGCCGGCCATCGGAAGTCTTGGTGTCGTCGTACTTGAATCCCAATACCCATTGTCCGGGCGGCGTCTGGGCGGCGCGCTTGCGCAGGGCAGCCACGATATCGGCGATCGAGCGCAAGTCGCAGTCGACCATGCGTAAGTGATCCAACCCGGCTTCGGCGGGATGAGAATGAGCGTCGATGAATCCGGGCAAGACAGTATTGCCGCCCAGGTCGATTTTCCTGGCGCGTCCCGCGGCCAGGGCCAGCACGTCGTCATTGGAGCCGATTGCCAGAAAGCGCCCGCCGGAAGTCGCAATCGCCTGGGCCCGCGGCTGCGCGCGGTTCACCGTCCAAACGTTCGCGTTATAGAGAATCAGGTCGGGTTCGCTGCGCTGGATCGAAAAGAACGAGGCTGTCCCCAGAGCGCCCAAACCATAAAGAAAGTCGCGGCGTGTGTGTCCCATGCCTGCTTTTTCCTTCCTTCCGGTATCGAAGACTCGGACGGTGTACCAAAATGATGGAGCGCCAATATACTAAACAGCCAGCGCGCGTGGGGGATTCTTTTCGAAGGCTGAAGTTGAGCGGGAGCGGCAACGTGAAAAACTCGCAAGCGGTCGAAGTCGGGGATAAGAAGCTGACTCTCACCAATCTCGACAAGGTCCTGTATCCGGCTGCTGGCTTCGCTAAGGGACAGGTGATCGACTACTACGCCCGCATCGCGCCGGTTCTGCTGCCTCACTTCCAGGGACGCCCCCTGACCCAGAAACGCTATCCCGGAGGCGTGGACCAGGAATATTTCTACGAGAAAAATGCTCCGTCGCACCGCCCAGACTGGGTGAAAACCGCTCCCATCTGGAGCGAGGGCAACCACCGCAACGTGAACTACATTTTGCTCGACGACCTGCCCACGCTGATCTGGGTGGCGAACCTGGCGTCGATCGAGTTGCACCCGTCGCTGTCGCTCGCGAAAAACATCGACTGTCCCACCATGATGGTTTTCGATCTCGACCCGGGGCCTCCCGCCAATATTGTCGAGTGTGCGCAAGTCGGGCTATGGCTGCGTGAGATCTTCGAACACTTCGGACTGCAGAGTTTTCCCAAGACCTCCGGTTCCAAAGGCTTGCAGATTTATGTTCCGCTGCACACGCCTACCAGCTATGCGGTCACCAAGCCTTTCGCGCATGCGCTGGCGCGACTGCTGGAGCAGGCGCATCCCGAACTGGTTGTCTCTGACATGAAGAAGCAGGTGCGCGTTGGAAAGGTATTGGTCGACTGGAGTCAGAACGATGAGCACAAGACCACGATCGGCGTCTATTCTCTGCGCGCACGGGAGCGTCCGACCGTGTCTACTCCAGTGAAATGGGAGGAAGTCGAAAAGGCTCTGAAGAAAAAGGACGGTAGCTCGCTGGTATTTGAAGCGGAACAGGTTTTGCAGCGAGTGAAAAAGATGGGAGACCTGTTCGAGCCGGTCCTCAAGCTCAAGCAGAAATTGCCCAAGCTCCCAGGCCTGCAGGACGCCAAGCCGGAAGCCGGGATCGAATTGGCGGCGCAAGCCGAAGAGCCAGCAGCCAGGCCGAAAAAATCCAGCGCCTCGCAGAAACCGAGCGCGCGGAAACGGCCGCTGCGAAAGGTATAATCCCGACACGCGGAGCCCAGATGGCACAACTCTACGTCGGCACCTCGGGATGGGCCTATCCCAGTTGGAAGCCTGATTTTTATCCCGCCAAACTCGCGCAGGCGAAGTTCCTGCAACATTACTCGACCCAGCTGAATACCGTGGAAGTCAACTTCACCTTCCGGCAACTGGTGAAAGACACGACGGTGCAGAAATGGATTGAGCAGACACCCGGCGGATTTCGCTTCGGCATCAAAGCGCATCAAGTCATTACTCACATCAAGCGTCTGAAGAACACGGAAGACTTCGTGCCCCGGTTTCTCGCCACCATTGAACCGCTGGCCCAGGCGGGCAAACTCGGGCCGGTGCTTTTCCAGTTGCCGCCGAACCTGAAGGCCGATCCCGGGGTGCTGGACGCCTTCCTCACCACCCTGCCGCGCGCCGTGGCCGCCGCGTTTGAGTTCCGCCATGCCTCCTGGTTTAGCGATGAAATATTCGGATTGTTGAAGACTCACCATCGCGCCTTGTGCGTCGCCGAAAGCGAAGAGCGCACCACGCCCGACGAAGTGACCGCCGATTTCTGCTACTACCGCTACCGCAAGCCCACTTATACCGCCGAAGAACGCAAGGCGATGACCGACCGGTTAAAAGAGCATCTCAGCGCGGGACGCGACGTCTACGCCTACTTCAAGCATGAAGAAACACCCGCAGGAGCGATGTACGCGGTCGAGGTGCTGAAAGAAGTCGCGGGTTGAAGGATTTTCTCCGGCCCTCCGCGAATCCTTCGCGTCCTCTGTGGTTGAGGGCTTTGGACCGCAGAGGACGAAAAGCAATGCCGCGGAGAAGACCTCGAAGCACCCAACTCATCACTTTCTCCTACGTCCGATAACGCGCATACTCATGGAGTGTCTTCCGAAGCCAATTCCCGCGTGGTTTCCGGCTTTCTCGACTACCTGAAAATCGAAAAAGGCCTGGCCCGGCTCACACTCTCGGCCTACACCACCGACATCGGACAATTTGCCGGCTTCCTCGAAAAACGCAAGCGAACCCTGGTCACCGCCCGCGGCCATGAAGTCCGCGAGTTCATCCAGCAACTCTTCGCCAACCAGGTTGACGGACGCTCCGTGGGACGCAAGCTCTCCGCCCTGCGGCATCTTTATAAATACCTTCTGCTCGACAAAGTGATCGATCACGATCCCACGCTGAACATCGACTCGCCCAGGCAGTGGAAAGTACTGCCCAAATCCCTGGCGCGCGACGAAATGGAAACCGTGCTGCGCGGCCCCCAACACACTTCCAAGCGCAAAGCGTCCGAGGCGATCGCTGCCCGCAACCGGGCCATGATCGAGGTTTTCTATGCGGGTGCGCTGCGCGTCTCGGAAATCATTGGCGTGAAGCTCGAAGACCTGAAACTCGATCTCGGCTATGTGCTGGTCCGCGGCAAAGGGGATAAAGAGAGAATCGTTCCCCTGGGAAAATCAGCACAGCAGGCGCTGACCACGTACATGGCGGGTCCGCGGCAAGCGCTGGCGGCAGGGAAGACTTCGCCCCTGCTGTTCTTCGGACGCGGCGCCCGCCAACTCACTCGCCAGCGCGTCTGGCAGATGGTTCGCGCCGCTTCGCTCGAGACGGGACGCAAAGTCAGTCCGCACATGCTGCGGCACTCTTGCGCCACCCACATGGTGGAAAACGGAGCCGACCTGCGCACCGTGCAGACCATCCTGGGCCACGCTGACATTTCGACCACCCAGGTGTATACGCACTTGGCGCTTGACCGGTTGAAGACGGTGTATCGGAAGCATCATCCCAGGGCGAAGGGGAGATGAAGAGATTGTTGATTGTTGATTCTTGATTGAAGGTCAACCCCGAAATCAACAATCAACAATCAAAAATCAACAATCAAAAATCAACAATGGCCAACTCTTCAACCGTTGAGAAGTCCGTCGACCAATTCCTGCGCGTGCTCCGCCAGCGCAATGCCTCTGTCCATACCATCAAGGCCTACGCCGGCGATCTGGAGAATTTCTCCGCCTACATTGGTTCTCGCCACTGGAAAAGCATCGATCACGTTCGCATTCGTGGGTTTCTGTCCCATCTCTACGACAAGAGTCTGGGCAAGACTTCCGTGGCGCGCCATCTCGCGGCCGTCCGCTCGTTTTATCGCTGGCTGGCCCGGAAGGCGTGGTGAAGCAGAATCCCGCGACACTCGTCTCCACACCCAAGCTGCCGAAGAAACTGCCGCGCGTGCCGACGATGGAGGAGATGAACACCGTGCTCGACGCCGACATGCCCGAGAAGCGCCGCGTTCCCCGAGCGCGATTCCGTCATGCTCGAATTGCTTTACGGATGCGGCCTGCGCAATTCCGAACTGGTCGGCATTAATCTCGACAATGTCCACTGGTCGAACGAGGCCATCCTCGTTCGCGGCAAAGGAAAGAAAGAGCGCATCGTTCCGCTGGGCGAGACCGCCGCCCAGGCCATCCGTGAATACATGCCAAAGCGGCAGGAACTGCTGAAGTCGAAGAAGAAAACGAACCCCGCACTTCTGCTCAACCTGCGCGGCACGCCGGCTGACCACCCGCAGCGTGGGCCGTATCGTCAAACAGATAGCCATCGCCCGCGGCCTGCCTGACGACATTCATCCGCACACGCTGCGCCACGCCTTCGGCACCCACATGCTGGAGGAGGGCGCCGACCTGCGCGCCATCCAGGAACTGCTCGGTCACGAGCGGCTTTCCACCACGCAGCGCTACACCCAGCTTTCCATGAAGCACGTGGTTTCCGTCTACGACGCCACTCATCCCCGGGCGAAGTAGGCTTCTTCCCTCTTAATTGACGTCATCCCGACCCTGGCGTGGGCTGCCGTGCTGCTGGCATGAGTACAGCCACTGCACGCCAGATCCTTCGTCCTTCGGACTCAGGATGACGTCGCGGATGGAAGACCGAAAGGGCCCAACTTGCGTGCAATTACCTCGGTAATTTGGTGTTCCCGGCCGGACCTTCCTACCATAGTGGTATCTGTCGGTTGTGGTGCAAGCGGGACGGGCCATGCGAAAGATCAATAACGAACTCTGGTTGCTGCTGTTCCTGGTGCTGATCGCGGCTGTTCTCAACTTCCTGGCGGCTTCGCAGCGCATGGCGCCGGTCTTCTATTTCCTGCCCGTCATGTTTTCCGCTTACTACTTTGGCCGCCGGCATGCCACGCTCACCGCCTGCGCCAGCGTTTTCCTGGTGGTGTTGCTCACCTATCTCAACCCGGTGATGTTTTCCCGCAAGGCTGAGTTGCCTTTCGACAGCCGCTATTTCGATCTCACGGTGTGGGGAGGAATTCTGGTCGTCGCGGGATACGCCATGGGCACGCTGTACGAGCGCAATCAGAAGACCCTGCATGAAATGAAAGATGGCTACGACAGCATGATGGTCATCCTGCAGCACTTTCTGGCGAACGAAAAATACAGCGAGGCGCACGCCTATCGCATCTCGATGTACGCCACCAAGATTGCGGAATCCATGGGACTCGACTCGGAGAGCACGGAAGACGTGCGCACCGCCGCGCTGCTGCGCAACGTGAACGAACTGGGCATCAGCAATGAGGTGTTGTACAAAGCCGCCAACGTTTCTCACGAAGATGTGAAGCAGGGCAGCCGGCGCAGCAAGAATGCCAGTAGAGCCAACGCCATGGGAGGATCGTTGCAGCGGGCCATTCCCATCCTGGCGAATCATCAACAGCTGAAGAAGAGCGGCCAGAACATGATTGACGCGCCCATCGAAGTGCAGGTGCTGGCCGTCGCCGACGCTTACGAAACTTTGATCAGTGGCGCCGATGGCCGCAAACTGTCTCCCCAGCAAGCCGAAGAAATCATCATTAAATCCTCCGGCAAGAAGTACGACTCCCTGGTGGTGGACGCCTTCGCGAAAGCCTTCGGAGAGCAGGCCCGCGGCGCGGGCGCGTAAGAGTCGAGGGAGCGACGGGCGTCCTCGCCCGTCAGCCACGGCGTGGCGACAGCAACCTTTCTCGATTCGCTTCCGTGAGACTGTCATGCTGGTCGCAGCGAAGCTTCCTTAATACGCATGACGGATTGCTGGCGTCGCATTCCCCACATCTGGGAACTCCGGCGTGTCATGCGCTGCGACAACAGCCTACATTTATGCTCCAGGCGGTTGGCTAAAAATGGCGTTCCCGCTCACCGAGGTCAGTGATCGAGAATGCCTGATTTCAACACCCCCCGCCTCACCGGAATGACGAAGGCCCGAGGCGGCATTCTGCGATGGCCCCGGCTTTGTCATCACCGTATATACTCTCGTCCATCATGGAACTCTACGATGGCCGAAGACGTCCAAAGGGTAGTCGAGAATACGCTCTCAGAATCTATGTGATGTCTTCAATCGCCGACGACTACGAAGATTTAGAGATGGTTTCCAATACAGCAACAAAGTGGGCTGAAGAGGACGGCCTTCAATTCGATAGGAAGGAAATTTTGAGGCAGCTGACTGAGTTGATCCGAAATGGCTATGCTCAAGCCTACGTACTTTCAGCCCAACCACCACATACCGTCGTCGCCGACTACTCCGAGGCCCGGGCTGACGACCTATGGTTCATGTTGACAGCAAAAGGCATAGGCGCAATGAATGAACTGGATGCTCAATCAAACTGTGGGTAAAGGTGGGTGTCTTTAATTACTATCGACGAATCGCGATCACACCAACAACTGTAAGTATTCCGTCCATGAGAGCCCTCATTCGGACCTTTCCTTCCGCAGTTCCTCCCACATCCCCACAATCCGCGCCTTCACCTCCGCCGTCAGCTTCTCGTACGCCGCTTCTGACCCTTCTGACTCCGGGGGCGGATATATGGGATCGCCGAACTTCATCTTGAGCGGCATGAATCCCTGGAACGCTTTGCCTCGCGGCCAGGCGTCGTGAAAGCCCTCAATCGCCACGGGAACGATTGGGACCTGCAAGTGGATCGAGAGAATCGCTGCGCCCTTTTTGAAGATTCTGGGCTTGCCGTCAATGCTGCGCTCGCCCTCGGGATAGAGCATCAGCACGCGCCCATGCCGCAGGCCAAAAGCCCCGGCGCGCATGGCGGGGATCAGGTTGGCATCGGGATCGAGCACCACCACGCGCAACCAGCGCGCCAGCCGACGCATGAATCCCGAGCCGAAAATGTCGCTGGTCCCCACCGCGAACAGGCTCTCGAAAACTTTCCACGGCACCAGGCTGCTGAGGATCAACGGATCCAGAAAACTCTGGTGATTCGACGACAGGATGTAGGGTCCTTGCGAGGGAAGTTTCTCCAGCCCCGTCACTTTCAGATCAAAACGGTCATAGGCGATCATCTGGGCGACGCGGCTCATGCCAAACCAGAAGACCTCCGCGAAGGGCATTGGTTCTGCCAGCGCCAGCACTTCCGGATCGCTGGGATCTTCTTCGAGCACGGCTTTCCACCCGGCAAACTGCGTCCGCGAGGTCGCGGCATTTTTCCCCGAGGCCGCACTCTGGCGCACCGCCTCCACCAAATCGTGCACCGTGTAGATCTCCGCTAAGCGCGACTCTTCCACGTCTCCGCCGAGTTCTTTCTCCAGCGCCACCAGCAGTTCCACGCGCTGCATGGAGTCGAGTCCGAGATCAAGTTCCAGATTGTCTTTGGGACGAATCACTTCCGGATGGGTGGTTGCCGCCTCCCGCAGAATCGGCAACGCGCGCTGCACCTCGGGCTGTTCCAGCCACGCCTGGTCTTCCGGGCTGAGCGGTTGCTCGGCACTGATGTCTGCGTCGGCGGACCGTCCTTTCGCCTGGTTGGCGCGCACCCGCTTCTCGATCTCAAAGCGTTTCAGCTTGCGGGTGGTAGTTCGCGGCAAGTCTTCCTGCCAGATCTCATAGCTGCCGATGCGCTTGGTGGATGCGAGTTTGGCAGAGAGACCTTCAATGTCGAAGCGGATCACTTCTTTCGAATTCACGATCTTGCGCTGCTTCAGCTCTTCAAAATTCGGCACCACCACCGCATGCAGATGTTCGGAAGTGGGATCGCCCTGGCGCGCCTCCAGCGCCATGACCGCGAGTTCCTTGATGTAGGGAGACACCAGATAATGCGCTTCGATCTCATCCGGGTAAATATTCTTGCCGTTCGCGAGCACGATCAGTTCCTTCTTGCGTCCGGTAATGAACAGGTTGCCGCGAGCGTCGAAATAGCCCAGATCGCCGGTGTGCAGCCAGCCGTCTTTCAGCACCGCCTCGGTGGCGTCGGGACGGTTCCAGTAACCTTTCATCACCACCGGCCCGCGAATCGCGATCTCGCCCACCACCGGACCTTCTTCCTGCGGCTGAGGATCGAGGATCTTTCCTTCCACACCTTTCATGGCGGGCCCGACCGATCCAATCACGTTGTTATCGGGAGAGGTGGCGAAAGCGGCGGCGGTGGTTTCGGTCAAGCCGTAGGCTTGCAGAATGTCGATGCCCAGCGCATGGAAGTCGCGTCCAATCTGCGGGTCGAAGCGCGATCCGCCGGTCACCAGGTAGCGCATGCGGTCGCCGAAGGTGTCATGAACCTTGCCAAAGAAGAGCTTCCCCGGATTCCAGCCGAAGCGGCGTGCCAGGCGGGTGAAGGCCATCATCGCTTTCACCGCCGCCCGCGCCGGCTTTCCCCGCTTGGCGATCTCTTTGAATATGCGTTCGTGAATCAGGTAGAAAAACTGCGGGACCACCGCAAACGCCGTAATCTTTCGTTCGCGCAGCGCCCGCAACAACTCGGTGGTGTTCAGCGTCTCCAGGTGAACCACGCGCGCGCCCTTTACCAGCGGGATCAGGATGTTGGCCATTTGCGAGAGCACGTGAAACAGCGGCAGCACGCCCAGCAGGGCATCGTCGGGGCCAAGGTCCGCCCAGCCGAATACGGCATCGACTTCGCCCATCAGGTTGGCGTGCGTCAGCATCACCCCCTTGGGATCGGCGGTGGTGCCCGAGGTGTAAAGCAGTCCGGCAACGCTGTCGGAAGACACCGGCACGGGAGCGAACGAAGCCGGCCCGGCGGCAATGATGCTGTCGAGATCGGCGACCGCCCACGGAGAGGTCTCGCTGGTCCCGCCCAGGAGCACCATGCCGACCTGCAATCCGGTGACCGCCTCCTGCACCAGCTTCAGGTGCTTCTGATCGCAGAACACCAGCGAACTGCCACTGTCTTTCAGGAGCTTTGCGACCTGGTCGGCATGGAATGCCGTATCGAGGGGAACCACGGTGCAACCCGCCGCAATGATGCCCAGGTACGTGGTAACCCAGCGTGGATGGTTGTCGGCAAAAATCGCGGCCCGGGTGCCGGGTGGATGCTTCTTCTCGACCAGCCAATGGCCGACCGATTCCGCCATTTTCCGCGCTTCGGCAAAGGTATAACTCTCGACCCGGTCACCGCGCTGGATTTCCAGGGCAATATTCGCCGGATACCGCTCGGCATTCTCGAGGAAAAGATCGTAGAAGGTCGCCATGGGTCGCCGGGAATCTTACATGAGAGCAGTGGGAAGGGTGAAACATCGGCCACTGACGGTGCGCATGTACCTCATTCCCTTCGAATTGGCTCTCATTTGCCGTATTGTGCTAGCAATGCTATCATTGACATCATGGCCACGATTACCATCCGTCAGTTGGACGAGAAGATCAAGACCCGGTTGCGAGTTCGTGCAGCCCAGCATGGCCGGTCGATGGAAGAAGAGGCCCGGGAGATTTTGCGTTCAGCTTTAATCTCTACCGCGGGGGGAGGGAATCTGGCCGAGATCATCCGGCGGCGCTTCGCGCCACTGGGTGGCGCCGACCTGGAATTGCCGAGGCGTGACGCGATCCGAAACCCGCCTAGGTTCGAGGAATGATCGTCCTCGATACCAATGTGCTTTCCGAGCTCATGAAGACCAAGCCCGACCCAGCAGTGGTCGCTTGGGTGGCTCGACAGTCTGCAGAAGAGCTTTTTACTACATCCATCACAGAAGCAGAAATCTTTTACGGGATCGAACTGTTGAGCGCGAGCCGACGCCGTGAGAACCTGCTCGCTGCGGCGGAAAGATTATTCGAAGCGGATTTGGCTGGGCGTGTCCTCGGATTCGAGAGCGATGCGGCGCGAGCCTTCGCAAGAATCGCTGTGCATCGTCGCACCATCGGTAAACCCATCTCTCAGGCGGATGCTCAGATCGCTGCTATTACTCATGTTCGGCACGCCAAACTAGCCACGCGGGATGCGCCCGATTTTGCCGATTGCAGAATCGAAGTAATAAATCCATGGCAGCAGATTTGACGATATAAACGGAAAGTCTAGCGCTTTGACCGTCACCGACTCAGAGAATTACATGCTCTATTTCAAGGGATATCGAGGAGAGTCTCGAAAATTTGCCCTGAGCTACGCGCACCTCATCAACGATGCGGCCGGCGATGGCGTGAGGAATGTCGCTCAGGATCGGGGCTTGCTGCAGGTCTTGACGGATTCCCATCACCACTAACCCCCGCCGCTTCCACTCTCCACCCGCCGCATCTAATATGCTAGGCTTCTAAAGAACGTGTCGGCCGCAGGCCGCCCTCCGAAGGAATAGCCATTTGATCAATACTTTATTAGGCAAGGTTTTCGGGACCAAGAACGAACGCGAACTCAAGCGCCTGAGGCCGCAAGTCGCGGCAATCAATGCGCTTGAGCCGCAGATGCAGAAGCTCTCGGACGACCAGCTGCGCGCCCAGACCGACCAATTCCGCCGTCGTATCCAGGAACGCGTCAGCCGCATCGCCGACGAGCCTGAGGCCGATTCCGACCGCCTCAAACAGATTGAAGAAGAGCGCACCAAGGCGATCAACGAAGTCCTTAACGAGATCCTGGTCGAAGCCTTCGCCGTGGTCCGCGAGGGTGGACGCCGCGTCCTCAACATGCGCCACTTCGATGTGCAGCTTATCGGAGGCATGGTGCTGCACCAGGGCAAGATTTCCGAAATGAAGACCGGTGAAGGCAAAACCCTGGTCGCCACCCTGCCGGTTTATTTGAACGCTCTCAGCGGCCGCGGGGTGCACGTGGTCACCGTCAATGACTACCTGGCCAAACGCGACTCCGAGTGGATGGGCAAGCTCTACCGCTTCCTCGGACTCAGTGTCGGCGTCATCGTCCATGAACTCGACGACGAAGAGCGCCGCGAAGCCTATGCCGCCGATGTCACCTATGGGACCAACAACGAGTTCGGATTCGATTACCTGCGCGACAACATGAAGTTCGATGTCCACGATTGCGTGCAGCGCGTGCACAATTTCGCCATCGTCGACGAGGTTGACTCCATCCTGATCGACGAGGCCCGTACGCCGCTGATCATCTCGGGCGCCAGTGAAGAATCCACCGACAAGTACGAGCGCGTCAATCGCATCATCCCCAAGCTGGAAAAGGGAGAGGAACTGGAAACCGCTCCCGGCGAGCCCAAGCAGCTTACCGGCGACTATGTGGTCGACGAGAAGCACAAAAGCATCACGGTAACCGACGTGGGCTGGGAAAAAGTGGAAAAGCTGCTGGGCATCGGCAATATTGCCGACCCGGAAAACTGGGACTTGAAACACCACGTCGACACTGCCGTCAAAGCCCATGCGCTCTACCACCGCGACGTGGAATACGTGGTCAAGGCCAAGGAAGAAAATCCGCGGGAAAAAGAAATCATCATCGTTGACGAGTTCACCGGGCGCATGATGCCCGGCCGCCGCTGGTCCGACGGCTTGCATCAGGCGATTGAAGCCAAAGAAAACGTCAAGATCGAGCGCGAGAACCAGACCCTCGCCACCATCACCTTCCAGAACTATTTCCGCATGTATAAGAAGCTGGCCGGCATGACCGGCACCGCGGAAACCGAGGCTTCAGAATTCGAAAAGATTTACCGCCTGGAGGTCATGGTCATCCCCACCAACATGACCATGCGGCGCCTGGAAAATCCGGATGTGGTCTACCGCACTGAGAAAGAGAAGTATTTTGCGGCCGCCGACGAGATTCAGAAACTCAACGATACCGGGCAACCGGTGCTGGTCGGCACCACCTCCATCGAAAAGTCGGAGCGGCTTTCCGAGTTGCTGAAGAAAAAGGGGATCAAGCACGTGGTGCTCAATGCCAAGTACCACGAGCGCGAGGCGGAAATCGTCGCCCAGGCCGGACGCAAGGGCATGGTTACCATCGCCACCAACATGGCGGGCCGCGGCACCGACATTCTGCTCGGCGGCAATCCCGAATTCGTGGCCAAGCAGGAGTGCGTGAAGAAGGGAATTGCCCAGCAACTGCGCGCCGCGCAGGGCAAAATTGAAGTCGACGTCGATGAGAGCAAGAGCACCGTCTGGTACTACGCCGGCAATGAGTACGTCGTCCCCAGCGAGCAGTGGAACGAAGTCTTCAATCGCTACAAGCAACAGACCGACAAAGAACATGGGGAAGTGATCGCCGCGGGTGGTCTGCACATTTTCGGTACCGAGCGTCACGAATCCCGCCGCATCGACAACCAGCTTCGCGGACGCGCCGGCCGCCAGGGCGATCCCGGTTCTTCCCGCTTCTATCTTTCGCTGGAAGACGACCTGATGCGCATCTTCGCCAAGGAGTGGGTTTCCACCCTGCTGCAACGTCTGGGCATGGAGGAGGGAGTTCCCATCGAGTCGCGCCTGATCAGTCGCCGCATTGAGAAGGCCCAGGAAGCCGTCGAAGCCCAGAACTTCGAAGCCCGCAAACACCTGCTGGAGTACGACGACGTGATGAACAAGCAGCGCGAGGCCGTCTATGGCCTGCGCCGCCAGTTGCTCGAAGGCGTCGATCAGAAAGAACTCATTCTCGAAGATTATGTTGGCGGCATTCTCAGCGAACTGATGGACCAGTTCTGCGCGGTCAAGACCCATCCTGAAGATTGGGACCTGAAGGGCCTGAAGGATGCGGTGTTCACCCGCTTTGGCGTGGACATCCTGGCCGAGGGCGTGAAACCGGAAGCTCTCAATCGCCAGGAACTCGGGGACGCGGTCTTCGACTCGCTGAAGAAGCGCTATGACGCCAAGGAAAAACTGATCGGCCCTGAGGCCATGCGCTATCACGAGCGCATGATCATGCTGAGCGTGCTCGATTCGCAGTGGAAAGATCACCTCCTGAACATGGACCACCTCAAGGAGGGCATCGGTCTCCGCGGCTACGGGCAGCACGACCCGTTGGTCGAGTACAAGCGCGAATCCTTCGACATGTTCGAAGCCATGATGCAGCGCTTCCAGGAAGAGACCGTGCGTTATCTCTACCTGATGCAGATCCTGGAGCGCCCCGCCGAGCAGGGAATGGCGGCTGGACCCGAGGGCTTGGAACAGGGACTCGCAGCAACTGCCCCCCCATTGGGTGGCGCTGGAGACGGCAACGGCCGTCGTCCCCCGCGCAACGTATCCACTTCCGTCGACGATATCGAAGAAGCCTTCCAACGGAAGAAGAAACGCGAACTGGAGCAGGCCCGCATGGCAGGCTCCGGAGATTTCCAACCGGTGCAGCAGGTGGTTCGTGGCGGCGACAAGGTTGGACGCAACGACCCCTGTCCCTGCGGCTCGGGCAAAAAATACAAGAAGTGTCACGGCGCCTGAGATCGCTCATGCCGAGCCAAGCGAGCGAGTGTTTCGGGATAGGGCTCGAACTCAGAAGATGAGTGGTTGTACGGGATTCCCAGAAAGGTCCCATTCCCGGACGCAATTGTGCGCTATGTCCTATCTTGTCGCTCCGAACCGACCTAAGATAGAAGTAGCCCACATAAGGAGGATCCCATGCTTGCCCTCCGGTTGGTACACCTTATCGAGTCTCATTCCGACGAACTGGCCGACGGCCTGATTCGCAAACTGCACACCTCCGAGCGTGTGCAGGATTTTCGCAAAGTCCCGGCTGCCGAACTTCACGCCCGCTGCCACGAGATCTATCGCAATCTCAGCAGTTGGCTGCTCACCAAGACTGAAGCTGATATAGAGAATGTCTACACCAAGCTTGGCGCACGCCGCGCTGCGCAAGGCATCTCGCTGGCTCACCTGACCTGGGCCATCCTGCAAACCAAGGAACATCTGTGGGATTTCCTGGACCGCGAGGGATTACACGGCGGAGCCCAGGACGTCTACGGAGAACTTGAGTTGCTGCGTTCCCTGGACCAGTTCTTTGATCGCGCGGTTTATTTCGCAGCCGAAGGCTACGAGCACGCCTGGAAAGAGAAGGCCGCAGCCTAGGCCGTTCGCGGCGGGACGGACCTCCTGAGCGCAGCCGACTGCGTTTCCTCGCCCGTCCCACCGCACCGCCGCAATCTGCCGAAGCTGCAAATGCTCAGTTCCAGAACTTCTGCTCCTCCCAGGTATCCGCCAGCGGCTTCTTCAAATGGCAAACGTAAATCGCATGGTTCTCCTCCGCCATCCCCCATGCATCGGTATGCATGGCGGCCTGATAAAAGGAATCACACATCTCGCCGAGGAATCCTGGACCGTACTGGATGGTAATGACGGTATCTCCGGTAAATCCTCGCGTGCCCCAGAAATAGTAGTTCTGATGTCCGCTTAACGCTGTCGGCAACCCGTACTTGGGACCAAACAGGTCAATCGCTCCTGCTTCGCCATAGTTGCCCGCCAGAATCGCTGTCTTCGCGCGCTGCTCCGCGGGCATGGCGTTGTAGATGGAGGCCACCTGCTCGACCAGTTGCGGCCACCCAAACTGGTCTCCCAGGAACTGCGGCAGCGGCCCGTCGTGATTGACCTCGGTCTTGGTTGGTTTCACGTGCAACCTCTCCATATATGCCACGTAACCCTGCGGCGACAACAGGGGCAGCGCCAGCGGCGCAATCACCGCGCCGGTGACGGCAATCACTCCGGCAATCGCCGCCTTCGGCCACAGCTTTCCCCGCGTAATCCTGCCGCGATCCAGCCAATTCTCGAAGGCCACCGCGCCACCCGCGAGCAACATAGGATAAGCCGGCGACAGGTAGTAGTTCTTCCCGTGCATCACCATGAACTCCAGCAACAGCACCAGGTAGATCCATCCCAGCAGCCGGTAGCGTTTTCCTTGTCCGAGGAGAAAGAACCAGAGCCCACCGAGCCAAACCGGAAACACAATGGGATGCATCATGAAAATCTGTTCCCGAAGGAACGCCAGGGGTCCGAGCACCACATTCTTCCCGCTGGCTTTCACGTTGTGCAGATCTTCGAGCGTGGGGAAGTGATGCTGCACCTGCCAGATCACGTTGGGCAGAAAGATGAGCACCGCGATGGCGCCGCCGATCCAGATCCACGGCCTTCGCAATTCTTTTCGTTGCCCGGTAAGCACCAGTCCCACCAGAACCGCCAGCCCGAAGAACAGAGTGGAGTGCTTGTTCATCAGCCCCAGTCCGGCGAGCACTCCAAACCAGATCCATAACCGTGAATTGCCCGTTTGGATGATGCGAATCAGCACGTAAACACAGCCCATCCAGAACCACTTCTCGAACACGTTCATGGTCATCAGGCTGGCCGTCCCCAGATACTCGGGAACAATCAGCGCGCACAGGCCCGCCAGACCCTGCGCAAATTTTCCTCCGCCCAGCCGCCAGGCGATGAGGATGGTGATGGCGACAATTCCCGCTCCGCCAATTCCGGCGATGGTGCGCAGCACCTGCAGCGATCCGCCCAGGGCCAGGGCAAAGCGGCTGATCAGCGCAATCAGCGGGGCCATATCCACGTAGCCCCATGCCAGGTTCCGGCCGCAGTCGAGGAAGTAGAGTTCGTCGCGGAAATAGCCGTAGCGCCCGCTCAGCAGCACATGCAACAGCAGGATCGCACCCGTGAAGCCCACGAAGATGCCCAGGTCCAGGCGAGGACTTACGTCCGAAACCAGATGGTGCGCGGCGGTTGGCGGAGTCGTTTCAGTCATCAAGGTTGTCGTGCCCATGCAGCCTCCGGGAAAACGAGGCTATTTTCGGAGCTTACCGGAAGCCTCACAATGATATTGGAAAAAGTCCCAAGCAATCGATTTTCTCTGATCGACTTCGCGTCTCAGGATATTCGTCCGCGCACTGCCGCAAACATCATCTCCCGGGCCGGGCTGCGGGTGCGCTTTTTCCAGGCAAAGAACAATCCCGCGTAGGTGTCGGTGATGTACTTTTCAGGCGCAATCCCCAGTTGTTTCGCGGTGCGGTCAATCCAGCGCGCCGGCCCTTCGATCTCGCCGAAGTTTCCGATCGGCGTCTCATCGACGACCACATGGCCGGTGCCATCGCTCCACTCCTGGCGGAACTTCTCGTAGCGGAATGTCGGCCGGTACCCCAATGCTTGCAGAATCGCATCCATCTTCGGACCGTCGCCGACCTCCGTCTCCAGTTCCACCCGGGTCTTGTGACGTCCGGCCGTGCCTTTTGATTTATGAGTCAGCACCCACTTCGTGCCGTACTTCCGCAGGCGCAGCAACTCTCCGCGTTTGCGCAGCGGCTGTCCCGGCAAGTCGTAAAGCGTATTCATTTCGTGGGTGCGCCGCGTGATGAGCCGAAACCCGCGCAGCCGCAATTTCCGTGTGAGCGCGTGCGCATCCTCAACCAGAAACTTGATTTCGATTTCTTTCGGGGATGCCATGATTCTTCCTGCGACCTAAGAAAACGTCGGCAACTTTACCAGGTCATCATGCGGCACGCCTTCCAGCAGCAGTCCCGCCTTGCGCCAGGCCGCAAGCCCGCCGAGATTACAAAGGCGTTGAATCCTTTCTCCCGCAGGAGGTGCGCCACCCGGGCGCTCGTGGCTTCGCGCGCTCAAGTACAGTACAGGTAAATGTCTCTATCCTTGGGCAGTTTTTGAATCTCTTCGGTCAGATTGTTCGGCTCGATGCGGATCGAGCCCGCGATCCGCTCGGAGTGCGCGTCGTAGTAGCCATGGCTGCGGACATCCACGATCAGGACCCTGTGCGCTTCTCCCTGCCGTCAGCTCTGCGCCAGTTCTTCCACCGCACACGCGGCATACATCGAACACCCGGTGCTTGCGGTAGATCCAGATGCGGTATAGCATATACCCAGTCACGCCAACCACCAGAACTTCCTCGACCGACCGGCCGAGCGGAACCCGTGGGTGATCGACGCCAGCAAATCGCGGAACACAAATCCCACAGCGAGTACGCCCCGACGTAGAGAGACGCGCCGGCCGCGTCGAGTTGCAGAAACTGCATGAGTCGCATCTTCATGCTGCCGGCCAGCGGCGGCGCCATGGTGTTCACCCCGGGGATGAATTTGGCAATTAGCAACGTCTTCTTGCCGCGCTTGTAGAATTATTCGGCCGAACGCAGGATGCAGGTTTCCGGATTGGTCGACACCCGGCACAAAACTCCCAGCAACGCCCAACCCGATGCCGCCCCAGGATGTAGAGCAGGGTGTCGCCCAACAGTATGGTCAGGATCGCCACGGATAACCACGGGCAGGCGCAAAAAGTAGCCGCCGCTGCCGCGCCTGCGGCCACGAACGCCACTGCCGCGGGCACGGGCAGTCCTACGGCTTCGGCCAGCACCAGTACGAACACCAGCAGATACCCGTGATGCGCGATCATCGACAGCAAGTCATTCATAAACAGCCGGGTAAGCTAACCGGGAATCGGACGTCTCGTCCACCCATTGCCGGTTAGAGTCAGGATTGCAGATTGGATGCTACATTCCGGCGCCTTGACTCCGTAGAAACGCAGTCGGCTGCGTCTAAGTCTCTTCCCGGGATAATTTGCGGCAGGACGAAAGACGAGGAACCAAAGACCGCTACTTTTCCCGCGCCACCACATACTCCGGCGCCCACAGCAGCGCCCGCTTGATCTCCGAATCCGGGAAACGTGCAGATCGCCTTGCGTGCCGACTCGGCATAGCTGCATCGCCTCTTTCGAAGCATACTCGAGCGAACCGTAGCGGTTCAGAATCGCCAGAATGTCCGCGTGGGTCACGCCGTTGAACGCCCGGTCGCGCAGGATCGTTTCAATCTGCTTCCGCTCCAGCGGCGTGCAGCGCTCGAGCGCGTGGATCACCGCCATGGTGACTTTGCCTTCGCGCAGGTCGCTGGCCACGGGCTTGCCCAGCACGCTCTCGGACGCCGTCAGGTCGAGCACGTCGTCGACAATCTGGAACGCCATGCCCAGATCGCGTCCGTATTGCGCCGAGCCGCTCTTCCTGCTCCGCGGTGGCGCCGCCCAGAACGCTCCCATCCGCATGCACACCGAGAACAGGCACGCGGTCTTGCGGTAGATCAGATCGAGAGTGCTCCTGCAGCGAGATCAGCTTGCCGAGCTTTTCCATCTGCAGCAGTTCGCCTTCGACCATCTGCTGCGTCAGATCGATCAGCGACATCCAGGATACGGAAATTGCGTTCCTGCACGGCGATCCTGAAGGCCTGCATGTACAGCCAGTCGCCGGCCAGCACGCACTTGGAGTTGCCCCACTGGGTGTTGGCCGCCGGGCGACCGCGCCGGATCTGCGCTTCGTCAATGATGTCGTCATGGACGAGCGTCGCGGTGTGGATGATCTCGACCACCGAGGCGAGCTTCACCGCGCCCCGTGCCCTTGTAGTTAAGCAGCTTGGCCGAGAGCAGCAGCAGGGCGGGACGAATGCGCTTGCCCCCGCCGCGCGCAGGTATTCGCCGATCTCGGTAATCGCCGTGACCTTCGAGACCGTATCGCGCCCGAACTCATCCTCGATCGGCGACCAGGTCATCGCGCAGCAGGTCGAAGATCTCTTTCCCGTTGATGGCAGCGGTGTGCTCAATTTGGTGCTCCAAGCAATTCTCACCACGGAGACACGGAGTCACGGGAAGATCGCGCTTTGTTGCTTGGTTTTTCCCTCCGTGACTCTGTGCCTCCGTGGTGAGGTGTTCTAGTTCGTCCGGTAGTTCGTAAACTGCATATCGATTCCAAAGTCCTGCGTTCGCAGCAGGGCAATGATTTCCTGCAGTGCGTCACGGTCCTTGCCGCTGACCCGCACCAGGTCTCCCTGGATCGACGCCTGCACTTTCTTCTTCGAATTCTTGATCAGCTTCACGATCTCGCGGGCTTTTTCGATCGGGATCCCCTGCTGCATGGTGATGTTCTGCTTGGCGGCCCGCCCAGGGAGGACTCCACCGCTCGGCGTAGGTGAGTCCCTTCAGCGGGCACGCCGCGCTTGACCAGTTTCTGCTGAAAGACGTCGTTGACGTGCTTCAATCTTGTACTCGTCGATCGAGTGCAGCATGATGGCGTCTTTGCCCTCGAGCGTCGATGTTCGACTTCGAATCCTTCAGGTCGAAGCGGGTGGGATCTCTTTCATCGCCTGCTGGATGGCGTTCGAGCACTTCCTGCAGATCGATCTTGCTGACGATATCGAAAGTGTTTTCGGGCATAGTACGATACGAACCGGTCAATTTTAGATTGTCGGCTGAGCGGAGCGAAGCGTTGTCTTCGCTGCTCAGCTGCGGGCTTCGAAGTCTCTCAACCCGAACAGAACTGGATGTCGAGCTCGCGCTCGCAGCATAGCCCACCCCGATGCACGAGGTACCAGAAGCAAGCAATCCGGGCACGCTAGCTTTCGCGTCTCAGGTTTCGCGGTTTTCATCGAGTTTGAAAAGATCTGTAGAAGTTTTGCGTCGTCTGCGCGCCCACTCTCCTCCGCCGAGAGCCCGCGCAACTCGCCCAATCTGGCGCGCGGTTTCCACGCACGAATGCCGGTTCATTTCGCTTGCCGCGATGGGGAACGGGCGCCAGGTACGGCGAGTCGGTCTCAATCAGCATGCGGTCGAGCGGAACTTGCTTCGGCCGCGTCGCGAATGGTTCGCGCCTTGGGAAAGGTCACGTTCCCGGCGAACGAAATCATGAATCCCATGTCCAGCGCCGCGCTGGGCATGATCCCAGCTTCCGGTAAAGCAATGCAGAATGCCGCCCAGTCCCGCGGGCGCCCAGTGCTCGCGAATCAACCCCAGGCAGTCCTCCCACGCGTTCTTCGCTGTCGTTCGACGGACGGCAGTGAATGACGATCGGCAGCCGGGCCTGCTGTCGCCAATTCCATCTGCCTCACCAAGACCCGCTGCTGCACTTCCCGCGGCGAGTGATCGTAGAAATAATCCAGCCCGATTTCGCCCCACGCGATCACCTTGGGATGCTTCGCCCACTTCTCTATCTTCTCAAACGCGGCTTCGTTCGCCAGCGCCGCCTCATGGGGATGGATTCCCAGGGTCGCGTACATGAAGTCGTATTTCTCCGCCAACCGGATCCCGCAGTCGCAGGTGTCCGGCCCGTCGCCATTGCCGATGGCAACAATCGTGCCAACTCCAGCCTGCCCGCGCCCGCGCAATCACCGCTTCGCGGTCCGAGCTGAACTGCTTGCCATCCAGGTGCGCATGCGAATCTACAAACATAGTCGTTGGTCGAATCACGTGGAGACAGCCGCCTCCGCTGTCCCCGAAGTGAAGCAGGGGAGACGTGCGGGACCAGGTCCCCAGCCGTCGAGCGAAAAGCCCTTGGCCAAAGACCAAAGACTAACGGCCAGGTTATTTCAGCCTCGTCCCCACCGGCACATCTTCCAGAAACCCCGCCAGAATTGCCTTCCCACCCTCCGGAGACGCCGCCACAATCATCCCGTTCGACTCCAGCCCGCGCAATTTCCGCGGAGCCAGATTCGCCACGATGACCACTTTCCTCCCAATCAGGGTCTCGGGGGCATAAGATTCCGCGATCCCCGCCACCACCTGGCGCACTTCCGTCCCCAGATCCACTTCGAGGCGCAGCAATTTGTCAGCCTTGGGCACGCGTTCCGCCACTTTCACCTGGCCCACCCGCAACTCCACTTTGGCGAAATCGTCGATGCTGATCTTGCCATCCGCCACCGCCGGCGGAGCCTGCGGGGTCGCAGCCGAAGGCACTGCCTGGGTTGCAATCTGACCGGTCGATGCCGGCTTCTGCTCCGGTTGCGCCTCGGTCGCCACTGGCTGCCGTCCCTGCTCTTCCATCTTCTGCATCCTTTCAATCGCCGATTTGTCGGCGCGTGGAAACACCGCTTCTACTTTGCCCAGCCTGGTCCCTAGCTGCAGTTGTCCCCACTTCAGATCGCTCAGCGGGAATTGCTTGATGTCGCCCAATCCCATCTGCGCCCAGATTTTCGCCGATGCCTCCGGAATCACCGGATGCGCCAGTGCGGTGACGATCCGCAATGCTTCCGCGCTGGTATAAAGCACGGTGGCCAGCCGCGAACGGCTCAATTCATCTTTCTTCTCGTCCAGCGCCCAGGGCTCATTTTCCACGATGTACTTATCCACCGCCGCCACCAGTCCCCATGCGCTTTCGAGCGCCCGCGAAAACTGGAACTGGTCGAAGGCCGCGGCATATTCCGCCGATCACCTTGCGCGCGGTATCGGCAATCGCATCATCGGCCGCCGTGCGCGCCGCCGCCGCCGACGGATACGGCACCTCTCCGCCGAAATAGCGCGTGATCATGGTCAGGGTGCGGCTGGCCAGATTGCCCAGCCCGTTTGCGAGGTCTGAGTTGTAGCGCTGCACCAGCGCGTCGAACGAGAACGACCCGTCCTGCCCAAATACGATCTCGCGCAGCAGGAAATAGCGCAGCGCATCCGTGCCCAGCACATCCAGGATCGTCTCCGCGCGCACAATGTTGCCGCGCGATTTCGACATCTTGCTCTCTTCAAACAGCAGCCAGCCGTGCGCCACAATCCCCCTGGGCAGGGGAATTCCCGCGGCCATCAGAAACGCCGGCCAGTAGACGCAGTGAAAGCGCACAATCTCTTTCCCAATCATCTGCACATCGGCCGGCCAGTACTGGTCGAACAACTTCGTGTCCGCGGACCCGTAGCCCAAGGCGGTGATGTAGTTCGCCAGCGCGTCCAGCCACACGTAGATCACGTGCCTGGGATCGTCGGGCACGGGAATGCCCCAGGAAAATGTACTGCGGCTGATCGAAAGATCGCGCAATCCTGAGCGCACGAACGACGCGACTTCATTCCGCCGCGTCTCCGGACGAATGAAATCCGGCTGCTCGGTATACAAACGCAACAACTTGTCTTGAAATGCCGACAGCTTGAAGAAGTAGTTCTCTTCGTGGACGGTTTCCGTCGGCCGCCCGCAGTCCGGACACGGCGCGCCCGGCTCCGTCGCATCCACGTAAAGCTCGTCCGACACGCAGTACTGCCCGGTATAGGTCCCCTTGTAGATGTACCCGTTGTCGCGAATTTTGCGGAACAGTGCTGTACGCCATGCTTATGACGATCTTCGGTGGTGCGGATGTAATCGTCATAGCTGAGCCCCATGCGGTCCCACAAGGCGCGAAATTCCGCCGACACCTGGTCGGTAAACTGTTGCGGACTTCCTTCCCGCCGCCTGCGCCGCCCGCTCGATCTTCTGCCCATGCTCGTCGGTGCCAGTCAGAAAATAGGTATCCACGCCCAGCATGCGCTGCCGCCGCGCGATGGTATCGCAGGCAATCGTGGTGTAGGCATGCCCAATATGCGGCCGCGCGTTGACGTAGTAGATCGGCGTCGTGATGTAAAACTTCTTGCTCATAAGAATGATGATTGTTGATTCTTGATCGATGATTGAAAATCTTCGCGTCCTTAGCGCCCTTCGCGGTTAAAGGCTTTTGTTTTTGCTTTTCAATCAACAATCAACAATCAAAAAATCAAAACTTCTTCGTGTACTTGTCCATGGCCGCCTGCATCACGGTTTTCAACGGCACCCGGTGCTCCGCCGCAATCTTGCTGGCAATCTTCGTACTCCGGCGCATAGTTCGTCACTGTCCCATTCATGCTGGCAACTTTCAACCGGACGTCACCCCATTCGGTTGAGACCGTCACCCACTTCCGCGCCAGCGCCTGCCGTTGTTCGTCGCGCCGCCGCACCCCCAGCGTTGAAGTCTCGGTAAAGATCAACTGCGCCAGCTTGGCCGCATCCTGGGGACGGCACAACACGGTCAGCACCATTCCCGGACGGCTCTTCTTCATCTGCACCGGCACCCCGAACACATCCAGTGCGCCTTCTTCCAGCAGGCGGTCCATCACGTAGCCAAACACCTGCGGATTCAGATCGTCGAGATTCGCCTCCAGCACGGTCACGGTTTCCTGCGACAGACCTTTGGCGGCCGCCCGGCAGCGCTTCGCCGATGGTCAGCCGCACCACGTTGGCATGCCCCGGAAAATCCCGCGTGCCCGCGCCGTAGCCTGATCTTCTCCACCTTCATCTCGGGAAATGCCGCAAAGCGCGCCGGCCAGAGTCTTCACAATCGCCGCGCCGGTGGGGGTGACCAGTTCCACCTGCAGACCGGACGAATACACGGGAGCCTCTTTCAGCAACTCCAGCGTCGCCGGCGCGGGCACCGGAAACGTGCCATGGGCACACTTCACCGTGCCGCCGCCCACGTTCAACGGCGAGCAGATAAACTCATCGACTCCCAGGGCCTCGGCGCCCACCGCCGCGCAAACAATATCCACCATGGCGTCGACCGCGCCCACTTCGTGGAAATGCACTTTTTCGATGTCCGAGTTGTGAATCCTGGCCTCCGCCGCCCCCAAAGCCTCAAAGATGCGGATGGCGGTGCTCTTGGCCCGGTCGCTGATTGCAGCTTTAGAAATAATCCCGCGAATCTCCGTTAATCCCCGCCCCGGTGAGTGCTCATGTAGCGCGGGCACTCCTGCCCGCGAACTCTGTCCCGCGGTGTCATGTTGGTGAGAATGATCATGCGAATGTCCATGATCATGGTGACGCCCGGGGCCCGGCGCCTGCTCCCAGAACTCTTCCCGCGGCAAATCTTTCTCCCCGTGCGCATACACATCCACCTTGGTCGCGGTGATTCCGCTGCGATTCACCCGCGAAATCTCCAGCCGCGCGCCAATATCGAGCGCCACGACCGTCTGCTCCAGCAGTCCCGGCGGAACTCCGGCATCCACCAGCGCTCCCAGAAACATGTCGCCGCTCATGCCGGAGAAGCAATCGAGATAAGCAATTCGCATAAGAACTTCACCACAAAGGACACAAAGGTTCACGAAGGCTCTAAACCTAGGACTCCTTCGTGAACCTTTGTGTCCTCTGTGGTGAAAGCCGTCGGTTGGGAACCTTGAAAATTCATGATAGGGAAGCATTGCGCTCTCCGTCAAACCTCCACGCCCGCTGCGCTCTGCTACAATCACTTTTTCTTCAACAGCTTAGAGGGCCCTCTTGTACCGTTATCTCGAACGCCGTCTTGCCCAGCAGGTGAGCGAATTTCTGCGCCGCACCTATGATCTCGATCTCGCCCGCATCGTCATCGAACAGCCGCCCAACGTCGAACTCGGCGAGTACGCGCTGCCCTCTCGCCTTCGAGCTGGCCAGGAAGTTGCGCAAGCCTCCGCGCAAGATTGCCGAAGAGATTGTCAGCGGCATCGGTCCCATCGAAGGCTTTGAAAAGCTGGAACTTGCGGGCGCGGGATACATCAACGCCCGGGTCGATCGCGGCCAACTCGCGGCTGCTCTGGCCTCTGACCGCAAGCCGCCAGTGGAGATTCCCGCGGGTAAGACTCTGGTTGAACACTCGAGCATTAACCCCAACAAAGCCGCGCACATCGGACACCTGCGCAACGCCATTCTCGGCGACACCTTCGTGCGCCTGTTGCGGTTCGCGGGCCGGCAAGTGGACGTGCAGAACTACATTGACAACACCGGCGTGCAAGTCGCGGATGTGATTGTCGGTTTCCTGCACATCGAAAAAAAGCAGTGGGACGAAATCGAAGAACTCAGCCGCCAGCCGCGTTTCGACTACTTCTGCTGGGATCTCTACGCCCGCGTCTCGCAATTCTACGAGCAGGACAAGCAGAACCTGAAGTGGCGTCTGGAAACTCTGCACGCCATCGAAGCGGGTGGAAACGAGACCGCCGCCATTGCCGACCTGATCTCGACCGCTGTCCTGCGGCGCCATCTGGAAACCATGGACCGGCTGGACATCGAATACGACTTCCTGCCGCGCGAGAGTGAGATCCTGCATCTCGATTTCTGGGCCGCGGCCTTCGAAAAACTGAAAGCCGCCGGCGTGCTGACCTTCGAGGCCGAAGGCAAAAACAAAGGCTGCTGGGTGATGCGGCGGGCGGGAACTGCGAAATCTGAAAGCGCAGAGGACGCAAAGCTTTCCGCGGAGAACGGGGAGAAGGAACAAATCTCCGAAGAAGACCAGAAAGTCATCGTCCGCTCCAACGGCACTGTCGGCTACGTGGGCAAAGACATTGCCTACCACATGTGGAAGTTCGGCGTGCTGGGACAAGACTTCGGATACAAAGAGTTTTACCGCTATCCCAACCAGCACCAATGCTGGATCTCGACCGTGGAAGGGGAACCCGAGCATCCGCATTTCGGCGGCGTCAGCGAAATCTACAACGTGATCGACGCCCGCCAGGCGGAAGCCCAGAACACCGTGATCGAAGCCCTGCGCGGGCTCGGGTACAACCAACCAGCCGATCACTACACCCATTTTTCCTATGAAATGGTGGCGCTCACGCCGCGTTGCGCGGCCGAGTTGGGATATCACCTGTCCGAGGAAGACCAGGCGAGGCCCTACATCGAGATCAAGGGCCGCAAAGGTTTCGGCGTGAAGGCCGATGACATGCTCGACGCCCTGATCGCTTCCGCCAGAAAAGAAGTGGACGCCCGCAACGCCCATCTGCACCAAGACAGAGCGGCAGAAAATCGCCACCCAGATCGCCGTCGGCGCCTTGCGCTACTTCATGCTGAAGTACACCAAACCGTCGGTGATCGCCTTTGATTTCAAGGAGGCGCTGAGCTTCGAAGGCGAAACCGGACCGTACGCGCAATACGCCGTGGTGCGCGCCGCCAACATCTTTCGCAAGGGCGAAGTCGATCCCGACAAGTTTTCGTTCGAAGGCATCGACTTCGCGCCCTACCTCGCGGGCGCGGGCGCGAACGACATCTGGGAACTTTGGCTGGCGGCCTCGAAGACGTCGCAGATTGTGGATCAGTGCATTGCGACCACGGAACCGGCCTACCTGGCCGAAGCACGCCTTTCAACTGGCGCAGCTTTTCAATACTTTCTATCACCGCTATCCCATCCTGAGCGAATCTGACGAAGGCCGGAAGCAATTCCTGCTGGCGACGGCGGCGGTGGTGCGCCGCGAGTTGATTCGGGTGCTCGCGGTGATGGGAATCACCGTGCCCGCGGTGATGTGAGTGGCCACCTAAATCCAACTAAATGAATGGAGAGACGGGCGGGGACGCCCGCCCTCCATTGCAAACCCGTTTCCCCGGGGTTGGTTTAAAAGTAGCTTATAGATATAAATCGACGCCAGGCCGACTAGCGGGCTCTCTGGCGAATTCTCCTGGGGAGGTGGCCATTGCGGCCTCCCAGCCTCCAAAGTACGATCCTTGGGCTCCCCAGGCCTACTTGAGTGGTATTCTGGATGACAGTCACGATGTCTGCTCGTGTACCGCACTGTCCGATTGAAAAATAGCCAATAGTTAAATTATGCAACGCTCCTCCGCCGGGAAGCCGGTTTTTCCGGCTTACATCCAATTGCATCGAACTGCATCTAATGGAGTAACGAGTGAGGGAGGTTTCGCTTGAAGAAACTTTACAGTGTTATGGCTGTTTTGTTATTGCTGGCAGCGGCTGCATTTGCCGCGCCGCCGGATGTCCAGGCTTCGAAGGCCCAGCTCTTTCCCAAGACGCTGATCAATGCCCGCTATGTCTATGTAACCGCATATGACGGCGGACAGTTCAACATCAATCTGCTGCCGGAAGATCGCCAGGCGATCTCGGCGGTCGAGGATGCGATTCAGCGTTGGGGGCATTACATTGTGGTCTACCGTCCTGACCAGGCCGACATGATTCTCGCCGTCGCAGTCGCGTCCGTCGGAAGACGTGCTGGCGGTGTATGACGCCCGCTCGAAAAGCTCGACCTATCTGTGGCGCGCCATGGGCCGCGATGGTTTGCAGAGCGGCGAGACACCCTTGATGACGCAATTGCAGCAGGCGGTGGAAAAAGCCGGCAAGTAAGAGAGCGGACGTCGACAACCAGAGCCACGGACGTACGCGGATACTCACGGATTTTTTATTTCATACTTCTTTCCGTGCTGGTCCGTGTACGCCCGTGGCTCTTTCTGCTTCCATCCACTTCGGGCTGCGGACGCTCCGGCTCTAGCTTTTACGCGCCCCAGCGATCATCAGGACCGCTCCCACCGCCACCAGCACTCCGCTGATGGCGGGAGAGATGTGCTCGCTGTCATGAGTTTGCACGCCGATACTGGCATCGCCTACCTTGATGCCGTGATTTTCGGTGTGGGGGATGGGCACGAAGAACGAAACCACGCCCAGGATCAAAACCGCCAGTCCAATTCCGAATAATGCTTTCATCGATTGCCTCCAAGCTGTTGAGCGGAAGTTGCTACCCCAGTCAGTCCGGCTTGAGATGCCGCGGCGGCCGGACAGGCTGTATTCGAATCAAAGACTGGCCGCGGATCTACACGGATTCCCATGGTCGTCTATCCGCGAAGTTGCGGGCGAATTCCACCAGGCTGCGCAGCGCGATCCCCGATGGCCCCTTGGCGATCCAGGGTTTGCTGTCTTCCATCCAGGCGGTGCCGGCGATGTCGAGATGGATCCACGGTGTGTCTTCGGCGAATTCTTTCAGGAACATGGCGGCGGTAATCGAGCCGCCCCAGCGTCCGCCGGAGTTCACCATATCGGCGATGTTCGACTTGATGCTTTCCTTGTAATCATCGTCAAGCGGCAGCCGCCACATCTTCTCGCCCGCCTGGTCGAGCGCACTCTGGAAGTGCTCGTACATTTTGTCATCGTTGGCGAATACTCCCGGCGTTCACATATCCGAGCGCGACCACGACCGCGCCGGTGAGGGTTGCCGCGTCAATCAGGTGGGTGCAGCCGAGTTGCTTGGCGTAGTGCAGCCCGTCGGCCAGCACCAGCCGTCCTTCGGCGTCGGTGTTAATGATTTCAATGGATTTGCCGGACATGGCGATCTGCACGTCGCCGGGTTTCTGCGCTTTGCCCGACGGCATGTTCTCCGTAGCGCAGATGATGGCGGTCACTTTGGTTTTGGGCTTGAGCATGGGCGATGGCGCGCATGGCGCCGATCATGGTCGCGCCGCCGGCCATGTCGTATTTCATCTTCTCCATGCCATCGGCGGGCTTGATGGAGATGCCGCCGGTATCAAACGTAATGCCTTTGCCGACCAATCCGAGCAGCGGCTTCTCGGCGCGCCTGCCGGCTCGTACTTCGATCACGATCAGCGCGGGAGGCTCGTCCGATCCCTGGGCCACGCTCCAGAAGGCGCCCATTTTCAGTTCTTTGATCTTGTCGGCGCCATAGACTTCGCACTGCAGGCCAACTTCCTGCGCCATCTTTTTGGCGCGTTGGCCGAGGACCGTCGGGGTCATGCGGTTGGAAGGTTCGTTCACCAGATCGCGCACGAAGTTCTGCGATTCTCCAATGATGCGCGCTTCGTCTGATCGCCGTCTGCAGATCGCCCTTCGCGACCACGGTCAGCGCGTCGATCTTCTGGTCCTTGCGATCGCTCTTGTAGTAGTCGGGCTCGAAGTTGCCCACGAACCCGCCCTCGACGATGGCCCTGGCGGCATCTTCGGCGGCAACGCTCTGGGGCGCGGCGAAGGCGAAGCTGCGGAGACTGCGAGACTTCAGCGCGCGCACCGCGGCTCCGGCCAGCTTGCGCAGGTCGGAGGCCGAGAACTTGCCGGCTTTGCCGCCGCCGATGAGCAGCAGGCGTCTTGGCTTTAAGGCCGGAGGGCTTGTGCAACAGCGTGATTTCCAGGCTCTTGCCGGTGACTTCGCCGGTCGCGATGACATCGTTCGCAACCGCTTTGACCGCGTTGTCGTTGGAGTCGACGAACACATCGGGTTTGTCTTTCTCACCGCGGTCAAGAACCACGACGGCGAGACATTCGGTTTCCACTTCCGCAGGGCTGGCAATAGAAAGGTTTGTTTTCATGGCTGTATGCCTTCCAGTATCGTCGCCGGGCCGGGAAAAGTGCAAATCGGATTGCCGATTGAAAAGCAAAACCGAAAGCTCTTGACCGCAGAGGACGCGGAGAAAAACCTTTACCACCGAAGGAACACTAAGGGCTTCGAAGGCTGCTGGCTAAGAGCTAAGAGCTAAAAGCTAAGAGCCAGGCGCTTGCGTCGCCCGGAACTTTTTGCCGCCCCGCCTCGTAAATACAGCCATGTCAGAAGCAACCGTGATTGCGGCACCGCGTCCGGCTCGATCCGCTCCTGCGACCTGGGTAGGACTTTTCCTGTCACTGTTTTCCATGTTGCTCATCCGGCAGGTGTTTCTTTCGCTCACCTCGAACTCAGGGCGTCGGGCTGAACCTTCTGCGGGAAGGCTTGATGTGGGCGAGCGCCGCCACCGTGTTGTGGCTGGTACGCCGGGGAGAGGGCCTGTCTCTGCAATCGATCGGGATTGGAACCTCGCGGTGGTGGAAGTCGGTGCTGTGGGGACTGGTGACGGCGGCGGCGTGTCTGGCGGTGGGGGGAGGGCTGGCGTACCTGGCGAAGTACGGTTCGAAACCGACTTTTCTGGACAAGCTTCCGGTGTGGGTGGTGACGTTGATCGTGGTGCGGGCCGGGGTGGTCGAAGAGTTGTTTTACCGGGGATTCGCCATCGAGCGTTTGCAGGCGGTAGGTCTGTCGCGGGCGGCGGCGGTGGTGATCCCGCTGGCCATTTTCGCCGTGGGACATTGGACGGGAGGCGCCGCGAATATCCTGATCGCGCTGGCGCTGGGCGGAGTTCTGACCGCGTTCTATTTGTGGCGGCGCGATCTGGTGGCCAACATGTTTGCCCACTTCCTGGTGGATTTTCTGGCTAACGTGGTGCCACGGCTGGTGGGATAGGGGGGAATTTTCGATTTACGATTTTCGATTGTCGATTGAACGGCAAGACATTTACCAGCAAGGACACGAAGGGGCACTAAGGTAAGCGAAGCGCTACTGGCTAAGAGCTGGCAGCTAAGAGCCCGTCGGGTGCCGCCTGCACCACCGCAGGAATTTCGCTGCCTGCGTTCGAGTACCCCACTCATCCGCACAGAACGCGGATGAATGGGCCACCCGCCAGCGATGAAGTGAGTGGATTTGAGTTGGCCCGCCGATAGAAACCCGTTTCCTGTTACAATGATACTCGCAAGCCTCGGCAGTGCATCCGGCACTGCGACAAAATCTGTAAGTTGGCATTAAGAGCCGTTGATCTTAGCCAAGGGGGAACAATGAGCCCAATAGTGACGATCATAATTTCAGCGACGGTTGGCCTGATCAGCCCGCTTATCGCGCTGGAGGTTGAAAAGTGGCTCGATAGTCGCCACGAAAGCCGGAACCGAAAGCTCACCATATTCAAGAATCTAATGGCGTATCGAGCGACACTACTCTCCCCTCAGTTTGTCCAGTCTCTAAATCTCGTCGATTTGGAGTTCAACGGGAAAAGCATGGAGGAGAAGATGTTCGTGACAATTGGAAGATACTGCTCGACCACTACAATAACTACGCGGCCGCGAAGGAGCCTGTCGCAAAGTCCCAGGACCTGACAACAGAGCTCCTAAAGGCGATGTCTAAGTACTTCGACTACGACTTCGACGAGGTCTATCTAAAGCGGGGCGCTTATTACCCCAAGTACTTCGCGGACGTGGAGCAGGACCAGAATACGCTCAGAACCCAGCTCCTTGAGTTGCTGCGCGGCGACCGCCGCCTGCCAGTGGGAATCTTCGAGCAAAAGTTCCCCGACCCGGTGGACGTTCCACCCAAGGCTTAGAGCAGAATTTAGCCCGAGGAGGCACAAACTATGGTGGAGGGATTTTGGATCGTTCAATACGAAGGGATGCAGGGTAATGGAGGTGGAGTCGTGATGTTCATTAAGGGGAAGGTCTTCGGCGGCGACACCGGATACACCTACCTCGGTTCTTACGAGACCCACGGGAACGCCCTCAAGGCGCGTGATGGTGCGCAACTTCATCCCTTAATCCCCAGCGTAGTCGGAATCGCCGGGGACTTCGAGTTGAGCATAGAGGGAGTGGTTGAAGGCGACGTCATCAGAGGCAGCGGCAGCCTGGTCGGAGTTCAACGTCCGGGAATTGCGCTTGGAAGCTCTCAAAGAGGGCCACGCTTCCTGCGTGATTGACTAGACATCGTTCTCCTCAGCGATCTTCGCCTCACGGACCTTGTTTCTCCGCGCCGCTTTGCGGAGGGGCGGGCGCCTCTTAATAAAGACGGTGCCGCCGGAGCGTTGGGGACATACGCTGCATAAACGCGGGCGATTTTGTGGCATCATGGTTCATCGCGTCCATCCTGTGTTTCCTAGCTGGACGCTTCGGAGCACGTAAGTGGGAGGAGGGCCGTAGATGGTAGCGCCGCTAGCAGTTGTTCCCGAGTCCAACCTATCTCGCTTCGAAAATGATCTCAACGCGCTGATCGAGCTGGGTGAAAAGCTGCAGCTGTCGATGCAACGAGAGTGCTATCAGGAAGAGGTCGACAAGCAGTTGAAGGAGCATCTTGGTAAAAATGCATCGAGTGTCATAAAGGAGCTCCCCGAGTTCAAAAAGGATTATCAGCGTTGGTATTCGGAATCTAAGGCGCTCATCCGCCAGCTGTTGCCTGACCGACTCGAAGACTTTGTTCGGCATTACGAGAGGCCGACATCTCGAAGAGACATCACCTACGAAAATTACAAGGTTATAGATTACCTTCAGGGTCTGGCCGTGAAGAGAGGTTCGGCACCCCTACAATCAAGAGAATGTTGTTCAGCCATCTGCGGCGATTTCCCAGTTCGAGCAACAACTAAACATCCTGAGATCGGTTAAGACGCGATTCAAGAGCTCCTTGTTTGACATTCGACAGTTGGTTCAGGCGGACCTCTTCGACTCTGAGCTGGACGCAGCGGAAGAGCTTGCAAAACACAAGTTCACTCGCGCGGCAGGTGCTCTGGCGGGAGTAGTACTAGAACGACATCTTGGTCAGGTCTGCGAGAATCACAAGCTTAAGATTAGTAAGAAAAATCCTACAATAGGTGATCTAAACGACGCTCTCAAGAACGAAGTCATCGATGTTCCAGAGTGGCGGTCGATCCAGCATCTGGCAGACATCCGCAACCTCTGCGACCACGGCAGGGCTACGGAGCCAACGATGGAGCAGGTCAACGAATTAATTCAAGGTGTGAAAAAGATCACGAAGACCCTGTTCTAGCCGAGATGCTTGGGGTACGAGACTTCGTAGACCGACGCGGGATTCTTGATCCTGCGTTCCATTAGCAGCAACGTGCAGAATCGCATGTTCGACAGTGATCATGGCGCATCATGGCTGAATTGGAGCAGTCTTCAAGGGAGCGAATACTGCAGTCTTGGGTAGAAGTCACTTCTTCTTTAGTCCGACTTTGACAACTATATCGTCTAACATTTCGAGCATTCTTACTTTCGTTTCCATCCAAATCGAATTGGCATCCGATATGCCTTTACCGGAAATAGAGAAGCGAACAACAGTCCCGGAGCCGTCATCGGAGGGAGACAACGAGAAACGCACCATTAGAAGCTCCAGTTGACCCCTGAAAATCCCTAATTGCTTGGAGAACCCAATCTGATGAGCCGTTTGTCCGGTAGCATTTGCCATTGCTCTTCCTGCGTAGGCTTTTTCGTCATAGCCGCTACGAGTAATCCCTTGATCAGGTCGGCATCCGTCGATTTGAGTTGAACCTCAGGTTCTCTCGCAATTAGCTTCGCTCGCTTTTCCGACGCGGCCTTCATCATGTCTGCCACAGAGGGAAGGTCATCGCTTGGCGGCGGCGATTGTGCTGCGCACAGCGGAGCGGCGCAGACTATAAGAGGAATCGCTAGGGCGATTTGGGCGAGAGTCTGGGCTGCATGTTTCAAGGAAAATAGACCTCCGTATTTCGCTCTGTGATGATCGCCGGCGCTAGCTATCGTCCGGGTACCACACCGTGAGTGCAATTCATGAATGTCGCCACGCTGAACGCAGCCAATAGCTGTTGATCCTTAGCCAACTCCTTCGCAGCACACTCGTGACACCAGTAGTCCAGTCTCGGTATACGTTCAATCACGATCTGTGCGCGCTTCTTGCAGCAGTCGCAGTTGCGGTTGCCATCGTAACTGGTTGTGATTCTGAATTGAGCCATGGTGACCAAAGCCTAGCTAACCATGTCAGCCCTCCGCTGTGATCTAGCTCACATTAGTGGTCGCTAAATCGCCGCCCTTAGGAAGCCCAGTAATGCAGGGACAGACGGGACGTTCCCCAATTCGAACCAGGCAACGAAGGTCGAACTGCTCTGGCCCGGAATCGGCGTACGGATATTCCTGCTACCCCGCGATCTCCGGCAGCAAATCCCAAAAAAAGCCCCGCCCCTTCGCATAAAACGCGAAGGAACGGGGCCCGCGATGTTTCTCTTACACTGCAAACACTAAATCGCAGTGATCGTTATACGAGCCCGTTGGGCGCGCCGCCCTGGCTTGACGTGCCAATCGCAGACGTGGTATTACATTTTATAATATGTAATGGAGCAAATATGGAATCCGCGATCACCGTGAAGGGCCAAGCCACCATTCCGAAAGCCATCCGCGAGCATCTCGGGCTCGAACCGGGGGATCGGGT
>CAWJAA010000033.1:0-143056 GCA_963840615.1 Terriglobia bacterium
GTGTTACCGCCGTGAAAGGGCGATGTCCTAGGCCGGGCTAGACGACGGGGACCACGAACAGGCAGGCATCTGCTTCGAACATTTGATGTTAGCAGCGCTGCCGTTGGCTGTCAAAGCTGCGCCTGCCCCGCGCTCGAAGTCGGCTCGCACCCATGTGCGCCCCGGTTTCTTCGCAACGTCGAATTGTGCGCCAGCATCTAGAATGTATTCGACAGCAGCGGAGCGCCCATTTGTCATTTATGCCTGATCCTCTCTATTTGAGCCTGTGGTTTGCCGACTTCGAGCGCGAGGAAATTTTGCCGCATGCCCTCGCGGTCATGCGCCAGTTTCCGTTCTCGGCCACCAAGCCCGGAATTACCTATCTCGCGCTGCATCCCGTCTCCTGGGATGAAGCCACGGTTTTTGAAGAGCGCTTTCGCCCGGGGATCACTCCCGAGGCTGCCGTGCTCATCGCTTCCGACCTGCTCCATGACGACTACGCCTACGTCTTTGAGGCCCATTGGGATTTGTGGGTCCTGGCCGAAGATCAGACCCAATGGGTGCTGCAACCCTCCCAGGTGAGGTTCATCGTTCAGGGGACAGAATTCGAAGATGGGACCTATCAGCAGGAAGGCCACATCCAGGTGGACTTCGGCCTCGATTCCCCGTTCTTGCAGGAAGGGGTGCGGTTGACCCCAGAGAACGAGGAACAGGTGCGCGCCAATGTGCAGAAACTGGTGGATTTCACGACCAACGTGGAAAAGAAATCGGGTACCAGCGGACGCCTGCTGTGGTCGGAATCAGAAGAAAATCTGGCGCAGAAACTGATGGCCCGCCTGCAGAAAGTGCAATAAACAGAAAACCACCAGGGACTCGAAGGCGGTCATGCGCCCGGGTGTCCCTGTGGAAATTCTTCTTACTTGGTTCTTCCACCTTCCACTTTCAGCTTCTCGCCGGCCGCGGCCTGCGCTGCCGCCAGCCGCGCAGTCAGCACGCGGAACGGTGAGCAGGAAACGTAGTTCAGTCCGACCTGGTGGCAGAACTCGACGGACGACGGTTCGCCGCCGTGCTCGCCGCAGATGCCGACCTTCAGGTTCGGGCGCGTCTTGCGGCCGCGTTCGGTGGCCATCTTCACCAACTGTCCCACGCCCTCCCGATCGAGAACGCGCGAACGGATCCTGCTTGAGGATGCCCTCTTCGAGGTAGGTCGGCAGGATCTTGTTGACGTCGTCGCGCGAGATGCCCAAGGTGGTCTGCGTCAGATCGTTGGTGCCGAAGGAGAAGAACTCGGCTTCCTTGGCGATCTCATCGGCCACCAGCGCAGCGCGCGGCAACTCGATCATGGTGCCTACCAGGTATTCGACCGTTCGCTCTTTCTCTGCGAATACTTCTTCCGCCACGCGGTGGACGATCTCTGCCTGGTTGCGCCATTTCCTTCAACGTCGCGGTCAGCGGGATCATCACTTCGGGAACACCTTGACGCCTTCTTTGGCAACGGCGACCGCCGCTTCGAAGATGGCGCGCGCCTGCATCTCGGTGATTTCGGGATAGGTGATGCCGAGACGGCAGCCGCGATGTCCGAGCATGGGGTTGAATTCGTGCAACTGCTCGACGCGGCGCCAGCAGCGTTTCTTCAGGTCCTTTAGCTTCGGACGACTTCGGCTTGGTGTGCTTCCAGCACCGCGATCTCCACCATCAGGTCTTCGCGGCGCGGCAGGAACTCGTGCAGCGGCGGATCGAGCGTGCGGATGGTGACCGGGAATCCGTCCATGGCGCGGAAGACGCCGATGAAGTCGTTGCGCTGCATGGGCAGCAGCTTCTTCAGGGCGGCGCGGCGATCCTTCTCGTTATTGGCCAGAATCATCGCCCGCATGTGCGGCAATCGTTCTTCGGCGAAGAACATGTGCTCGGTGCGGCACAGACCGATGCCTTCGGCGCCGAAGGCCCGCGCCTGGATGGCGTCGCGCGGAATGTCGGCGTTGGCGCGCACCTTCATCGTGCGGACGGGATCCGCCCAGCTCATGAACTTCTGCAGGTCCGGATCGTCCGGCGACGGCTGGCAAGGTATTCAGCTTGCCCTTGATCACGCGGCCGGTCGTGCCGTCGAGCGAGATCCAGTCGCCCTTCTTTGAAGACCTGCCCTTTGACGCGCATCTCGCGCGCCTTTTCGTCGACGTCAATGTCGCCGGCGCCGGCCACACAGCACTTGCCCATGCCGCGCGTGACGACGGCGGCGTGGCTGGTCATGCCGCCGCGCGAGGTCAGAATGCCTTTCGCGACTTCCATGCCGTGAATGTCTTCCGGCGTGGTTTCGCCGCGCACCAGGATGACCGGCGTCTTCTTGCCTGTCCGTGCGCTTCGACCGCGTCGTCGGCGGTGAAGACAATCTGTCCGACGGCCGCGCCCGGAGAGGCCGGCAGGCCCTTCGCCAGCACTTCGACTTTGGCTGCCCTTTTCGTCGAGCCGCGGAACCAGGAAGTCGTACAACTGGTTCGGCTCGACCCGGAAGATCGCTTCTTCCTTCGTGATCAGCCCTTCGTCCACCATCTGCGATGGCGATGCGCACCGCGGCCAGGCCGGTGCGCTTGCCGTTGCGCGTCTGCAGCATGTAGAGCTTGCCTTCCTGGATGGTGAACTCGAAGTCCTGCATGTCGCTGTAGTGCTTCTCCAGACGCGTGGTGATGTCGCGCAGCTGGTTGTAGACCTCGGGCATGATCTTCTCGAGTTCGAGGATGTGCACCGGCGTGCGCACGCCCGAAACCACGTCTTCGCCCTGCGCGTTCATCAGGAACTCGCCGTAGAACTCCTTGTCGCCGGTCGCGGGATTGCGCGTGAAGCCCACGCCGGTGCCGCTGGTCTCGCCCAGGTTGCCAAAGACCATCGCCTGCACGTTGACGGCGGTACCGAGCATGTCGTCGATGTTGTTGATGCGGCGATAGTGCTTGGCGCGATCATTCTGCCAGGAGCGGAACACGGCGTCGCGCGCCATGACCAACTGCTCGTGCGGGTTCTGCGGAAAGTCGAGCTTGGCGTGCTTCTTGACAACCTTCTTGTATTCCTCGATGACTTCCTTCAGCGCTTTGGCGTCGAGTTCGGTGTCGAGCTTGGCCTTCTTCTGCTTCTTCTTGCCGTCGAACACTTCGCTCGAATTCGCTTCCTTGGCGATGTCGAGCACCACGTTGCCGAACATCTGGATCAGGCGGCGGTAGGAGTCATAGGCAAAACGGGGATTGTTGCTGCGCTTGGCCAGGGCTTCGACGCTCTGGTCGTTCAGGCCGAGGTTGAGGATCGTGTCCATCATGCCCGGCATGGAGAACTTCGCGCCCGAACGCACGCTGACCAGCAGAGGGTTCTCGCCCTTTCCCAGGCTTCTGGCCCTGCAACTGCTCCAGCTTTGCGAGCGCCTCGTCCATCTGGCGGTCCACCTCGGCCGAGACCGCGTTCTTGCGCATGTATTCGCGGCAGGCTTCGGTCTGGATGGTGAAGCCGGGAGGCACGGGCAAGGCCGGCGTTGGTCATCTCGGCGAGGCCGGCGCCCTTGCCGCCGAGGACGTCTTTCATCTTGCCGTTGCCATCGGCCTTGCCGCCGCCGAAGAAGTACACATATTTGGTGCCGGCTGGTTTGGGTTCCATGATTTCGGTTTCGGGGAGAGTGGTGGTAGCCATGTTATTAGTCCTTTACGGTTGATGTGCGCGGCATTCAATTAAACTCTTTGTCATCCCGAGCGAAGCGAAGGTATCTGCATTTCGATCTTTGTACCCCATCCCTCGTGCCATATCCTGCCAAGCTGGATTCATGCTTTTGATCAAGGCCAATCGCTTCGCACGAGTCCAAGTCCTTGATCTGTTTTTCTCGTGCGATCGCGTTCCCCACGTACTTGAAGACTTTCGTAATAAACCAGCCGGTTGATGTCTGTACTTCTTCGTGAAGCCCTCGATTTCGCCGCTCTTGTGTTCCAGAGCGCGCCGGTAGATGTCGTTTGTGATTCCGGTATACAGAGTCAGCGACCTGCTCGCCATGATGTAAACGTAATAACGTCGTTCACTCATTTTTTTCATTTTGTCATTCCGAGTCCTCTGGAGCCGCGTGAAACGCGGCGAAGAGGGCGAGGAATCTGCAGTTTGGCCCCTTGGACAGTTCATTGCCACTCCCTACTGCAGATCCCTCGCTGCGCTCGGGATGACAACAAAAAGCTAAGCGCTTCGTTACGATCATCAATGACAGCCGCATTCACACAGCTTGTCATTCCGAGTCCTCTGGAGCCGCGTGAAACGCGGCGAAGAGGGCGAGGAATCTGCAGTTCGGCCCCTTGGACAGTTCATTGCCACTCCCTACTGCAGATCCCTCGCTGCGCTCGGGATGACAACCCGGGAGCCTCAAGACTTGCCTTCGGTCACGATCTCGGAGAAATCAGCGATCGTGGAAAATTCGCTCAGCAACCTCTGTAACAACGCCAGCCGATTCGCGCGGATGTTTTCGTCATCGACCATGACCATCACCTTATCGAAAAACGCATCGACCGGTTCTCGGGCTGCCGACAACGCGAGCAGCGCGGCCGCGTAGTCCTTCTTCTTCTGCTGTTCCGGACTTTGCCGGCGGCCTGTTCAATGTAGGCGGCCAGCGTTTTTTCTTCCCGGAAGCCCCGGCAACGTCGGCAAACCGGGCGGCGATCTCGACTTTCTTCTCCTCGGCTTGCCGCAGAATGTTGCGGGTGCGCTTACAGGCGACCGCGATCGACGGGAAGTCCGGCATGGCCAGCACTTTGTTCACCGCTGCGCGCGGGCGATCGCATCCACCACATCGTCGCATCGGCTGCCAGCACCGCGTTCACGATGTCGTAGCGGAAGCCCAGCCCTTCGAAGATAGAACTCCAGCCGCTCGCGGAAGAAATTGCGCACCGCGCTCGGGAAATCAACTTTCACGGAGAATTTCTTCTCGGCCTCCGAACCTTCGTAGGCGTCGCGCGCGTCCAACATCAGCTTCCTAAGCGGGATCGGCAGCTTGTACTCGGCAATCGTCTTGACGATGCCGTTCGCCTGGCGGCGCAGGGCGAACGGATCTTTCGATCCGCTCGGAATCAGACCCAGCGCGAACATGCCGGCGATCGAGTCGGCCTTGTCGGCGATCGAGAGCACGGCGCCTTCGATGGTGCGGGGAATCGCATCTTCCATCGACTCGGGCTTATAGTGATCGTAGATCGCCTTGGCGACGTCGCTGGGCTTTCTTCCGGTCAAATCGTCGTCGAGGGGCTGCACCCGCGCGTAGAGGCCACCAACGATTCCCTGCAGCTCGGTAAATTCTTTCACCAGTTCAGTGGTCAGATCGGTCTTGGCGAGAAAGGCGGCCTTGTGCACGACGCCGGACCGTATGGCCATTCTGCTTGACGAGTTCGCCAGCCAGCTGCCCAGCCGCTGCACGCGCAGCGTCTTCTCGTAGTAGCTGCCGAGGTCCTTCTGAAACGTGACATGCTTCAGCAACTCGACGCGCTCGCGCAGCGTCTGCTTCTGATCGGTCTGCCAGAAAAAGCGGGCATCGTTGAAGCGGGCGCGCAGCACGCGCTCGTTGCCGTGCCGGATCAGGCCGTGGCTGTTCGCCGCGGTGTTCAGCACAGCGAGGAAGTGCGGCAGCAGTTTTGATCGCGTCCTCGATCGCGAAGTACTTCTGGTGGTCGCGCATCACCGTGACCAGGACTTCTTCGGGCAGCTCCAGGAATTCAGGATCGAAGCTGCCGAGGATGGCCGAGGGAATTCCGTCAGGTTGACCACGGTCGCGAGCAGCGGCTGGTCTTCGCGCCAGCGCGCGCCCGGAATGGTGCGGGTGGCGGCGTCGAGGGCTTTGCGGATCTGCCTGTTCGCGGCTCCGCGCCCAGCACCTTCGCCCCACGCAAGGTCTCGATGTAGGCGCCTGGCGCGAGAGATCTGGACAGTTTCATCCGCCGATGATGCGATGTCCGCGCGAACTGTTGACCGGCTGGGATGCCGAAGAGCTCCATCGGGATGACTTGCTCGTCGAGCATCGCCACCAGCCAGCGCACCGGCCGCACGAACTTCGCCGCGCTTGCGCCAGTACATGTTCTTCGGCCAGTAGAGCGACGCGATTTCCTTGGGCAGAGCTTCGGCCAGAATCTCGGCGGCGGTACGCCCTTTGCGGGTGACGGTGGCGGCCAGGTACTCGCCTTTCGGAGTGCTCACCTCTCCAGCCGGCTAGACCTCCACTCCGACCTTTTTGGCGAAGGCGTGCGCTGCGGGAGTGGGCTGGCCATCCTTGTAGGCAACCTGCGCCGACGGTCCCGTCACCTGCTCGGTGACGTCGGCTTGCGCGGCAGCCATCCGGGGCCATCACCTCAAGCGGCGCGGGGTGGACAGGGTGGAAATCCCGGATTGTCCCAGATGCTCGCGTTCCAGCAGTTGTCCCACCCGATCAGCCAGTTCGCTTGCGCGCCATCAATCATCCGCGCTGGAATCTCTTCGCAACCGATTTCAAGCAGAAAGTCAGGCATTCAGAGAACCCCTATTCTCCCAGAAATAGGAGACCGAATGTGAGCGGCGTCACACAAAGCGGCGGATTCGAGCTAGCAATCCCAAGGCTTTCACGGACTTCGATCCCACCGGCGCCAGCTTCTCTTTCTTCTCTGGGGCGTCCAGCCGCGGGTTCTTCCGCATTTTTGTTCCGCGGCGCCGTACTGCTGGTCCATCCAAGCCTTAGCGATGCCGACAGCCAGGGCGCGTACGCGGGCAATTACGCCGACCCGCTCGGTGACGGAGATCGCGCCGCGCGCGTCGAGAATGTTGAACAAGTGCGAGCACTTCAGGCAGAGATCGTACGCACCGAGCAGCGGAAACCGTGCACTTCTCGGACTGGCGCCATCCGTCTTCTCTTTTCCTAGCTCCGCATAGCTTGATCGAGCAGAGCCTTGCACTCCGCCTCGCACAGTTCGAAGTGCTTCCAGGCGCTCTCGACGTCGGCCGCTTCAAAGTTGTAGACCGAGAACTGCAGCTCGTCGGCCAGCCGGACATCGCCGTACTTTACTGCCCTGCCCGTCACCGGATCGCGCGCCCACACGATGTCGTAGATCGAGTCCACATCCTGCAGGAAGGCGCGCGATGCGCTCCAGTCCGTAGGTCAGCTCGGCGGAGATCGGGTCGAGGTCGACGCCACCGCACTGCTGGAAGTAAGTGAACTGGGTGATCTCCAGGCCGTCGAGCATCACCTGCCAGCCGATGCCCCAGGCACCGAGCGTGGGCGATTCCCAGTTGTCTTCTTCGAACTTGATGTCGTGCTGGCGCAGGTCAATGCCGATCGCCGTGAGCGATTCGAGGTAGAGTTCCTGCACGTTCTCCGGCGGAGGTTTCAGGATCACCTGCAGCTGCATGTGCTTGAAAAGGCGGTTCGGATTCTCGCCGTAGCGTCCATCCGCCGGACGCCGCGAGGGCTGCACGTAGGCGACCTTGTAAGGCTTGGGTCCGAGCACGCGCAGGAAGGTCTCCGGCGCCATGGTGCCCGCGCCCACTTCGACGTCGTAGGGCTGCTGCAACACGCATCCGCGCTCCGCCCAGAACGTCTGCAGCCTCAGGATGAGTTCCTGAAAGGTCGGCGGATTGGGCTTGGCTGGATTCACAGGTTGTTCGGGAGTCCGAGGCTAATATGCGATTGTAATGGAAGGAGTGGCCAGCCGTCAGCTAGCGGTCGGCGCTACAAGTGTGAGCGCGAGTTTCCGGCTGTAGCCGGAGTCGTCACTGCGCAACTTCGACCGTGAGCCTCAGTCCTACCGCCTTGGCCACGGCTACCAGGGTGGAAAGCCGGGGATTTCCGCGCTCGGACAAGGCGCGATAGAGAGCTTCGCGCTGGATGCCAGCGGCCTTGGCAACCTTGGCGATACCTCCACGCGCCTCCGCGATCCTGCGCAGCGCAATCAAAAGCACTTTCGGCTCCGCATCATCTTCCAGGGCCGCGCGGAGATATTCGGCGGCGAACTCGGGGCTCTCGCGTAGCTCGCGAACTGTAGCTTCATCGTGAGAGACACTGGCTCTGCGTTTCATGGTTCCCTCCGCTGATAATCTTCCAGGTACGCTAACGCGCGCTTGATATCCGATGGTTGACTGCTCTTATCGCCACCGCAAATCAATAGCACTCGACGCCTGCCGAGCATTGCATAATAGATCCGAAACCCGGGCCCCCAGTCGATCCTCAACTCCGACAAGCCGCCGCGGATCGCCTTGCAGTCGCCGAAATTGCCCACGGCGAGGCGGTCGATCCGAGCCGCAATCTTCGCACGCGTCCGCAGATCCTTCAGCCCTTCCAGCCACTCGCCCAAAACATCCCGTCCATTCGGGGTGACGTAGCGCCGGAGGTCGATGTCGCCCGTCATTGTAACCTATAAGTTACACACGAATCAAGGGGAATTTCTATCCGATCTTCTCCAGCATCCCCGCCGTCACCAGCTTTTTCTCGATATGGCGCTGCAGAATCTGGATCAGGAACTTTCGTAGATCCGCGCCCAACGCCTTCGGCCATGGCACTCCAGCGAAGGTTTCCACCGGGGCGCGAAACATCTTCGCGGCCAGACCGCGGGAGTCGGCGGAAATTTCCGACGACGCCAGCCGCTTATCGTCGGCGCACATCAGGCCGTCGGCGAGCGCATGATAGAAGGCCCGGCTCCCGTTCAAGCGTGCGTCCGCAGACAATGCACTCCGACAAATCCGGCAAGTAGCCCATCAGCCGCGTCATCCACAGATCGAAGTAGGTGACCGGCATCCAGATGTCCAGCCCGCGCAACTGGCTGCAGCACCGAAAGCGTCAGCCGGAAGACGGTGTCGCTGGCTTCGCGCTCGGGCAGCAGCTCATCGAGCAACTCCGCCACATGAGCCAAGCGCGACCGCCCGCGGATAACTCATCTCGGTGGCCATGGGCGACTCCAGCACTTCGCAGGAATCCAGCCGGGTCAACTCCTGCCGCTCGCGGTCTTCGTAGAACGCCCGCACGTAGGTCAGCGGCTCGAGCGCTCCGCCAAAGCGGCGCTTCGACTTCTTGGCCGAACGCGCCACCCCGCGCACTTTGCCTTCCTGCCGGGTAAAGAGGGTCACCAGCAAGTCAGCCTCGCGCAACGGATAGGTGCGCAGGACGATCGCTTCCGACTCTTTCAGCGCCATGAGGATCAGCTTTCAGGTGTCGAGCGTCGGGTGCAGCTTTCAGAACAACTTCGTGCCGCTACCAATGGAAAAAGGCGCATCGACGGCTCGCTGCCGTACGCGCCTTTGGGATCTCGCACTCGAAAGCTGACAGCGGATGGCTGACAGCCTATCGTCCGAAATATGTCGCGTTGCGCTCGGTAAAGTCCTTCCACTTTTCCGGCAGGTCGTCGAGCGCGAAAATCGCCGAGACCGGGCACACTGGCACGCAGGCGCCGCAATCAATGCATTCGACCGGATCGATATACAGCATTTCTTCGGTCGCGTGAGCCTCTTCGTCCTTCTTGGGATGAATGCAGTCCACCGGGCAAGCGTCCACGCACGCTGTGTCTTTGGTCCCGATGCAGGGTTCTGCAATTACGTAGGCCATGAGTTCTTTGTCTCCCTAAACGGTGTGCGGAGGTCTAACAGAACCGGACATTCTAGCAGGAATGCCTCATACCGTACAGCATTCCGCAGCGCAACCGGGTCGACTGGAGTCCGCAGCTAGGCCCCAACCAATTCCCGCTGTTCGCTCGGTTCGTACTCCACAATGTATCCCGCCACCGCACTCGCCGCGACGGTCAACGGCGATGCCAGGTACATCTGTCCCGGACCGCTGCGGCCGGGGAAATTGCGGTTCTGCGCGCTGATCACCATCTGGTCGGGACGAGTCGAGACTCCCGGGCCCGGCGTTGATGCAGGCGCCGCAACTGGGTTCGATCACGTGCGCTCCGGCCTTCTGAAAGATCTCCAGATAGCCCTTGCGCAGGCAGTACTCGCGCGTCTCCTGCGATCCGAACTGGATGTAGAACTTGACCGATACCGGCCACCCGCTTGCCGTGCTTCAGCGCGTCGGCGAGCACGGCCGCGTACATGTCCATGTCTTCGTTCTTGCCGGCCGTGCAAGTGCCGCCGTAGGCGATTTCCACCGGCACCGGCGTATGCAATTCGCGGATATACTTGCCGTTGCCGGGGTCGCCCGGCGTCGCCGACCATGGGGGTAATGTCGGCCGCGTCCAAGTTCGATGACCTGGGCGTACTCGGCGTCCGCATCGCTCTGCAGCCCGGCGATCATGCTTCTCGGCCTCGGTCACGCTTCATGCCACGGCGCTCCACCAGAAACTCGACGACTTTCCGGTCGGGAGCAACGATGCCGGTGAAGCCGCCGATCTCCGCCGCCATGTTGGTCATGGTGGCGCGCTCGTCCACGCTCAACGCCTCGACGGCCTCGCCCGCATACTCCATCACCTTGGCCAGCGCCTTGCCGCTGCGCACGTAGTCGAGCGCCAGAATCTTCAGGATGAAATCTTTGGCCGTCACGTTCGGCGTGCTTCTTCCCGCGAATCACGATCTTCACCGACTCCGGCACCTTCACCCGAACGTCTTTGGTGATCCAGGAATTGAAGACGTCGGTGGTGCCAATGCCGAAGGCGATGCATCCGATCGCGCCCACGTGCGGCGTATGCGAGTCGGAGCCGACGTTCACCTGTCCGGGCAGCGCGTAGGTCTCGAGCATCACCGAGTGGCAGATGCCTTCGGAACCCTTGCGGTCGGTAAGTTCGCCGTGGAGCTTGATTCCCTGCTGCTTGGCGAAGTCCTCCTGCTTGAACTTTGAGTTGCGTGGCCAGGTCGAGCAGGCCGATCTTCTTCTTCTCTTCCGAGATCACCTCGTCGAGAAACGTCAGGTGATCGCGGAAGAAGCGAATACTCGACGCATCATTCACGGGCACGTCCTTGCCGACGTATTGCTCGTAGAAGATCGCCGCCATGGGCGTGACGTATTCGTGGCTGAAGCGCAGGTCCACGCGGGTAAACCCGTGTCGCCGGGTTTTACGGCCTCCACGCCGACCGTTCCGTTCGGGCGTCACCATGTGGCGCGCAAAGATTTTTTCCGCCAGCGTCATCGGCCGCTTGCTGGTCGCAATCGGCGGCAGAAATACCTTGTTCTGCAGGCGCGCCACATTGAAGGGAAACAGCCCGCCGTATTCGATCACCTGCCGCGTAATCTCGTCTTCGCCGCGGTGAACTCGCTGAGCGCAATCTCTTCACCGGCGCGGATGCGGTCAATCAGGGAAAAATTCGTCGAGGTCAGCAGCCCCAGGTTCTGGCAATTCTGCTTGTAGATGCGCTCGATGTTTTCGGCGATCACCACCTGGATGCCGGCGCACATCTCGGCATAAGGCGACTGCTCGCGGCTCGATCCTTTGCCGCGGCGCTTGCCGCTCACCGAGCAGACGAAGCCGCCCTTCTTCACGTCCCAGCGCCCGATGGGGATCACGTCGCCGCACTTCAAACCAAGGTACGGAATCTCGCCCAGCGTCTGGTCGAAGTAAAAGCAGTAGTGGGCGGGCGTAATTTCGTCGGTCGAGATGTCGTCGCGGAGTTTGGGGTTGTTGGCCGGATTCTTCGTGTCCCACGGCAAGTCCCAGCCGGCCAGTTGCCTGCGAATCAGCTCCGGATCTTCGGTCAGGAACAGGATGCGTCCCTGCAGCCGTACCCGCTCGGGTCGCTTTTCGATCTTGCGTTCGAGCAGTGAATTGTTCACGAGTTAAACCCTGTGTGAAATTGAATGGCATGCGCCGGCGACGGGCGCGGTCACATCCTCACTGAAACTCTATTGTACCGCGTACCGCGAGCCCAGGTCCGCAGTCCGGCGTCCGTTCTAGGGATGCCGGTGGCGATCGTACTTCTCGCCCGCCGGGATGGCGACCGGCAACTGGTTCTGCTTCGGAGGCAGCGGACAGGTGGCATAAGGCGTGACCGCGCAGGGCGGATTGTAAGCCTCGTTGAAATCGAGCACCAGCGTGGCTTTCGCCACCGGTTCGGTCTGCAGGAACCTGCCCGGAGGATAAGTCTCGGTCTTGCTCGTCAGGTCCTTGAAGATGAAGAACAGCCCCTGCTTTTCATCTCCACCCAAAGCTTGCAGAATCACATCCTGGCCATTGATCTTGAAGTGGGCCTCTCCGGCGACGGGCGTGGGAGTCACGTCCCCCAGCACATTGGGCACATCCACGGTCTTCTTGCCGCCGGAAGGAATCCACCTGGCGGTAATCTTGAAAGCCGGATTGAGCGGGTAAAACTCGGGACCGCGATATTTCTTTACCGCCGGGCTGTCGATATCCTTCACCCGAATTCCCACGCGATCGCCGCGCTCGATCACATACATGCGCAGAGTCCCAAGCCGAATTACGCTGGGATGGCCAGACACGTCGGGGTCGAGGTTGGCCGTGGTCGCGGGCTTGCCGGCAATGGTCGCGGGTACGCCAGTGGCAAACTTCACCGTCACTTGTCTGCCTTGCAACAGGAAACTGCCAGCCCGCGCGGGAGCGGAGTCTTTGGGCAGCACCAGCGCATTGCTGGCGCCGGTACCGAATGTATTGTCGCCGGGCTTCAACCAGAACAGACCGGCCAGGGGCAGCCAGTTCTGCTTCAGATCTTCCACCAGGTCGGCTTTCCACTTCTCAAACGCGGCCCGGTAAGCGGCATCCACCGCCGGAACCGACTGCGCCAGGGCCAACCCATTGGCGAACAGTAAACCGGCAACGATCGGAATGAGAAACTTCGATTTCAATCCTCACCCCTTACACTGGCTCTTACCTGCGATAGGCCCGGGGATCGGGCAATTCTTCCAGCCCCCGGCCTGCAAAGATGGCATCAAATTCGTTCAACAACGCCGGGTGCACAATGCCGTTCGAGGCCACGGTCTCACGGCTATCGATTTGAAACTCGCCCCCGCGAAAATCGCTGACCCGCCCCCCGGCCTCTTCGACAATCAGCACCCCAGCCGCGGTGTCCCAGGGATTCAGATTGAATTCCCAGAAGCCATCGAACCGGCCGGCCGCGACCGAAGCCAGGTCCAGCGCCGCCGAACCCGCCCGCCTTACGCCATGCGAACGCAAGGTGATCTGGTGATAGAAAAAAATGTTGGGGTTCTTGTGCCGCTTGTGGCTGGGAAAACCCGTGGCCAGCAGACACTCCGCCAGATTCGCGGTTTTCGAAACCTGGATGCGCCCGCCGTTCAAATACGCCCCGCTTCCCCGCTCCGCCGAAAACAACTCCGGCCGCGTGGGATCATAAACCACGCCCGCAATTCGCTTGCCCCTTGTACTCGAGAGCCAGCGAAACGCAAAACACCGGAAAGCCGTGAGCGAAGTTGGTGGTTCCGTCGAGCGGATCGACATACCAGCGGTAATCGCTGCCGGTCTCGATGCGCGAACCCTCTTCTCCGATTACGTCGTGCGAGGGCCAGCGCGTGCGGATGCGCTCCAGGATCAGGGCCTCCGATTTGCGGTCAGCAATCGTGACCAGGTCGACGTCGCCCTTGTATTCGATTTTCACATGCTGGTGGAAGTACTCCATCAGCAGCGCCCCGGCTTCGCGGGCAATTTCCGCCATCGCCGGAACGAAGTCGCCGGAACTGGTGGGTGAGTTCATCTGAAAAGTGGACGTTTTTCTTCGCGACCCAACGCGGCTGTTCTTCTTCGCGTTCTTTACGAGTCCTACGCGTTCTGTGCGGTTAAAAGCTGTTCCGGCACAGGCAGGCCGCTTAACCGCCAGGTTCGCCAGGGAAACCGGCTTACTTCCGCTTGTTGTTATCCTCGGCGATATACATGATTTCGTGTTTGAAGATGAACAGGTTGGGCTGGTCGTCGCGTGTCAGCCGCACCATGTTCTTGTCGTAGTACTCGATCCATCCCCGGACGACTTCCCCGTCGGCCAGTTTGATGGTGACTGGCTTCTGCTTCTCGCCCAGAGTTTTAAGATAGGCGGCCTCCTCCGAGGTTTCCTCGGGAGGAACCGACCGTCCTTTACGCATCGCACCCGGCATTCCCTGTCCGTGAAAAGGCATGCGGGCATTTTACACGCTGAGGCTATGCTGAAAATGCACAGTTAGAAGCTCACCTTCACCCCGAACTCGAGGGTTCGCGGAGAGCCCAGACTGAACACTCCGCTCCCCAGTCCGATGCGGTCGGCGCTACGCTGATGATAAGTCGTACTGTTCAGAGCCCCGGGGGTGGTGTTGCCGAAGGTGTTCAGGATCGGTGACAGCGGGCTGCTGGCGGCGTCAAAGTTCGCGAAATTGAAGATGTTGTAGAAAGAAACATTCGGGGTGACCACGAAGCGCTCACGAAATTTGTAGTCCCATCCCAGCGTCATATCAACGCTGCGCATCCAGCCCAGGCCCTGCTGGCCGATCGGCGCCGGCTGCACCATCTGCTTCGAGCCCTTCAGTTGGACCAACTCGGACGGCGTGAGGATCTGCGCGCTCACCAGGGCCCCCCCGGCGGGTGTAAGCGGGCTGGTGGACAGACTCGCGTTGTACAGCCCAATCGTGCTATTCAGGTCACTGGCCGTGACCGTCCGGCCAAACGATCCAATGTTCGTGCCGGGCAGCGGATCTCCATTCGGATACACCACGCTGCCATCGCCCGAGCCGTCGCCGGTCACATCGCTGACAAAAATTCCTCCCGCCTTGCCGGTGGTCGGCAGCAGCAAGCTGGAAGACAAGGGACTGTAGAAGTGTGAGATCAGACTGAGTTTGAAGGCGAACGGCAAGTCGAGCACGCTGCCGAATGAGAACTGGTGTTTCCGGTCGAGAGCGTTCGGACCGAAAAAGACGGTGGGGCGCACGTTGTCGGTCGCGCTGTTGACCAGGCCGCTGTCTTGCTCCGTCGACTCGAACTTGGAAAGCGAATAGGCAACCTGCAGATTCACTTGCCGGATAAACTTCCCGGGGCGGCTGATGTTGTCATTCAGCTTCAGCTGCAAGGCGCTATAGACCGAGCGGCCGCTGGGGAACAGCATCTGGTTGGCGCCCAGGTTCGGATTGGCTCCGGGGAAGGCCGCACTGGGACAAGGGCCTCCGCCACAAAAGACGTTGCCCGAATCGAGACCATGAATCGCGAAGTCGGTGATGTTGGCGTTCGGCACCTGCCCCAGATAGCAGCTGATGGCGGTCTGAGAGACCGCTCCGACCGTAATTCCGCCCGCGGGCAGACACGATGGCGCGTTCGCCGCCAGAGTCGCGGTGATGGCGGCAATGGCGTTCGGGGTGCTGAGGTAGCGCGAATCTCCCACGTGGTTCACGTCAATCCCCAGCAGGGTGTGGGTCTCCACGTTGCGCACATAGTCAATGCTGATGATGGATCCCGGCCGCAGCTCATGCTGCACGCCGAGATTCATTTGAGTGGAGCGCGGCGTCTGGAAGTTGGGCAGGAGCAATGCCGTCCGCGTGCCGTTGATGGTCGAGGTCAAGGAGTTGCCGATGAAACCGGGATTAGACTGCGCTCCGGCACTGGCCGTCGCGGCCTGATATTGCTGCTGCAGCAATGCGATCTGCGCCTCCACGGCGCCGATCGGCTGTCCACAGAAAGTGGGCGTGATCTGCGTCGCCGTACCCGGCAAGGTGAAGGTCTGCGGCACGCCCCCGATACAGGCCTGCTGCGTCAATCCCAACTGTCCCTGGGCGAGCCGCGCCGGCCGGTCGAAGCGTTGGTTGTTCCACAGGCTGTTCTCGTAAAACAATCCAATCCCGGCGCGCACCACGGTCCTGCCATTTCCGGTCGGATCCCAGGCAATACCCACCTGCGGCCCAAAATTCATGTTCGGCTGCCGCACCTGATTCCCGAAGCCGGGACCATATGCATTCAGGGCGGGGATTGCAGCCAGGTCGCTGTCGGTGCGGCTGGTGTCGCGGTTGTAACGCAATCCGTAGGTGAGGGTGAAATTGTGTTTCAGTTTCCACGCGTCACTGAAGTAAGCGAGCAAGCGGTTGTCCGGGCCCTGCCCGCCGCCCGCATAACCGAACGCTGACCAGTTCCGACGAGAATCCCTGGCCATTGCCCAGGATCACGTTCTGCGCCGCATAGTTCAAGGGGTTGGGGTCGGTTCCGGCGATGGCGTTCACCGCCGCAGCCAAGCCCAGGAAGCTGGCGTATCCGCCGCCATGAATTCGGTTATAGCCAATTCCGAAGCTCAACACGTGGTTGCGGTAGACCCGGCCCACGTCGTACTTGATCTGCAGGTTGCTCTGAATTGTGACTTGCGGAGCGAGATAATTCGGACCCGAGCAGAACTGATCCACTCCCGGCGTTCGGCAAGTGGGGTCGCCGCCAATCGACAGTTCCAACTGCGGCGCGGGATTGAAAATACCGCTGCCCGTCACCGCATCGCTGAGGTGATCGTTGAACTTCATGTACCCGAAACGCAGGCTGTGAGTGTATGCCCCGGTGGTGAAATCGAGCCCCACGGCGTGCGTCGGAGTGCTGCTCACATTGGTAAAAGGCTGAAAGGTGTTGGGAAGATAGCTCGAAGTATCGCGCATGCCGTCGTAGGAAAAACGGTAGAAGAAGCGGTAGTTGTTTGGCTTAATGCGCCAGTCCAAACGGCCGTCGCCCTGATTCTCCCGGAACGGAGAGCTGTAGAAATTCGCCAAGCTATTGAACGGCGCTCCCGGAAGCACCGGAGAGGTCAAGTCCTGCTTCACCCGCTCGCCCGCCAGGAAAAAGAAAAGCTTGTCGGGGATGAGCGCTCCGCCAAAACTGCCGCCAAATTGATTGCGCTGAAACGGAGTATCGATTCCGCCCGGCAGGGCTGCCGCCACCCGATGGTCGCGAAAATCATAGAACGCCTGGCCGTGGTAGGCATTGGAACCGGAACGGGTCACGACGTTGACGGCTCCGGAGGAAGTCAGTTCCGTCGCGGGATTCAACAGCGACTGCTCCAGGTGAAATTCCTGGATTGCACTGAGCGGAATGTTCTGGGTGGTGGAGCCCGCGGTTTCGTCGCTCACATCAATGCCGTCGACTGCGAAGCGTGTGGAACCACCATAACGTCCGCCAAACGACACCGACGCAACCCCGTTCCTGGTGGGCGCAAACCCGCTACCATCCTGGATCTGCACTCCCGGCTCGAGTTGGGCCAATTGCGCATAGCTGCGTCCATTCACCGGCAACTGGTTGAGGGTTTGCGCCGTCGTCACCCCTTGAATCGTCACCTGCTCTGAGTCGAGGTGAACATCCGGTGCTGTCATCGGCACCCGGTCGTTGGCGCGAACGAACATTCTCACGTTCAGGCCGCGGGTGATTCCAACCTGGACCAGCACCGTGGCCTCTTCGCTCTGGAAGCCCTTGGCCTCCATGCGCACCGCGTAGCTGCCGGGAATCAGCGATCCGGAGGAATAAATCCCGGCGGCGTTGGTCGAGCGTTCACGAACTTCGCCCGTGGCCTTGCTGGTAATGGTGATGTTGACGCCGTTGAGCGCCCCGCCTCTGGGGTCCGTGATCCGGCCTTGAATGCTGCCCGTGGCTATGGTGCTTTGCGCGAGTGCTGCCTGCGACAAGCCGAATACGCATAAAAATGCCAGTACCGCCAGAAGCCGTCGTGTTCTCATAAGAAACTTGGAACCGGGATGCGACATCATTCACCTTTCCACAGCGCGCTCTTTCCCCAGTCTCCCGGTGAGGGAGCGCGCAAACTCACTTAACTGAACAGGGGACTAAGACCACACGGTAGCGCCATCCGCCACCCGAACTTCAGCCATGAACTGTCCCAGATTGTTAGCGCCAACATTCTATTCGATTCCCCCGCCGAAACCGAACGCCGGAAGCGAAAATGATGCCAGCCGGCCGCTCCCGCGCCTAGTGGGACTTCGAAGTGTAGTAGCCCGTCCGGTGGTGGACATGGAAACTCGAGTCCGGCGGCAGCCCATCCACCGCCACTTCGATGCGGCGGAAATCCGAATCCGAAAGCCGTTGCGACGGGTAATACCCCAGCAGATATTGGGTACGCAGCTCGTCGCTGATCTTCTGGAAAGCCTCATCCAGCTGGGGGACCGAGGTGGCGTAAAAATACTTTCCGCCGGTGTCCTCGGAAAGCTGGATCAGCGCGTGCTCGCCCCCGGTGTCGCGTCCAGCGCTGGCTTCGATGGGCACAATGATAATGCTGTAGACAATGGCCTCGGCTTCCTGCGCGGCCCGTACCGCCTCTTTGTAGTCCACCCGGCTGACCGTATCTCCACCGTCGGTGATGACCACCACAACCTTGCGTCCCTCGCGGTTTTCCAGCGCCCGCGAGCCCAGATAAAGCGCGTCATACAAAGCCGTGGCCGATCCCTGGCGCACATGATCTATGCCGTGATCAATTCGTTTCAGGTCGCTGGTGAAGGGAGTCACTTCCTCCACGATCTCGCTGAACTGGTACAGGCACAATGCGTCCACCGGCCGCAGGATGGCGTGGGCGAATCGCCGCGCCGACGCCAACTCCAGGGGCAGGTCTTTGCGGGTACTCAAACTGGTATCAAGGGCAAGCACAATCGAAAGCGGTAAGGCGGACTCTTTATCGAACAGCGCAATCTTCTGCTCGCGGCTGTCTTCGAACAGCTGGAAATTCTCTTTCTTGAGACTGGCGACCGGAGATCCATGAACGTCGGTGACGGTGACAAACACGTTCACCAGCTTCACGTCCACTTTAATGGTTCCCGCCGACTCCTGGTTGGGACTCGGGGGCCTGGGCGTTCCTCCCGGCCGCGCAGGCTTGGTCTCCTGCGCCAGGCACAGGGCCATCCCCGCGAACATCACGTAGAAAAACAAGGCTTTCATCGGGAAACAGTTCACTTAGATGCAGACTCTTCCGTGGAAATTCCTTCGGCCCGGGGAATCTCCGGGGGAAAGGGTTCGCCATCGGCCCAGACGGCGCCGTCCTCGAAGTATTCCTTCTTCCAGATGGGCACGGTGCGTTTCAGGGTATCAATCAGCCAGCGGCAGGCCTCGAAGGCGGCCGCGCGATGGGCGGATGCCACCGCGATCAGCACGCTGGTCTCGCCAATCTCCAACCGCCCCAGGCGGTGTACGATCTGGACATCGCGGACGCCAAATTGGGCGATGGCCTGCTCGGCCAAGCCTTCCATCTTCTTCAACGCCATCTTTTCGTAGGCTTCGTAGTCCAGATAAAGCGTGCGCCGCCCCCGGGTGTGGTTCCTCACCACCCCGTCAAAGCAGACCGCCGCGCCATCTTCCGGCTGCTTGATGCGCTGCAATACCGCTTGGCTGTCAATGACTTCGCGAACCATGGACGCACGCGTGGAACCGCCGCTGACCGGAGGCAGCAACCCAATCTCGTCGCCTGACTTCAACCTGGAATCGCGTCCGGCATATTCCTGGTTAACCGACATGGCGATGGCCGCGGAAAAGTCCTTCAAACGGGGCACCAGCGCCTCGTAGTGCGCGACAACGTCGCCCAGCCGAGCCCCGTCCGGAAGGTTGAGCGAGTCCGTGCTCCGCCCCATCCACTCCTTCAGCATGCCGAAAAATAAGACCTGAACTTGCATCCCGTTGCGCGCGGCGAAGACGCTAAACGATAGTGTATCGCGACACCAGTATCTCGGTTACAATTTGCCGCATGTTGTCAGAGCCGTTGACCATCGAGCGGCTGGCGGGACCGGGACAAGGCGTGCTGCGCCTCAGAGGGCCACTTACGACCCAGAACTTGTCACCCTTCCAGAACGCGATACGCGCCGAAGACGCGCCTACGATGATCCTTGATCTGACCGAGGTGCCCTACATCGATTCCGCGGGATTGGGTTCCCTGGTAAGTACCTTCGTCACCCGCCACAAGGCGGGACGTCGAGTGGCCCTGGTCGGAGTCAACAAACGTGTCTCGAAAGTGTTCGAGGTAACTCGTGTGGACTCCCTGTTCCTCCAGTTCCGCACCCTCGACGACGCCATCGAAGCCCTGACCAGCGCCGGACACGCGTAATCGCTTCATAGCCCAACATGGGCGTCATCTCTGAGCCCGAAAGGGCGAAGGATCTGGCGTGCAGCCATTCGACTCCTGTTGCACAGACACCGCACGCTTGATCCCTCGCTGCGCTCGGGATGACGTCTGTTCTTCCGACGGTGGCACAGGCCATCGCCATCGCCGACCTCAACCAGGATGGCAAGCTGGATGTCGCCGTTCCCGCGGGCCTGGGTATGGATGTCTTTTTCGGAACAGGCACGGGAACGTTCACCGGGCCTACATCAGTGTCAACCCCGACCAGTCCTCTCTCCATCGCCGCCCTCGACGTTTTCGGCAACGGCCTGCAGGATCTGGTGACCAGCGACGGCTCCGGCAGCAGCCGTATCAGCATCGCGATCAATAATGGCAACGGCACTTTCACTTCGCAGGCTTATACCGTGCTGGGCACGAACTATTACGTCTACTCGGCAGACTTCAACAATAACGGTAAGCCCGACATCCTGGTGTTGTACTCCGGGCATTCCGGATTCGGCGTGTTGCTGAATTGCTCGTAGCCTGAATTACAAAGCTTGCAGCTAAGTCGTTGATTCCTCGTGCGGCCGGATTCTGACCGGAAAACCGCGGTGCGAGCAGCGCGTGGAATGCCCATTAGCAGCGTCTGGAGGCCCGTGGGGCGACGCGCGCGGCGCTGGACACATCCAAGGCCACCCGCCCCGCCGGGATCGCTCATATCGCGTTTAAAGAGAAAATAAGCTTTTAGCTATAGACAGGCGGCAGAGAAGGAAAGCCGGTTCCCCCGATTGAGCAAACCGGCTCCAGGTTTTGAAAACCAGCGTCGAGGTTACGACACCGGTTGCTCGGTGAGGACCTTCTCGCGTTCTTCCGCGTCCCGCTTGGCCTCTCGCACCGAGGAAGGCAAGGCCAGCGCAAGCACATCGGCGATGGTCTTCACGTAGTGCATCTGAATGTTCTCCAACTGCTCTGGAGTCAGATCCTCCTCCACGTTGGTGCGGTTCTCGGCCGGCAGAATGACATCTTTCACCCCGGCCCGCTTCGCCGCCAGGACCTTTTCCTTGATGCCGCCAATGGGCAGCACATTGCCGCTCAGCGTGATCTCGCCGGTCATGGCCAGCAACGGCCGGACCGGACGCTTACTCAGCAGCGAGATCAGCGCCGTAACAATGGTGACGCCCGCCGACGGGCCGTCTTTCGGAATCGCCCCGGCCGGCACATGGATGTGGATGTCATGCTTCTCGAAGAAATCCTCCGCGATATCGAACTGCTCGGCGTTGGAACGAACCCAACTCAGGCCGGCCTGCATGGATTCGCGCATGACGTCCTGGATCTGCCCGGTGATGGTGAACCCGCCTTTGCCCTTCATGGCGCTGGCTTCGACGAACAGAATGTCTCCGCCGGAAGGAGTCCAGGCCAAGCCGACGACCACCCCCGCGCGCTGGGTGCGCTCGGCAATTTCGCCTTCGCTGCGGATCTTGATGCCACCCAGAAATTCCTGGATGATGGCCTCGCTCACCACCAGCTTTTCGGTCTTGCCTTCGGCGATGCGGCGGGCTTGTTTGCGGCACACCGTTCCGATGGTGCGCTCCAGATTGCGCACTCCGGCTTCCCGGGTGTAGTGGCGGATCAGGTTCTGAATCGCCTCTTGCGGAAACTCGATCTGGTCCACGGTAATGCCGTTCTCTTCAATCTGCCGCGGGATCAGGTACTGGAAAGCGATGTGGACCTTTTCTTCCTCGGTGTAGCCCTGCAGTTCGATGATCTCCATGCGGTCGCGCAGCGGCTCGGCAATGGGATCGAGCATGTTCGCGGTGGTAATAAACAGCACCTTCGACAGATCAAAAGGCACGTCGAGGTAGTTATCCCGGAAGGAGAAGTTCTGTTCCGGATCAAGCGCTTCGAGCAATGCCGAACCCGGGTCGCCGCGGAAATCGCGTCCCACCTTGTCGATTTCGTCGAGCATGAACACCGGATCCTTGGTCTCGGCCCGGCGAATGCCCTGAATGATCTGCCCGGGCAAAGCGCCGATGTAGGTGCGGCGGTGGCCGCGAATCTCGGCCTCATCGTGCACCCCGCCCAGCGAGATGCGAACGAACTTGCGTCCCAGGGCGCGGGCAATCGATTTTCCCAGCGAGGTCTTGCCCACACCCGGAGGCCCCACGAAACACAGAATCGGGCCTTTCATGCTGGGCTTCAGACGACGCACCGAGAGATAGTCCAGGATGCGGTCTTTGACCTTCTTGAGGTCATAGTGATCGGCATCGAGCACTTCTTTGGCCTTGAGAATGTCGACATCGCCGCCTGAGGTTTTTGCCCACGGCAGAACCGCCAGCCATTCGATGTAATTCCGCGTCACCGAATAATCGGCGGCCATGGGCGACATGCGGGAAAGCCGGCCCAGTTCCTTCAGGGCTTCTTTCTTCACCTCGTCGGGCATGCCCGCCTGCTCGATCTTCTGCCGCAGTTCTTCGGTGTCGCGAGCTCCTTCGTCCTGCTCCCCCAGTTCTTTCTGGATGGCTTTCATCTGCTCGCGCAGGTAGTACTCACGCTGGGTTTGCTGCACCCGGTCTTGCACTTCCGACTGGATCTTGTTGCGCAGTTGCTGCACTTCCAGTTCTTTCGCCAGGTGCTGGTTGATTTTCTCCAGGCGAACCCGGACGTCGGTGGTTTCCAGCGTGTCCTGCTTGTCAGCGGTCGAGAGAGACGGTAATGAGGACGCAATAAAATCCACCAGCCGGCCGGGTTCCTCGATGTTCATAGCCACGGTGGAAAGCTCATCCGACAGGGTCGGCGAGCCGGCAACAATCTGTTGAAACAGGGTCAGGACATTGCGCTGCAGCGCTTCCACCTCGGAACTCTTGGGGGGAATCGCTTCGGGCACGGAATCCACGCGCGCGCGCATGAATGGGGTAAGTTGCGCGAACTCCACCAGCCGTACCCGCTCCAGACCCTCGGCAAAAACAAACAGGCTCTGGTTGGGCATCTTGACGACCTTGTGCACGACCGCCAGGGTACCCACGGTGTAAAGATCGCTGGGCTGGGGAGAGTCGACGCGGGCTTCCCGCTGTGCCACCACGACGATCGTCTTGTCCTCACCCAGGGAGTTGATCAGCTGCACGGAACTTTCCCGGCCTACGGTTAACGGCAGGACGGCATGGGGAAACAGCACCGTGTCCCGCACCGGGAGGATCGGTAACGACCGATCTTGTTCCTGCTCCGGCGCTGGTTCTTTGGTTTTTGGGGGGCGCTCAGTGCGCGACTTCTCTGCCATAGCTCTCCTTGAGTGCGTTTCGCTCAAGTTTTTGATGACGAAGATGACCGGAAAGATGCAACCTGCGGCGGAAACCGCCGTAGACGGTTGGAGTTTAAACCCCTAAGGGCAAGTTTGGCTATCTGACAGGTACACGCCGGTAACCCCAAAAGCAAGGTTCTCGGTGCGGCTCGGAGGAGTTGGAGGGTTCAAGGCACCAGAATTTGCCAGCGCTCCGCGCGGAAACAGTGCAGGGCGGGCCGCTGGAATGGCGTGGAACCAGCAGCCAGCCCCATTTCATTCTTTTAACAGCTAGTCCTGGAAAACGTGCTTCGCGGTATCCCCGCGGAAAATCAACTCGTGCAGAACGCGCTCCTTGGCAGCATTCAGTCCATAGATCTGTTGCGTCTGATTTGCTTTCTGGGGCAACGGTACCAGCGAGCACTGCACCCGGGCTTCGGCCGGAGTGCTCTTGGCGTGCAGCTGCTTGAACACCATGATGTGGTTGGCGCCTTCCATGGTGTGCAGAACCTGGTATTCGCCGGCTGGCAGCAGCACGTTCCCCACCATCATGGGGCTTTGAAACTTGATCTGGCGGCTATCGGCGACGCCCATTTTGTTATCGCTGGCATTCAGCAACAGGCTGGCCCCAAGCACGCACAGTGCGAGTACAGCAATCACTTTCAAGCTACGCATAAATCCTCCCTTTCCACGGCAGTCCCAAAGGACGGCTATCCCTAGGCTAAGACATGGATGGTCGCGAAGCGGTGTGCCTGCTCACAGCAGGATGTGACGGGCAAACAATGGCAAGGCTGGTGCGCCCGTCAGGCCGCGGGGTAGATTCCCAACACCTTCAGAAACTCCGCGGATTGCTTGAGTTCGCGGAGCGCCTGTTGCGCCAGCCGGTCGTTGCCCCGCAAGTAATCGGCGTAAAACATGTATTCCCAGGGGCGTCCGCGCATGGGTCGTGACTCGATCTTACTCAAGCTGATGTTGCGGGCGGCAAAGACGCTCAAAGCGTGGAACAGCGCCCCGGGAACATTTTTCAGGCGGAAGGCGATGGAAGTCTTGTTGGCTCGCGGCAGGATACGCCGGGCTTTGCGAATCAGGAAGAAGCGGGTGAAGTTGCGCTTGTCGTCTTCGATTCCGGCAGCCAGGATCTTGCCCTGGTAGACGGCCGCGGCGCGGCGGCTGGCGATTCCGGCGCTGTCGTCGAGACGGTTTTCGAGCACGTGCTTGACGCTGCCGGCGGTGTCATAAAACGGCATGGCCTGAATGCGGGGATTGCGCCGGAAGAAATCGCGGCATTGCTCGAGCGCCACGGGGTGCGAATAGGCGCGGACAATGTGCGATCGCTTCACGCCGGGTAGAGCAATCAAGTTGTGAATAATGCGAAGTTGAAACTCGCGTTGCACAAACACTCCGCGGGCGAGCAGCAGATCAAAGTGGTCGGTGACCGAACCGGCCAGGGAATTCTCGATGGGGATCACGGCAGCGGCCACCGAGCGGTTTTCGACCCGGTCAAAAACTTCCGCCGAGCGGGCGCAAGCAACGATGGTGCAGCCCGGCGTCATGCGCCGCGCAGCCTCGTCGCTGAACGAACCCAACTCCCCCTGGATGGCGATTCTCATGGTGGCAACTTAGCTGGCTTGGGAGCCGGAAGGCAAATCTTTCTGCAGAACGAAGGCGTCGACCCCATTCGAGTAGTAACGCGGGACGGTTTTTACCAGAAAGTAGCCGTGACGTTTGTAGAACGCCAGGGCCGAGGTGTTATCCACGGCGGTTTCCAGCAGGACGCGTTCACAACCGGCGGCCGCCAGGCGCTGCTCGGCGGATTGCAGCAATTGCGAACCGACTCCGAAGCGCCGTGCCCGGGGCAGAACGTCGATGGTGATAATGTGTCCCGCCCGGCGGCTGGTTTCGGACACGATAAAGCCAAGAATGGATTCGATTCCCGGTTGTCTCTGGTCAAGTTCCGCCACCAGGGTAAAAGAGCCGCGACGGCGGATGTAAAACTTCAGCTCCAGACGCGAATAGGCGATTCCGGGAGGAAAACACTGCTGGTCGATTTTCCACAGGGTGTCGAAATCTTCGCTGCGAAAGTCGCGGAGAGTAAAGTTCACCGGGATATTGTAGCCGTAGACGTTGAAGGGCCCGGCATTTGTAATTGATCCTTAACCACTTAGAGCAACCGCCGTTCCGGTCCACTAAAAGGTTGCCGGTTTTGCACCCCGAGTCGTAGTATTCGCATCAGAGGACCTTGTGGGGCGCCTGATCTCCATTGACGGGTTGAGTGTCGTGACCCTGCTGGTGGCGTGGTATTTCTGCTTCCTGCGTTACAACCACAGGAAAGCAGCGGCCTCGCTGCGCTGGGTGGAAGCGGCCTGTTCCGGCCGCGGGCGGATTGTGGAAGCGCACTGGCAAGGCTGTCATCGCCTGCAGGCACAACTGCGATTCGCGGCGCACTGGTTTGAGAACGCGCACGTGACGGTGCGGCTGCTGCCGCGTCCGCTGCCCTTCCAGTGGCTGTTCAGCATTTACCGTAAACAAAAAGAAACACTGACTTTTGAGGCGGACCTCGACTGTGCGCCCAACTTCCAGCTTGAGGTCTTTCGCCACCGCTGGTTGACCCACAAAGAAGGCGAAGTGGGGACCTCGCGGAACTGGACCATCTCGCGGCCCGGTCCGGTGGTGCTGACCACGCGCAGCGAGTGGACACAGGAGTTGACGCCGGTGGTAAACACCCTGATGACCTCTCGGGGACATAGCCTGCTGGCGGTGCGCTTCCGTCCGGAATCTCCTCATCTGGCCGCGACCATTCCTTTGGATTCGCTGGGAGATGAGCAAGCGGCGGCGGGATTTGTGGGCATGCTGCGCGAACTGGCCGCGGGCGCGTCCACCTCTCACCAGTAGATTGCTTACGGGCCGCTGGGCCCGTGGTAGTCCCTTCGCGAGCTCGGCCCACGCGGTTCGCGCCCCAGGATCTTCGGTCCCCAGGATCATCGCTCAGCGGCAACCCAGCCCAGTCTATTATTCTGAAATGTGACTGCAATCGCGAACCCGCGCACCAAGACCGCGCTTCGAACCGGCTGCCTCCGATCCATGATTCGCTGGCTGGTCATCGGCGTGGTGCTGGTTTGGTCGCTGGCCGCGCTGCTGCTTGTGGCCGCCCGCTGGATCGACCCACCGACGACCGCGGTGCACATGCAGCGCCGCGTGCAGGCCTGGATTCACCACACGCCGTATCGCAAACGCTACAAATTCATTCCGCTCAGCCAAATTTCGCCCGATCTGCAGCACGCTGTAATCGCCGCGGAGGACGCGCACTTCTACCAGCACCATGGATTCGATTGGCACGAGATCCAAATCGCCGCCAAAGACGATTTGGAGGGCGATCGCACTCGCGGAGCTTCCACCATTACGCAGCAACTGGTGAAAAACCTATTCTTCGGAACCGGCCGCTCCATCCTCCGCAAGGGCGCGGAGGTCACACTGGTACCGGTGGCCGAATTCGTCCTCGGCAAACCGCGCATTCTGGAGATCTACCTCAACGTGGTCGAATGGGGCCCTGGCATTTATGGCGCAGAGCCGGCGTGCCGTTACTACGACGGAACCGCGGCCCGGAACATCGGCCGGGAACCGGCGGCGCGGCTGGCTGCAATTCTGCCGGCTCCCCTGAAGCGACGACCCGAGCGCATGAATAATTACAGCGCGATCATCCTTAAACGGATGGGCCAAATGGGTTGGTAATGTGGCTGATACTTACCAATGCAGCGGCTTTTATCACGGTCTGGTTGAAGTTCTGGCGGGCGCCCCGCGGGAGCCAACGCGCGCACGCGGTTCAGCGCAGGGGTGAAAACTTACACACCACTTGCTATAACATTCGGATGCGCCCACGCGATTACGCTCCCCGGCCCGCGCACCTCAAATGGCTCCTCGATTCTGACCCCGCCATCCGTTGGCAGGTCATGAGGGACCTCACCGGTGAAGCCAGCAACGCGATAGCCGCCGAGCGGTCGCGGGTAGCAACCGAAGGCTGGGGAGCCCAACTTCTGGCCCGCCAATCGTCAGCCGGCAACTGGGGCGAGGGTCCCCGTGGGTGGAGAGACGATTTGCCGAAGCAAGACCGAGGCTTGCTGATTACCCTCTACAGCCTGGTCGCGTTGATGGACCTTGGTCTCGACCCCGCCAGCCAGCAGGCCCGCAAAATGATCGACCGGGTCGACAAGCGGCTGGTGTTTAAGCGGCTGAACCACCGGCCTTTCCTTCACGGCGAAACCGAGCCCTGCATCAACGGCAGAATCCTGGCTATCGGCGCGTATTTCAAAGCAGCGAACGACGCGCTGGCCCGTCAACTGGTGGACGAGCAACTCGAAGATGGCGGCTGGAACTGCGAAGCGCCCAAAAGCCGGCGCTCCTCGTTCCATACCACCATCTGCGTGCTCGAAGGACTGCTCGAATACGAACGAGCAAAGGGCAAATCGGCGGCCGCGACTAAGTCCGTCACCAAGGCCCGCAAGCGGGCTGAAAACTATCTGCTCGAGCGAGGCATGTTGCGCTCGCTTCGAACCCGCGAAGTCATCAACCGGCGCTGGCTGCGCTTCTCGTTCCCGACGTTTTGGCACTACGACGTGTTGCGCGGACTCGATTATCTGCGGAATGCGGGAATCAAGCCCGACCGCCGCGCCGGTGAGGCCATCGAAACCGTGATCGAGCGCCGCCACCAGAACGGGCGCTGGCCGCTCAACCTCGTTCATCCCGAACATATTCCGTTGCAGATGGAGACCGCTGTGGGCAGCGCCAGCCGCTGGAACACGCTGCGCGCTCTCCGGGTTCTGCGCTGGTACAACGCGAGCTTGTGCCCAGACTGCGGCTAGAGGAAAAAAAAGTGCGGAGTCCACCTCCGCACAAAGTTTATCGATTAGGGCGTCGCGCCTACGCTGCTTTTGCAACTCTGCGCAGCGATCTGAAGCCGGCGCGAACCTCTTCGGAAAAGACTTGGGGCTGTTCCCACGCCGCAAAGTGGCCGCCTTTGTCGAGCTTATTGTAGTGGGTGAGTTTAGGATACGCGCGCTCTGCCCAACTTCGCGGCGCTTGGTAGAGTTCTTCGGGAAACGCGCTTACGGCAACCGGGATGGACACGCCTTTGACGCTGAAAAAGCCGGATTTTTTCTCCCAGTAGAGACGGGCCGAGGAAATCGCCGTGTTGGTCAACCAGTAGAGCGTAACATTGTCGAGGATGTCGTCTCTGGTAATGTCGCCGAAGGGCTGTCCGGCAAAGAGTTGTGCGATGTGGTCGTAGCTCCACGCGTCGTGGTCAAGCATGTAGCCCGCCAGGCCGACGGGCGAATCCGCAATGCCGTAAAGCGTCTGCGGGCGCAGTCCCATCTGGTATGCATACCCGACGCCTTTCGCGTATACGAATTTCAGCCGCTCGTACGCCCGGGTCTCGTCGGCGGAAAGACCCGATGGCGTCGGAGCACCGGACTGGGCCGCGGTGTCAATGTCGGGTGGGATGACGCCCGCCATGTTGGTGTGAATACCGAGCAACTCCGGGGCGGCGTGCGTGCCCATCAGATCGGTGATAATCGCGCCCCAATCGCCGCCTTGCGCCACAAATTGCGTGTAGCCGAGGCGCTTCATCAGCACCACCCAGGCGCGTGCGATGTGGTCGGGGTCCCAGCCGGTTGTGGCCGGCCTGCCGGAAAACCCGTAGCCCGGTATCGACGGAATCACCAGATGGAAGGCGTCCGATGCGCTGGCGCCATGTGCCGTGGGATTAGTGAGGGGATCGATAATCTTCAGCTGCTCGATGATTGACCCGGGCCATCCGTGGGTGACGATGAGCGGCAAGGCGTTCTCATGTTTCGAACGAACGTGGATGAAATGAATGTCGAGCCCGTCGATTTCGGTGATGAACTGCGGTAGGGCATTCAGTCTCGCCTCCACCTTCCGCCAGTCGTATTCGGTCGCCCAATAGCGCGCCAGTGCCTGCATGGTCGCGAGCTGCACGCCCTGCGATGCATCGCTGACGGTTTCCCGTTCAGGCCACTTGGTTGCGATGATGCGCCTGCGCAAATCGGTCAGGTCCGCCTCTGGAACGTTGATATGAAACGGACGAATTGGATTCCTGTCATCTGCCTGCTTGCTGCCTTGATGTGTAGTGCTGATTGGGGTCATGGTGGCCTCCTTTTTGAGTAGGTTGGGATTTCTTGGTTTGAGGGATGAGCCAACCGTTCAACGTCAGCCCTGACAACCTTAGAATGGCCGTCGATTTTATCACCGACTTCGAAAATTGTTGTTAGCTGGCGGTTAAAGGCAATTGCGAGCGGTACCGAGCAGACGGGAAATTCAGGGTGCCTGAGCCGGCTCGCAGGAAGGTTGCCGGGATCGGTCCGGCTTGGCTCGGCAGCACTGCATGCCAGATCGCTCGCAAGGCTCGGGATGAGGTCTTCTTCCCCGGACAGCATCTTCCCCGGCCTGCATTTTCCCGGGCCGACATCTTCCTCAGGAAGCGGGCGGGTTCTCCGCAGCGCTCTGCCCGTCTGCAGGCGCGGCCACAAAGCGGTAACCCACACCACGAACCGTGAGCAGGTGCACCGGTTTGGCGGGATCGTCTTCGATGTAGCGGCGCAGGCGCACCACGAAGTTGTCGATGGCGCGGGTATCGGTGTCTTCGTGCAGGCCCCACACTTCTTCCAGGATGGATTTGCGGGAAACGATGCGGCCGTTGTTGCGAACCAAGTGACGCAGGAGTTCTGCCTCCATCAGGGTGAGTTGGATGGTGTTTCCTTTGCTGCTGAGTTCCAGCTTGCCGAAGTCGATGGTGCGTCCGGCAAACGAGAAGACGTCATAGTCGGCGACATCGGCTTGGGCTTTGGCGGGCGCCTCCGAAGATGCATGGCTTTCCCGGGCCCAGTCGCGGCGCCGCAACAGGCCCTGCAGGCGGGCCAGCAGGATGGCGAGTTCGAAGGGTTTGGGGAGATAGTCGTCGGCGCCCGAGGCAAAACCTTTGAGCACATCCTCCGGGCTGCCGCGAGCGGTCAGCATCAGGACGGGCACGAACTGTTTTGCCGCGCGCAACTCGCTGGCGACGGTGAAACCGTCTTTGCCGGGCAGCATGACGTCGAGCACGACGGCATCGAACTGCTGGCGCTTATCGAGAAGCAGGTGGAGAGCGTGTTCGCCATCCGCGGAGACTTCGACGGAATGGCCTTCGGCTTCCAGATTAAAGCGCAGGCCCTTGGCCAGATGGGCTTCATCTTCGACCACCAGCACCCGGCTCATCGCAGGCTCCGGGGAAGTTCCATTACAACCGTGGTACCGTGACCTTCGCCGGGGCTTTCGGCGAAGACCTTGCCACCGTGTTTCTTGGCAATGGCGCGAACGATGAACAGCCCCAGCCCGGTTCCCTTCACATTGCTGAGGGTACGGTTGGGTACGCGGTAAAAACGTTTGAAGATGCGTTTCAGCTCGGGTGCGGAAATGCCGACGCCCTGGTCGCGCACGCTCAAGAGAATATGTTTTTCGTCGGGCAATTCGAGCCGCACGGCGACGTCCACCTGGTCTCCGGAATACTTGATCGCATTCTCGATCACATTGGAGATCGCGGTGCGCAGTTCTTCGGGATCTCCCAGCACGCCGGCTCCGTTGCCATTGGTAGCGCGCTCGAAGCGCAGGGCATCCGCCTGCAGATGGTGACGGGTGCGGGCGGCATCCACGCAATCCTGCACCAGGTCCCCGAAATCGAAGTTGGAGCGCATCAGCGCGGTTTTCTTGAGACCGGCTTTGCCGGCTTTCAAGACCTGCTCGACGGTGCCCAGCAGACGGTCGGTATCATCGAGCATGAGCCGGTAGAATTCCGTGCGCTTGGCTTCATCGACATCACGCCGCTGCAGAGTTTGCAGGTAGAGACGAATCGAGGCGATCGGAGTTTTCAGTTCGTGGGTAACGGCATTGATAAAGCTGTCGTGCTGCTCGTTGCGGCGAATTTCGCGCACCAGGAAGATGGTATTGAGGATGATGCCGGCAATGATGGCGCCGAAGAAGATGACGCCCAGGAAGACCTTGACGCCTTCCTGCCAGTTCAGGATCACCCATCCCATGCCGACCGCGACGGCGACCGCGGCCAGGCCTACGCCCAAAGTCAGGAAGAAGGCGATGGCTTTGCGGCGACTGGTGATGCGCATGAAGGGATTTTAGCGCATGGGGGGAGCGTTTCACGGGCAGAAGCCGAGCCAACCAAATGTGTCACCGCGTTTTTTTGAGGCGACAGGGCGGGAATTGCTTCGGGACCTTCGCGCTCTTTTCCGGTACACACCTGACACCAATCTCATCCAAGTCACTTTGGTGGACGTCATCCTGAGCCCGGCAGGACGAAGGATCTGGCGTGGAGGAAGGGAATGACCGGTGATTCACGCCGGATCCCTCAGGCGGCTGAAAGGCGCCGCCTTCGGGATGACGTCTTCTTACTTTTCAAGGTTCCTGAGTTCCTGGGCGACACGGGGGGCTGGCGCATGCTTCTCCTGGAGAATTGAACCGAGGGTTGCCTCACCTTTCGCGGGCGTACATTCAGCCAAGAATACGTGAGCCAGCCCCCCGTCCACTCTACGAGGACGTCATCCTGAGCCCGAGAGGGCGAAGGATCTGGCGCGCAGTGGTTGAGAGTTTGGTGGTACACGCCGGATCCCTCAGGCGGCTGAAATGCGCCGCCTTCGGGATGACGTCTTCTTACTGTTAAGGGTTCAGGACTTCCATACGGGACGGGTGTACGACGGAACTCAAGGTCCCTCGACTGCGCATGCAGATCGCTTTGCGATCTGCATGCTTCGCTCGGGATGACACTTCTAATTGGTCTAGACCGAGGCCAGTTCTGGGCTCGGGCATTTCTTCTGGAGCGGGTTCGGTCTTGTTTTCCAGCTCTGAGAGTTTGACGCAGTAGATATTGCTGGCCAGGCCCAGCTTCTTCAGCGCCCAGATGCCGTACCAGTTCATGTCGATCTCGTACCAGCGCAGGCCATGACGAGCCGAGACCGGATGGGCGTGATGGTTGTTGTGCCAGCCTTCTCCGTAAGTCAGAAGGGCGACCCACCAACTGTTGGTCGAGAGATCGCGAGTCACGAAACGGCGCGTGCCCCAGGAGTGGGTGGCCGAATTCACCAGCCAGGTGCAGTGCAACAGGATGACCGTGCGCAGGAAGACTCCCCAGAGCAGCAGCGGCAGTCCGCCGATCGCGAGCAGGACGAGGCCGAGAACGATCATGGGCACGTAGTGATATTTGGTGATCCAGACGTGGAATTTATCCTTCGCCAGATCGGGGACGTACTTGGCCAGCGTGGTGGTGTCGTGGTGCATGGACTTGCCCATGAGAATCCAGCCCATGTGCGCCCACCATTTGCCGTCGATCGGGGAATGGGGATCGCCTTCGTGATCGGAGTAGCGATGATGAATGCGGTGCGTGGCGACCCAGAAGATCGGTCCGCCTTCGAGGGCGAGCGTGGCGCAGACCGTCAGGAAATATTCGACCCACTTGGGAGTCTTGTATCCGCGATGCGTAAGCAGGCGGTGATAGCCCATGCCGATGCCGAGGCTTCCCGCGACCCACCAGAGAAAGAGCAGCGTGAAGAGAGCTTTCCAACTGAAAAAGAAAAGGGCGGCGACGGCTCCGATGTGAAACAGGAGCATGAAAGAGGCGGTGACCCAGTTGACTTCGTTCTTGGCGGCGGCCTTGCGCTCGAGCGCTTCCAATTGCATGCGTTAAATTCCCCGTTATTCGGTCTCTATTGAATCGGATGATAACGTATCAAGGCCGGGTGCAAGCTGCGTGTAATACTTCTGTAATAGCGGACGGATTGAGGGTTACGGGAGTAACGGCGTGCAGCAACAGCCAGTGGCAGTTTGGCAAGCGACGACGGCATCTGGTCCTTTACAGCACCATGTTTTGACGTCATCCTGAGCCCGACAGGGCGAAGGATCTCGCGGGGAGCGAGTGTGCGGTGCTGCGCGCGAGGTCCCTCGCTCCGCTCGGGATGACGTCATTCAGGCAAGGCGGTAGTGCCCTTCACTTCGACTCCCGCCCATTTTTCCAACAGCGCCAGGGTGGCGGCGTAATCCATATCCTGATAACCGTCTTCGGCGGCAACTTCATAAACTTCTTCCACGGTCTCAAGCCCGGGCAACTTCACGCGGGCTTCTTTGGCGGCCTCTAAGGCGAGGCGGATGTCTTTGTACATAAGGCGGAGAGGAAAGTTGGGTGAATAATCCCGCTGCAGAACGAAGGGCGCTTTGTATTCGACCACGCCGGATTTCACCATGGACGCCTGAATCAGAGGCATCATGGTCGCGGCATCCACCCCCAGTTTGGCGGCCAGGGTGAGAGCCTCGGCGAAGCCTTCGTAGATCATGGCAATCTGCAGATTCATCGCCAGCTTTGCGGTTTGGCCCTTGCTGGTGTCTCCCATGCGGAAAAACTGCTTGCCCATGGCGGAGAACAGAGGTTTGAGTCTGTCAATCGCGGACTCTTCCCCGCCGACGATGAAAATCAGGGTGCCAGCCTCGGCCCCCACCTTCGAGCCCGTCACCGGAGCGTCCACATACTGGACGCCGCGAGCGCGCACCCGTTCGGCGAACTTGCGGGTTGCGGTGGGCGCGATGGTGCTCGAATCCACAACCATCATGCCCTCGGTCAGGGATTCTTCGGCGCCCTGGGGACCGAACAGGAGTCCTTCCACGGCCTTGGTATCGGAGACGCACATCCAGACGACTTCCGCTCCGCGAGCAGCGTCCAGGGGAGAGGAGGCAGTTTTCGCTCCCTCAACCTCTTTGCCGGGCGTACGATTCCAGACGGTGACCTCGTGGCCGGCTTTGACCAGGTTAGCCGCCATGGGGCGGCCCATGATTCCTAATCCCAAGAATGCAACTCGCATGCCGCACTTTCTCCTTCGATCCAAAAGGGATTAGAACTGACGTGTACAACGGCGGTCAAGCAATCTCTGAGCGAATTGATCTAAAATGAAAGACAACTTCCGTCATCGATGAAGACATCGCAGAAAGCGCGGAACCCCGGTTCCGCGGGGACTGCCCGGCGATATGACGAGGGGTGATCGGAGCGCTGTTTCCGATCCCACGATTGATGTTCAAGTCTACGCTCAAGAACCCGGCGCTTCGCAAGCGCGCTCGACAGTTCGGACGCCTGGTGCGTCACTCCGTGGTGACTCCTCGCACCGGAACCAGTCACAAGCCCACGCTGGTTGCGAATGGTGAGTTAGGTCTGACGTTCATCGGTCATTCCAGCTTCCTGGTGCAGATGGGCGACCAGAATGTGATGATCGATCCGAACTTTGCCCGCTGGCTGTTCGTATTGAAGCGGCTTCGCCTGCCGGGAGTGCGGTTGCGCGATCTTCCTCCCATTGATCTGGTGCTGGTGACGCACGCCCACTTCGATCACTTGCACCGGCCTTCGTTGCGAGCCATTGTGCAGCAGACCCGCCGCCGCAAAGGCTCGGCGCCGGCGATCGTGGTGCCGCACCATGTGTTCGACCTGGTATCGGACCTGGGCTTCAGTGACGTGGTGGAACTGGACTGGTGGAACAGCTACCGTCACCGCGGGCTGACGGTGACGCACGTGCCTTCGCGCCACTGGGGCGCGCGCATCATCAAAGATTCCCACCGCGGTTACGGCGGTTACGTGCTGCGGGATCATAAACACTCGGTGTATCACGCCGGAGACACCGCTTACTTTTCCGGATTTCGCGAGATCGGCCAGCGGCTTTCGCCGGAAGTCGCCCTGCTGCCGATCGGAGCCTACAATCCCCCGACCTTCCGCAACGTGCACGCCGATCCCGCCGACGCCACCCGGGCTTTCCTCGATTTGGGCGCGCGCTGGATGGTGCCTATGCATTACGGCACCTTCCGGCTCTCTCACGAACCGATGGAGGAACCGCTGCAACTGCTGGAGGGCGAGGCCAAAGCGGCTGGGATTGAAGACCGGGTGATCGTTCTGCAAGAAGGCGTGACTCGCTTTTTTTAATTCCTTTTTGACAATTTTTTCCGCCAGCTACGCTAGACTTCCTGTCTGCAAAGGAGACTCCTATGACGGAAAAAGTTACCCCCATTCCAGAAGGTTTCCACACTCTTACTCCTCACCTGGTGGTAAAGGGCGCCGAGCAGGCGATCGAGTTTTATCAGAAGGCTCTGGGCGCGCAGTTGCTGGGCAAACATGCTGGGCCGGGCGGAAAGATCATGCATGCGCTGTTGCAGATTGGCGACTCGAAGCTGATGCTGGCCGATGAATTTCCCGAATTTGGATCGCTGGGTCCGCAATCCGGCGGGACCGCGGTCAGCATTCATGTCTATGTCGAGAATGTCGACCAGGCGTGGGAGCGCGCAGTGGGCGCAGGCGCGAAGGTGAAGATGCCCTTGATGGACCAGTTCTGGGGCGATCGCTATGGACAGGTCACCGATCCCTTCGGGCATTTGTGGTCGCTGGGGTCGCGCATCAAGGTCATGACGCCGCAAGAGATGGAACGGGCGCAGGAAGAAGCGTTTGCAAAGGCGGCGGAGAAGATGAAGAAGAGCGCCTAGTAGGCCAATAGAACGCGCAGGTCGCGCAGGTTGTTGCCGGTGGGCCCGGTGATGACTGCGTCTCCTAGAGCTGCGAAGAAGGGATAGGCGTTGAAGCCTTCCAGATGCGCTTGCGCGTCCAGGCCTCTGGCCTGGGCGCGATCGAGCGTGGTTCCGTCGGCCAGCGCGCCGGCGGCGGTGCTGTTGCCGTCGATCCCGTCGGTGCCCGCGCTGAGCACGGTGATGTTTTCTCCGGCAATCCTGGTGGCGCAGGCCAGCGCGAACTGCTGGTTGCGTCCGCCAACTCCGCCATTGGTGACTTTGACCGTTACTTCCCCTCCCGAGATCAGGCAGACGCGCTGGGACGGTTTGCGTAACTGGCGCAAACGGTTGAGTAGATAGTCCGCGGCGGGAACGTAATCCCAGTCGTCGCAGCGGTTATCGACTTCGACGGTGAAACCGTGGCGCTGGGCCTCTGATTTGGCCGACTCCAGCAGCGTGGCATTGGACAGGATCGGCCACCAGCGGGAGCGGTGAAATACGGGATCATCGGATTTGGGAGTTTCTTCCAGGGCCCGGCGCTGAAACAACTCGCGCACCGAAGGCGGAAACTGTTCCAGCATGCCGTATTTGGCGGCAAGGGCATAGCAGTCTTCCGCGCTGGTCGAGTCGGGCATGGTCGGCCCGGAGGCGAGCGCGTCCATCCGGTTGTCGGGAACGTCAGACACCAGCAGTGACACCTGCTGTGCGGGATGCGCCGCGGCGGCAAGCCTTCCGCCCTTGACCGCGGAAAGATGCTTGCGGATGGCGTTGATCTCGGCGATAGGGGCGCCAGAGTGCACCAGGACCCGGTAGGTAGCGACTAAATCTTCCAGAGAAATGTCGGCGTCCATCGGCTTTTCCGCCATGGACGATCCGCCGCCGCTGATCAGGAACAGCACCAGCGACGAAGCGTTCTGGGCGTTGAGCGATTTCAGCATGGCTTCGGCGGCGCGAAGCGATTCTTCATTGGGGGTGGGATGGCCTCCCTGAAAATAGCGGAAGCCGCGCAACTGGGTTGCAGGCGCCACCGAGCTGGCGATGATCCCTTCGAAGCGGCTGCCGGCCTGCATCTCGAGCGCGTTCACCAGAGTGTGGCCAGCTTTGCCGATCGAAACCACGAAGACGCGGCCGTAGGAACCCAGGTCGTAGAGGTCTTCGCAGACGCGCAGCACGCCGCGTTCGCAATCCACATGACGCTGGAAGGCCCGGTCAATGCCGGCTTCCGAGAGCGCGTGCTCGAAAAGGTGGCGCGCGGTGACGCGCATATCCACGGCCAGGCGTTCGCGATCAGGAGGCATTCGGAGGATTATAGAAGAGCGGCGCCGCCATTTTGGTAGAGACGCAGCCAAGCTGCGTCTCTACGGATGCAATTCTTTCTGCACCCATGTTTCAATCGCTTCGCGAAGTTCTTTCAGGCGGCCTTCGAAGAAATGGTCGGCGGCATCAATGAGCACCAATTGCTTGGGCTCGGCGACGGTGTCTACGAGTTGACGCAATTGGGCCGGCGAGCCGAACTGGTCGCGGGTGCCGCTTACAAAAAGCTTGGGCTTGGTGCAAGTACCGAGAAAATCGAAGTTGTAGGCGCGATCGTCGATGGGGGCGACGGGCAGGCCGAGTCCGATCATGGCTTTCACCCGGTCGTCGGCGCAGGCGACGGGCAGTCCGACGGCGGCGCCGAAAGAAAATCCGGCGAAGATCAGCGGGAGATGGAATTCCTGATCGAGCCAGTTTAGAGCCGTGACCACATCTTGGCGCTCGCCGACGCCGTGATCATGCTCGCCCTGGCTGAGTCCGGCTCCACGAAAATTGAAGCGCAGCACGGGATATCCAAAGCCGTTGAGCGCTTTCATGGTGTGGAACACGACTTTGTTGTGCAGCGTTCCTCCGAACAGGGGATGAGGATGGCAGACCAGCGCGGCATGCGTGGCATGTTCGGCGCCGGCATTGAGCAGGGCTTCGAGGCGTCCGGCGGGACCTTCAAGGAAGAGGGAGCGGATGGCGGAGTTCTGGACGGGCACGAGGTAATTATAAGCACTCAGCATTCAGCACTCAGCATTGAGCCAAAAGAAGGCCGACGTCCTCCCGAGCGGAGCGAGGGATCTGGCGCGCAGCAGAGGCATTCTCGCCACACGCGAGATGCTTCGCCCTCGCGGGCTCAGGATGACCTCAAAAGCGGTGAGGCTGTGTGCTGTCTCACTGCCGAGTGCTGAGTGCTATTCTTTTCCGCATGGACGTTGTCGCCTTCACCCGTCAACTTGTGGATATCGAATCGATCACCGGCAACGAGGGTCGGGTTGGGGATTTTCTGCAATGGGAGTTGACCCGGCTTGGATTCGAGTCACGGAAAGTGACGGTGGAAGGTTCGCGGTGCAATGTGTGGGCGGCTTGGCCGGAGCAGCCGGAGCCCGCGATTGTTTTCTCCACCCACATGGACACGGTGCCTCCGTTCATTGCATCGCGCGAAGATGACGGACGCGTGTACGGGCGCGGATCGTGCGACGCGAAGGGAATCATCGCCATTCAGACGGCGGCCGCTTTGCGTTTGCGCGCGAAAGGCATCCACGTCGGACTGCTTTTTCTTGTGGGCGAAGAGCGCGACAGCCTGGGTGCGAAGGTGGCGAACCAGCAGGCTTACGGCTCGCAAGTTTCTGATCAACGGCGAGCCTACGGAAAATCAGGTTGCAGTGGCTTCGAAGGGAGCTTTGCGAGTGGAGGTGATGGCTTCGGGGCGCATGGCGCACTCGGCCTACCCGGAACTGGGCGAGTCAGCGATCGACAAACTGGTGGAGGCGCTGCACCCGGTTGCGTGCCATGAAACTTCCGGCTGAGCCTGGGATTGGTCCCTGCACGCTCAACATCGGGCTGATCGAAGGCGGCCGGGCGCCGAACGTGATTCCGGATCGGGCCCAGGCGCAGTTGCTGTACCGGCTGGTGGGACCGTCCGAGGCGTTGCGTCGCGAGATTGTAGCGACCGTGGGAGACCTGGCTCGGGTTGAGTTCACCTTGGAAATTCCTTTCGTGCGTTTGCGCGCTCCCGAGGGCGTGCCAACCATGGTGGCTGCGTTCACTACTGACATTCCCGCGCTCAGTAACTGGGGGCAGCCGCTGTTGGTGGGGCCGGGATCGATTCACGTGGCGCATACCGAAGGCGAGTATGTGGAGAAGAAGCAGTTGATGGAGGCGGTGGATTTGTATTGCGGGATTGCGCGGCAATTGGGGTCGTAGGTCGCTGCGGCCGGTCGCCGGATTCTGGTTGATCGCTGCTTATCGCGAGAAGTTTTCAGATGGCGATAGAAATTCCCATCCCGCCACGACGTTTCCGCGTTCGGTGGTCCATCACTGCGTGGCCGCAATTCCTCGGACCGTCACTTCGGTCTTCAGGCTGACGTGCTGGTTCCAAGTGAAAAATCTTATGTTTCCACTGCGACCTTCCAGCGCCGACCGCGACCGCGACCCGCGTTACACTTAACGGATGACTGTCACCCTCAATTCCCTGTCCAAGGCATCTTCTTCCTACCTGCGGTCCGCGATGCATCAGCCGATCCGGTGGCAGGAGTGGGGAGAGGAGGCCTTTGCGGCGGCCGAGCGAGAGAACAAGCCCATCCTGCTCGACATTGGCGCGGTGTGGTGCCACTGGTGCCATGTCATGGATCGTGAATCGTACGACAGTCCCGAGATTGCGCAGATCGTGAACGAACGCTTCATCGCGATGAAGGTGGATCGCGACGAGCGTCCCGACATCGACAGCCGCTACCAGGCGGCGGTCAGCGCGATCAGCGGGCAAGGCGGGTGGCCCTTGACGGCTTTTCTCACGCCTGACGGCAAGCCGTTCTATGGCGGCACCTACTTCCCTCCTGACGATCAATATGGACGGCCGAGTTTCAAACGGGTGCTGCTGTCGATTGCCGACGCCTATCATCAGAAGAATTCCGAAGTTGTGGACCAGGCGAAGATGGTGGAAAGCGCGATCGCGCAGGCTGAGTCTTTCGCCGGACGCAGCGCGACATTTTCGCCCGCAGTCATCGATGCGATCGTGAAATCCGCGCTTGGCATGTTCGATGCCACCAACGGCGGCTTCGGCAGTGCGCCCAAGTTTCCTCACCCCGCGATGCTTGATCTGATCATCGATCAATATGTGCGCAGCGGCGACGAGCAATTGCGGCATGCGTTTGTGTTCACGCTCGAGAAGATGGCTCGCGGCGGCATGTATGACCAGTTGGCCGGCGGATTTCATCGCTATTCAGTGGACGAACGCTGGGTGGTGCCGCACTTCGAGAAGATGTCGTATGACAATTCGGAATTGCTGAAGAATTACGTGCACGGCTACCAGGCGACGGGATCGGAATGGTTTGCCGACGTGGCGCGCGACATCATTCGCTGGATGGACGAGTGGCTCAGCGACCGCACCCATGCTGGATTCTACGCATCCCAGGACGCCGACTACTCGATGGACGACGACGGCGACTACTTCACCTGGACCTTAGAGGAAGCCAAGGCTGTGCTGACGGAAGAAGAAGCCAGCGTGGCAGCGCTTTATTTCGATATCAACGAAGTCGGCGAGATGCATCACAACCCGGCAAAGAATGTTCTCTATGTAAGGGCCTCGCTCGAAGAAATCGCCAAGCGACTGAACCTCCTTCTGCCGCGCTTGCGGGAGTTACTCGACTCGGCGAAAAAGAAGCTGTACGCCGCCCGTCTGCAGCGTCCCACTCCCTATGTGGACAAGACCATGTATGTGGGCTGGAACGCGCTGTGTGTGTCGGCCTATCTGGAAGCGGCAAAAGTGCTCGGCCTGGAAGACGCCCGGCACTTTGCGCTGCGGTCATTGGACCGCATTCTGTCGGACGCCTGGCGAGCGGAGCGCGAACTGCTGCATGTGATGGCCTACTCGGACGCGCAAGCCGAGCGGCGCGAGATTCGGGGCGTACTCGACGACTATGCCTGTACCGTGGTGGCTTGCCTGGATGCCTATGAGGCCACCGCGGATCTGAGCTACTTCCATTTTGCCAAGCGGGTGGCCGAGCGGATGGTGGATGGATTCTTCGATCCGGTTTCTGGAGGTTTTTTCGACACCGACAAAGCGGCGGGGGTGGAGAAGGCGCTCGGCGTTCTGGGCACGCGTCGCAAACCCTTTCAGGATTCACCCACGCCCGCCGGCAATTCGATGGCGGCCATCGCGCTGTTGCGACTGCATGCCTACACCAACCATGCGGCTTACCGCGACCAAGCCGGGCAAACCCTCGAAGTGCTTGCCGGAATAGTGGGTCAGTATGGCATCTTCGCTGCCACTTATGGGATTGCTGCCGTCCACTTAGCCCAGCCGCACACCCAAGTGGTGGTGCTGGGCGCCGATGCCCTGGCAAAGCAACTGCTCGCGGCGGCGATCGCCCCGTTCGCGCTGAATAAAACGGTATTGAAGCTGGAGCCGAATCAAGCGGTGCCGGAGAATCTTCCGGCGGCCCTGGCCGCAACCATCGCGCCATTGCCCATTCTTAAGGAAGGGAAATCGGCGGCCGTGGTGTGTTCAAACTTTGCCTGTCAACCGCCGATTTCCAGCCCGGAAGAACTGGGGAGAGGATTGCGCAACCGGCGCAAAGTCGCGTAGGCGGGAGGCGCCCGCCGCTTGCGAGCAAAAAAGAGGGCTGACGTTGCACTTCGCAATCGTCAGCCCGATGAATTTATTTAGGCCGCATGCTGCGGCGAGTTACTTGTTTTACACTGCGGTGGCGCTACCCTATTTCGGGCAGCCTGTTTTCGGATTGCACGATAGAATCGGACCGCCATCCGGTGCAGCAAACATCGGAGTGGCGACCGCGACATACGTGCAAACCAACCCTACCATCAGGATGACCATCCTGACCGCACGTTTCATGGACTGTTCTCCTTGCGTGCGGGTCCCCTGGGAGCGGAAACCCTCACGGCCCCGCATTATACCGTGCAGGCCGAAAGTGTCCAGAAAACTTTCATCGAGAGGCGGGATTCAGTGTCTTATTTGGGAATGACTCAAAGTGAGAAACGCGCTTTTCTTCAAGATTTTCAATTGGATTTGAATTTATCGTAACGGGAAGCGATTTGTCCGGGGCACACCCGGACCGTCTAGAATCCAGACAAGCCGGCCCAAGTTAGAGTTTGGAGACGACGCGAGGAAGAGAGGCTAGATCGTCGTCCCGTTCGGAGCGGGACGCCATGCGGTGGGAGACGAGTTGCCCAGCCTCTTCGGGAACCGGGTCACCGTTGGTGCGCGACAGAGCCCGGTCTACCATGCTTTCAAACATGGGAATGAGCGAATCGGGCGCGACCGGATGCTGCAAGTCACCCAGACTCTGGTCCCAGCGTTGCGACATCAGCAGACTGGCCGACACTTCTCGCGCCGGGCTCTTGGCGGCAACATAAGCGAGCCAGGTGAGAATGGTGGCGTTGTAGGCGGCCATGTTCGCCATGCTGGCGGAGGTCTCAGTCAGGTATCCACCCGCGCGCAGCGCGACCAGCATCAATTCCGCACAAGCGAAACTGCCAAACCCGAGCGCAATTCCAAAACTGTGCTGTCGCCGCGAGACTCCGAGATACTTGGAAAAAACCAGCAAGAAAATAATGAGACCGACCTGGATGACGCGCACACATCGCTGTCCGGTCATGACCGCCTGTAGCAAGGGGCCCTGTTCGGTCGATGAACTGGCTGCCGCCACCACTCCCGCCACCAGCAACATGACCAGCCCTGCCCACTTGAACAACACCGAACCGAGATCCTTCAGGGTATGGTACGGGCGGAAAACGTCGAGGAAGACTTCGTAGATCACCTTGAACCCGATGGCAACGCTGACGCCGATGCAAGCCGCGTAAACGTAAAAGAACGCCGCGTAACTACCCTTCAGGAATACCGGGAAAACGATGGCGAAGATCAGGATTTGCGAGAGGACGTAGGAAAAGAACACGGGAAACGAGCGGTGTAACTTTCGCCGGTACATGGTGCCTGCGACCAGCGCTTGCAGCACCGGATGGGCAATCCAGAGTGCGTAGTAGGCGAACTGAATTCTTGGGTTCATTCTGCTGTTTTCCCAGCACGGGGACGGCTCGGTCGACAGACTACACCCAATAGACTCGGGTCCCAGCTATGAAGTTAAGCAGGTACGGACCAATGGTCAATGTACTAAGGTAACCGGGAGTAACGTTACCGGCGGCAGGCTTAGTTCCTCATGTGAAGATGGGACGAGATCGCTACTCGACGGCGGATTCCAGAAACCGAATAGGGGTTTCCCCGCGTCTGGCAAGCGGCGGGGAGTTGGCGAGAGACCGCCTGGGTCTGGATCAAGACTTACATATCTGGACACGCCTGAATGTAAGCGCGCATCATTCGGACTTCGTCGTCTTTCTCGTCCAGATCATGCAGCAGCAGGTCGCGCAGGGAGATGATCCCGCGTAGTTCCTTTCCCTCGCAGACCGGCAGGTGGCGGAAGCCGTGGCGCCGCATCAGGTGCATGCAGGTGCTGGGTTCCTCATTGGGGGATACGGTAAGAGGGTCCTCGGTCATGACTTCGAACAGCAGCGTAACCCGCGGATCGCGGCCCTCGGCAACCACCCGCTTCATCAGGTCGCGTTCCGAGAAAATCCCGATCAGCAGACCCTCGCGCAGCACGGGCACCGCTCCGATATTGCGGTCCACCATGGCTTTGGCGACCTCGAGCACGGTCTGCTCGGCGTCAGCACGATAGGTTTCCTGATCTTTGATCAGGTGGCAAATCTGCATTTCACACCCCCGGGGCCCCAATTTTCATCCCAACCAAGGCGCTGCGCCGCCGAGTATATGACGAAATCAGGGCCGCGGGAGCAAGAAAAATGCGGCCTACCTGAAAAATTGTAGGCTGTCCGGGGCCAAACTACTGGCTGTCATCCAGGTTAAATACGTCCAAAATCCGGTTGTCACTATCGATCAGCAGCACCCGGCCGCTATAGACCACGCGGTCCAGATTGCCAGGGATGGTGGGAAGCTGTTGCACGCAGGCCAAGGGTAACGACTGCGCGGCTTTCTGCACCTCCGGACTCAGGGTTTCCCCGCGCTGCAGCTGGCGGTCGGATCCGGGAGGGAGTTCGGGACGCTGGGTCGCCCCCGGGGAGAAGTCGGAAGCGTGCTCGGAAACACAGTTGCGAATGACTCTGCGGTCGCGCATGGTGAAGAGCTGGGTGGTGTCGGTGGGCGTCGCAGCCTCCTGGGCTGGGGAAGTATTGCTGGCCTTGTCCATCTCGTGGTTCGGGGTATTGGCGGCAACCACGCCGGAATTAACAACCGTAGTGAAGCTGAGCACAGTTTCCGAGGCGACGGTGGCAGCCTTCTTTCCGGTAGCAGCGGCCGCACCGGTGCCGGCCGCGCCGCCCGCCAGGGTACCGATGGCGGCTCCCTTGCCTCCTCCGGCGAGGGCTCCGATGACCGCGCCTAAAGCCGCGCCTCCACCGATCTTTGTGGCATTGCTCTTGGTGTGACCCTCTCCCTTGATGACGAGCGGCTCTACGCGCAGCGATGACGTCATCTTGCCGGAGGTCACGGTGTTCAGGACCAGGTCGAGTTCGCCCGGTTCGCTCAGGCGACCGGACTTGTGCAGATCAGTTACATGTCCGGTGACGTCGGCGCCTTTGGGGTAGAGTTGCTTTCCATCCACGGTGATGGGATCTTCGAGCGTGGCGTGAAAGACGTCGCCCACTTGCGCCTCTTCGCTGGAAAGCTTGTCGATGATGCGAATTTTTACGATCGTGCCCGAAGGAACCTCGGGGGCCTTCTGAGCCCAGGCGGATAGGGCGAGAGAAGAAAACACGCTGAGCAAGAGCGCCGAGCGGAACCTGAGGGGATGACTACGATTCATACTTCACCTGTAATTTGGGGATGTCCAGTTCTCACGCATACCAGTTTACAAGGTCAGATGCCGTGGCTGCGGCCATGGCTGCTCTGAAAGGTTGACCAATCGAGTATCACTCGCGGCTTCCAATGAACACGAAGTAGGAACGGGCCCAGAGCGCCGTGGGCACGGTGCCGCGCGGACGAGTGGTCAGAATGATGTTGTAGTCGTCGGAAACCGGAAGCTGCTCGAGGACGGACGTGGCTGCCTGCGGTGTGACCAGAGCCAGGTAGGCGAGGAAGCGGTAGAGATCGGGGCCACCTTCATAACCTGGCGCCATGAAAGAGATCTCGGTGTTTTCCGAAGTGAAGTGCCATCCCAGGGATGCGGCCAAGGCAACGGCATTCTCGTAGGTTTTTTCGGAGACGACGCCCGGGCCAGGATTGTCGAACACGATGCGGAGCTTGCGCTCGTCCTCGCGGCTGAACTCGCGCACTTTCAGCGACCCGGACTTGGCCGTGGCTTTCCAGTCCACGTGACGGGCGGAGTCTTCGGGCAGGTATTCGCGGATGCGATAGAGGTCGTAACCGCGTCCGCGGGCGAAGGTTTCAAATTCCCCGGTGATCATGGGCAAGATTTCGAAATACTCGTCGGTCGGCTCGACCGGCGGGTAGACGATGATCTCGCGCTGCAAGGGGACACGCCGGGTCTTGGTGAGAAAGGCGAAGGGGAAGCGGGTGGAGAGACCGAAACCTTCTTCGCGATACCGCCCGCGAAGGTCAAAACGCAATTCGAGTTCGGCGGCCAGTTCCCCGCCGGCTGGAATGTAAGGAAAGTAGGCCGATCCCTGAAAGATCCCGGGCGGCGCGGTGTCGGTCACGCGGCGCAGCAGGCGATCCGGCAAGTGCAGCCACTGTTTCTCAGGCGCACGGTGCGGAGGCCAGGCAAATGTTGCCGGCGACCATCGCCAGTGCTTCTTGTTTTTCCCCTTCTTGAAAGGAATGACATTGACCGAAAAAGAGGGCAGCCAGCGGCCCCGGTTTTTCACCAGGAATCTGCCCTGGGTGGCGCGTCCGGCAAACACGTGTTCGGGGAGCCGGACGTCAAGTTCGAGGTCGCGCAAGATCATGGCGGAAGCGATGCCCGAAACCAGAATCGCCGCCAGCATGGCAGCGACCACGATATACAGAAGATTGTTGCCGGTGTTCAGGGCGGCGATCCCGATCATGAGGACCACCAGCACATAGACGATGCCGGCGCGGGTCACATCGTAATCGAAGATGTCGCGAACCCGGGCGCCGGCGACACGGCGGGCGAGATAGGGGACCGTGGTTAACCCCACCAGCGTCGCCAGGATCAAGGCGGCGGACGCCAGGACCAGAGTCGCCCAGAGGTTTCCCGATTCGCGCGAGACGGTGGAAAACAGAGCGGCCGCAAACGCCAGCACCAGTCCCACCATGGCCAAAAGGAAGCGCAGCCAGATCTCGGGGATGTCGACGTGCAACAGGTGGGCTAATCGCTGAATGCGCGACGGAGCCTCAAGCGATGGTGTAGAAACCGGCATTGGGGATTCGCTGAGTTCGAGGGTAGCATCGGGGAAAGCGCGGCAGCAATGGAACCGAAGTTACTGGAGATACAGACCGGTTCCGAATGACGGTGCGCCCCTTGTTTCGCGGACCCTCGCGAAATGTGGGATTTACGATCCCATCCCTCTTGACCCCATCCCTCTGTGAATTTTCGGAGTGAGCAACGAACCCCGCTTCTCGCACAGAACGCGAGACATGGGGCACCGTCAAGAGGACGTGCGTCGCCATCGGAGCCAATAGATCGCGGCGGCGGCGGCCACTGCCAGGACGACGAGGTTCGCGTCTTTGAGCGTTTCGAGCAGTTTGTCAAAGTGCTTGCCGAACAGAAATCCGGCGCTGGAAATGACCGTCACCCAGAGCGCGGCGCCCAGAAAGTTACACAGGAAAAACTTGCGCCAATTCATGCGCAGTACACCGGCCAGAGGCCCAGCCACGATCCGCAAGCCCGCGATAAACCGTGCTATCAGGATGGTGGTTGCGCCGTAGCGGTCGAACAGGGTTTCCCCTTTGGCGAGGTTTTCGGGGCCCACCCGCAGCAGGCTGCTGTAGCGCTTCAGCAGAGGACGTCCGCCATAGTGGCCGATCAGGAAACCGAGGTTGTCGCCCGCGGTCGCGGCCGCCACTCCGACCACGATGATATAGGGCAAAGAGAGGTAGTGCTCCGAATAGGCAAGGAAGCTGGCGAGCAGCAGAATCGTTTCCCCGGGCACGGGCAGCCCGGCATTCTCCAGCAACAGGGCGATCGCGACGGTCGAGTAGCCATGTTCCGCCAGGTGTCCGCGGATCAGGTCGAAGATGTACAGGGCCATCAAAACGTAGGGACGGGTTCGGCGGAATCCTTTCCTGACTGAAGAGTAACAGAGTCAGTGCTGCTCACTTCGCGGAAGGCTCCGGCAACCGGCCCAGCAGGAACTGGTTCACGATGCGATTGAATTCTTCCGGCATTTCTTCGTACGGAATGTGCCCAATGCCATCGAGCATGATCAGCCGGCAATGGTGGAAGTTCTTCCGCAGGCGCTCGGCAGACACGGGGTTCACGGCGACATCGCGACTGCCCCAGAGAAGCAACGCCGGGATGTGGGCGATGCGCGGCAGCACCGAGCGCAGTTCCTCAAGGTCGCGATTCCAGGAACGCAAGACGCGAATCTCGTGCTCGAACGCGCCGGGCAGGGCGTACGGGGCAGCGTAGCCCTCGAGCGTGCCGGGAAGAATGCGGGTCGGGTCCCCGTACAACCTGCGCAGCACCAGCGGGTAAAAGACTCTGGCTCGCGGAGCCAGCCGCAGGAATATGGGCGCGACCAGCGGGTGGCTCAGAACCGGTGCCAGACGTTTGCCATGATCGGACCAGGGATTCACGGGCGAGACCAACACCATGCGCTGCACGCGGTCGGGAGCCAGAGCGGCCGCTCGCATCACGACTCCTCCCCCGCGCGAAGAACCGAGCAGGATGCAGGACTGGACGCCGATGGCGTCGAGGAAGTGCAGCAGGCGCTCGGCATTGGCCCGCAGAGACTGATCCAGTCCCGCAGGCCGGTCGGAATAACCCGCCCCGAGCATGTCCACGGCGTAGACGGTGAAGTTCCTGGCCAACACCGGCGTGCAAGAACGCCAGGAGAAGGAGTGCCCCAGCAGGCCGTGAACCAGAACCAGGGGCGGACCGGACCCGGCACGCAGGTAACGCATGCGTGCTCCGTCGATTAAGACGTGGCATTCCTCAATGGAAGCGTTGCTGATTGCCGCGACTGGCTTGGTATTCACGGTCTTTCTTTGGCGGTCAGACAACTTTTCTGGCGCCCCCGGAGTCTATCTAAGTGATATCGCCTCTGTCGCTTCTTTACAGGGGAGCTTCGGCTCCCCTCTTTTTTGGGTCGATTTCATGCCTTGGATTTCTTCCTGCCCAACAACTTCTTGAGCACCCTGACGCCCTTATCGACGTGTTTTTCTTCGAGCAGGAAGGGCGGCAGGAAGCGCAGGACCGTATCCTGGGTGCTGTTGAACAGAATGCCCTCAGCGAGCGCCTGCTCGACGATGGGACGCGCGGGGATATCCAACTGCAGGCCTTGAATCAGACCGCGGCCGCGCGTCTCCTGGACCGCAGCGTATTTCCCGGCTAACTGTTGCAACTGCTGCTGAAGATAGGCGCCGACGCGGTTTACGTTCTGCAGCAGGTTTTCTTCCTCCAGAATCGCGAGGTATTCGAGGGCCACGCGGCAGGCGAGCGGGCCTCCGCCGAAGGTGGTTCCATGTTGTCCGGCGGAGATGGCCGACGCGAACTCTTCTTTCGCCAAAAAGGCTCCCAGCGGAATTCCGGCGGCGATGGGCTTGGCGATCGCCACAATGTCGGGAGTCACGCCAAATGTCTGGAACGCGAAGCTGTTACCGGTTCGTCCCAGGCCGCACTGAATTTCATCGAAGATCAGGGCAGCGCGGTGCTGGTCGGCCAGGCGGCGGCACTCGCTTAGAAACTCCACCGAGCATTCGCGTACTCCGCCTTCGCCGAAAATAGGTTCCAGCACAATGGCGCAAGTGTTCGCGTTAATGGTTGACCTGAGCGCGTCAAGATCGTTTTGTGGAACAAAATCTACATCTTCGAGAAGCGGCTCGAAGCCTTTGCGGTACTTGTCCTGCCCGGTGAGTGACATGGCTCCGAAGGTGCGGCCGTGGTAGGAGCCCTGCAGGGCCACCAGTTTCGATTTCTGGCTGCCGCCGGCGCGATGTCCGGCTAAGCGCGCCAGCTTGATGGAGCCTTCGATGGCTTCGGTGCCGCTGTTGGAAAAGAAAACCCGCTGCATCCCGGAAAGCAGACACAGTTTCTCGGCCAAGCGGCCCTGATACTCGCTGTAGTAGAGATTCGAGAGATGGATGACCTTGGCGGCCTGCTCGCGGATGGTCTTCACGATCCGAGGGTGCGCGTGTCCCAGGGCATTCACTCCCAACCCGGCCACAAAGTCGAGGTACTTCTTGCCTTCGAGATCGTAGAGGAAGACGCCCTTGCCACGTTCGATCACCAGGGGATAGCGGCTGTAGGTCTGGAGCAGGAACTGGCGCTCGCGCTGAATGATTTCGTCGGAGTTGTTCATAGGATGATGAATACGATTCTATCGGAGAGCGTGGCGCAACCCGCGGAGGGCGGCGGAAAGTTGCCGTGAAAAGTTGACCTGCGGGCAAGGTACTTCCGGCAGCGTGCTTCCCTACCTGAGGTAAGCGGGGTATAGGGGTTGCCCCTAAGGTGATCTAGGGCAAGCAGTTACCAAATCCCACATAAAGCTTCTAAAATCCGTAGCGATCGCGGCAGACGCCTTCTATAATCTAACAAGTCTTTTATTTGTGGTAATTTGGCACTTTTCCCTATGTCTCTAGCCGTGGCACCGAACGTGCAGACCTTGGAACGGCGTAGTTTGTCCCGTGTACCAGAACCGCCGTCCCGGCCCATGAACAGGGATTTTCAAATTCGGTTTACCGCCGTCCTGCTGGCCCTGTTGACGATCTCGGCGGCCTACCTGGCCTGGGTAAACTTTCAGAAAGAGCATGATTTTCCCGTCCCCAGCGACGGCGTCATGTGGATGGAACATGGCGGCTCGCTGGTGGCGGACCGGTTGGAACCCATGGGCCCGGGGGACAAGGGCGGAATCCGTCCCGGCGACCGGCTGACCTCGATCAACCAGCACAATGTTGCGGGCATGGCGGAGCTTACGCGCGAGATGTACCGCGTGGGCTCGTGGTCGAAAACCACGTACTCGGTGATGCGCAACTCCGTCCCGCTCGACGCGGTGGTCATCCTGGTTCCCACCGACAAGTCGCTGTATGACTGGCTGCGCTTCATTGCCCTGATTTACCTGGGAATCGGAATCTACGTTTTGCTGCGACGCTGGACGGCGCCTGGCTCTACCCATTTCTATGTCTTCTGCCTGGTGTCGTTCATTTTTTACGCCTTTCACTACACGGGAAAGTTCAACGGCTTCGACTGGGTCATCTTCTGGGGCAACGAAGTGGCGTGGCTTTTACAGCCGGCGCTGTTTCTGCACTTCGTTCTGACCTTTCCGGAAAAGCGCAATTTCGTGCGCAAGCACGGCTGGGCGGTTCCGCTGGTTTACCTGCCGGGCCTGCTGCTGCTGGGCATCTACCTGTTTGCGCTGCAAAATCTGAAGGCGAGCGAAAGCCTGCGCTGGAATCTGGACCGCTTGCAGATGGGTTATCTGGCGGTGTTCTTCATCGCGGCCGCCGGCCTTCTGTGGGACAGCTACCGGCAGGCGAGTACTCCCATCCTGCGGCAGCAACTGAAGTGGGTGACGCGCGGCACCATCCTGGCGATCACGCCGTTCACGCTGTTTTACGTGCTCCCTTATCTGGCCGACTTGTCGTGGGCGACGGCGATGAAGGTTTCGGTGCTGTCGCTGAGCTTGCTTCCGCTGACCTTCGGATACGCCATCTTCCGCTACCGGCTGATGGATGTGGACCTGATCTTCAAGCGCGGCATGGTGTACACGCTGGCCGCGGGGGCCATCGCGGGCGCCTATTTCGCAGCCATCGCAGCCGTCGCCGAACTGGTACACACCCAGATTCCGAGCTCCGGCCCGGCGGGATTGGTACTGGCAATCGTGGTCACGGCGCTGTTGTTCGATCCGGTGCGCAAGTGGATCCAGGACGCGCATCGATCAGTTCTTCTACCGCACGCGCTATGACTATCGCCAGACGCTGATTGAGTTCGGCCGCGAACTGAGCTCCGAGACCGATCTCGACAAGATGTTGAGTTCGCTGGTCGACCGCCTGTCGCGCACGCTGCTGGTGGATCGCATGGCGGTGTTTCTCTCGGCGGGCGAGCCTCCGCCACCGGTTCCTGCTGGCCAAATCGTTCGGAATTTCGCAGACCAGCGGCATCGATCTGGGCTTTCTGAGTGTGCCCCGTCCTGAGATGGAGGCCGGCCACCTGTTCTTCGACAACACCCACCAGGTGCAGCGTGAGGACCCCAGAGCGCAAGAAGCGATCCGCAGACTCGACCTGAACTACTACATTCCCTGCCGGGCGCAGAAACGCGTGATCGCAGTGCTGGGGCTGGGCAAGACGGTGGAAGGCGATTTCCTGACCAGCGAAGACGTGGAACTGCTGGAGACGCTGGCGGGATACCTGGGCATTGCGATCCAGAATGCGCGCCTGTACGCCTCGCTGGAACAGAAAGTCGCCGAATACGAACGGCTGAAGGATTTCAACGAGAACATCGTCGAGTCGATCAACGTCGGCGTGCTGGCGGTGGATCTGGACGACCGCATCGAGTCGTGGAACTCGCAGATGGAGGTGATGTACGCGTTGCCGCGCTGGCAGGCGCTGACGCGTCCCTTGAGCGAAGTGTTTCCGGCGGCGTTCGTTGAGGAATTTTACCGGGTGCGGCAGAACCCGGGCATTCACAACCTGTACAAGTTCCGGCTGGGCACGCCGCGTGGCGAGGGCCGCATCGTGAACGTGGCCATCGCGCCGCTGGTCACCAGGAAATTCAACGTGATCGGGCGGCTGATCATCATGGATGACATTACCGAGCGCATGGAACTGGAGTCCCAGCTGTCGCAGGCGGACAAGCTTTCTTCCATCGGTTTGCTGGCGGCCGGCGTGGCGCACGAAGTCAATACGCCGCTGGCGGTCATTTCGTCCTACGCGCAAATGCTGGCCAAGCAACTGCAGGATGATCCGCAGAAGAGCGGCCTGCTCGAGAAGATAACGCGGCAGACCTTCCGCGCCTCGGAAATCGTCAACAACCTGCTGAATTTCTCGCGCACCAGCGGGACGGCGTTTACCGACGTGGACCTCAACAAGATCATTGCCGACACCCTGGCCCTGCTGGAGCACCAGTTCAAGACCACGCGCATCAAAGTGCAGGATGAGCTGTGCGATCACCTGCCGTTGATCCACGGCAATGCCGGACGGCTGCAGCAGGTGTTTCTGAATCTATTCCTGAATGCGCGCGACGCCATGCCCAGCGGCGGGACGCTGCGGGTGGCGACTTCCAATGGCGATGGGGTCAGTGTCATGGTTTCGGACACGGGCACGGGAATTGCACAGGAACATATTCATCGCATCTACGATCCCTTCTTCACCACCAAGACCGTGCCGCGGGAAGGCCAGCAGAACCGGGGGACCGGGCTGGGCCTGTCGGTCACCTACGGCATCATCCAGGAACATGCGGGAAAGATTCGCGTGGAGAGCCGTCCCGGCGAAGGCACGACGTTCTATCTTGAATTTCCCCTGACCAGGAAGGCCGTGAATGTCTGAGGCTGCGGTGATCAGCCCACAATCATGTGAATGATTCGTCGCCTGCCGCGGCGGGGTCGGTGCTGATCATCGACGACGAGGTTGCCATTCGCGAGTCGCTGCAGACCCTGCTGGAGATGGAGGGCTACAGCGTGGAGTGCGCCGGCAGCGGCGAGGAAGGACTGGCGCGCATTGGCGAGCGCCGCTTCGACCTGGTGCTGCTCGACCTGGCCCTGCCCGACCGCAACGGCCTCGATCTGCTGGCGGACATTCGCGACCGGCAAGACCGGCAGCTCTCGGTCATCATGATCACCGCCTACGGCACGGTCGAGAACGCCGTGAAGGCCATGCAGGCCGGCGCCGTCAACTTCATCCAGAAGCCCTGGGACAACGAGAAATTGCTGGCCGACGTGCGCGCGGCCGTGGCCCGCCACCGCGCCGAAGAAGAAAACGTCCAGCTCAAGCGCGCCCTCAAGCAGCGCTACAACTTCGAGAACATCGTCGGCAAGAGCGAGCCCATGCTGAAGATTTTCGACCTGGTGGCGCAGGTCGCGCCCAGCCGGTCGACGGTGCTGCTGCAGGGCGAAAGCGGCACCGGCAAGGAACTGATCGCCAAGGCGATCCACTTGAATTCGCCGCGCAAGGACCGGCCGTTCGTGCCGGTGAACACCGGATCCATGCCCGCCGGACCTGCTGGAGTCCACGCTCTTCGGCCACGTGAAGGGCGCGTTCACCAGCGCCGTCGCCTCGCAAGAAGGGACTCTTCGAGGTCGCCGACCGGGGCACGCTCTTCCTGGACGAAATCGGCACCATGAGCATGGATACGCAGGCCAAGATTCTGCGCGTGCTGCAGGACCGCAAGTTCATGCACCTGGGCGGCGTCCACGAAGATGCAGGTGGATGTGCGCATCATCGCCGCCACCAACGTCGATCTGCAGCAGCAGGTGCAAGGACGGCAAGTTCCGCGAGGATCTCTTCTACCGGCTGAACGTGATCACGCATCGATCTGCCGCCGCTGCGCCAGCGCAAGGAAGACATTCCGCTGCTGGTGGATCATTTCCTGCAGGAAGTTCGCGAGGAGAACGAGCGTCCGCGTGCGGCACATCACGCACCGAAGCCTTGCGCCTCTTGCTCGACGTACTCCTGGCCGGGCAACGTGCGCGAACTGGAAAACGTCATGGAGCGCGCGGTGGTGCTGTCCTCGGGGACCGAGATCGGACGTCGACCTGCTGCCCGACGCGATGACCGGCAAGCGGCACGGCGATTCCCCGCTCCTGGAGCACCGCGCCGACGCCTCGCTGTTCGACATCATGGAAGACTGCGAACGGCACATCATCATCGACATGCTCGAGAAGTGCGGCTGGAACCAGACCGAAGCCGCCGAGCGCTTCCATGTTCCGCTCTCCACCCTCAATCAGAAAATCAAGCGCCTCAGTATTGAAATCAAGAAAAAAAGCCGGGAGTGACGCAGGACTCCTCAGCGCTCTGAGGGATCGGGCGCGCGGCGCAGAGCAGCGACGTGAGCACCGCCACGGCGCGCCAGATCCTTCGCCTCGCGGGCTCAGGATGACGCCGGATATTGAAGAATGCAGCTTTCGCATTCGCACCGACCGCGAAAGCTGGTCTCTGTTATAGTTCCGTGAGTTGTTCGGAGCACGGAATGGCAGCCGGCGATTTCCTCAGTAACCTCGAACTTTTCTCTCCCGCGGACTTTGCGAAGAAGAAGATTGCCTCGATCCAGGAATATTCCCTGCTGGCGGGTCAATCGGTGGCCAACTTGTTCCGGCGTCCTCGCTACGTGGCGGACATCGTGCAGCAAGCCGACCTGATTGGCTTCGGCTCCATGCCCATTGTGCTGGCGTCGGTGTTCTTCACCGGGGCCGCTCTGGCGCTGAATAGCGCGACCACCCTGAGCCGCTTTGGCGCCACCACTGTGATCGGCCAACTGGTTTCCATCGGCATCGTGCGAGAACTGGGCCCGGTGCTGGCCGGACTGGTGGTGGCGGGACGCAATGCCTCAGGCATGGCGAGCGAACTGGGTTCCATGGTGGTGACCGAGCAGATTGACGCCATGCGCGCGCTGGGCACCGATCCGGCGAAGAAACTGGTGACTCCCCGGGTGGTGGCGACCGTGGTCATGCTGTTCTTCCTGACCATTCTTGGGGACTTCATGGGGCTGCTGGGAGGCAACTTCGTCGCCAGCCTGCTGATTGGCATGGACCCGCACGAGTATTGGAGCAACGCCTGGCAGACTCTGGTGTTCTCCGACGTATTCATGGGACTGGCGAAGCCGGTGGTTTTCGGCTTCATTATTGCGACGGTAGGCTGCTACTACGGATTGTCCACGAAAGGCGGCACCCAGGGGGTAGGGCGGGCGACCACGGAAGCGGTGGTGGCTTCGATGATCCTGATCATCGTGGTCGATGTTTTTGTCACCCGGTTCCTGATGGTGCTTCTGGGATCTTAAGCATGTCGACGCCCTCTCTGCCCGCAGCCGCGCCGGACGCCGCCCGCCCGCCCGCGGCCAATCGCGTCATTGTCTTCGAGGATGTTTCCCTTGCCTTCGAGGACAAGGTGGTGCTCGACGGTATCTCCTTCTATCTTCCCGCGGGTGAAACCAAAGCGCTTTTTGGCGTGGCCGGTTCCGGCAAGAGCACCATTCTGAAGCTGGCTCTCGGCCTGATCCGGCCGGATCGCGGACGCATCTGGGTGCTGGGCCGGGACATTACCCGGATGAATGAAAACGAACTCTTCGAGTTGCGCCGCCGAGTCGGCATCGTTTTCCAGGAGAGCGCGCTGTTCGACTCGCTCACGGTTCGCGAGAATGTGGCCTTCCGTTTAATGGAGGAGGGCCATGTTTCCGGGGACGAACTCGAAACGCGGGTGCGCGAGGTGCTGAGCTTCGTGGAGCTGGAACGCACGGTGGACATGTTTCCGGCGGAACTTTCCGGCGGAATGCGGCGGCGGGTGGCGATCGCGCGGGCCATTATCACGCAGCCGGAAGTGCTGTTGTACGATTCGCCGACCGGTGGCCTGGATCCTGTGACCTCCACCACCATCGTTGAGCTGATCGTCAAGCAGCGGGACGTTTCCAAGACCAGCGCTCTGCTGGTCACCCACCGGCTGCAGGACGCCTTTATCATGGCGACCCATTACTTCGACCGCAAGACCAACCGGATGCAACCCCTACCCCAAGGGTCTCGCGGCGAGGTTCCCATGAGCTTTCTGATTCTGCGCGATGGAAAGATTATTTTTGACGGCGACGCGCATGAATTGTCGCGAGACGAAAGACGAGTACATCCGGGAATACATCTCCTAGGGCGGAAACCAACCACCAGGGACCGGAAAGGCACCAAGGATTCTGTCGATCTCCTTCGTGGACCTTAGTGTCCCTGGTGGTTTAAGAACACAGAGAACCTAACTCGCCTTGGCCATGGCTGCTTCTTTCATCGCTTTGCGGCGTGTGGCGATCCGGGTTTCGGTCTGCTTCAGGAATTCTTGCGCCTTCTTCGAGCTGCCGATCAGTTTCTCGACGTTGCGGAACAACGTCGGGGATTGCATCTTTTCCCGCAGGTCCTTCAGAAAGGGACGGAACTTCGCGTAGAAGAAGAACATCTCTCCGCTGAAGCTGGGTTCCAGAAAGAGGTCGGCATTCACGGTCCCGTGGACGGCGAGAGAGGCTGCCATTTCCCAGTATCCTCCGACCTGGCGCAGCCAGTTGTTCTCCTGGGTTCCGAGGGCGGTGGCGATCTTTACGATGTCCTCGGCGCTTTCGGGCCAGAATTGGGTGAGCCACCAATTGCGGGCTCTGCGGATTTCGGTTTCGCGGCGAAGGTCATACAGCTTGAGGATAATCTCGGCATCGGTGGCAGTCGGCTTCTTGGCCATAAAACCTCCAGAAGAATCTTGAATTTGGTTACAGGACAGCTGGAAAGGCTGCAGGTCTTAGATTTACAGTCCCGGCAAACCGCTGCAAATTATGTTTCCGCGGGCACAGGTCATCCCGCCACCGCCGCTTCGCCGGGAATGCGCGCGCTCGTAGTCGCACTCTTTGTTCGGACACGCGATCACCGGACCTGACTTCAGCATTTTCTCCACCAGGTACTGGTGCCCGCAACTCGGACATTTCTCGGGAACCGGCTTGTTCGCGGACGTGAATTTGCACTTCGGATAACTGGAACATCCGTAGAACGTGTTGCCCTTGCGCGCGCGTTTTTCCACTAATTCGCCGTCATCGCAGAGCGGGCATTTCACGCCGATGAAGTTTTGTTTCACATACTTGCATTCGGGATAGCCGCTGCAAGCGGTGAATTCACCGTAGCGTCCGTGGCGGATCATGAGATTGCGTCCGCATTTGGGGCAAGGCTCGTCCAGGGGAATGTCAGGAACTTTCTTGCCCTGATCGAGGCGCCGTGTGGTTTTGCAATCGGGATACCCGGTGCAAGCCATGAACTGGCCAAAGCGCCCGCGCTTCAGAACCATCACCCGGCCGCAGTTCTCGCAGTATTCCTCCTGCGTCGTCTCCTGCAGGTCGGCGGAATCGAGGTCGGGCAGATTAATCGGATTTTCCTTGGTGAAGGTGCAGCTTTCCGGGTTCTCCTTGTCGTAGGTGCTGCAAGCATAGAAGGAGCCGTGCTTGCCCCACTTGATGACCAGGGGCGCGCGGCAGCGCTCGCACAGTTCGTCGGTTGGCTTCTCCATACGCTTGATGTTTTCCATGTGCTGTTCAGCGTATTTGAGATCCTTGGCGAAGCGCTTGTAGAACTCGCCCAGCGTGTCGGTCCACTTCTCTTTGCCTTCTTCGATTTCGTCCAGCTCTTCTTCCAGCCGGGCGGTGTATTGCACGTCGAAGATGTCGCGGAAGTTCTCGACCAGCAGGTCGGTGACCACCAACCCGATTTCGGTGGGTACGAATTTTCCGCCCAGCTTCTGCACGTACTGGCGCTCCTGGATGGTGCTGAGAATCGCCGAATAGGTCGAGGGGCGCCCGATGCCGCGTTCTTCCAGTTCTTTCACCAGCGAGGCTTCGTTGTAACGCGGCGGAGGCTCGGTGAAATGCTGTTCCGGCTTCAATTCCTTGAGAGTTAACTTCTGTCCCGCTTCCAGCGCAGGCAGCTTGTGCTTGAGTTCTTCGTCCTCTTCGTCCTTGCCTTCCTTGGACTCTTCGTAGACTTTGAGGAAACCATCGAACTTCAGCACCGAACCGGTCACCCGGAACCAGAACACATCCGCGCCCGACTTGGCGTCGATATCAACGGTGGTTTGATCGAAGATGGCAGGCATGATCTGCGATGCCACGAAGCGCTGCCAGATGAGCTTGTAGACCTTGTACTCGTCCTCCTTCAGATACTGCTTGATCTGGTCGGGATGGCGCATGACCGCCGTGGGACGAATGGCTTCGTGGGCCTCTTGCGCGCCCTTCTTCGACTTGAAGGTGTTGGGCGCCTCCGGCATATATTCGGCGCCATATTGCGTCTTGATATAGTCGCGCACTTCGGCCAGCGCTTCGTTGGAAACGCGGGTCGAGTCGGTACGCATATAAGTAATGAGGCCGACCAGTCCTTCTTCGCCGAGTTCGACACCTTCATACAGGCGCTGGGCGATCATCATGGTGCGTTTTACGCTGAAACGCAGCTTGCGGGAGGAATCCTGTTGCAGCTTGCTGGTGGTGAAAGGCGGAGTGGCGTTGCGGCGCCGTTCTTTGCGGTCGACCGTTCGCACCACCCAGTCGGCCTGCTCCAGCGCCACCCGGATCTTTTCCGCTTCCTCGCCGTTGGGAACCTCGATCTTCTCTGCGCCTTTGCCGAGGAAACGGGCGTCAAATGCCGGCGGCTTGGGGCCCAGAAGATGGGCGTCGATGGTCCAGTATTCAACCTTTTGGAAGGCTTTGATCTCGCGTTCCCGCTCGACGATTAACCGCAGGGCCACGGTCTGGACACGTCCGGCGGAAAGACCACGGCGGACTTTGTCCCAGAGCAGAGGGGAAACCTGGTAGCCCACCAGGCGGTCCAGCACCCGCCGCGCCTGCTGGGCGTCGACCAGATTCTGGTCGATGTCGCGGGGATGCTCGAACGCTTCCCGCACCGCGCGCTGGGTGATTTCGTTAAAGGTCACCCGGCGGATGCGTTCCCCACCGTCCTCTGACTTCTTCTTCTTTTTGCCCTTGCCGTTGTCTCCGAGTTCCCCGGCCAGATGCCAGGCGATGGCTTCGCCTTCGCGATCCGGGTCAGGCGCCAGATAGATGTTGTCGGCCGAGGCGGCCAGTTTCTTCAGCTTGGTGAGGACCTTCTCTTTACCCGGGATCACGATGTACTCGGTATCGAAATTATTGTCGATATCGACACCCAGGGTGCTCTTGGGCAGGTCTTTCACGTGGCCAAGCGAAGCCTCGACGGTGAAGCCCTTCCCCAGATATTTCTGGATAGTTTTCGCCTTGGCCGGCGACTCAACGATGACTAAACCTTTGGACAATGTTCCCTCAGTCGATGAATTGTGGTTTTGAAGCTAGCACGAATTGCATGATGTCAACAAGTTCCGGGGTGCGGGACTGGGCTTTTAGCTCTTAGCTCTTAGCTTTTAGCTCTCTAGATTGAAACCCTCAGTTGACAACAGGTTTTCTTAGTTTCCCGGACAGTGAGGACAGCATTCGCATCACTTCATTAAGGTCTGCATCCAGAACTCGGTCGAATTCAGCTTCTCCCAAAACCTCAAATCTCGAGCCAGCAAGAAATGGTAAGAGAGTTCCGCTCCCGAGCCCATCGCAATCTGAACAAATCGCCCCATCTCTCCGTCCGATCGTCTGCCGCAGCCTTCTGCTAAGTTTGCTCCAATTGAAGAAGAGGCCCGCCGCATCTGACTTGAAAGACCGAATCTTTCGTCACTCGGAAATGCGCGAGTAGCGCGGTAGACCGACAAGGTCAAGCGGTGAGCTTTTTCCCAAACCACCAAAGCCTTATAGTTCCGCATATTCCCTCCGAACCGGCCTTAAGCTAAAAGCCAAGAGCTAAAAGCTTTTCACGAAATTCTTGCCCGGCAACTGCTTCACTTTGCCGGCCAGTTCGAGTTCGAAAAGAGCAGCGAAGATTTCCGACGACGAGAGCGCGGGCTCCAGACGCTCGACAATCTCATCAATGTGGGTGGATTCGTCCGCCTTGAGGATTGCGAAAATCTTTTTTTCGTGCGGCGCCAGTTCGGCGTCCTGAAACAAAGATGCGGTTTGCCCGGCAGAAGATTCATCCCCGGTTTTCGGTTCGAGCGCAAGCTTCACGTCGGTCGGGAGTTCCTCCCAGACGTCCTCCCAGGTCGCTACCAGCTTGGCGCCCTGTTTAATCAGGGTATTCGGTCCCCAGGCGTTCTTGGTAGTAACGTTGCCGGGAACGGCAAAAACCTCGCGATTCTGCTCCAGCGCACAGCGGGCGGTAATGCGGGTTCCGCTGTATTCGGCGGCCTCCACCACCAGCACCCCGACGGAGATTCCGCTGATGATGCGGTTGCGGATGGGAAAATTCTGGGGCGCGGGAAAGGTGTTCAGGGGGAACTCGGAGATCAACGCGCCGCCCAGCGCGAGAATGTTTTCCGCCAGGCGCGAGTTCTCCTTGGGATAAATCACGTCCACCCCAGTGCCAAACACGGCCACGGTCTTGCCCTTCGCGGCGATGGCGCCGCGATGCCCGGCAGTGTCAACGCCACGGGCCATGCCGCTGAAAATGACCAGCCCGCGCGCCGCCAGATCGCAGGCCAGACGTTCCGCCATGCCGGTGCCATAGGGCGTGGGATGTCGCGTACCCACCAGCGCGATGCCGGGCTCGCCCACGGCGGCAACGTTGCCGCGCACGTAAAGCACCAGCGGAGGGTCGTAAATCTGCTTGAGCTGGGAAGGGTAAGCGGGTCCGTCGAGCGGCAAGACCACGACTCTGGCGGCGGAAGCGCGGGCCAGTTCGTCGTTGGCCAGTTCCAGGGAACGGCCCGTGCCCAGCGACTGTGCCGAGACCGCTTGAATGCCGGCGGCTTCCAATTCCGTCAGGGAGGCATGGAAAAGCGCTTCCACACCGCCGAAGTACTCAACCAGACGGCGAGCGCGGCCTGCGCCCAGTCCCGGGGTCAGGGCCAGGGCTACCCATTCCAACGCGTGCCCTGCGGTTGTCCCAGCCAGCATTTCCGCGTGTTGCGCCACTCGCAACCTCCAATTGTCCCCAACTGGCGGACTGTGACAGTTGGGCAAAACACTGTCAAGGGAAGCCGACACACAGCTTTGTTAGAATCAAACACAAACATGCGACGCTTGCGAATTTCCGCGATCTCTTACCTCAACACCGCTCCCCTCATGTGGGACTTTGAGCATGGGCAGGCAGGGGACCAGTTTGAGATTTCCTATACTGTCCCCTCGCAGTGTGCGGCGGCCCTGCGGGCGGGAACTGCGGACATCGGCATTATCCCAGCGGCGGCCTATACCAGCGTCGCGGACCTTGGAATCCTTCCCGGAGTAGCCATTGCATCGCGGAGGCCGGTGCGTTCGATTCTGCTGGTCAGCAAGGTTCCGCTCGAACGGGTCCGGACCGTAGCCCTTGATACATCGTCGATGACTTCCGTGGCGCTGACCAAGGTTCTGTTCGCCCGGTGGTGGGGCGGAAGCCGGGAGTTCACTGCGATGGCTCCCGAGATCGAAACCATGCTGGAGGGGCACGATGCCGGCCTGGTGATTGGGGACCCGGCGCTGAAGATCGACCGCTCACGCTATGTGACTTACGATCTTGCCGAGGAGTGGATCCGCTTCACCGGCAAGCCTTTCGTCTTCGCTTTCTGGGCAGTGCGGCAGGCGGCGATAAAAGCAGGGTCTTCGCCGCTGGACTTACCGTCGATTTTCCAGAAGTCCCGTGACCATGGCCTGCTCCCCGGCAACCTCGACCAGATCGCCGGCGAGTGGGGACCGCGTTTGGGATTGAGTGCGGCCTCGGTCAAAAGCTACTTGAATGAGAACATTTACTATTCCCTCGACTCCGCCTGCATGGAAGGCATGCAGCTCTTTTATCGCTATGCGGAGGAATGTGGAGCTTTGCCAGCCGCTCCGGCTTTGCGCTTCCTGAGTGCGGCCAAGGCGGTCGCAACCTAGAAGAACTCTTTCCGTAACTACTTCGATCCGAAAGTGAGCCTTTCGACCACGCATGTGGATGCCCATTCATGCCGCGCTGACCACGACGCTGTCGACGCGACTTCACCGCTTGGGAGGGCTGGGGCTGATCCCGTTGGGCATTGCAGACAATTCCCTGGTGCCGCTGCCCGGCAGCATGGACGTATTGACCATCTGGCTGGCGGCTCACGATCGGGCGCACTGGTACTACTACGCGGGCATGGCCACTCTGGGGTCGCTGATGGGCGGGTATATCACTTATCGTCTGGCAAAAAAAGGTGGCAAGGGGGCTTTGGAAAAAAGATTCACCAAGCGGCGAATCGAGAAGGTGTACAAGCGATTCGAACGCTGGGGATTCGGGGCGGTTGCTCTTCCCGCCATACTGCCGCCGCCGTTCCCCATCGTGCCGTTCCTGCTGGCGGCGGGAGCCATGCAGTATTCGCGGAACAAGTTTCTCGGCGCCCTGGCGCTGGGCCGAGGCGTCCGCTTCACCATTCTGGCGGTTCTGGGGGCGATCTACGGGACCCACATCGTCCGCTTTTTCTCCCGCTACTACAAGCCGGCACTGTTCAGCTTGATTGCCCTGTCGGTGATGGGCGGAGCGGTGGCCTTGATGCAAGTTCTGCGTTCTCGCAGCGCCACCAAAACGGCCTAGCAGCGGGCGCTTGGTGCAACCGGTCCGCGTCCGCTAGAATTGTCACTCGTGGTTGTGATTCCCTATGTCCCTGACCAAACAGCAGGCTCTCGATCTCTACCGCTCCGATGATTTGATCGGCATTGGCATGGAAGCCGATGCCGTGCGCCGCCAGCTGCACCCGGAAGGTGTGGTCACTTACATCATTGACCGCAATATCAATTACACCAACTATTGCACCGAATACTGCACCTTCTGCGCGTTCTATCGTCCGCTGAAGGGGCCTGCGGCCAAAGAAGGCTACATCCTGGAGTTGGAGACGATTTACGAAAAGATACGGGAAACCGTGGAACTGGGCGGCACCGGCGTACTGATGCAGGGCGGTCTGCACCCGGACCTGAAGATTGACTGGCACGAGAAGATGCTGCGCGGCATCCGGGAACGATTTCCCAGGGTTCATCTGCACTGTTACTCGGCGTCGGAGATTATCGCCATCGCCGAATACAGCGGGCTGACGATTCGCGACACCATTGTGCGCCTGCGCGATGCCGGACTCGATTCCATCCCCGGCGGCGGGGCGGAGATTCTGGACGATGAAGTCCGCTATAAGATCGCCCGCCTGAAGTGCCTGACCGACGATTGGCTGAATGTGCACCGCACCGCGCACCAGCTCGGCATGCGTACCACCGCCACCATGATGTTTGGCGTGGGCGAAAACTACGAAAACCGCATCAATCACTTCCAGCGGCTCTACGACCTGCAGGAAGAAACCGGCGGATTTACCGCATTCATCCCGTGGAGTTTCCAACCCGCCAACACGGCGCTGGGCGGCCGCCATTGGGAGGAAGCCACCGCGGTGGAATACCTGAAGACCCTGGCGATTGCACGCCTTTATCTTTCCAACTTCCTGAACGTGCAATCGAGCTGGGTTACGCAAGGGCTGAAGGTCTGCCAGATGGGTTTGCGGTTCGGTGGAAACGATGTGGGCTCGGTCATGCTGGAAGAAAACGTAGTGCGCGCGGCCGGTGTGACCAACTGCACCACCGAAGAAGAGCTACGGCGCATTATCCGTGACGCAGGCTTCCGGCCGGCACAGCGGGATACGCTCTACCGGACGTATTTCCTGAACTAGCACGGACTTCAGGACGCCACGCGGCGTGGCGGGCGAGCGTGCCCGTGCCTCCATTGTCCATTGCTGGTGCGATGCGCTGGTTTGGTCCCACCTTGTAAAATAGAGCTTGTCGCGACCCCCGCCGACGTTCGATGACCGTCCGCACATACACCATGAGAACTGGCCTGCTGCTGTTGCTTCTCATCTCGCTGCCCGCCTTGCCGCAGACGCCGCCCACCCCGAAGGAGCCGCCCAGGTCTGCTCTGGAAGGGCAAGTGGTGAAAGATCCGGGCGGCCTACCGGTCAAGAAGGCCGAAGTGCAACTCATCGCCGAGGGACGGGACGACGGAACCAGCTATGCCGCCACCACCGATGCGGACGGTCATTTCCGGATCGAGGGCATTCTCGCTGGGCGGTACCGCGCGTTTGTCGAACGCGTAGGACTGGTGGAGATCGGCAAGCAAAACCGCCGTTCGGCGGGCACGGCAATTTCGTTCGAGCCCGGCAAGGACGTCTCCGATCTCTTGCTGCATATGCTTCCGGCGGCAGTGATCGTGGGCCGGGTGCTCGATGAAGATGGCGACCCCATGCCTCGAACCGATGTGTCCGTCTTGCGCTACGGTTACACGCTGGGACGTCGCCGGCTGGAAACCGCTGCCTCGGGAACCACCAACGATCTGGGAGAGTACCGGGTGCCCGACCTGCTGCCCGGGTCTTACCTGGTGGCGGTGAACCCAACGCCCGATTTCTCAAACCTCGCCGCCGTCCCGGCCGCGAAACCCGACTCCGCGAGCAAGCAGGAAACTGCGTACGTCCCCACCTACTATCCCGGGACGACGGACCGCAGCCAGGCGGCATTGCTCGAACTTCATGCCGGGGACGAAACGCCGGTCAACTTCAATCTCGCTCCCAGCGCCACGTTTCACGTGCGAGGCAGCCTGGCGACCTCCACGCGCACCGGGACGGGCGCGGTGTTGATGCTGCGCCCCAAAGACTTCAACGCCGAATTCACCGCCGCCCAGGTCGATAAGGAGGGCAAGTTCGAGATTGCCCATGTTCCGCCCGGGTCCTACACCTTGATCACGGTCACGGGCAATGCCGACGCGCCGCAAATCGCGCAACAGCCGCTTGAAGTCACCAACGGTGACATCAACAACTTAAGGATTGTCCCGCTGGCGGGAAGCCGGGTGCGCGGCCAGGTGCATGTCGCAGGCAACCCGGGCGTGGATCTCTCGTCCCTTCTGGTCTTTCTGCGATCCGGCGACCGCGACCGGGTCAGCAGCTTCATGGGGGGAGAGGATTTGGCCGTCAACCCCACGCTCGCGCGCGTCAAACGCGATGGCAGTTTCGAGATGAAAGATGTTCCCGCGGGAACCTATTCGCTCCTGGTCGAAGGCAATGCGAAGATGCCGGACTCTTACCTGAAATCGGCCAGCCTGGGCGGAACCGATGTGACCGATACTGGGCTGAGCGTAGGGGGAGGCGGAACCTATTCTCTCGACCTGGTGATGAGCGCGGGGGCGGGGAAGCTGGACGGCAGCGTGACTGACCCGGACGACCATCCAGTCGCAGACGCGGTGGTGGTGGCGGTTCCGGAAGGCACGCATCGTGACCGGCTCGAACTCTACGAAAAAGGTGTGACCGACCAGCACGGGCGATTCAGCCTCACCGGCCTGACCCCGGGCGACTACTCGCTCTTCGCTTTCGAGAGCGTCGAGGAAGGTTCGTACTACGACGCCTCTTTCCTCAAACTTTACGAGTCACACGGCGAGAAGGTTCATCTCGAGGAAAACGGCAAGAAGACCATTCCACTGAAGGTTATTCCCGCCGCCGGTGACGAGCGTTGAGCCTGGTTTTCCTGATGCCCCGCGGCCCCAAGCCGGAGGCCTGATGGGTTCGGGTACAATAAAGGTTTCAAACTGCCCATGCTGACCAGCCCTACAGGAGACTGCCGCTGAGTAGCTCGTTCATTCCGACCTTCGCCCTGATTGCGGCCTCGCGCGGCCTGGGGCAGTATCTGCGGCAGCATTTTCTGGACAAGACCTTTCAGGGGCTCTACCACGCCAACGCTTTCGACATGGCGCTGCTGATCCCATACTTCATTGTGTTGATTCTTCTGGCGTCGTATGGCATGCACCGCTACGTGCTGGTGTATCTGTACTACAAGAACAAGAAGAACCGGACGACCGAGCCCGCCAGGCGTTTTGAAGAACTGCCGCGGGTCACGGTGCAGCTGCCGATTTTCAACGAGCAGTTCGTGGTGGAACGGCTCTTGGACTCCATCTGCCGCCTGCAGTATCCGCTCGACAAACTCGACATCCAGGTGCTGGACGACTCGACCGACGAGACCGTTGGCGGTCGCTCGCGCCTGGTCGAGCGCTACGCCGGCCCGGGGCTATCCCATCGACCTATCATCCATCGCACCAACCGCGAAGGCTTCAAGGCGGGCGCGCTGGAGGAAGGCCTGAAGACCGCGAAGGGCGAGTTCGTTGCCATCTTCGACGCCGACTTCGTGCCGCCGGCGGACTTCCTGATGCACACCATCCATCACTTCACCGATCCCAAGATCGGCATGGTGCAGACGCGCTGGACGCACCTCAACCGCCATTACTCGTTTCTGACGCGAAGTCGAGGCCATCCTGCTCGACGGCCACTTCGTGCTGGAGCACTCCGGCCGCGCGCCGCAGCGAACGTGTTCTTCAACTTCAACGGCACGGCCGGCATGTGGCGGCGCTCAGCCATTGAAGACGCCGGCGGCTGGCAGCATGACACGCTCACCGAAGACACCGACCTCAGCTACCGCGCGCAGATTGCAGGGCTGGAAGTTCATTTACCTGCAGGATGTCGAGTGCCCGTCGGAACTGCCGATCGAGATGACGGCGTTCAAGACGCAGCAGGCGCGCTGGGCCAAGGGCCTGATGCAGACCGGCAAAAAGATTCTGCCACGAGGTGCATGAGGAGCAATCAGCCGCTGCGCATGCGAAGATCGAGGCCTGGTATCACCTGACCGCCAACCTCAGCTATCCGCTGATGATCGTGCTGTCGCGTGCTGCTGATGCCGGCGATGATCATTCGCTTCTACCAGGGCTGGTTCCAGATGCTGCTACATCGATCTGCCGCTGTTCATGGCGTCCACGCTTTTCGATTTCCAGCTTCTACCTGGTGTCCCAGCGCGAACTCTATCCCGAAGACCTGGTACGCGACCTTTCTCTACCTGCCGTTCCTGATGGCGCTGGGCATCGGCCTGACGGTCACCAACACCAAGGCCGTGCTGGAAGCGCTGGTCGGCAAACAGACCGCGTTCGCGCGCACGCCCAAGTACCGCGTCGGAACCGAAGAGCGGACCGAGTGCGCCGCCGCCAAGTATCGCAAGCGTCTGGGATGGATTCCATGGATCGAGCTTGCTGATCGGCACCTACTTCGCCCTGACCGTCTATTACGCGATCGACAACGAGAACTACCTCACCGTGCCGTTCCTGCTGCTGTTCGTGGTGGGCTACTGGTACACGGGACTGATGTCGCTGCTGCAGGGACGGTTCAGCGGGATTTCGCTGGGCGCCGAAAACCATACCAAGCCATTTCCGGTCGGGGTCTAAGCATGCGCAAGCTAGCCGTGGTACTGCTGATTCTGATGGCACAGGTCGGCTGGGCGCTCGACCGTCAGCCCAACGCGGATTACCGGATGCGTCGCGAAGCCCTGGCCAGCAAGACCGCAGGCGGCGTGGTGCTGCTGTTTGCCCCCACCGAAGCCGAGGGGCCCGACGATCTTTACGGTTTTCGCCAGGACGATAATTTCTTCTATCTCTCAGGGTGGAAGGAGCCTGGCGCCGCACTGCTGATCGCCGCCGCGGCCCCCGCGAAGCAGCAAATCCCCGCCCGCCCCTACACCGAGATTTTGTTCCTGCCCGCGCACAATGTTTCCCAGGAAAAGTGGACTGGACCCAAGCTGGGCCCGGAGAATCCTGAAGCTTCCACGATCACGGGATTTGACCACGTCGAAGTGCTGGACAATCTGCGCACCGAGTTGGCCCGCTTGTTCCCGCAAGGTCGCACCACGTTGTATACGGACGTGCCTGCGCCCGGAGAGAAGTCGAATTCCAGCGCTGCGCTGGACTGGCTGGGGCGCGCGAACGCCTTCCCGCTGGGGATTTCCTATCAGGATGTGCGGCCCCTGCTGGCCACGTTTCGAACCTACAAAGATGCGGGCGAACTCGAACTCATCCGCAAGGCGACCGCTGCGTCAATCGCGGCGCACCTGGCAGCCATGCACGCGATGAAGCCCGGGATCACGGAGCGTGAAATCTCAGCCCTGATGCAGTACGAGTGGGGAAAGCGCGGCTGTGAGCGGTCCGCCTACGCGCCCATCGTGGGTTCGGGCTTCAACTCCACCGTGCTGCACTACTCAGACGACTCGGCGACCATGCAAGCGGGAGACGTTGTCGTCATCGATGCTGCCGGCGAATATTCCATGTACGCCTCCGACATCACCCGCACCTTGCCGGCGACGGGCAAGTTCACCGACCGCCAGCGGGAGATCTACGACATCGTGCTGGGAGCCCAGCAGGCCGCGATCGCCGCCTTTCAGCCGGGGAAGTCTCATCTCCGTCGTGACACCCGCGATTCCCTCTACAAGGTCGCCTTCAACTACATCAACACTCACGGAAAAGATTTGCACGGGCAGCCGCTGGGGCAATATTTCATTCACGGACTGAGCCATTACGTCGGCCTCAGTGTTCACGATCCAGGCGACTACGACGTCCCCGTGGGACCAGGCATGGTTTTCACCATGGAGCCGGGGATTTACATTCCTGAGGAAAAGCTTGGGGTGCGCATCGAAGACATTCTTTACGTAGACAGCAGTGGAAAACTCATCGACCTGACCGCCGCGCTGCCGCACACCGCCGACGAAGTGGAGCACGCCATGGCAGTCCGCCCGTAATGTGTCCGGCGTACCGCGCGCCGCTTTCAATTTGATATGCTAGAGCATCGTGCGGATGATCTGGTGGTTCCTGATCCTTGCCCTGAGCACCGGACTGGTGTTTTGGGTAGGAATCGCTTTTTATCTTCGGGTTCGCCGCCACATGAAGCCAGGTCCGCTTCCACGGAGAATCATGACGCCAGGCTCCGGCGGAGTCACCTCAGCTTGGTTATGGGATTCGGAGGAATTATATGGCAAAACTGAATGTTCAGGCACTCGATGCTCAGCATCCTGCCTTGGAAGTGGCGCGCCAGGTCTCGATTGTGGTGGGGGCCAGCCTGCTGGTAGCGCTGTGCGCCCGCATCACGCTGCCGCTTCCCTTCACGCCGGTGCCTTTGACCTTGCAGAATTTCGGCGTCTTGCTGGTCGGTTTGGCGCTGGGCCGGCGCGCGGGCATTCGCGGCCCTGGTGCTGTACTTGATCGAGGGAGCGTCCGGCATGCCGGTGTTCAACCCGGCCGGCCCGGGCGGCATTGCGCAGTTGCTGGGTCCCACTGGCGGCTTCCTGCTGGCCTATCCCCTGGTGGCGGCGCTGGCGGGATGGGTATTTGAACGCGGTAACAAAACCTTCGCCCGCGCGGCGACTGCAGGCTTGCTGGCAGAGATCCTCTTGTTCGCGGGCGGACTATCATGGCTGGCGCTTCTTACCCACTCGGTCGCCACCGCGCTCCGCTTCGGGCTCTACTGGTTCGTGTTCGCAGAGATCATCAAGATCATGTTGGCGGCGGGAATGGTTTCCGGCTGGCAGCGGGCTCGAAAGGTTCAGGCATGAGCAGGATTGACACAGCACCTACGGAACCTCAGGCACTTTCAGCGCCCGGCACTTCGGCCCAGGTTCGCGAAATCACGATCGCACACAGTCCCGATTCCGACGACGCTTTCATGTTTTATGGTCTGGCGACGAACAAGGTTCGAGTCCCGGGACTGCGTTTCACCCACACTCTGTGTGATATCGAGACTCTGAACCGGATGGCGCGCGAAGGCAACGGCACCTACGACGTCACCGCCATCTCGTTCCATGCGTACCCCTATATCCAGGACGCCTACGCCCTGCTGCCCAGCGGCGGCAGCGTGGGAGACGCCTATGGACCGATGATTGTCGCCAATCGCGCGTACTCCACTACGGAGATCAAGAAGAAGCGGATCGCCGTGCCCGGAACTCTGACCACGGCCTACCTGGTGCTTGAATTTGTTTGCTCCCGGGATCGAGACCGAAGTTGTCCCCTTCGACCAGATCATCCCGCAGGTGATCGAAGGCAAGCATGAAGCTGGACTGATCATCCACGAAGGCCAATTGACCTATTCGAAGTCGGGCTTACATCGCGTCGTAGACCTGGGGAAATGGTGGTGCGAAAGTCACGGGCTTGCCGCTGCCGTTGGGCGGGAAATGCCGATTCGCCGCAGTCTGGGCCCGCATTGATGGCAAGCGTGGGAGCAGCGCTTGCGCGAGAGCATCCAGTATGCGACTCGACCATCGCGAAGAAGCGTTGGCCTATGCGATGCAATTTGCGCGCGATCTGGACACCCAGTTGGCGGACAAGTTCGTCGGCATGTACGTAAACGAGCGCACCCTCGACTATGGAGCGGACGGCCGGCAAGCGGTCCGCCGTCTGCTCGACATGGGACACAAAGCGGGGATTATTCCGTATGACGCGAAGGTGGAGTTTGTGCGAATAAGGCAGCCCTTGGCCTTGAGCTGATAGCCTTTGGCCCGACTGGGAGCTGATAGCTCTTTCTTACCTGACCTGCTGCTTAAACGAAAACACCGGATCGATATCCACCGGCACGCTGGAAGCCGCATTCAGAGCGGTTTTCAGCTCGGCTGACATGACGTCGTACTTGTGAAACCAGTCCTCAGCCCGCTGCCGGTCGCCTTTGGCTTCGATGTCCAGTAATTCCCTGGCAAGGTCAGTCACCACCGCCGGCATCAACCCATAATCGATGGCGTACTTTCCTGACGATTCCCGCTTCACTGCGCCGCGCTCCGAAAGATAGTTGAACTCCATCATCTCGGCCTGGCCGTGGGCTTCGCCGGTGCCGAAGCGAACGGTGCGGAAAATCCCTCCGACGTAGGACGCGTAGTATTCTTCGAGCTTGTCTTTCGGCAGCGCTCCGTGATCCACCAGCCACTTCAGACCGAACATTCCGACGACGTCGGCTTTGGCTTCTTCCAGTCCGCTGAAGCTCAGGGCCGATCGCTTCGCGAATGCTTACCTTTCCCAGAAGCGGTGCGTGCAAATGCAGGACCTAGCCCGTGCGCCATCTCGTGCATGATGGTTCCGAGCAGATAGCCTTCGCCGGAAACCTTGGCGGCCTGTTCCGGGCGCATCACGTATTGGGCGACGGGAACGATGACGTAGTTCACTCGCGCATCCATGAAATTCTTGAAGAAAATCTTCTTGCTTCCCTTCTGTTCGTGCACCCGCGGGTCATTGGGCAGATTGTCGGCAACCGCCTGGTATCCGTGGCGCAGATCGCCCGCGCGATAGGGGGCGTCCATCACTTCCATGGGGGTTTGCAGCCCATGCATTGAGGGCCGGTCCTCCGGAGGCCAGCGGCAGAGCGTCCTGAATGTCGGCCACGTACTTTTCGAACAGCTCCAGCTTCTTGCTCTCTTCCGCATTACGCACCAGCACCGCGGCGCCATAGGAACCCTTCACTCCCAGCAAGCCGTCCAGGTACGTCTCGTAGGGAGCGAAAATCACATCGAATTTCGGGTTCTTCAGATCCACCCATGCCAGATCGCTTTTCAGATAGTCGTCGGTGAGCAAGGCATCGGCGCGCAGCCGCAGGAAATTGGCAAACCCCGGGTCATCGCTCAAGTCCGCTGCTTCCCGAAGATCCTTGGCCGCGGGTTCAAGAAATGACCGGTAAGCAATGTGGTAAGGCAGGCCTTCGAGCTGGTCCTGGTGCCAGCGCACCACCGTGGTGGAGCTGTAGATCTCGTCTTTTTTCTGCGGGATGCTGCTGCACGTACTGCTCGATCTGCTGGCGCGTGAGTCCCTGCGGATAGAATCCACGGCCCCGCGCCAGGGGAGCCGTGCCCACGAAAGGCCGGTTTTCATCCAGCAGGTCGTATCGCGATGCATTGATCCAGACATATTTCCGCAGCAGCCGGTCCCTGGCATTGGCGCTCGCTCCCAGCGATTGATACAGGGTGAGCGCCTCGGGATCGCTTTGACGCCAGAAAATCTCTTCCAGGTAGCGCGAGGCATCCACCAGCTTGTTCACCAGCTTCACTTCACGCGCACTCAGGCCCTTGGCATCAAACGGCATGCGCACTTCGCGCCATCTCGATAAGCGCTCCGCAAGGTCAGGCGCCACCTGCATTCCAGTTGAGGCTGAGCCTTTGGCTGCGGTACCAGTCATAGATTTGTGCGTCTTCTGTGCGGAAGCGAGAGGAACGATCAGGGAAAACGCCAGCACCGAGAACAGCGAACACCGGATGTTCATCGCGTTTGATTCTAGCAGAGCGCTTTCCACCTTAAGGATTTCGGCCCGCTCGCCCATAATACAGCTGCACGATATTATGTTATTTCATGCCGCAGCCTGCTCGAGCCGGTCGTGCACAGACGCTGCTCATCGATGCCGATGACACGCTGTGGGAAAACAACGTCTATTTCGAACGCGCCATTTCCGGTTTCATCTCGTTCCTCAATCATCACGAGTTTTCCCCTGCACAGGTGCGCGAGGTCCTGAATGAGGTCGAGCGGGAATGCATTGTGACTCATGGTTACGGCCTGCACAGTTTCGCGCATGCCCTGGAACGAACCTTTGAGAAGCTGGCAGTCGAACCGCTGACGCCCGCGCTGCACCAAACCATTCACGGATTCGCACACACCATTGCGGAGCATCCTGTCGAAATTCTGCCGCAGGTTCCGGAAACTCTGCAGTACCTTAGCCGCCGGCATCGTCTGATCCTGATGACCAAGGGCGCGGTCGCGGAGCAGTCAGGCAAGGTCGAACGCTCCGGACTGAAAGAATACTTTTCCGCGGTGGAGATCGTGGCGGAGAAGGATGCGCCCGCCTACCAGACCATCGTTTCCAAACACCGGTTGCCGAACGACTCCACCTGGATGATCGGGAATAGTCCGAAGTCCGACATCAATCCCGCTCTGGCAGCGGGTTTGAACGCGGTATTCATCCCCCACGGCAATACCTGGATCCTGGAGCACGAAGAACTTGCGGATGCACGCCGTCCGCGGCGCCTGGTCACGGTCGAGAGCTTTGCCGGGCTCCGGGAACATTTTTAGCCAATAGCAGCGAGCCGCGAGCTGCGAATCGCCGTGTTACCCTCTGTTTGCTCTGGTTTTCTGCTTGCGCCTAAGCGTGTCAGCGCAGAAAAACAATTTCCGGCGACTCTTGCGAACGGTGGAGTCTCTCTCGGATCTAGGTCCCGAGATGACGGCCGAGCGAGAGTTTTCTCAGACCGCCCGTGCCATGGTGGCAGCTCTGCTACAAGCTGCGGGCGCGTGCGAAGCTGTGCTGTTCACCTACAACGACAAGCCCTCTCTGCTGACCTCCATTGCCTCCGATGGTTTCGCGCTCATGCCAGATCCGGCGCGTCATCCCGCTGCTGCCGAAGCATGTTCACGCGCTAACCGCGACGCGCGCGCCCATCGTTCTTATGCCCGGCTCGTACGAGACTTTCCTGACTTCGAACGGCAACGTGGCTCCTGAATTGTTCCGCTGCCTGGCCCCGTTGAAAGTGGCCGGGAAACTGGTGGGAGTTGTGGCCCTGGGTCATCGCGAAGGGGACGCGCTTTATGATGCCGACGAACTCGAAGCTCTTGACCTGCTGTGCAACTATGTCGCGCTCGCCATCCAGAACCACACCCTCAGTCAGACCCTCGCGCAGCGCGTCTCCGAGAACCTGCGCTTGCTCGCGTCGCTGCATGGATTTTATGACACCGCGCTGGAAGCGTTCGCCACCGCCATTGATGTGAAGCACGTAAACATTCACGGACACTCCATCCGGGTGGGCCGTTATGCCGCCGCGATCGGCGAAGCCATGGGCATGGAGCCAGGCGAGACCGCCGCACTGCGCTCCGCCGGATACCTGCATGACATCGGCAAGGTAGCGGTGGACAAACGTCTGTTCAGCAAACCGACCATCCTCGACCCCGATGAATTTCGCGAGATGGCCGACCACACCGTCGTGGGCCACCAGATTGTGAGCGGCGTGCAGTTTCCCTGGCCACGCATCCCCGAGATCGTGCGCTGGCATCACGAGCGCGGCGATGGTTCCGGATACCCGGACGGCTTGACCATGGACGATGTACCCGTGGCGGTGCGCATTGTCGGACTCGCGGACACCTTCGATGCCATGACCAGCGAACGCCCCTACCGCGAGTCCATCTCGGTGGGCAGCACCCTGAGTGAGATCGTGCGACTGGCCCCGCAGAAATTCGATCCCAACGCGGTGCAAGCGCTGCTGGTGCAGGTGCGCCGCGACGCGGTGGGCAGCAGTCGCAGCCCGCTACTGAACCAACCTGTCGACATTGCACCCGCAGACATTGATCAGCTTGCCGCAAATCTGCAGCACAAGCTCAGTCACGGGCGCTTGTATCTGACGTAGCTCTCAGCTTTCAGTTCTCAGTTCTCAGTTCTCAGTTAAGGTCTATGTCTATCACGCGTCGCATTTTTCTTCGTAACAGCGCACTTGCGGTCGTGGGCACTGCCGCCGTTCCCGCGTTTCTCACCCGGGCCGCTCGCGGCGCCGAGGTGGCTGCCGGGAAGAACCGGCGGTTAGTCGTCATCTTTCAGCGCGGAGCCGCCGACGGCCTGAACATCGTGGTGCCGCATGGGGAGGCGTCGTATTACGCGATGCGGCCGTCCATCAACATTCCTCGGAAAGAGGTCATTGATCTGGATGGATTTTTCGGCCTGCATCCCTCCATGTCTGCGTTCCGCCCACTCTGGCAGCAGCGGCAGCTTGCCATCGTGCATGCCGCGGGTTCCCCGGACCCCACGCGCTCGCACTTCGACGCGCAGGACTTCATGGAATCGGGCACGCCGGGCACCAAGGCCACCGATGACGGATGGCTGAACCGTTGCTTGCATCCCTTGCCCATTGCCGGCGAGAGATCTTCTTTCCGGGCGATCGCCATGGGACCATCTTTACCACGTATTCTCTCCGGTCCGGAGCCGGCGCTGGCGTTGAACCACATTCATGACTTCGGAGTAGGCGGGCGCAGTCCGAATGCGACGCCCATGGCAAATACGTTCGAAGCCATGTACGCCCACTCGGTAGATTCGGTGCTGCACGGCACCGGGCAGGAGACTTTCGATGCGGTGAAAATGCTGAAGGCGGCCGATCCCGCGAAGTACACGCCGGCCGCGGGCGCCGATTACCCGCGTGGCCGCTTTGGCGACAGCCTGAAGCAACTGGCACAGCTCATCAAGGCCAACCTGGGTGTGCAAGTGGCGTTCGCCGATATCGGCGGCTGGGACCATCACGTAAACGAAGGCAGCACCCAGGGCCAGATCGCCAACGTTTTGCGCGAGTTCTCGCAATCCCTGGGGGCTTTCTACACCGACCTGGGCGACCTTGCCGAAGACACAGTCGTGGTCACCATGTCGGAATTCGGACGCACCGTTCGTGAGAACGGCAACCGCGGCACCGACCACGGCCACGCCAACGTCATGTTCGTCATGGGAGGCCCGGTGAAAGGCGGCAAAGTCTACGGACGCTGGCCGGGACTCGACCAGTCTCAACTCTACGAAGGCCGCGACCTGGCGGTGACCACGGACTTTCGTCGGGTGTTGGGCGAGGCGGTTTACCGGCATCTGGGCAACAGGTCCATCAACCAGGTTTTCCCCGGCTTTGAAAGTCAGCCGGGAGAGTTTCTCAAGGTTCTGGGATAGGTGGGAACTAGACCGCTAGCGTGCGCCGCGGAAATCTCCGCCGCAGCGTTTCCACCAAGGCCACATCCGCGCGGGAAGACACCATCTCCAACGGCGAATATCCGCGAGCCCATGCCAAGTAAAAGGTCCCCAGCAACAAAGCAACCGTGATCGCGAAGTTAGGCCATGCGTTCAAGGCCCATTGTCCATGCCAAGTCAGTTCCGCGACTCTTGAGAATGGCATCAGATAAGGAATAGGCCACTGATAACCATCCGGACCACGAGCCCCAATCAAGTCCCCCAACAGATGCAGATGAAAACTGAGGAAGGCCAAAGCCGCGACTTTGCTCTTCTGCGCGGAAAATACGTAGGCCAACGTCGCGATTAGCAGGGCAAAACCAAGATTATGCAGAGAATGGTGATAGCTCGCAAACCAGTCCAGGGGGCGCGCAGAGTAACGGGCAAGCATATCCGGGATCGCCCCCAGGCCGTCGGGCGGCCGACTGGACGGAGATCAAGGCATCCATGTCAGGGACCACACCGGCAAGCGTTACCAGAGCACGATCTTTCCGGCTCAGGCTCACTGTGTTGGCAAGCACCCAACCGGTCAGGAAATGTGTCACGGGGCTCATAACGGACTATTCCCGGCAGTTTAACACTCGGGATTAGCGTCGATCTTAGTGCATCTGCACCCTATGCCAACCTGCTCTCAATCACTTAGTCCCGGCAAATAGCCCGAAGGTGGGGGTTACAACCGTAACACCACAATGTAGCCATTGTGCGCTGGGGAATCTTGACGCAGACTGGAGCTACAAGAAGGGATTCAGTCATGCTCAAGTCGTGGATCAAAGTCGAAGGCAGTGACCGCACCACGGTGGTCGTGCTCGCTTTATTTTGCCTGATCGCGCTGCTGGGACTTTTCCTGATCCGATAAGGTGGTCGATTGCAGAGCTAAAGCTGGATCAACACATCCTCATTCTCCATCTTCACCGGATAGACTGCTACCTTGGCCGCCGCATTATGGGCGGCCTCTCCTGTCTGCGGATCCCATTGCCAACCATGCCACGGACAAACGACTTTGCCGCCTTCGACCGTGCCCTGCCCCAGCGACCCGCCCCGGTGCAGACACACGTTGTCCATGGCCGTGATGGTTCCGTTGACGTTGGCAACACAGATAACTTTGTCGCCACAAGGAAATTCCCTGGCTTCACCTGCGGCTGGCAGTTCGGATTGGGTGGTGAGTTTGGTAAACATAGCTGTCAGCTGTCAGCGTTCAGTAACTGAGAGCTGAAGGCTGACGGCTGACAGCTACTTCGGCTGCAGCGTTTGCGCGATCATCACCTGGCGCTTGAAATTTTCCACCATGTTGGGATCCAGCCGCACTTCAGTGGGCCGCTTCGCCAGCGACATCTGGTCGATCTTGTCCTGCAGCTTCAACAGCGCGTAGAAGAGATTCTCCGGACGCGGCGGGCATCCGATCACGTACACATCCGTGGGCACGATCTTGTCCACGCCTTGCAGCACCGCGTAGGTATTGAACGGACCTCCGACGGAAGAACACGCGCCCATCGAGATGACCCACTTGGGATCGGGCATCTGGTCATAAATCCGCTTCACCACCGGAGCCATCTTCAGGGTCACGGTGCCGGCCACGATCATCAGATCGCTCTGCCGCGGGCTGGGACGAAACACCTCGGACCCGAAGCGCGCGATATCGAAGCGGGCCGTGGAGGACGCGATCATTTCGATGGCACAACAGGCCAGACCAAACGTCATGGGCCACACCGCGGATTTCCGCGCCCAGTTGAAGACGTAGTCCACCGTGGTGATCATGAAATTTTTTTCAAACTTGTTCTGCAGCCAACCCATGTGTGTCCTCCGCGAAACGCCCAATTATAGTCCAGCGGCCGGATAAGAGGATGAGAGTGGTCCAGACCTTGATCGCCGCTCAGTCTGGTTCCGATGAACTCACCGGATCGCCGGCGTGGCCAAACACCCGGCCTCTCCACTCTCTCCAAGGCAGCGCTTCAAATTCCGCAAGATAAGAGTATGCGACCGGCACCACCAGCAGGGTGAGCAGCAGGCATAGCGTCTGCCCGCCGATGATGGTGACGGCGATGGAGGCGCGCTGTTCGGACCCGGCACCGAGACCGATTGCAACCGGAATCAGTCCGGCGATGATCGAAAGGGTCGTCATCAGAATCGGTCTGAGCCTTACCCGGTTGGCTTCGAGGATCGCCTCTCGCACCGGCATACCTTCCGCGACCAGCCGGTTGGTGTAATCCACCTGCAGGATTCCGTTCTTCTTCACGATCCCCAGCAGCAGGAACATGCCCAGCGCGCTCCACAGGCTCAGCGCGCGCCCGGTGATCCACAGTGAAAAGAGCGCGAACGGTATGCTCAAAGGCAGCGTGAGCATAATGATGAATGGATACGAGAAGCTTTCAAACTGCGCCGCCAGAACCATGTACATGAACACCGAGGCCAGCAGCATGGCCAGCAGCAGGTTCCAGGTCGTTTCCTCAAGAACTTTCACTTGCCCGGAAAAAATATACGAATAGCCGGCCGGCAACCCGACGTCTTTTATGGATTGCACGGTGTGAGCGGCCGCCAGGTCGAGCGGGTAACCGGAGGTGACATTCGCGTACACGCTCACTTCAAATTCGCGGTTATAGCGCCACAAAGTCGAAGGTCCAAATCCGCGGCCGATGGAGGCCACGCTCTCCAGCCGCACCTGCCCCAGTTTGGTCGAGGGAACCATCATGCGGTTGAGCACATCGGGATTGTCGCGCTGTTCCGGGAGCAACTGCATGGTGACCGGATATTGCTCCGAGCCCTCCTTGAATCGCGTAATCTCGTCTTCTCCGGAATAGAACAGCCGGACCGCATCGCTGATATCGGTCATGCGCACGCCGATGTCGGCCGCCCGCTGCCGGTCCACTTTCACCTGCAGTTCAGGAGTGTTGAGGTTGAGGCTCGGATTCACGTCCACCAGGTCGGGATAAGCCGCCATGCGGTTGGCAACCTTCTTGCTGATCTCGGCGAGCTGGTTGAGGTCGGGACCGCGGATGACGGCGGAGATCGGAAAATAGATTTCGCCTCCCAGCACCGAAGGCAGGCGCACGTTGGAAGTGATATTCCGGTAGCCGGCGAGAATTCCCCGAACCTTGGTCGCCATTTGTTGATGGCTGAACTTGCGCTCGCCGCGCGGCACCAGTCCAATGAACAAGTGCGCGTGGTTGGTCGGCCCGTGGGTGTAGGTCTGCACGAACGCAACTTCCGGCAGGGCGATAATACGCCGAGACATGTCCGACGCCATCTCGGTAGTCTTCGCCAGAGACGTGCCCTCGGGGAGAGTGAATGAACTCTGCAGTTCCGACTGGTCATCGGCCGGAATCCAGTCGCGGCCTACCAGGCGGTACAAGCCAAAGGTAGAAAGAAAAGTAACTACACAGATCAAGATGATGACGGCTCGATGGGCGAGCGACCATCGCAGCATCTTCAGGTAGATCTGTTCCACGGAAAACAGGAATCCCTGGGAATGCGATTGCTTGCCGCTTTCGTCCAGCTTGAGCAGGCGGGAACTCATCATCGGGGTGAGGGTAAACGCCACCAGCAGCGAAACCAGGATCGCCATGGCCATCGTCCACCCAAACGAATTCACGTACTTCCGCGCATAGCCGGTCATGAAGGCGATGGGCAGAAAGATGATAATGAGCGACAGAGTGGTGGCCATCACGGCCAGTCCGATCTCGCGGGTGGCCTCGATGGCAGCCTCGACCCGGCCTTTTCCTTTTTCCTCCATGAAGCGGAAGATGTTCTCGAGAACAATGATGGCGTCGTCAATGACAATGCCGACCGCCAGGGTCAGCGCCAGCAGCGTCATGTTGTTCAGCGAAAAATCCATCGCCCGCATGAGCGTGAAGGTTGAAATCACGGACGCCGGAATCGCCACTGCCGCAATCACCACCGCGCGCCAGTTGCGAATGAACACCCAGACGATGAAGCTGGCGAGAATACTGCCCAGGATGAGGTGTTCGACCAGGGAATGAACGGATGCCTTGATGAAGTCGGAGATATCGTGGACCACCACCAGTTGAACGCCCGGAGGCAACTGCGCGCGTAATTGTTCGATCTGGCTTCTGACATCGTCTGCGACTCGCACCGTGTTCGCCCCGGACTGCCGCAGGATCTGAATACTGACCACATCCTGTCCGGGATTGCCCTTGCGAAACAGGGCCGACCAGGTGCGGAGTTCCTCTGCCCCATCTTCCACCTGCGCGACGTCCCGGACGCGAACCGGGATGCCCCCGCGCGTGCCGACCACCACGTCGCTGAACTGCTCCGCGGAGGTGACTCGTCCGAGAGTGCGCAAGCCCAACTCCTGGGGGCCGACAATCATGCGGCCTCCTGGCGCCTCGATGTTCTCGCGCTGCAGCGCCTCGCGCACATCCAGGACCGTGAAGTTATGCGACGTGAGCTTCTGGGCATCGAGCAGGATGCGGATCTGCCTGCCTTGCCCGCCGTTGAGTTCAACGCTGCCCACTCCGTCCACCGTTTGAATGGCGCGACGCACCTGCTTGTCGGCAATCTCGGTCAACTCCCGGCGACTCAAGGGACCGCTGACCAGCAGCGTCATGATCGGGTCCGACTGCGGGTCTTCCTTGGTGATGACCGGAGGCAGGGTTTCACGTGGCAGCCGGTTCACCGCAGCCGCCACTTTCTCGCGAATATCCTGGGCTGCCCCTTCGATGTCGCGCTCCAGTACGAAGGTGCAGGTAATCTCCGCGACGCCTTCTGACGAGTAGACGCTGATCTCATCAATGCCGCTGACCGAAGAGATGGCATCCTCCAAGGGCAGCACCACTCCCGTAATCATCTCCTCAGGAGTGGCCCCGGGGAGTTGCACTTCGACGTTCACGGTGGCGGGATCTGCCTTGGGAAACAGATCCACTGCCAGGCCACGATAGGAAAACACCCCCAGCGTGACCAGGAAGGCAATCAACATCACCGTGAATACGGGATGTCTTACGCAGATTTCGGCGAGCTTCATCGGCTGATTCTGATCTTGATACCAGTATTACTTCGCCGCCGGCGATGTTCCGTCGCCCTGCTCCTGGACGGTATCGCCATCGTGCAGTTCGCCGGAGATCGGCGCAGCGACCCGGTCCCCCGGCTTCAATCCCTCCGACACCTCAAAACGCCGTCCCTGCTCGTCCTCGGTTTGCCCGGCGGGGCGGATCTGACGTTCCGACACGCGATTGCCATCCACGAGAAAGACCTTGTAGACGCCATAGCGGTAGTTCACCGCGGGCTCCGGCACAAAGATCGCTTTGTCTACCTTCTCGCTGCGCATGGAGGCCTGCACGAAGAAGCCCGGCTTGAGACGCCCGCCCTTGTTGTCGAGCAGCACCTCGGCCTCGAAGGTGCGGGAATCCGGGGAAACCGACGGATTGACTCGCGAAATCCGCCCTTGAAAAGTTTCCCCCGGGAATGCTTCGACGTGCAGCTCGGCCGCTGTCCCTTCCTTGATCCATCCTGCCCAACGCTCCGGCACCGCCAGCCGCGCCCGCAAGCGGTCGGTGCGGACCAGCACCATCACCGGACTCTGCACGTGCAAGTATTCGCCGGGATGCACATCCCGGGTCTTGATTGCGCCAAGGAAAGGGGCGCGAATGGTAGCATCGCTCAATTTTTTCTCGGCCAGCCTTTCGCTGGCCTCGCTCGAAACCAACATCGCTTTCAGGCGATCGACCTCCTGCAACGCCAGAGCATACGTCGCCTTCATACTCTGGTAGTGACTCTCCACCTCGTCGAACTGCTGTTGCGAAATCAGGTTGTCCTTGAACAGTTCCTTGGCGCGGCCATATTTCCGGTCCGCATCAAACAGGTCTGCTTCGGCGTGCTGCACCGAAGCCAGCTGCTCTGCATCCGAAGGCGGCGGCTGGTTTGGCCCAATGCCCAGTTGTGCCCGAACCTGCCGCACCAGCCCTTGCTGGCGGTCTACCTCGATCTGTAGCTCTTGCTGGTCAAGCAGGATCAGTGGCTGACCTTCGGCGACGGTATCTCCAACGTCCACGAGCACTTTGGAAACCGGGCCTTCAACCTCAGTGCTCAGCGTGCTCTCCTCCAGGGCGAACAGCGACCCCACCGCCTGAACCTGGCGCCGGGTGGTTTCCTCGGCGACGGTATAAATGTGGGCGGGGACGCGCTTGGTCGAAGCCGCCGATGCACTGCTCGCTCGAGAGTTCGAGCACCCGCCAGAAAAAATCGCGGCTCCTGCCGCCAACACGGCAGCGCACGCTCTCAGCCAATACAAGGTCGAGGCGCGCGCCATGGGATTCTTCGATCTTCCGGCTGGGGATGCACAAGTTCTGGCGTCTGAGGGCGAAAGCATAGAATCCTGAGCATTATAAGCCCAGTCTGCGGCGGGTTCGACAGATGGTTGAGTCTTGGTCTATTCACAATACAGATCCTGAACGTAATGTTGCGATTCCCAGGGGCATTGCCCATGCTGGTTGCCGGGTGGCGCGGAACCGGCCGCTGCAAGCCCCCTCCAGCGTTGCCGGGATGCTGGGGTTGCTCATTCTCTCTGCAATCAGCTACAAATGAACCGTCCCAGCCATGCTGAACAGTTGAATTCGGTAGACTGGGTATCTGCATGGCAGATGCCGCAAGCACAACTTCACGAGCCAGCGCACAACCCCTGACTCCTTTCCACCGCTGGTGGGTGCGGGCCCGCACATCGTTCTTCTGGATCGTGCTTCTCGCCCTGGCTCTACGCCTCGCCATCATCGTCATCGGCCACACCTACAAATTCAAAACTCTCGACGACAACTTCAGCTTCGGATGGGAGATGGGACGCATTGGGCGGTCTCTCGCCCTGGGACAGGGCTTCTCCAATCCATTCAATGAAATCACCGGACCGACTGCGTGGGAGCCGCCGCTCTATCCATTTCTGATTGCCGGGGTCTTCAAATTTTTCGGCGTCTACACCCATGCCTCGGCGCTGGTTCTGCTCACCATTAACAGTATTTTTTCCGCGCTCACCTGTATCCCGATTTTTCTCATCGCCCGGCGATGCTGTAGCGAAACTGTCGCGGTGTGGACGGCATGGCTGTGGGCACTGCTGCCGAACGTCACTTTCTGGTGCACGCGCTGGGTGTGGGAGACGAGTCTGGCAGCGCTGCTGATGGCATTACTTTTCTGGTTGACGCTGGTGATGGAAGAAAGGGACAGCTGGCAGCCCTGGTTCGGCTTCGGCCTGCTCTGGGGTGTGGCGGCCCTGACCAACACATCTCTGCTGGCCTTTCTGCCCGCCTCGGGGCTCTCCATCTGGTATCGCCGCTGGAAGCTGGGCAAGCGCTCGTTCAGCGGAGTGGTTCTGGCTTCGCTGGTCTTCGCCGCCTGCATCACGCCGTGGCTTATTCGCAATGAGCGCACGTTCGGCCAGTTCATCTTCATCCGATCGAACTTCGGCGCGGAATTGCGCATTGGCAACGGCCCCGGCGCCGACGGCACCTGGCAAGAGTATCTCCACCCCACGCAGAACGTGTATGAGATGCGCCGCTTCCGGCAACTGGGCGAGATGGCCTATGTGAACCTGCGCAAGCAGGAAGCCGTCGCCTGGATCAAAGAGGATCGCGGGCGCTTCGCTTTCGTCTGCTTTAAGAAATTTGTCTATTACTGGGCGGGCATCCCCAAACTCTCGAAATTCCCGCCACCGGAAGTGAAGAACTCGCTCTTCCTGGCCTCTTCCCTGCTGGCGTTCTGGGGGCTGTTTCTGGCATTGCGCAAGCGGCGTCCGGGCGCATGGCTGTTTCTCTGGCTCATCCTTTTCTATCCGGCGATCTATTACGTCGTCTTCCCGCACCCGCGCTACCGCCATCCCATCGAACCACAACTCGCCATCCTGATTGTTTACGCGGTCTCGCAAGCGGAAACCAGGAAGTCGGCGCAAACCGGATAGCCATTCGCGGCTCAATTCTCCTCCAGCGCTCACGATTTTCCCCCGTCCCGTCCAAGCAGTGTCGAACGGAGGACCTATGAACCGCCAACGCCGGCTGGCTACCTGGCTGGGAACCATCCTGGGAACACTTTGCGCGCTGCTGTTGATGGCGGCTGAGGGCAACGCGTCAGACCGCTACGGCGCCTATACCGAGGAATTCCACCAGACTTACACCCTGGCCAAAGGCGGCCGCGTGGACCTCGAAAACATCAACGGCTCAGTGCATATCACCGGGTGGGATCGCAACCAAGTCAAAGTGGACGCGGTGAAGTACGCAGGCAGGAAAGAACGGCTGGATGAGGCCAAAATCGTGGTGGACGCCGGCAGTGACTATGTCTCCATCCACACCGACTATCGCGATCGCGAGCACACTTTCACTGACGACGATGCCGACAATCCGGCGAGCGTCGAATACACGCTGATGGTTCCGCGATCCATCCGCCTCGACGAAATCAAGCTCATCAACGGAGCGCTGGATATTACTGGTGTGGATGGCGAGGTGCACGCTTCCAGCATTAACGGCCACGTACAGGCGCAAGCGCTCTCCGGCAGGGCCAAGATCTCCACCATCAACGGCCGCCTGGAGGCGCGTTTTACCCGGCTCGATTCACCCCTGGAACTCGCTTCGGTAAATGGCAGCGTCGAGTTAACTTTGCCTTCGGACGCGAAAGCGGAGATAGAAGCGGCCACGGTCCATGGCGGAATCAAAAACGACTTTGGTTTGCGGGTTCAGGACCACCGCTACGTCGGCCACAATCTTCACGGCGAACTGGGCAGCGGAGGCGTCCGCGTCGAAATACGCAATGTGAACGGCCGCATTGCCATCCGCCGCGCGGATGACAACCGCGCGCTCAGCCCGGCACGCGATCTGAACGACCAACAGGCTTCCGGCCGCGACCATGACGACAATGATGATTAGGGAATCCCCGGGAAACGGCACGACTCAGTCGTGCCTAGTTGTCATCCCGAGCAGAGCGAGGGATCTGCAGTTGGCGCGGAACTGCAGATCCCTCGCTTCGCTCGGGATGACAAACTAAAAACTTTAAGATTCACCAGATACCTTCTAGTAAATCGTGTACCCCGGCGCCGGGGTTCGCAGATCCGGCTTCGACGCCATCAGCAACAATGCTCCCATGCGTTTGAACGCCCGCAAATCCTCCAGGCTGTGGAACGACTTCGTCTGGTAGTCGTCCGGGGTGGGCGTGTCATCCGGAATCCTCCGCGCCTCGACATTCTCGAATGCGTGCTTCCGCAGCAGATCGATATACTCCGCCTCCGATCGCACGTGCACCGGAACTTTCAGCTTGTCCACCCATTGCAGCGAGTAACGTTGTCTTTGTAAAGATTGATCAGGATGAACAACCGTCCGCGTGGCGCCATCACGCGGAACAGTTCCGTGAGCGCTCGTTCCTGGTCAGGGTAGTAATAAAAAGACTCGACCGAAAGCACTTTGTCGAAGTAATTCTCTTCCCAGGGAATCTGCTGCGCCGATCCCCAGACGTACAGAATATTTTCAAAGTCCTTCGACGCCACCCGCGCCTGGCGGATCATCTCATCCGACACGTCCACACCAACCACCTGTCCGAAGCCTTCCGGCCCGTCGCCCACCATGCGCGCCAGCAGCCGTGTCGCCCAACCCGAGCCACAACCCAGGTCAAGCACGCGCTCGCCGGGACGAAGCTCCATCAGACGCATCGTCTTCTCGGTGATATCCAGGTGGTGGCGTTCCATCTTTTCGCCTTCACCTTCATCCGCCCAGCGGTTGAATTCCTGCTTCAGCTTCTCATCGGGGGATAATGGCTTATCGAACAAGCAGCCTCCTTCGTGACCCTTAGTGTCCTGGGTGGTTAGAGCTCTTTCTACCCCAGGGATATGCTACATTTGCCTTCCGAATGGCTCAAACTCCGCAGCCCCGGCCCAAGCCCGAACCGCTCTACTGCCCCAACTGCGCGGAAGAGGTAACCGACCCGCTGACCTGCGGAGACTGCTCCGCCGTCATCTGCCGCCGCTGCGGAACGCCACTCGAATCTCCCGACGAACTCGGCATCGGATAATCATGGACATCCCTACGGCCACGCAAGCCCGCAGCAGGCACGCAGTCCGAGTCCAAGCCTGAGTTGGTGCGCGGCCTCACTTTGCTCGATTCGGTTCTGCTGCTGGTGAGCGGGATCATCGGCTCTTCGATTTTTCTGACTGCCAAAGACATCGCCGGACCGCTTCCCCATCCGGCCTGGTTTCTTCTGGTTTGGGTGCTGGGCGGCGTGGTCTCGATGATGGCCTGCTTCGCCTTCGCGGAACTGGGCTCCATGTTCCCGGACTCCGGCGGCCAGTACGTCTACCTCCGCGAGGCCTACGGCGACCTGCCGGCTTTCCTCTACGGATGGATGCTCTTCAGCGTCGCCAATGGCGGCACCATCGCGGCCCTGTCGGTGGCCTCGGCTGCCTATTTGGGTGGCATCATCCCTGCCATCTCTCAGGATCATGTGGTGCTCTCGCTCGCAGGCATCGTGGTGACGCGGGCTCACGTGCTGGCGTTGATCTTCATCGCGGTGGTCACCTGGATCAATGTGTGCGGGCTGCGCTCCGGCGCATTGCTGCAGAACGTGGCGACCTGGGCAAAGTTCGCCGCGATGGCGGCGTTCGTTCTTTTGGGATTCGCCATCGGCAAGGGAAACTGGTCCCATCTCACCGCCGCACCTCCGGGAGGCTTGACCATGGGTCTCAGTCCCGGGCAATTACTTTCGGCATTCGGCGTGGGTTTGATCGCGGTCTTCTGGGCGTATGACGGATGGGTTTACATCACCTGGGTCGCAGGCGAGGTGAAGAACCCGCGCCGCAACGTGCCGCTGGCCATGGTGATTGGCGTATTGGTAGTCGGTGTAATTTACATCGCCATGAACCTGACTTACATGTACGCCATGCCGCTTTCGGAAGTGGCGAAGCATGAAACCATCGCCCATGCCGCCGCAGTCACGCTCTTCTCCCCCACGGCCGGGGCATGGCTCTCGGCCATGATCGCCATTTCCTGTTTCGGCGCAATGGCCAGTTGTATTCTTTCCGGCGCGCGAGTCTATTTCGCGATGGCGAAAGACGGCGTGTTCTTCCAGCGCATGGCAGAGGTCCATCCCAAGTGGCGCACCCCCGCGTTCAGCTTGATCGGACAAAGCCTGTGGGCCGCCGTCCTCACCATCAGCGGCCGCTACGACCAGCTCTACACCTACGTGATTTACGGAATGGTGCTGTCGTACACCCTCACCGTGATCGGCTTGTTCATCCTGCGCTGGAAGCGTCCCGACATTCCACGCCCGTACCGCTGCACCGGCTACCCGATTCTTCCCGCGATTTATGTACTGATCGGCGCAGCCTGGACGCTCAACACCATCGTGACGCGACCCACGGAAGCCTTCTGGGGGACGACCATCGTACTGATCGGAGTGCCGGGGTATTTGTATTGGAAGTGGGCAAAAAGGAAGGAAGCGGGAGTGGCTTGAAACCAGCCCCGGAGGGGCGACTGCCAATAGGCCGGCGTTTTAACGCCGGGTGGGCCAACCAAACGATCTAAGTCCCGGAGGGACCGGCCGAAGACCATGCGGAGTTTTTTATGTTTGAGCGCTATACCGAGAAAGCTCGCCGAGTGGTCTTTTTTTCGCGTTACGAGGCCAGCCAGCTCGGCTCACCCTACATTGAAACCGAGCATATCCTGCTTGGCTTTTTTCGCGAGGAGAGAAGTTTCACCGCACGATGGTTCTCTGCTACGCAGGTAGACAGCATGCGCCGAGAAATTGAAGGACACTCGCCGGGCGCGAAGCCAACCCCAACCTCGGTAGATCTTCCACTCAGCAACGAATCCAAGCGCGTCCTTGCTTACGCTGCCGAGGAAGCGGACCGCGCGGGCATTCGTCATATTGGACCCGAGCATTTACTGCTCGGGCTGTTGCGGGAGAACGCGAGTTTTGCGGCGGGACTTCTGCACGACCATGGGCTTGAAGTTGGAAAGCTACGGGAAGAACTATCAAAGCTCCGCCCTGCTATCGAAGCAAACACCACCCACACTCATCTCTTCGGGCCGCGCGGCTATCGACCTGCCGTCCTCGAAACCATCGAACTTCATGGCCAGCCCCGAAACGCAGACTACATCCGCCGTTCCGCCAAGCCGTTTTGCGAAATCTCATGGCATTGGGAAAAGCGCGCATGGGCGCCCCGCGATGTTGTGATCCATCGCAAGACCCAGCGACTTTCTTTGGATGGCGCCCTGGCGAAAAATACGAAGGACTTCGAACTCGTCAAAGACGGCTGGACCAAAGATCATTGCTCGATCTGCAGCTGGGACCTTTTCGCCTCCAAAGACGCTCCCGATCACTCCACCGGCTACAGCAACGGCCGCGATTGGCTCTGCACCGAGTGTTACGACAAATTCATCGCCCGCCCGGACTTCTTTTCCTCCAACTATCCCGACATCACCTAGCCGTCCGCCCGCGCTTTCTTTAGAATCGTCTGTCCGAGGTTGCCGACCGCAGGAGAATCCTTCGTCATGCCATCTCCGCTTCTGATCGCGAAAGGCAGTGATCCTCTTTACCTCCTTCCTGCCATGGCCAACCGTCATGGCCTGGTCGCCGGAGCCACCGGCACGGGCAAGACCGTGACCCTGCAGGTAATGGCCGAGGCATTCAGTCAGATCGGAGTGCCGGTCTTCGCGGCCGACGTGAAGGGCGATCTCTCCGGCATCAGCCAGGCCGGCAAGGACAACGCCAAAATTCAGGACCGCGTGAACAAGCTGCAACTCCAGGATTTCGCCTTCTTCGGCTCGCCCACCACCTTCTGGGATGTTTTCGGCGAGCAGGGACATCCGGTGCGCACCACGGTCTCAGAGATGGGACCTCTGCTCTTCAGCCGCATCCTGAACCTGAACGACACCCAGACGGGCGTGCTCACTCTGGTCTTCAAAATTGCCGACGACAATGGCCTTCTGCTGCTCGATCTGAAAGATCTGCAGGCCATGCTCGAGCATGTGGGGGGAGCGGCAAAAGACTATCAGACGCAGTACGGCAACATTTCCGCCGCCAGCATCGGGACCATCCAGCGCGGACTAGTGGCACTGCAGCAGCAAGGTGGCGACAAGTTTCTGGGCGAGCCCGCGCTCAATCTCGACGATCTCATTCAGACCGACTCGAACGGTCACGGCGTGATCAACATCCTGGCCGCCGACAAGCTGCTCAGCTCACCCCAGCTGTACGCTACGTTTCTGCTGTGGATGTTGTCGGAACTCTTTGAGCGCCTGCCCGAAGTCGGCGATCCCGAAAAACCGAAGCTGGTTTTCTTCTTCGATGAGGCCCATCTCCTGTTCAACGAGCTGCCCCAAACGCTGGAGGCGAAGATCGAACAAGTCGTGCGTCTGATTCGTTCCAAGGGAGTCGGCATTTACTTCGTTACCCAGAGCCCCACGGATATTCCCGAGGTCGTTCTCGGGCAGCTCGGCAATCGCGTGCAGCACGCCTTGCGCGCCTTCACTCCTAAAGATCAGAAAGACGTGCGAGTTGCCGCCCAGACTTTCCGTTCCAATCCCCAGTTGAATGTTGAAACCACAATCACGCAGTTGGCCGTGGGCGAGGCGCTGGTTTCCTTCCTCGATGAGAAGGGCATTCCCGGAATCGTGGAGCGCGCCCTCGTCTGCCCGCCCCACAGCCAGATCGGTCCCATTACTCCCGACCAGCGCCAGCAATTGATCCGCAGCGACGTCATCTTCGGGACCTATGAGCAGGTCGTCGACCGCGAGTCCGCCTACGAGCGTCTGAAGGGCCGCAACGCCCTGGCGCCGGCTGCGTCCGGCGGCCAGCCGGGCCAGCCGCAGCCCAGCCAGCCGTGGTATGCGAACCTTCCCTCCCTCGGAATCCCCGGAACCGGCAGCGGCCGCCGTGGCGACTCCGTGGTCGACGCCATGATGAAGAGCGCCGCGCGCTCGATTGGCAGTTCCGTGGGCCGCCAGATTATCCGCGGCGTCCTGGGCTCAATCCTGGGAAGCAGCAAGCGTTAGCCGGCAAGATTCTTCTTGCCCTCATGGGCGGTCAATGTTATCTGTGACTACCTTTTCGCCATGATGGCCATGACCTCGGGACACACGTTTGCCTGAACCCAACTCACCGGCCGAACCACCCGAACCGATCAGCCTTCTCGCCTCCGGCGTGTCGATCGCCGAGGCCGAAGATCCCAACCAGCCCAAGCGCGTCATGGGATTTCGTGACCTGGTTCTCTTCTACGTGGTCACCGGGATCAGCCTGCGCTGGGTCGCCACCGCGGCCGCAGCCGGCCCCAGTTCCATCGTCATCTGGATCGGCGCCTGGCTGCTGTTCTACACACCCCTTGCGCTCTCGGTCATTGAACTGTCGTCGCGCTATCCCAATGAAGGCGGATTGTACGTCTGGTCGAAGCATGCTTTCGGAGATTTCTCCGGCTTCATGTCGGCATGGACTTACTGGACCAGCAACCTTCCCTATTTCCCCGCGGTTCTCTATTTCGCAGCCAGCAACGTGATTTACATGCGGGAAACCCAGTGGGGACACCTCTCGAACAATGCCACCTTCTTCATCGTGTTTTCTCTGATCACGCTCGCGGTCGCAACTTTCATGAACATCGTCGGCCTCGATGTCGGCAAATGGCTGCACAACGTCGGCGCCCTGGCCATGTGGATTCCCGCCGGCATCGTGATGGTGATGGGTTTCATCGCTTATCACCGCTTTGGGTCAGCGACCAGCTTCAGCCTCCACGCGATGATTCCCAGTACGCATTTCAACGACATCATCTTCTGGTCGCTGCTGACGTTCGCGTTCGGCGGCTGCGAAACCGCGTCGTTCATGGGCGACGAGATCAAGAACGCGCGCCGCACCATTCCCTGGGCTCTGTTTTTCGGCGGGCTCACGGTGGCGCTCTGCTACATCCTGGGCACCGTCGGCGTGTTGCTGGCACTGCGGCCATCGGAGGTGAGCAATCTGCAAGGCCTCATGCAGGCCATCTCGAAAACCGCCGGCCGCGTGGGATTCGGTGCCGTAGTGCCGTTCGCCGCGTTCCTGATCGCTCTGAGCAACGTGGGCGCGGCAGGAGCCTACCTGGCGGCGGTCGCGCGTCTGCCTTTCGTGGCCGGCCTCGACCGCTTCCTGCCGCCGGTGTTCGGTGCGCTGCATCGCCGCTGGCGCACGCCCTGGATGGCTCTGCTCACCCAGGCCGTCATCGGCGCCATCTTCATTTTTCTCGGGCAGGCGGGAACCAGCGTAAAAGGCGCTTACGACGTGATGGCGGCCATGACGGTCATTACTTACTTCATCCCCTACCTCTACGTCTTCGCCGCCATGTTCAAACTGCAAAGCGAACCCGCGGGGCAAGAAGTCATGCGCGTTCCCGGAGGAAAACCGGTTGCCAGACTGATTGCCGTCGTCGGATTCATCACCACCACCGCCACCATCATCCTGTCGTGCGTGCCTCAGCCCGACGAGCCCAACAAGCCGCTCGCGGTATTGAAAGTAGTGGGAGGGTCGATGGTCCTGTTGGCGATCGGCGCGTGGCTTTACTGGACGGGAAAAAAGCGAGTTCACATCTCGTGACCCCGGAGTCCGCAGGATCTTCTCTGTGACGCTGTGGTGAAAACGGGCTACACCGGCACTGCGGTCTTGCGCTCGGGATTGAAGAATGGAATTTTCACGATCTTCGCCGTCACCTTCTGGCGCATCGACTCCACCGTGATTTCCATCTGCAACGGGTTGCCGATTTTCGAGTGCGCCGTCTCCACGCTGGCCAGGGCAAGCATCTTCTTCAGCACCGGAGACCAAGTCGTGGTCGTGGCTTTGCCCACCTGCTTGTCGCCCGCATACACGGGAACGTGCACCCGCGAAGCCTGGGTCGGAGCCGCGGGCGAAAGCCCGAACTTCTCATAGCGCTCTTCCACCTCGGTCCAGTCGAGTTCCAGTCCCACCAGTTGCCGCGGCACGCCGCGCCTGGAATCCTCGAGCAGCGCGGACTTCCCCACAAAATTTTCTTTGTCCAGGTGCACCATCTTGCCGAAGCCCAGCTCGTACGGAGAATACTTCTGCGCGGGGATCAGCGCTTTCTTTGCACTCGTGTAATCCACTTCGATCAGCAGCAACCCGGCTTCCACCCGCGCCACATCCAGGGCCAGCATTCCGGCGGCATGAATATCGAACTGCTTGCCGGTCGTCATCAGCGCGTCCCAAACCTTGACGGCATCGTTCCAGGGGATCCAGACTTCATAGCCCAAATCTCCGGTGTAGCCGGTGCGCGAGATGTCCACCGCCACCCCCGCAATTTTTCCCGACGTCATGCGGAAATATTTCAGGTTGGCAATATCGGCCTCCGCAACCGACTTCAAAAGCTTCGCCGACGTGGGTCCTTGCAGCGCCAGCGCCGCAACCTTCTCGGAAATGTCCTCCACTTGCACATCCATGTTCAGGCCGTTCTGGCGGAACCAGCGCAGGCTGGGATCGGCGGCGGTCCAGCGGTATTTGTTCTCCGCCAGGCGGGTGATGGTGCCGTCGTCGATCACCTTCCCCTGCTCATCGCACCAGCAGCAGTAGATCACCTGCCCGACTTTGACCTTGTTGATGTCGCGGGTAATCACGCGGTTCACCAGCTTGGTCGCATCTTTCCCCGTGACCAGGTACTTGTACAGGGGCGAGATATCGATCAGCGCAGCGGCATTGCGGATGGCGTTGTATTCGTGCTCGTGGTGCACCTCGTACACGCTGACCGTGTAGTAGCCCGACCATTCGCGATAGTTCAAGCTGGTGCAGAGGGGAAACGTTCTCTCGTGAAACGCGGTTCCTACGGGCACGGCTGGCTCCTGGGTTTTCCTTTATGAAGGAACAAGTTTGCTGGCCGGATTATATGCACCGCGCCCTCCCCGAGCAACTTGACTGGCAGTCACCGGTCGCGCAATCTTGCAGACAAAACCAGGCCTTCTGGGTAGAATGGCGAGTCACTTCGGTTCAGGTTTCGTCATGTCACTCTTGTCGACCGACATTCTGCGTTGGGCCGTTCTTCCTAGCGGGCTCTGATCGCGCGCCCGAGAACGGCGCTATCGTATTCTCATTGGTATTCCTGACCGAAAAGCTAAGCGCTAAAGGCTAAGAGCTAATGGCTAACTCATACGATGTCATCGTCATCGGCGGAGGCCACAACGGGCTGGTCAACGCCGCCTACCTGGCCCGCGCCGGGAAGAAAGTTCTGGTGCTGGAGCGCCGCTACGTGCTCGGCGGCGCCGCCGTCACCGAAGAAGTCTTCCCCGGGTTCAAGTTCTCCGTCTGCTCCTACGTGGTCTCGCTGCTGCGTCCGGAGATCATTCGCGATCTCGACCTTCCGCGGCACGGCCTGGAAATCCTTCCGCTCGATGGCACCTTCACGCCGATGCCGAGCGGCGATTATCTGTGGCGGGTGAACGATCACGGCAAGACGCATCGCGAGATCGCCCGCCATTCCAAGCTCGACGCCGAGGCTTACGACGAATTCGGCAAGGCCATGCAGGCCATGTGCCGCTTCGTGAAGCCCATCCTGAGCATGGTGCCGCCCGATCCCGCCACCCTGAACCCGCGGGAACTCATGAAGCTGCTGTTCATCGGACGCCGCTTCCAGGGCATGACCAGCGAAGACAAATACAACCAGGTCCAGTTGATGACCATGAGCGCCGTTGACTTTCTGGATCAGTGGTTCGAGACCGACGTGCTCAAGGCCACCATGTCAGCCTCCGGCATTATCGGCACCTTCCTGGGGGTACGCTCCCCCGGAACCGCTTACGTGCTCCTGCATCACTACATGGGAGAAATTGATGGCGCGTTCCGTTCCTGGGGATTCTCTCGTGGCGGCACTGGCGCCATCTCCAATGCCATCGCCGATGCGGCCCGCGAGGCGGGGGTCGAGATTCGCACCAAAGCTCCCATCGGAAAAATCATCGTCAAAGGCGGCAAAGCGAAGGGCGTAGTTCTGGAAAATGGCGACGAAATTTACGCCGACATCATCTCTTCCAGCGTAGACCCCCGGCTTACCTTCACCCGCTTCATCGAAGACGGCAATCTGCCGGCGGAGTTCCTGGACGAAGTTCGCCGCTACAAATTCCGTGGATCCTCGGGAAAGGTGAATCTCGCGCTTGACGCGTTGCCGGACTTCAAGTGCATGCCGGGACCGGGCGCGCACCTCCGAGGCGCGATTTCGATCTCACCCAGCGTTGAATACATGGAGCGCGCCTACGACGACGCCAAGTACGGCAACTTCTCCCGGCGGCCTTACATTGACATGGTTATTCCCACGCTGACCGATCCGTCGGTCGCGCCTCCGGGCAAGCACATCCTGTCATGCTTCGTGCAATATGCACCGTACAAACTGCGTCCCGGCTTGAACTGGGATGACCAGAAAGAAGCTTTCGGGAACAACGTCATCGACACCATCTCCGAGTACGCGCCCAACATCAAGAACATCATTCTGCACAAGCAGGTGGTTACGCCGCTCGACCTGGAACGTGAATTCGGCCTTACCGAGGGCAACATCTTCCAGGGTGAACTTTCGCTCGAACAACTCTTCTTCCTGCGCCCGGTACCGGGTTGGGCGCAATACCGTACGCCGATCAAAAACCTTTACATGTGCGGGTCGGCCACCCATCCCGGCGGCGGCATTATGGGCGCCAACGGGCGCCTGGCGGCGCTCGAAATTCTCAAAGACTTCAAGGGGGCAGCCTAGACCATGCCCGACACGCGCGATGTCGTCATCATCGGTGGCGGCCACAATGGACTGGTCACCGCGTTCTACCTGGCCAAGGCGGGCTTCAAGCCGCTGGTGCTGGAGCGCCGCCCGCAGCCCGGCGGCGCCGCCATTACTGAGGAATTTCATCCCGGCTTCCGCGGTTCGATTCTCGCCCATACCGCGGGCCCCATCCGCCCTGACATTATTCGTGACATGCAGCTCGACCGGCACGGCCTGAAGCTGATTACCCCGGATGTCAGCGTGGTTTCCCTGTCGCCCGACGGGCGGGCGCTGATCCTCTATAACGACATCCGGAAATCAGCCGAGGAAATCGGCAAATTCTCCAAGAAAGACGCCGCCCGCTACCCCGAGTTCCAGGCATCGCTCGCCAAGATCGGCAAGGTCATTGGCGAAGCGCTCACCCTGGCGCCGCCGAATATCGACGACCCCAGCAAAGGCGACCTCTGGGGCATGCTGCAAACCGGACGCGCCATCCGCAAACTCGGCAAGCGGGATATGTACCGCCTGTTGCGCTGGGGACCGATGGCGGTGGCCGACCTGGTCGCCGAATACTTCGAGACCGAACTGTTGCGCGCTACCATTGCCGCGCGCGGCATCTTCGGCACCTTCCTCGGTCCGTGGTCCGCAGGCAGCAGCCTGGTGTTGTTGTTGCGGGCCGCCGGCGACAGCCATCCTGCGGGCTCGGCGCACTTTGCCGCCGGCGGCATGGGAGCCATCACCCAGGCCATGGCCGCGGCCGCCACCCAGGCTGGAGCCCAAATTCGCAGCGGCGCGGAAGTCATCGAAGTCCGGGTGAAGGACGGCGCGGCCACCAGCGTTGTGCTTTCCAACGGAGAAGAGATTGTTGCCAAAGCCATCATCTCGAACGCCGATCCCAAGCGCACGCTGCTGAAACTGGTCGATCCCACGCACCTCACGCCCGATTTTGTCATGAAGCTCCAGCATTACCGCATGCCGGGTACGGTGGCGAAGGTCAACCTCGCGCTCTCCGGACTCCCCAACTTCTCTGCGCTCAAGGCGGCCGGCGGCGACGTGCTCAGCGGACGCATCCACATCGGCCCTGAAATCGACTATCTGGAGCGCGCCTTCGATGAATCGAAGTACGGCAACTTCTCTCGCCAGCCGTATCTGGAGGTAGCCATCCCGTCGATCGCCGATCCCTCGCTGGCTCCCGCCGGCCAGCACGTGATGTCAATCTACGTGCAATACGCGCCCTACAAGCTGAAGGGCAGCGACTGGGAGACCCAGCGCGTCGCCCTCGGAGACACGGTCGTCAAAACTCTGACCCAGTATGCTCCGAACCTGCCCGAGTTGATTCTGAGCCACCAGATCATCACGCCGCTGGATCTTGAAGACACTTACGGGCTCACCGGAGGCCACATTTTTCACGGTGAATTGTCGCTCGATCAGTTCTTCACCATGCGTCCGCTGCTCGACTGGGCGCGTTATCGCACTCCGATCAGGAATCTTTATTTGTGCGGATCAGGAACCCACCCCGGCGTAGGATTGACCGGAGGCTCAGGGGCCAACGCGGCAAGGGAGATTTTGAAAGACTTGAAATAGAATGTGGCGCGGGCCCTCTTGCCCGCGCAGTGCGGACAAGACTGAGCACGCCACATCATGAAGAACTCCGCCATCCTGCTGCTCGCCTGCCCCGACCGCAAAGGTCTGGTCGCGACCATCTCGGACTTCATCTTTCGCCACAACGGCAACATCCTGCACGCCGACGAGCACGCCGACGAAGAGTCCAATCTCTTCCTGATGCGCGTGGAGTTCGATCCCAGCGGCTTCGACATCGATCTCGCCGACTTCAGCAGACACTTCCTGCCCATCGCCGAGAAGTTCGAAATGAAGTGGCATCTTGCCCAGTCGACCTATCGCCCAAAGATGGCAATCCTGGTCTCCAAGTACGACCACTGCCTGGTCGATCTGCTCTATCGCCACAAGAGCGGCGAGCTCGCCTGTGACATTCCCGTCATCATCTCCAATCATCCCGACAACCAGCCCGTCGCCGACTTCTATCGCATTCCCTACTTCACGGTCACCGTGCCCAAAGACAACAAGCGCGCGGCGGAACAGAAAATCCTGGCACTACTCCAGCAGCACGCCCCCGACTTCATCGTGCTGGCGCGCTACATGCAGATTCTCTCCAGCGAATTCGTGAGCGCCTACCCGCATCGCATCATTAACATTCATCATTCGTTCCTGCCCGCCTTCATCGGGGCCAAACCCTACCACCAGGCTTTCGCCCGCGGGGTGAAGCTGATCGGCGCCACCAGCCACTACGTCACCGAAGTCCTCGACGATGGTCCCATCATCGAACAAGATGTCATCCGCATTTCGCATCGCGATTCGCTCGACGATCTGTTGCAGAAAGGTCGCGACCTGGAAAAAGTTGTGCTCTCGCGCGGCGTCCGCTGGCATATCGAGAACCGCATCCTGCTTTACGGAAACAAAACGGTGGTCTTCGATTAAAGATCTTGTGCGTTAATCGGCCACCGGGAATCTCTCCACCCACGGCACATCCTGAAACTCCCTGTTGGTGACTTTGGTGTCCTGACTTCAGAGAGTCTTGTGCAAGTCCGTAGGTTAGTTTTTACTTACATCACACCCTTTTCCGTCGCTTGGGAATCGTTCGCAGGAGATGCAATTGGCCGAGGATCCGAAGTGGGAACTGGCCATTCTGGCCACCGTGCAGGGCTTCTACGAGAAGCTATTGCAGGAATCTCTCGAGGGTGAAGTCCCTGTCCCACAAGGACTTGAAGCGATTTCCCTGCAGGAAGCCGACGGCGACGTCCACCTCACCCTGACGCACATGCGCCGCTGGCTGACGCTGCTCGACATGGCCATCACCCCGGCCATGTTGCGACGCGCCTTCACCACCGATACCGATCCCGAAATCGCCGAGGCCATGCTGCGCTACCTGGTGCGCCGCAAAGATTCCACGAATGTCAACCGCGACAAGACCGATCTGGTGGCCACATTCCTCTATCGCCATCCCCGAGTCCCCGGCCAGTGGGAGCGGCGAGGCTATGGCCTGGACGGCGCGTTGCCTTTGGCGCCCTTCGAAATCGCACTCATCGAAATCCTGGCCGATTCCGACGTGCCTTCCCTTCCCGACGAGCATGTGCAGATGCTTCGCCGGTTCGATCCCTTGCAGCAGGAAGCGGAGAGCTTCCAGGATCTCAACGGCCTGCTCGATTCCGGCATCATTGGCAGGGTTCGCGAACTGAAACAGGCGCTGGACACGTCGTTCTACCACCCCGGCGTGCTGGCGACGATTGCCCCGTACAACGCCGCCTTCGGAAGGGCGTTCGACGAGTTGTTTCATGCCGCGGCTTCGGAAATCAAGACCTTCGCCCAGGCGCTGGAGGAACAGGGCGGCACCATCCTCGGCAACGTCGATGGCGTGGACGTCACCGTCGAGCACGTCGCCGGACTGCAGGAAAGCGATTTGCTCAAGTGCGATTACGGCCTGGCGCTCGATAAATTTCACCGCGTTTCGAAATTAAAAAAGGCGCTGGAGCGGCGGCCGCCCATGCGCCGCACCATGCGTCCCACTCTGGTGCAAACTGCGGTAAAGGCAGGAGGTGGCGCGGCAGCCGCGGTCGCGCCCGCGCTCGCCCGGCGTCCCAGGCTGGATGTCGAGGCCATGCGCGCCGCCATCACTCCCGCTCAGATCTCGATCGAGGAAACCAAGCTGCGTAAGGTGGAAGAGTCCATTCGGATCTTCGTTCGCGTCGCCGATCCCAAATTCCGGCAAATCGTGCCCATGCGCTTCTTCAACCTGATGCTCACTCCGCCTGAGGTTGAGGCTTACTGCGCGGACTATCTGGAAGAGAAGAGCCTGCGCGCCGGCACCGCCCGCACCTTACTGCGCCTGGTCGCCGTGCTCGCCCGCACCAGTACGGAACTCGAAGAGCTGAAACGGCAGGGAAATTCAACCTCTCTGTGGAAGCTGCACGCCGATTCCCTGATCGTCCTGCTCGAGATTGCTCGCACCCTGGCCGAGCAGTCAGGGCGTATGCTTGCCCTCGCCAACCAGCACAACGGTACTGACTTCGCGGAAGCCATTCAGATTTCTCTCGAAAAGCTGCGCGAGCGTTCCGAGCAGGCGGTTCGGGTTCTTAGCGCTTAAAGCCTGGTTCTAATTAGCCTTCGTCACCGTCGATGAAGCAGCCGTGCGCTCTGACACGTAGTGCGCGCTCTTCCTCGCATACATCCTGCGGTCCGCTTCCGCCAGCAGTTCTTCCGCGCCATCACCGTCGGCGGGATAAAACGCCTGCCCAATGCTGATCGAAACCATGTCGGCGCCGCAAATCTCGCGGCCTACCTGCGCCACCATGGATTGCAGCCTCTGCACCATTTCGGCGGTAGCCTCGTTTCCCAGACCGGGCGCGACGATCACGAATTCGTCTCCACCCATGCGCGCCGAGTAATCGTACTCGCGGCAAAATGTCTTCAGGGCCGCCGCAAACATCTGCAACAGCTTGTTTCCCTGCAGGTGCCCGAACTGATCGTTGACCTGCTTGAATCCATTCAGATCGGAAACAAAGACCGCCAGCGTTTCGCCCGACCGCTGGCAGCGCGCGATTTCGCCATCCAGATGCATGAACAACGACCGCGCATTGGGAAGTCCCGTCAAGAAATCGGTGGTCGCCGAATCTTCTGCCACCCGGTATTTCAAAGCGTTCTCGACCGCAAAACCCAGTTTTGACGCGATCACCTGCAATACCCGCAAATGGTCACGGCTAAAGGCATCCGTCGGGGCGCGGTAAAGCGCAAGCACCGCCACCACTCCTGCGACTCCTTCCAGCGGCACCGCCAAGGCCGAACGCAGCGTGCTGTACTTGGTGGGATCATTCAAATAACCCGGCTCGACCGAAGGATTTCCATTCAAAATCGGCTTCTTGTTTTGCGCCACCCATCCCGACAAGCCCTGCCCGATGGGAATTCTCAGCGATGAGAAAAGGCGGAAATTGTCCCCACTCACATACTCCGGCGTCAGCGTATCGCCCTGTTGGACATACACCGCCATCGAGTCATGCGGCACCAGACGCTTCAATCTCACCGACAGCATCGATAGCGTGTCGTCGAGACTCAACGACGTGCCCATTTCGTGGCTGAGTTCAAACAAGAGTTGGGCCTCTTGCCGGGCAGCCGCAATACTGGCGAGGAAATCTCCGCGTGGCTCAAGACTCTGCAGCGGCGCTTCCGATTCCGCGAAGCCCGCCGCCGGAGCCAGTCCCCGCTCCACCTTCACGTCGGTCGACAATTTGGCCGGGACTTTTGCAGGCTGCGAGTGCGCCCGCTTCTCCAATTCGACGTAGCGCTGTTGCAAAATCGCCACCACCTTCGGATCGAAGCTGGTACCCGCCTCTTTGGCCACTCGTTCCATGGCTTCGTTCAACGGCAAAGCCCGCCTGTACTGACGATCCGAGGCCAGTGCATCCAGGCAATCGACCGCCGCTAAAATGCGCGCGCCAATCGGAATCTCGTCCGCCTTGAGTCCATAGGGATAGCCGCTTCCATCCCACTTCTCGTGATGCGCCCGCACGATCGGCACCACCGGATACGGAAAGTCAACCTGCTCCAGAATCTCCGCGCCAATGATGGGATGGATCTTCATTTTCTCGAACTCTTCCGGCGTCAGCTTGCCGGGCTTCGAGATGATGTGCTCCGGCACCGCCAGCTTGCCGATGTCGTGCAGCACTGACGCGGCCTGCAGCGCCTCAATCTCGCCGTCGTTCAATCCCAGCTCTTTGGCGACCTCGATGGCGTACACCCGAACCCGTTGCAGATGCTCGTGGGTGGTATGGTCCTTGGCCTCGATCGCCAGCGCCAGCGCTTCAATCGTCTGTAAGTGCAGGTTCGAGACTTGCTCGGCGTGCCGCTTCTCGTCCTCAAGCTTCTCCAGGTAGAGGCGATACGAGCGGTACATCAAATACACCGGCGGCAACACCAGCAACGACGCCTGCCATCCGATCTCCTGGTTCAGGAAATTGACTACGCCCACAATCGCCGCGCCCACCAGGTAGTAGGGGAACGACCAGAAATAGCACTCCGACCACACTTTCATGATCGGCTTGTTCTCGGTCAGCCGGATAATCACGGCCATCGCCAGCGTGTTGAACAGGAAGTAAGTGATCGCAACCAGCAGCAGCGCCAGCGGTCCCGGCCCGTGCAGCAAACGTGTCGTCGCAAATTTGTAGATGCCGTACGAGACCGCCGTTCCCACCGGCAACTGCGAAAGGTTGAAGATCACGTGCACCGGTTGCATGCGCCGCGACGATTTCCAGTAACACTGCACCAGCACCGCGGCGAATCCGATGACCAGAGTCTCGGCGAAACTCAGTTCCAGAACGCCCAGCAGGATGAACAGAAAGTTCACCGACATCGTCCCGTTGATGCCGGGCAACTTGATCTTCAGCGAAGAAGCCAGCAACGCGACCAGCAGGTAGCAGACAAACTTCAGAGGATCGCTCGACTGCCAGTTTATGAAGGCCAGCACGAAACAACCTGCCGCCGCCGAGGCCATGGCGGCGATAAACAGGTTGGCGCCCAGTTGCCGTGTCATGGAGCGTGACCCCCGTTTTGATTTTCCCCGACACCCGCGGGCTTGTCCGCCCAAAAGGGGAACCGCCGGTTACCTTCGTTTAGCCTTTTCTTCCAGCCCCACAGGCGGGCCCGGAGCGGCCACCATCGCCGGTTTGTCTCGTCCTTGGCCGGGCGGACACTTTGTCCCCGTTAAAACCAGCCTGTCCCGACAAACTGTCCTTCCTGTTTTGGGAATCGGCAGCGCATCTTGCTGATTTACAACCACTTCCGTTTGGCAAATGGCTTGCCCTAATACCCCTGTTCCTGCCTCACTTTGCACCCCAGCAGGCCACTTGTGGCCTTGGAGAATGTTCGCGATGAGAAGGTGGCTCGTAGTTTTCGTGATCGCGGCCGTGACCCTGGCCAACGCTGACACCACCAAGCTGTCCCCCGATTTGCGGGCCAAGACCTCGGGGACGGTCCGGGTGGTGGTGCAGTACAACCAGGCGCCTAGCCTGCTCGACCTGAAGACGTTGACCGGTTTGCTCGGCTCTATCGTCAGCGCCTTGCCGGTAGTCAACGCGGTCGTGGCGGATATCCCGCTGGCCAACGCTCTGCTGCTATCGAACCAGAGCAACGTGCGCTATATCAGTCTTGATCGTGCCCAGGGGCCAACGTTGAGCAATGCCGCCCCGGCCATCAATGCCGAAACCGCGTGGCAGTCGGGATATACCGGCGCGGGCATCGCCATCGCCCTCATCGATAGCGGCGTCGCCAGCCATCCCGACTTGAACGGCGGATTCCTCGGCCTGTCGCGTGTCGTCTGGAACCAGAGCTTCGTTCCCGGGACGCTGAGCGCGACCGACCAGTACGGACACGGCACCCACATCGCGGGCCTGATCGCCGGCAACGGCGCCGGTTCCACCGGGTCGAAGTATTCGAAAACCTTCAAAGGCATCGCTCCAAATGCGAACCTGGTCAACCTGCGCGTGCTCGACCAGAACGGCGCGGGCACCGACAGTGCCGTGATCACCGCCATCAACACGGCGATCCTGCTGAAGCCGCTTTTCAATATTCGTGTAATGAATTTGTCCCTGGGCCGTCCGGTGTATGAAAGCTATAAACTCGATCCCGTCTGCCAGGCCGTGGAAGCCGCGTGGAAAGCCGGCATCGTGGTGGTCGTCGCGGCCGGAAATAACGGGCGCTACCTTCCCACCAACGGCTACGCCACCGTCACCTCGCCCGGCAACGATCCTTACGTGATCACGGTTGGCGCGATGAAGACGATGGGTACGCCGACGCGCGTCGACGATCTGATCGCCAGTTACAGTTCGAAAGGCCCGACCGCCATCGACCACATCGTGAAGCCCGATGTCGTCGCCCCGGGCAACCTTCTGGTCTCGACCGAAGAAGCCGGCACGCTCTACAACCAATATCCCGGCAACCGCGTGCCTTACAGCTTCTACGTGAATGGAGGCAGCAACGCCTCTTCCTCTTCCTACTTCACCCTGAGCGGCACCAGCATGGCTGCGGGCGTGCTGAGCGGAGCGGTCGCCGACCTCCTGCAGAAGAGTCCGGGCCTCACGCCTGATCAAGTCAAGGCGCGCCTGATGAAGACCGCCTGGAAATCGTTCCCGGCAACCAGCAGCACGACTGATCCGGCCAGCGGAATCACTTACACCGATCAGTACGACATCTTCACCGTGGGCGCGGGTTACGTGGATCTCGAGACCGCGATGGCCAGCACCGACGTCGCCAAGGGCAGCGCCATGTCTCCCACTGCTGACTACGATCCCAGCACCGGCAACGTCTACATGGCTTCGGATCCCTCGGCGGTCTGGGGCAACTCGGCCATGTGGGGAAGCTCGGCGGTCTGGGGATCGTCACAGTTCGTGACTTCCAACTCCGCGATGTGGGGCTCCAGTGCCATGTGGGGATCGTCTGCCATGTGGGGTTCCAGCACTTCCGACGGATTCAATACCGTCTGGGCCGGAAGCGCGATGTGGGGATCGAGCGCCATGTGGGGATCGTCTGCCATGTGGGGATCGAGCGCGTCGGGAGGCGAGAACTAAAGTAGCGCCGGCGTCCCGCCGGCCTCTTGCTTAGCCGTGCCGTATCAAGTACACCGCGAAATATTCCGGCGTGATCTTGTCGGTGTTGCTGGCGGCTTTGGCAGTGACCGCAATTGTGACATTCTTGGTGGTATCGATCGCGCTGGTCGCACCCACGCCGGGCCCCAGAAATACGTTGGCGTTGCTTCCCGGTGGCTGGTACCAGATCTGAGAGTTCGTCGCCCCGTTATTGCTGACGTGCACATCCCAGGCGGATGTCCCCGCCCCGGCGGATGTATTCACCGTCACCGACGTAGCCCCAAAGGCAAAGCTGTACGCGGTGCTGGTACTTCCGCTGGTGTGCTTGAATGCAGTCTGAACCCAAATCTCGTCACTCGCTCCCAGCGTTGCCGCCGGCAGCACGTAGGAAAACAGGGTGACCGGACTGCCGCTCACGGTCGTAACCGGGGCTTGAACCCCCAGCTTGTCCAAGATGATGCAACTCGCAGCCGCCATCGATGCAACTCCAGATCTGGGATGATCGGGCAAATTGAAAGCGCTTACCGCAAAATCACTCCCGGGCCGCCGACCACCCGATTGCGTCCCTCTTTTTTTGCTTGAAACATTCTGTCGTCGGCCAAGGCGAACAATTCAGCCGCCACCTCTCCATCCCGCGGAAAACTGGCCAATCCAACGCTGATCGTCACCTGCGCCTGCTCTCCGCGTGTAGCCAATGCAATCGGCGTGTTGGCCACCAATTCCCTCACCGATTCGAGCTTCTGCTGGGCCGCATCACTGTCCGTCTCCGGCAGGATCACGACGAACTCTTCTCCCCCATAGCGTCCCGTGGTGTCACTTTGCCGGAAAGAGTCACGGAAGATCGCGCCGATTTTCCGCAACACCAGGTCACCCGACAAGTGGCCATGAGTGTCGTTCAGCGACTTGAAGTGATCCGCGTCAATCACCGCAATGGTCAGCAACTTGCCGTACCGGCGAGCGCGGCTGAGTTCGAGAGCGAAGCGATCATCCACGTAGGCCCGGTTGAATAAACCGGTCAGCGGGTCGCTGGTCGCCAGTTGCAGCAGTCTCTGGCTGCGGAACACCAGGGCCAGACTGAGCGCCGACGCGGTCAGCATCAGGATCAATCGCGAGATCTGGGCCGACCAGCTGAACAAACCGTAGGGGTAGGGCGAGTAAACCGGGCTATTCAGATCCCAGTGGATCGCGGTGAAATACACAATCGCAAGATACTCCCCAAACGCCAACAAACCAGCGCTGATGCAGACCCGTTTGTCGTACCGCAGACTGGTGCTGCCGATCGCCAGAAAGTATCCCTCAAAGACAACCTTGCTGTTGACGGCGGTGTGCGGCTCATTCATGAAAAGAAACAGGACCAGCGCCCCACTCACCAGGCTGACGTCAAAACCGCTGCTGGCAAAACTCAGCCACGAGGGATTGTATTCCCGGGAAATCAGTAGGTAGACGATGACAGAAAGTAAGAATGTCAAGCAGGTAAGGCTCAAGCCGACAACGCTCTCCTTCGGGTCGACCGGGAAGAACAGCGAGTTGATCAAGGGTATGAGCAGCAGGAGCGTGGCCAGACACAAGCGGATCTTCGCCACCAAAAATTCGCCGGCCACTCCGGCTTCGGCGAGAACCGGGTCGGGGCGCGACCAGAGGGATGCTAAGAAGCTTCTGAAGCTAGGGTTCATGCGGCTAGTGCGACCGTAGTTCGCGCGGCTCTCGGCCAACCTGCCCAGCAGCAGCGGTTCCCACCGAAATCGAGTCAGACTCAGTGAAGTGCAGGAAGTAGAGTAGAAGCAGATGCCTGCCCCGGCAACAAGAATCACCAAGCCGGGTGCCCAGTAAAGCAAGCCGCACTGGCCGGTCTCCGGCCCCGCGATCGATCCCCAAAAGCTCGCACTCGGGCCTGCGGAAAGCTCAGGACGCAAGAGCACCGCCGAGGCCAACCTCCCGCCGCCTAACATGAAGATGTCAGTTCCGCGGCTGCCAGGGAGAGTGCTCGGGCCAATGACTCATGGCGTCTTCCGCCCACGCCGTAGATTTCTCCTTATGACAGGCCGTGCAGGGATTGGGCATCCCATATTTGTCGGTCATCGCCGGCGAGATGAAGCGGAAGGTATGGGCATGAACCAACGCGCCCGGCACCCCCTCGGTTTCGATCGCCGGCATATGACAGGCAACGCACTGGCTTCCGGGACTGCCAGCCTGGTGATGGGTGTGTTCCTGGAGCGTGGCGGTGTGAGGACCGTTTGCGGACCAGGGACCGTGACAGTCGAGGCAGATCTGGTTCGCAGGCTTTCTTAATTGAGCGTAGTTTTCCGTGCCGTGCACATCGTGACAGGAGGCGCAGGTGATTCCGTGCCGGTACATAACGCTTTGCACGAAGTCGTTGCCTTGCATTCGGTTCTTGTGCGCCGTGCAGTCCGGGAAGTAATAGAAGGTGGTTTGACCCAGCGTGCAATCTTCGAGTTTCCAGAACTCCTGTAGTTTTTGACCGACGTGATAGCCGACCGGCCAGTCATAATACCTGCCTTCGATTGGGTTGGTGAGCGGCCGTCCCTGTGAATGGCACTGCACGCAGGTGTCATTCGCCGCCACCTCGTCCGTCTGGGCGGGGTTGAAAATGTTACCGCGTGAGGGATGCGCGACATGCTCGCTGCCCGGCCCGTGACAGCGCTCACAACCGACATTCCACTCCGCCACACGTTTGCTGTGGATGTTGTAATCCACGGAATGGCAGCCGTCGCACGTCGGGCCGGTGGGCCGCTTCATATTGTCCGGGGGATAGAGAGACCCCCACCAATCCGCTCCCTTTGTGGGGACCACATAGGGAAGCCATCCCTGATTGCCAATGTCCCACTGCTCTGGAAAAGGAAAATAATCATCGCCGATTTTCGTGAAATAGCGCTGCTTCCAGATGCTCCCGTAGACCAGGGCAACCTGGTCCTTTCTGAACTTTGCCTGGGCATTGCTGGCCAGGTCCGGAATCATGGCATCAGGATGAGTGCGGGGATCACGCACCACGTTGGCCATCGGCGTTTTCTTCCAGCGTTGATAGATTTCCGCGTGGCATCGTTCGCAGGCTTGTGAACCAACGTAGTGTCCCGAAGATGCCGTCGCAGCCGGTTGCGATAATTCTTGGTGGGTCAGAGGGCGCAGAGTTCGAATAAAGAGAACCAGTTTCCAACTACTGCTGGACTGCGGATTGCCCCAGGCAGCCATTCCCGTGAACTGGACGCCGTTGTCGATGATGTAGTGGATTTCGCCGTCGCTCAGATTCTGCGTTGCCGCCGCGCGCAGGTCAGGCACTCGCGGATAGAGACTAAGCCCCAGGCGCGTCTTCCCACTGCCGTCGATTCCATGACAGGCCGCACACTCCGTCAGGAAGTATTCGCGGCCTTGCTCGATGACGTCTGAAGTTGCTGCGAATGGATTCTTCTGGCTGCGTTCGCGCCGCGGAATGGCCAGATTTCGCGCGGTCCGGGCCAGGCTGGCTTCCCATGCCGAAGGCGTTGCCGTAGCCCGGAAGCCGCGACCAATCACAAACGCCCCGCCCACGGTTCCTACCACAACCACCAAGAGAAGTCCTGGAAAGAGCGCTCTCAAGATTTTCATTCCGGCTCACTCTTCATGGAATATCAGCGGGTTGCCTGTTCGCCTTGGCGTTTGCAGCCGATTGTACCGGAATGACGGCCAATTCCAGAGGGGGCCATCCCTGCCACGATGGGAGCGGCAGACGACCGTTACTTTCCAAAAGAAGGGTAGTGCGGATGCAGACGCAACCCGCAAAAGAGAAAGCCGGGCGTGGAGCCCGGCTCTTACTGACAGCTGATAGCCGACAGCTAGGTAATGTCGAACTGCTCCTGGTGCAGAGCCGGATCGCTCTTCACGATCACGGTTTTCTTGGTTAGTTCTTCCATTTCGTTCAAGCCCCGCCCGCTATTCGCTTTGAGCGCCTTGGCTACCTCAGGATTCACCCGCAGCATGACGTCCGAGTGTTCCAGATGCCGGGCGATCTTCCGCATCTCCAGGTAGATCTCGTTGCATACCGTGGTCACCGACTTGACGTATCCGGTCGATTGACAGTAGGGACACGGCGAACCGATGGTGCGTTCGAGCGACTGCTTTACCCGCTTGCGGGTGATTGCCACCAGCCCGAAGTCGTTAAACTGCAGCACCTTCGAAGGCGCGCGATCGCCCCGCAAAGCCTCTTCCAGCGCTTGCATCACCTTCTGGCGATTGCGCCGCTCGTCCATATCGATAAAGTCAATGATGATGATGCCGCCCAGATCGCGCAACCGGATCTGGCGCACGATCTCCTTGATGGCATCTACGTTGGTCTTGACGATCGTATCTTCCAGCCGCGAGGTCTTGCCCACGTACTTCCCGGTGTTGACGTCAATCGCCACCAGCGCCTCGGTCTGGTTGATCACGATGTACCCGCCGCTCTTCAGCCACACTTTCGACTTGAGCGCTTTATCGATTTCATCCTTCAAACCGAACTGCTCAAAGAGCGGAGTTTCTTTGCTGTAAAGCTTCACCCGCCGCACCAGCGCCGGTTGGAAGCGATTCGCGAAACGCAGGATGCGCTCGTACTCCTGCTCGTTGTCGACCCAGATGGCCGAGAAATCCGAGGTAACCTGATCGCGCAACACCCGCTCGACTACGTTCAGGTCGTGATAGATCAGCGCGGGAGCTTTGCCATTGTCGGCCCGGCTCTTGATTTCGGTCCACAACCCTTTCAGGAAGCGGATGTCCGCCCGTAATTCTTCTTCATTTGCGCCCTGCGCCGCGGTGCGCACGATGAATCCACCATGCCCGTTCTCGCGTTCGCTGAGGATGATGCGCTTCAACCGCTGCCGCTCCTCCTCGGAAGCAATCTTCCGCGACACCCCGGTATGATTCACCGTCGGCATGTAGACCAGGAAACGTCCCGGCAAGGCAATGTGACTGGTAATGCGTGCGCCCTTCTTGCCAATGGGTTCTTTCGCAATCTGGACCAGAATCTCCTGTCCCTCTTTCAGCAGATCACTGATCTGGGGGACGGGCTGGGGCGCGCGCTGGCGCTGAAAACGACGTCCCCCACGGCGTCCGCGTTGCCCGCCGCCTCTGCGGTCAAACGCCGGACGTTCCGCCCGCTGCGTAAATGCCGCGGTGGCCGCTGGCGCCCGTACTTCCACACGGGCATCGACGGAACCATTGCCCCGCGCTTCCGCGTCCAGAAGGGCCTCGGCTTCCGCTTGCGCTTCTTCGATTTCGGCTTCCTCCTCCTCTTCCGCCTCCGCTTCCGCAGTGGCTTCGTCGGGTTCGCCGGCTTCCGCGGTGAACGGCTCGGCTGGAGCTGCGCCTTCGACGGTCGGTTCCGCCGACGCTGCGATCGCGTGCGCCGGTTGTTCCTGGTAGTCCTCGGCGGCGCGGGTTTCCTCTTCCAGTTCCTCGAAGGTGGCGTCTTCCTCCAGATCCTCCACGTAGTGCGCCAGATCGGCTTCTTCTTCCTCGATCTCTTCTTCCTCCATCGTGCCCGCCGGAGTGGCCGCGGCCTGATTAGAAATCTCGGGAATCGCCGTCAGCACTACTTCTTCGGTTGGTTCTTCGTCGGCCTCGGTCACCGCGCCGCCGAAAACGGCCGCAACGTTCATCTCGTGAAGGCGTTTCTGTTCCCGGTCCCAGGCCTCCGATTGCGACTCGGCCGGGGTTTCCGCAACCGCAGGCGCAACGTCCGCCCGCTCAAACTGTCTGCGGCCCGAAGCCAGCCGGGTTGGCGGCTGCGGCTCGGTCTCGGCTTTCGCGAATAACGGTTCGTCTTCTGGAAAATTCTGCGATATCGCGGGTACTGGCGCCGGCTGCGCTTCCGCCGCTGGCCTTCGCCCGCTCGCTTGCGGAGCCGCCGGCTTCTGCGCCATCCGCGCATACTTCGAAATCGATTCTCCCGGAAGCAGCATCGGCTGGTATCCCGGAGGCGGGCCGTAATCCGAGCGTTCGTTACGATCGCCGCGCTCAGCACGCTCAGTGCGCTCAGTGCGCTCGGGCCGGGCCGGAGCCTCTCGCGGGGCTTCTACCGGACCCGCAAATTTCGACTCTGGCATGCGCTCCCCGCGCCGCCCACGGCGGCGACGGCGATTGCGCCAGTTTCCCCGCCCGTCCCGCGGCTCTCCGCCATTCGCTTCGCGATTCTCACCCGCGGCCGCCGGACTCTCGGCCGGCTCATCCACGGTATTGCCGTTCTCTTCTTCGGCAAAGTCGGGCCCCTCAATCACCAGCGCCTGCGTCGCGGGCGCGGTGCTCAGTTGCGGGGCAGCTTGTGCTCTGGGAGGCTCCGAGACCACCGGCCGGTTGGTCGGAATTTCATCGACCTCGTCTCCTTCTTCCACTTCCATGAAGTCGGAGACGTACAGGAAAGCATCCCGTTCTAAACCGATATCGACAAACGCCGACTGCATGCCGGGAAGCACGCGGGTCACGCGGCCTTTGTAGATGGAACCTGCCAGGGTGTATTCGTTTTCTCGCTCCAGGTAAATTTCAGCGAGTTGATCGTCTTCCACCAGGCCCACTTTGGTTTCGTGGGGCGTGGCAGACACAAATAATTCTCTTGTCATGCGTACTCCGGTTCTGGGCCGCTCTTCGGCCGCAGAATTTCACCGGATAAATGGCAGAGAAAGACAGGAAGGATCGACGCCAGCGATAGCCAGCCCGGGTAGGGCACGGCATGGACCTCGGAGTTTTCTCCGGGACCGAATCCGTCGCATAAGCTTAGGAATCTTTTCCACTTATCGCAATTACGCTCAACCAGGTTTGTGACCGCTCTCTCCAGATCTACCTAGATCCAAGGGGGCCGTTACCCGCCGGTAAGCGCCTTAGCTTCAATCCTATCCGGCCTCTGCTACCCTCCAGCCGGTGAGTGCCCTCTTGACGCGAGGGCGATCGTAATCTTGGTTTTTAGCCGCGTATGGCAAGTGCGGCCACTCTCCCTGCCTTCTTCCTTACTGTTCAATTCACGAAGCGGCGCATCCGGACATTCATCACAATGCCCAGCGCTAGAAACATGAACAGGACGGAAGACCCGCCGTAACTCATTAATGGCAGGGGAATTCCCGTGACCGGCATAAACCCGACCACCATGCCGACGTTGACCAGTATGTGGAAGCTAAGCACAGCCACCACACCCATCACCACGAACGTTCCGGCGCGGTCGGGCGCCGTTTGAGCGTTCTGGATCAACCGCATCAGCACGATAAAGTATAACAGCAATACCCCCAGGGCGCCGACAAATCCATGTTCCTCCGATAAAGCCGCGAAAATAAAGTCGGTTTGCGGAACCGGCAGGAAGGCTAAATGGGTCTGCGACCCCGCCGCGCTTCCCCATATCCCCCCCGAACCTACTGCGATCAACGACTGGATGACCTGGTACCCGGAGCCTTGACTGTCCGCCTCCGGCTGCATGAAACTCACCAGCCGTTCCCGCTGGTAGGGCTTCAGCACATGCCAGGCCAGCGGCATCATGAGTCCAGCCGCCAACACCACCACCATCGCCTGCTTCCATCGCACTCCCCCCAGAAACAATCCCATGATCGCGATGGGCAGGTAGGTCAGCGCCGTACCCAGGTCCGGCTGGCGCAAGACCATCAGCATCGGGATGCCCACGATCGCCCCCGCCTTAAAAAAATCGGCCCAGGATAGTTCCTTTTGATGGAGATCGGCGAAGTACTTGGCAACCGCCAGAATCAGTATCAGTTTCACCCACTCGGACGGCTGGAAGTGCTGTCCCCCGGCATCCGGATCCAGCGCCGCGCTCCCAGGTATTTCTGGCCAAAGATCATCACCCCCATCAGCGACGCGATCGAAGCAATGTACATCCAGTGCACTTGATCCAGCAGCGCCTGGTAGTTCACCAGGCTGATCAGAAACATGGCTGCCACTCCGCCGACCACCCAGTAAATCTGCCGGATGTGCGCTCCCGTGAACTTGGTGTGCTCGGTGGCGCTATGGATCTGCACCACTCCGATGCCGCAAATCAGCAGCACGAAGATCATCAGCACCCAGTCAAAGTCGCGGAATGAAACGTATCTGGACATCAGTTTCGTCGTTGGTCGTTGGCTAAAACAAAACCTTCAGCCTAAAGTATTTTCTCGGTACTCGGTACTCGGTACTCGGCACTACTACTGAACTCCCGGCGCCGCCGTCGCCAGTGGCGCTCGCCGCTTCGAGACATCGAGCACAAACCGCCCGGCCTTTAAGCTGTCCTGGTCGCCTTGACCCTCGATGGGAGCGTTCCACACCGCTCCTATTTCAACTTTTCTGTCGCTCTTGGCCATCTTGGTCGGCTGGCGGCGCTGCTTGTCAACGTACGCCTTGATGACCTGCGACGCCACCCGCGCCGCCAGGTATCCGTGCTCGCCTTCCTCCAGCAGAGCGCAAACCACAATTTCCGGATTGCGCCGCGGTTCGACGCCTACGAACCAGCCGTTGTCCTTGAATTTCGATTTGCCGTTCGCGATCTTCGCCTTCAGAGCGTTGCTGATGGTCTGCGCGCTGCCGGTTTTTCCCGCGAAGTCGATCCCCTGCAGGTGCGCGCTGTTGGCGGTACCGATCGGAGAAACCACGTTGGCCATGGCGTCGGTGATGGTCTCCCAGTTCTTGGCATCAATCGGCACCGTAACTTCCCCGTTGTCCTGCCCCACCGGCAGAATATTGCCGGGCGGCAATTGCTCGGGAAAAGCGACGTGGGGACGATGCAGCTTTCCTCCACTGGCGATTCCGCCCAGCGCCCGCGCCAGCTGGATCGGTGTCGTCGCCACCGCGCCCTGACCAATGCCCACCGAAATGGTTTCTCCCGCATACCACTTCTGCTTGAAATTGCGAATCTTCCATTGCTCCGAGGGCATGACGCCGGTGACTTCCTGCGGCAGGTCGATACCGGTCTTCTGTCCCATACCCAACATGGTGGCCCACTTTGCTATGCGGTCGATGCCCAGCTTTTCCGCCAGGGTGTAGAAGAATACGTCGCATGATTGGTAGATCGCCTTGCTGATCTCCACCACGCCATGGGTACGGTGTTCCGCCAGCACCCAGCATTTGAAGTATCGTCCGTAAAAATTTGCGCCGCCATTGCAGGTCACATGCATGTCTTGCGCGACCCCTTCCTGCAAGCCCGCCGTCGCCATGATGATCTTGAACACCGAACCCGGAGCCAGTTGCGCCTGGATGGCTTTATTCAGCAGCGGGTGGTTCTCGTCGGTGACCAGCTTGTTCCACTCATCGTGCGAGATGTGCACGGCGAAATCATTGGGATCAAAGGTCGGACGGCTCACCATCGCCAGAATTTCCCCGTTCCGCGGGTCCATCGCCACCACCGCCCCATTCTTCCCTTCCAGCGCCTGCTCCGCCGCAATCTGCAGGTCGAGGTCCACCGTCAGCTTCAACTGTTTCCCGGGTACCGCCGGAGTCTCGTCGAGCCGCCCCACTTCCTTGCCGCGGCTGTTCACGATGGCGCGGCGAAACCCGTTCTTCCCCATCAATATATTGTTGTATTCCAGCTCCACTCCCGACTGCCCCACCACATCCCCGGGATTATTGAATTCCCAGCGGGGCTGGTTCAGCATCTGTTCGCTGACCTCGCCCACGTAGCCCACCAGGTGCGCCATGAATCCGTTGCGCGGATACAAGCGGCGGTGCGCCATGATGGTATCGAGTTCGGGAAGTTCGTTGCGGTGCGCTTCAATGAACGCCAACTCGTCCGGCGTGATGTCGTCTTTCAGGTAGATGGGCTGGTACTGCGGCACCCCCTGGAACTTGCGGACGCGGTCGCGCACCTCTTCCGCATCCATGTGCAGACCGTGCGCGATCAGGTCGGAATCCGCCATCAGGTCGCGCGAGGAGTCGCGCAGCAGCAACGCCGTAAACGAAGGATAGTTGTCGACAATAATCCGCCCCTCGCGGTCCAGAATCTTACCCCGCGGCGCCAGGATGGGCACGTTGCGTATGCGATTCTTTTCCGCCAGCGATATGTAGAAATCGCTCTGCATCACCTGCAGCCGCCATAATCCGTAAGCCAGGATCAGGAAAATGCCGAGGATGATGTATTGCACCGCGGTGACGCGGATGGGCGAAACTTTTTCGTCGCGGCCAAACATCAGACTTCAGGCCTCAGGCGCCAGGCTTCGAAGCCTGCCCTTTCGTTTGCGCGTCCTGAGCGCCGAATTGTTCCTTTCGGGAAGTTGCCTTCATTGTAACCCGCTATGCCATTGAAACGGTTTGCAGTTTCGGATCACGAACGGACTGGCCATGACTTTCGTAATGCCCGGCGCCGCCGGATGGCTCGCGCCATCACTGCGATTTGATCTCCCTTGGCCGATGATCAGAAGATGGAGCGGCGACGCGAGCCCCGACTGCCAGCGGAAGTCCCGGTTCGGATTTCAGGGGTGGACGCGAACGGCGAAACCTTCGGCCAAACCGTCATCGCCCGCAGCCTTAGCCTCAGCGGCGGGTTGCTGACGGGGATCGCCCCTAAATTACGCTGCGGAGACTGCATCGCCCTAAGGCGAGACGGCCAACAAGCTCGCTTCAAAGTCGTCTGGGTCCGCGACGATCGCGCCGCCATTCAAAAGCTCAAAAACGAACCCTGCCTGTGGCAAGAACTCCTGGAAGTACCCACGGCCACCCGATCTTAGCTTGGGCTGCAGGGTTGCCGATCTTGGAGATTCCATTCGTCGAGAGGCCGTTCTAAGTTCTCTGCTTAAACCGGTCCAACAGAGCAAAGAGGGCCACCGCCAGGGCGGCGTTGGCTAACCCGGACCCCAACTCATGCGACCAACTCCATTGCAGGCTCAGGCTGAGCATCCAGCGCGCCACCGCAAAATAGACAATCTCGTGGATTACGTAGAAGAACAGCGTCACCAGGAAACGCGTGCCGGCATTCTCGACGTCAATCTTCACTCCCAGCGACGAAGCTCCATATCCCACCACCGTCTTGGCGATTCCATAGACGCCAATCGGTTGGTGGGTGAGCGAGTCCTGCAGGATTCCGATCACCGCGCCGGTCAACAGGCCGCTGATCGGGCTGCGCCGCGCCACGGCAAAGAAAATCACCACCAGCAGGGGCAGATCAAAAATCGAGAAAAAGTGCAGCCGGAGGGGTAGAAACGCCTGCAAAAACAGCGCAGCCAGCGGCACCAGGATCGCCGTGGGAACATTGAACCGGTAGACCTCCACCTGCTCCTGCGATGTGTAGGTGATGGGCACGCTATTGCGGCTTATCCTCCGGCGGAACCTGCTGAGAATCCGCAGCCGGATTCGGTTGCGCAGGCTGCGGCCTGGCTTTCGGCTTCGGCGCAACTGGAACCGAAGGCTCGCTCCCGGCTCCGGTGGAAACCTTGACCGCGGGCGGCGCCGGTTTCTGTTCGCTTGCCGGCTTCACCAATACCGTTCCGGCCGGCTTCGCAGAAGAGGGCTTGGCCGGGGATGGCTGGGTGGCCACCGCATCATTGGGCTTGCCGCCGGATGCTGGCTTTCCAACCCCCGGCGCTCCCGCGGCAGCAGTGGCGCCCTGCTCTAGTCTTGCTGGCGTCGTCCGCAGGCTTGTCCGGCACCGAGGGCAAGCGCTGCGCCAGAATATCCACGGCCCGCATGGAACCGTTGTCGACGATGGCCGGCGCTTTGTCCTCCAGTTTGGTGATCACCAGCACTTCTTCCAGTTTGCTCAGGTTGGCCGCCGGCTTCACTTTGATATTCAGGAACAGGTCCGAGCCGGAGATCGACTGCAGGACGGTGCCTACGGGAAGCCCCTTGGGAAAAATCTGGTCGCCACCGCTGGTGAGCACTCTCTCTCCCGGTTGCACCTGCTCGTCGGCCATGACTTTTTCCAGAATCACTTCCCCGGTGGCCGAGCCTTTCAAGACCCCCTGCAGCCGCGATTTCTCCAGAATCGCCCCCACCCCGCTGCTTTGATCGTTGATCAGCAAAACTTGCGAGGTGGAAGGTTCGAGGGACTTTTGTCCGAACACCCGCAACACCTTCCCCACCACCCCGTCCGCGGTGATCACCGCCATATCGGGACGAATCCCGTCACGCCATCCCTTGTCGATGTAGATGGAGCGCGACTGCTCGCTGCCGCTCGAGCCAATCACCTGGGCCGGCATGGTTTGCGAAATGAATTGTTCTTTGAATCCCAGCAGCACCTGCAGACGACGCGCCTGCCCGGCATCTTCGCCCAAGCGGACCTGCTCCATGCGCAACCGCTCGATCTCGGCTTTCAGATCCCGGTTCTCCTGCCGCACGCCGCGCAGGTAGAAGTAATTGTGCCACAGGTTCGAACTGCCGCTCTGCGCCCAGACAATCGCTTTTTCAAAAGGAGTGATGGCGCCGATCGTCCACACCCGAATCAGGCGGGTGGGTTCGTGCTCGACGTTGCGCTTGATCTGCACCGCGAGTCCCAGCACCTGCAGGAACAACACTCCCACCAGGATGGTCAGGTTGCGGTAGCGTCCGAATACGGATTCCATGGGGCAGTTTCAAGTTTCTCGTTTCAAGTTTCGAGTACCACGGTTCCGCCAGCGACGTTCACCCGAAACTCGAAACCCGAAACTTGAAACTGTTTTACTCGATCGAAATCTTCCTGAGCAGCTTGAAATCGCTGAGCATTTTGCCGGTGCCCAGCACCACGCTGCACAGCGGATCGTCGGCGATCGAAACCGGCAAGCCCGGTTTCTTCGCGAATGCGCTTGTCCAGATTCTTCAGCAGCGCGCCGCCACCGGTCAACACAATGCCACGGTCGCTGATGTCGGCGGAGAGTTCGGGAGGCGTACGTTCCAGAGCCACGCGAATCGCATTCATGATGGTCGAAACACACTCGCTCAGGGCTTCGCGGATCTCGCTGTCATCGACCGTGATGGTCTTGGGTACGCCCTCAATCAGGTTGCGGCCCTTGATTTCCATGGTCAGCGGCTTGTCCAGCGGATAGGCGCTGCCGATCTCAATCTTGATCTGCTCCGCCGGTGCGCTCGCCGATCAGCAGGTTATATTTCCGCTTCAGGTAATTCATGATGGCTTCGTCCATCTGATTGCCGGCCATGCGCACGGAACGCGAGTAAACAATGCCGCTCAGAGAAATCACCGCGATATCGGTGGTGCCGCCGCCAATATCCACCACCATGTTGCCGCTGGGCTCGGTGATGGGCAATCCCGCGCCGATCGCGGCCACCATTGCTTGCTCGACCAGGTGCACTTCACTTGCCTTGGCGCGATAGGCCGAGTCCATGACCGCGCGCTTTTCCACTTGCGTGATTTCCGAAGGCACCCCGATCACGATGCGCGGATGCACCAGCATCTTGCGGTTGTGCGCCTTCTGGATGAAGTAGTTCAGCATTTTCTCGGTGACTTTGAAATCGGCAATGACCCCGTCTTTCATCGGCTTGATGGCCACGATGTTGCCCGGGGTGCGGCCCAGCATCTCTTTGGCTTCTTTGCCCACCGCTTCCACTTCGCCGGTGTTCTTGTTGATGGCCACGATCGAAGGTTCGTTCACCACGATGCCCTTGCCGCGCGCATAGACCAGCGTATTGGCGGTGCCGAGATCGATGGCCAGGTCGCTGGAAAAAATGCTGAACAGCGACCGCAGATTGTGCATGCGCGAACCGTTGGAGTGAAACCCGTTGGATGACATACAGAACTTCTCTCTCTCAAGCCTGTCAATTTCCGGGAGCCTTCCCGGTCTTCCATCGCCTGGTGACAGTAGAGACGCTCATTATTCTATGAGATATTCTCCGCCCCTGCCGTACACCAAAGTTCTTGCCCCTCGGGAGTCCCGCCCCGAGGCCCCGCTTACTGGATCACAACTTTCTTCTGCAGCGTGTTCACGCCGCCTTTCGCATCCTGCGCCGTGATGGTGATCACATTCTCACCCGGCGGCAGTGGCGGGGTGAAGAAATGAAAACTGCCATCGTTGGCAACCATGGGCACTTCCCGCCCGTTCACCATCACCCGCGCCCCCAATTCGGTCTTGCCGGTCAATTCGATCACGTGCCCGTGCTGCACGAATGGATCCAGGTCCAGACTGATGGCTTCCGTGTCCTTCCCCTTGGGAATCAACGTGAAGCGGTTCTTCTCACTCTCCACCGACTCTTTGCCCGTCGACGTCATAGGACTGCACCAGCCAATAGTAGGCGCCTTGCGCCAGCCCGGTTACCTCGACGTCCGCCGTCCCGACCTTGCGGTCCACAATCATCGACGAAAAGTAGGGGTTGCGCGATATCTTGCAGCCGGTACCCCAGCGCGTTCGGCATCTTGGTCCAGGAAAATTCGATCGGCTTGGGATCCCCGGTCACGAAAATGGGCATCATGTTGGCCGGAGAAATCGGAGTGGGTGGCCCGATCTCCTTTTGTTTCTCCATCTTCGGCGCTTGCTTCACAAAACTCACTTTTTCCCAGTCCGACAGGCGAACGGTTTCCCCATTGCGCGATACGTCGCCCGAACCCTTTTTCATCAGGATCTCGTGCTGGTCTGACTTGGGATCGTTGTGCACCATGGCCGCGCTCTCCGGTGCCAACGAAGCCGTCGCTCCATCCACGATCACCTGCGATTTCGATCCCTGGGAATAGGTCGCCGTGGTCAGATCCACGGTGCCGGTGCTGACCGCCACCGCCACGTTGGTCTGCTGGTCGTTGGCCGAGTTCTCTTCGATCACAATCAGCGAATCCTGCTTCACCGTGTAGTTGGTGCCATCGTTGAAAACGATCTTGGCCATGCCTTCCGAGCCCGTCTGGATCACGTCTCCCTTTTCCAGCGGCACGCTGTAGTCGGCCGTCACCCAGCTGTTACTGTTCGATTTCTTCACCCGTACCGTGCCGTCGAGCGCGGTGATGTGCGCCTGCTGCGAACTCATGGCGCCCGCCTTCACCGGCGTTCCCGCCGCTCCCGCCACCGCCTCTAAAATATGGGTGCCCAGGTTGCCGGCGGCCTTCAGCCCGTTTTCCGTGAATTGCGGAAACGCGAAGTGCATGGCAGCAAAGATCGCAACCATCACCGCCAACACCATCAGCGCCACACTGCGGTAGGTTACCGTCTTCCACGCAATGTGTATTCCGGGCTTACTCTTGCTTGAAGAGACCGAGGCCACTGGCATCCAGTCAAACTTAGAGAATATGGGGTAATTTCAACCCTATCACAAGCTTAACCGGACGGGAACCGTTGATTAACTTGGGTCACGACGAGGAAGATTACGGAGGTAATGACTGCAGAACCGATTCGGATCAGGGCACGACTCGATCGTCACCCGTCTGGTGCTGGCGAAGCTGGGAGAGCCGGACGTCATGGGTCGCCATCCCCTGCCCTGGCTCACAGCGCTGCCGCAGAGACGCCCGATCCGCCTACCGGCTTCGGGGCCAGCCGATTCCACCCCAAACACCTTTCTCCCGTGATCTCCCTCACTTGCCCGGGGTGAAAGCGGCCTGTAGCATAGATAGTTTGCAGCCTTCTTAAGGAGACCTTATGGCAACCGATACTCTTACCAAACCGACCTCCGTCGGCAGTGCGAACCGCACCAAAATTTACAAGAATTTCATCGACGGCGAGTGGGTCGAAGCCTCTACCGGAGAGACTTTCGAAAACCGCAATCCCGCCGACACCCGCGACGTGGTCGGCATCTTCCAGAAATCCGCCAAGGCCGACGTCGACGCCGCCGTCGAAGCCGCCAAGCGCGCCTTTCGCAAGTGGCGCCTGGTGCCCGCTCCCAAGCGCGCCGAGATCGTCTACCGCGCCGCGGAAATGCTCATGGAGCGCAAGGAAGAGTACTCCCGCGACATGACCCGCGAAATGGGCAAGGTGCTGAAGGAAACCCGCGGCGACACCCAGGAAGCCATCGACACCGCCTACTACATGGCCGGCGAAGGCCGCCGCATGTTCGGCCCGACCACCCCCTCCGAGCTGCCCAACAAGTTCGCCATGGCCGTGCGCACGCCCCTCGGCGTCTGCGGCATGATCACCCCGTGGAACTTCCCCATGGCGATTCCCTCCTGGAAGCTGTTGCCGGCCATCGTCTGCGGCAACACCTGCGTGATCAAGCCCGCGCAGGACACGCCGCTCTCCACCTACAACCTGGTGCGCACCCTGGCCGACGCGGGCATCCCCAAAGGCGTCATCAACATCGTCAGCCGGATTCGGCTCGCAAATCGGCGCCCCGCTGATCGAGCATCCCGACGTGCGCGCCATCTCGCTGACCGGGTCCACCGACAGTGGGACGCATCGTCGGCACCACCGCCGCCAAGACCTTCAAGCACTGCTCGCTCGAACTCGGCGGCAAGAATCCCATGATCGTCCTCGACGACGCCAACCTTGACCTCGCCATCGAAGGCGGGCTCTGGGGAGCCTTCGGCACCACCGGACAGCGCTGCACCGCCACCAGCCGCATCATCGTGCAGAAGGGCGTCTACAGCGAGTTCGTCGAGCGCTACGTGGAACGCGCCAAGGCGCTCAAAGTCGGCAACGGACTCGACGAGACGCGTCGACATGGGCCCCGCGGTCAACGAAGGCCAGCTCAAGACCGACCTCAGCTACGTCGACATCGGCAAAGCCGAAGGCGCCAAGCTGAATACCGGCGGCAACCGCCTCGACCAGGGCGATTACCAGTACGGCATGGTTCATGGAGCCGACGGTGTTCGTCGACGTCGACCCCAAGATGCGCATCGCCCAGGAAGAAATCTTCGGGCCGGTGGTTTCCATCATTCCGTGCGACAACCTGGAGCATGCCATCGAGATCGCCAACAACATCGAATACGGCCTGTCGTCCGCGATCTACACCAAGGACGTCAACAACGCTTTCGTGGCCATGCGCGACCTTTACGCCGGCATCACCTACATCAACGCTCCCACCATCGGCGCCGAGGTGCACCTGCCCTTCGGCGGCGTCAAAGCCACCGGCAACGGCCACCGCGAAGGCGGCATCGGCGCCATCGACTTCTACACCGAGTGGAAGGCGGTCTACGTGGATTACTCCGACAAGCTGCAGCGGGCGCAGATCGATACCGGGGAGTAGACACCGTTGGTCGTTCGTCGTTGGCCGTTGGCCCAGACGGTCGCGGGTCGCTGGCGAACAACACTTTGTCATCCCGAGCAAGCCGGATCGGTTGCCTGGCGATCGGTCCGGCGCGCCGCGGGACCTGGCGTTAGCGGCTGAGCGTTCTGCTACCCCTCACCAACCCCGGTGACGCCCCTCCGCATACAAGTTCCCCACCTTTCGGTGGAATCTTAGCTGGAGTCATCCATGCCGCTCACCCAATCCCGTGAAATCTCCGCCGCCTCCCGCCTGGAAAATGTCCGTTACGCCATCCGCGACCTGGCCTGTGTGGCCGACGAAGTGGTCAAACAGGGTCACAAGATCCTGCCGCTCAATATCGGCGATCCCCTGAACTTCGATTTCCAGACGCCGGCGCACCTGATTGAAGCCGTCTACAAGGCGATGAAAGACGGCAAGAACGGATACGCTCCCTCTTCCGGCATCAAGCCGGCGCTCGACGCCATTCGCGGCGAGGCCGCGCGCAAAGGGATCAGCAATATTCAGGACATATTCGTCTCCTCCGGCGTCAGCGAGAGCGTGGACATCTGCCTGACCGCGCTGCTCAACCCCGGCGAAGACATCCTGACGCCCAGCCCCGACTATCCGCTCTACTCGGCCGTTCTCGCCAAACTTGATATCGGTCTGAACACCTACTACCTCAACGAAGAAGACGGATGGCAGCCTGATCTCGAAGACATCCGGCGCAAAATCACGCCCCGCACCCGCGGCATCGTGCTGATCAATCCCAATAACCCGACCGGGTCGGTGTGCTCGCGCAAAATGCTCGAAGCAATCGCCGAACTCGCGCGCCGCCACAGCCTGGTCATCTTCGCCGACGAAATCTACGACAAGCTCATCCTCGACGATGACCAGCACATCTCGCTTGCCGCCGTCGCGCCCGATGTTCCGGTGGTCACCTTTGGAGGCCTGTCGAAGAACTATCTCGCGCCCGGATGGCGCATCGGCTGGGGAATCATCAGCGGCGATGCCGCTATCGTCAAGCCCTATGCCGAAGGCGTCAACAAGCTTCTGCGCTCGCGCCTCTGCGCCAACCATCCCGAGCAATACGCCATCCAGCCCGCGCTCGAAGGTCCGCAGGATCACCTGATCGAAGTGCTGCGTAAACTCCGCTCCCGCCGCGACCTGACGGTGAAGTGGTGCAACTCGACTGCGCGCGTCAGCTGCGTCTCACCCCGCGGCGCTTTCTACGCCTACCCCAAACTCGATATTCCGGAAGGCGACGACATTTTCGTGAAAGAACTGCTGCTGCAGAAACACGTGCTGGTCGTACACGGCTCCGGCTTCGGCCAAAAGCCGGGCACCCAGCACTTCCGCATCGTCTTCCTGCCGGACGAAAAGACGCTGACCAACGCCTATGCCGGGATCGCCGAATTCATGCAGGCGAGATACGGCCAAGAGCCTTTAACCGCAAAGGCCGCAAAGATCGCGAAGAAATCCTTAGTTCTTCTTTGCGCCCTTCGCGGCCATTCTTCGCGATCTTTGCGGTAAAAGGCTTTTCTCCGCAACCATCGTGTCCTAGGTGGTTAAGCTCTTCCCGGGCGCCACCACGAGCCGCGCTGAGCCCTGAGCTAAGGGCTAAGAGCTAAAAGCTAAGAGCCCTTTGTTCTTTGCCCCCAAATCTGCTTAAATCGCTGCAGACGCTGTGATCGACATCCACTGTCACATCCTCCCCGAAGTAGATGACGGCCCGAAAAACTGGGACACGGCGCAAGCCATGTGCCGCATGGCCGCCGCCGACGGCATCGAGCACTCGGTGGTCACGCCCCATGCCAATGAGCGCTATCATTACGACCGCGAATATCTGCAGAGCCTGGTGGCACACCTGCGCGGACTCATTGGCGGCTCGCTGAAGATCACCCTGGGCTGCGATTTTCATCTTTCCTACGAGAACCTGCAGGATGTGCTGGCCCGTCCCCACAACTACACCATCGAGGGCACCCGGTATCTGCTGGTCGAACTCAGCAACTACAGCATCGCCCAGCAGATCAACACCTGCTTCACCCAGTTAGGCGACCAAGGAATCACCCCGATCCTGACCCATCCCGAGCGCAACCCGATTCTGCAGCAGACCCCGCAACGGGTTTTGCAGTGGGTGGAGCAAGGCTGTGTGGTGCAAGTTACGGCGTCGGCCCTGACCGGCTCCTGGGGAGAGCGGGTCTCCCGCGCCGCCAGGTGGCTGATGGATCGTGACGCCGTCCACATTCTCGCCAGCGATGCCCATGACACCGAACACCGCAGGCCGCTGCTCTCCGCCGCCCGGGACAAGGTCGCGGAACGTTACGGACAAGACCTGGCCAATACGCTGGTTGACGCCAACCCCCGCGCGGTGGTCAACGGCCAGCCGTTGCCCTACTTCCCTGATCCCGTGATGAAAACCTAGATCACTTCCCGCGCGTCGCGTTTCCGCGGAAACGGTCATAGACGAGGGTCATGGGAAGACCCGCCGCGTCGCGTTCAATGCTGACTTCTTCCCAGTAGGATCGATCCATGAAACGGTCGGGGCCAAGCGGTATCAGCGATGAGACGTCCCCCGACGGCCAGCGCAGCGACAACTCCGAACCGTTCGTGATCAGCGCCACTTCTGCGTTGGGCTGGTAAAAATCCGCGCCGAAGTGAAATGTTCCGGTGCAGGCCTTGAGTTTTTCTGCGCCAGGAGCCGTTTCGCTCGGCTGAAATGGCTCATATGGCAGGCCGAGCGAGATGGCGGCAAGGTCATTCCCGATGGTCGTGGTAGCCGACGAGTAGATGTTGCTGAATACGACCACCGTCATCGACTCCTGCGGAAGGTACAGCACCAACGACGCAAACCCGGGCGCTCGTCCATTCATGTAGTAGATGGTTTCGTGGTAGCGTGGGCTCACCCTCCGAAACCAGCCATAGCCCACCTTTTGGGAGGTGTCGAGAATTGCCTCCCGAGACGCCCTCTGCAACAGGTGATCTCCGAACACTGCTCGCACCCATCGCGCCTGGTCGCCGGTGGTGGTAAGCACAGACGCGTTCCCCGTCTTCGCGGACCAGTGGATTGCCGTCGCCGGCTCCAACCCATCCACTCCCTTCGGCTGATAGCCTTTGGCTACGTCCGCCGTGAGCCTGGCCGCATCATCATCAATGGAAGATCTCGTCAGGCCCGCCGGTTGAAAAACCAGCTTCTTCATCGCCGCGGCAAAAGCAAGACCGGTTTTTGTCTCCACGATGAAGGCGAGAAGATTGTAGGCAGAGTGTTCTTCGTGGAGGAACTTTGATCCGGGCTCAAACAGCAGAGGACGCCCTTTCATCTTAGCGACCAAACCCGCGGGTGTCTGGTGATGTTGCAGAACGTCGCCATAGTCGGGCAGATCGTTGATGTCCGGCAATCCCGAGCGTTCCATCAGCAAGTCGCGAATCGTGATCTTGTCGCCGCCGGCAATCCCAGGAACTATGTCGCTTACGTGCGAGGTAAGGCGGATCGCCCCCTTGTCCACCAGCCGAAGAATTGCCGCCGCCGTGAATTGCATGGAAACAGAAGCGATGTGAAAACGAGTCGTGCTGGTATTTCGCAGCGATTTCTCCCGGTCTGCGAAACCGTAGCCCTTCTCGAAGATGACAATGCCCTTCTGTTGAATCAGAACGCTCCCGGCAAAGTTTCCGCTGCGGACGTAGGCATTGAGGTAGGAGTCGAGGGCAGCCTTATCGACGTGGTTCTGCGCCGAAATTGGGCCAGCCCACAGCACGACGAGCGCCAGCGTCTTAATCAAGGACATGGGCTCTTCACCAACGGCTTCGGGATCGCCGCTAAAGTTGTAACCCAAGAGACCGAGGCGAGGGAAGCACAGAGTCATCCCCGCTTCGCAATTCATACGAGAGCCGGGACGCGACACCAGTGTTTCTCCGACGTCATCCTGAGCCGGTAGGGCGAAGGGTCGGCCTGGAGTGGCAACGCTCTCGCCGGCTTCGCTGTAGTACGCGCGCGAGGATTCCTCAGCCGGCGGGACGACGTCCCCGACCGGGGGATCCGAAAACCCAGCAACTGGCTTCTAGTTTTGCGGAGGAGTGCTGCTGGCATCGTCCTTGGGGTGGACGGGACTTGCAACCGGCGCCGTCGTCATCGCGCTTTCCGGATTCAGCAGGTGCTGATGATCCGGACCCAGGCCCAGCTTGATGAGCGCCCGGGAGTCGGGAACCATCTTGCTCTGCCAGCCGTTGTCGGCCTGAAACTTTTCCATCGCTTTCTGCGAAGCATCGTCCCACTGACCCGATGCTCCCCCGCTCAAATAGTGCTCGCGAACCAGGGCTTCCTGGATTTCCCTGGCGCGCTGCGGATCGATCTTCTGCTGTCCGCGCCGCCAGCTTGCACTTTTCTTCGACCGCTTGCCCTTGCTGCTGTGGGTCGCGGTCTTGCTCACCGTTTTCTTGTGGCTGCCCGAACTATGACTGCTCGAACTGTGCGCCGTCTTCTTACTCGACTTACTCGACTTCGCTTTGCTGGACGTACCGCTTTGGCCGAGCGCCAACCCGCAGCCCAGGATCAGCACGCATCCCGCGACCAGCCAATTCGCCTTGAAAGCTGCCGCCATTACCGTTCTTTGATTCCTCTCAACACATCTATCTGCTTGATTTCCCTTTACTTAAAGCAATTTCCTCAACTTCAAAGGGCGCGATCATACAACATAGGATGCGTCCGCAACAAGACCCGGCACCGAGATCATCGTTCATTCCTGATCCCGGCGCCAGTCCCGGAGGTGTAGGTTTCGTGGTTACGGAAGTGTACCGGCCAGGAAGATGGTTCCATCCTGCCGGCCAGCGCCCCGCTGACGTACCAGGAAGACAACGTCCTGCCCGCTCTTCAGACCCGCAGTCACGCGCGTGTAGTCGTCTTCGTTGTTCACCGCTTGCTTGTTGATTTCGAGGATGATGTCTCCGCGGGTCAAGCCCACATCGTCGGCGAAGGAACCGGCCTTCACGTCCTGCACGATCACCCCTTTACCGGTCGGCACATCCAGCTTGTCGGCCATCTCCTGGGTGAGCGCACGAACCGTCAGGCCCAGCTTGCTTTCCTTCGGTCCGCCCTGATCGGAATTGTCCTGATCGTCGCCCAGGCGGGCGGCAAACAGCTTGGCGCGATCGGCCACGGTCACGGCAGCGTCCTGCTTCTTGCCGTTGCGAATAAATCCGATGGTAACTTTCGACCCGGGTTTGCGGGCTGCGATGTCAGCCACCAGTTCGCTGCCGTTCTTTACCGGCTTGTTGTCGACCGAAACAATGGTGTCTCCCACTTTCAGTCCAGCCTGCTCGGCGGGACTGCCCGCGGTCACATCCGACACCGTCACTCCGCTGCCCGAGCCGTAAACCCGGGCAATCGCGGGATTCTCCTGGGCGTTGAACATGATTCCAATCGATCCGCGTGACACCCGGTGTTCCGGGCCAATCAGTTGGTTGTACACGTCGCGGATGGTGAGCGACGGCATCGCGAATCCCACCCCGGCATAGGCATTAGTGTCCGTAAGAATCGCGGTGTTGATGCCAATCACTTCCCCGGCCATATTCACCAGCGGTCCGCCCGAGTTCCCCGGGTTGATCGCCGCGTCGGTCTGGATGAACGACTGGAACTGCCGCCCCGGAACAATGTCGCGTCCCTTCGCCGACACAATGCCGGCGGTCACGGTTTCCTGCAATCCGAACGGGCTGCCAATGGCCAGCACCCAATCGCCGACCTGCATGCTGTCGGAGTTGCCCAGCTTGGCGACCGGCAGCGGCTTGTCCATGTCAATCTTGATCACGGCCAGGTCGGTTTCCTGGTCCGATCCGATCACCTTGGCATCGTGTCCCACCGCACCCGGAGGATCGTCTTGCAACTTCACCCGAATCCGGTCCGCCTTCTCAATCACGTGGCGGTTGGTCACGATATAGCCCTTGGCATCGACAATCACTCCTGAGCCCAGAGAGCGCTCGCGCAGCGTGCCCGGCTGCCCCCCCTGCCCGCCCTGCCCGCCGAAAAAGCGGTCAAAGAAGTCGTCGAACGGGCTTCCGCCCTCGTCATCCTGTCCACCGGGCGCGCGGCGGCGGTGCGGATTCTTGACGGTCGACTCGGTATTGATGTTGACGACGCTGGGTTCCAGTTGCTTGGCAATCTGCGAGAACTGGCTGGATAGGGCTTGCGGCGAGGGTACGCTCAAAGGAGTGGCATCCGAGCCCTTCTTGCTTTCCTGCCCTTTGACTCCCTGCGAAACTACCGTTCCAATTAGAATGCCGACGGCCAAGGTGGCCAGAATAGTGAGGGTGTACGCGAGGCGATTTGCCTTCCAACGCACCCATAAAGCGCTTCCGCGCTCGTCCATAAATACACTTCCTCCGGTTCTCGAGACTTCTTCAGATTATACCCGTTCGTCTGACAGGCAGGTCACCAGCAAAGACACTTAACTCTGGTTAGACGCGCGGGGTCGAAAAAGCGTTGCGGCAGGGAAACCGCCGGGTTCGCGCGAAAGTTCTCCGGCTGGGTTCGCCTTCTCAGAGACCCCTGCGGTGAAAAGCCTGTTACTTGGCTTCGTAAACCGTCTTACCTCCCACCACGGTCCGCAACACCTTGGTCGCAAGCACCTTGGGAGGAGCGACCGAGGTGATATCCCGATCCAGCACCACAAAATCCGCCAGCATCCCGGGGGCGATCAAGCCCTTCTGTTTTTCCTGGAACTCCGCAAATGCCGAGCCCGTGGTATACGCGGCGATGGCCTGCTCCATGGTCAGTTTTTCCTCGGGGAAATACTCTTTTTTGCCGTCTTCGCTCTTGCGGGTCACCGCCGCATACAATCCGCGGAAGGGTGTCACCGGTTCCACCGGATCGTCGGTGCCAAACGCCAGCGGCACGCCCTTCTTCAGAAAATCCGTCCAGGCGTAGGAGTGTGCCGCCCGCTTCGCGCCCAACCGGTCCATCGCCCAATTCATGTCGGTCAACAGATGGCTGGGCTGCATGGAAGCGATGACCTTCAAATCCTTGAACTTCGCGATCTGCGCGGGAGTGGTCACCTGCGCATGCTCAATCCGCAAACGGTAATCGTCGCCTCCGTTGGCGGCTTTTGTCTTCTTTTCCCGCGCATCCTTCTCCGCCGCCGCGAACGCGTCCAGCGCCATCTGCACGCCTTTATCTCCGATAGCGTGGAAGCCCATCTGGAATCCCGCCGCCATCCGCTCTTTCGCCATCTGGTTCAGCTTGGCCGGCTCGTACTGCGGCAGGCCGGAATTTTTGGGATCGTCGGCATACGGTTCGAGCAACGCCGCGGTGTGCGAGCCCAGCGACCCATCCATGAATCCCTTCAGCATTCCGGTGTGCAGCAGGTTGTCGGATTGGGGATGCGCCGCGCGGTGCGCCTGCAGCGTCTCGAGCGGATCATTAAACGGCAGCCATTCGGAAATCCGGACGGTCAGCTTGCCGTCGTGCTCGATCTCTTCGTAGACCTGGAAATCTTCCCAGGTCGAATAATCCTGCACTGAGGTGACGCCCCACTGCGCCACATCGCGCAGGGCGGCTTCAATCGCCTGCCGGCGCTGGTCATGGGTCGGCTGCGGGATCACCACTTGCACCGCATCGCGCGCGGTTTCGCGCAAAATTCCGGTGGGCTGTCCGGTCTCATCGCGGTCAATCTTGCCGCCATCGGGATCGTGACTGGCCAAGGTAACGCTCGCCAACTGCAGCGCCCGCGTATTCGCCACCGCGATGTGTCCGTCTACCCGCTGCAGGAACACCGGGTGATCGGTCGTGACCTCATCAATGTCCCAGCGGCTGGGGAGTTCCTTCACCGGCCACAGGGTCTGGTCCCAGCCTCCGCCCACAATCCACTCGCCCGGCGCCGCGGTCGCCAGCCGCGCGCGGATGCGGTCGCGAAACTGGTTCAGTGAGGTCACGCCCACCAGGTTCACGCTCTGCCGCTCGAATCCCGCTTCGGCAAGATGGAGGTGGGCATCGTTGAAACCCGGCATCACAAAGTGGCCGCCGAGATGGATCACTTCGGTGTCCGGCCCTTTGAGTTTGAGAATGTCCTCTTCCGAGCCCACGGCCTCAATGCGGTCGCCGCGCACGGCGATAGCCTGCGCCCGCTTGATCTCCGCATAGGACGCCGAAATCGGCACCCCGGTATAGACGTTGCCATGAACAAAAATGGCGTCGGCCTTGGGTTTGGCCGCCTGCTCTTGCGCCTGCATAATGGCCACCGTAGAGACCAGAAACAGAGCCAGCTTCATCTTCATGCGCTTACTCCTGCGAGTGCAAGTAGCGAAAGCAGAATTCGCTTGAGTCCCAACTCGCGTCCGCTACAGTCAAACCACTCTTGCAAGGTATGAGCTCCGCCGCCCGTGCCTCCGCCTCCGATGGCAATCGCCTCGCGACCCAGGGACAACGGAATATTGGCATCGGTGGAAGCGCGTTGCACCTGGGCCACATTTCCCAGGTGCGCGTCCACCGCGCGAATCACTTGCAGAAGGCGGGCATCCTGATCCAACTCTCCCGCGGGGCGGTTGCCGATCACCACAATCTCACAACTCAGCCCAAAAGGCCGCCGCTGCGTGGTGGTGCGCCGTTCCATGGCGAGCGTCTCTTCCTCCACCGCCCGGTCCAGCGCCTGCCGCAAGATCCGCTCCAGCCGTTCCATCTCCCCCATCGAAGTCGAGCGAATGTCGACCCGCATGCTGGCCGACTCCGGAATCGAATTCACCGACGTGCCTCCGCGAATCACCCCGATGTTGAACGTGGTCTTCGGAGACGCCGGCACCGGCGTATGGGCGAACTCCTGAATCGCGCGCGCCAGTACCAGGATCGGATTGGGAGCTCCGAAGTCGCTCCAGGAATGTCCGCCCGGCCCGCGCACGATCACTTCAAACCGCCGGCTGCCCAAAGCCTCGGCCACAATCGTGTCCGCCCCGGCGCCATCCAGAATGAGGCTGTATTGAATCGAAAGCTGATGCTGGGAATCGGAGAAGATGTGCCGCATCCCGCGCAAATCGCCTTCGCCCTCTTCCCCAACATTCCCGATGAACAGAATCGGCAGGTGATGCGTCACTTTCGCCGCCCGCAACGCTGCCGCTGTCGCCAAAAGCGCCGTGAGTCCCGCGCCATTGTCGGAAACTCCCGGCCCGTATAACCGGCTGCCCTGTTGCCGGATATTGAGCGGCGTGCCCGCCGGAAACACGGTATCGATGTGCGCGCTCAGCGCCACATAGCGCTTGCCTAATCCGCGGCGCACGCCCAACACATTTCCCACGTCGTCCATGCGAACTTCTTCCAGCCCCAGTTCGGTGAACTGCTGCCGCAACCAGTGTCCCCGCGCGGTCTCGCCAAAGGGAGGCGCCGGGATGCGCGCCATCTCCAGTTGCCAGTGCGCAAACTGCAACTCCTGGGCTCGCAGCCAGGCGAAGGCCGAGCGAATCTCCGGCAACGCCGAGAGCCGCGTAATCTCCTGCTGCACCGCGGGAAACGATTCTGACACGTCTGCTCGCGAACTGAGGGCCATGGGATTAATCCGTCATCTTACAACGCCTTGTCGAACTTGGGATTAGCTTTGGCGGGACCCACTGATTACGGCAGGGCGGTAACCGTTACCGCAAAGCAAGGTTCTGAAATCCAGACAGTGCACAAATAGGGACGGCCGCCTCGCCTGTCCCGGTGCGAAGCGAGGGAAAAAGAGTTCATGCGGCGCGCGCCAGATCCCTCGCTTCGCTTCGGGATGACGTCGGCGTAGAGAGGTAAGCTGGGCCGATTCGAGGCAGGTTCCCTTTTACAATGACGTCATCCTGAGCCCGTTTAGGGCGAAGGATCTCGCGGGTAGCGTCTACGCTCTCGACGATCCACGCCGGATCGCTGAGCCCCCTGAAACGCGCCGGCTCCCGATGACGTCATCAAAGATGTCAGGATTGTCGTTCGGCCGACGTCGTCGTCTGCAGGCACCCCAGAATCTCCGCCTCGCTCAAGGTGTGATCGGAAGCCTTCGCCAGCCGGTAGATCCGCTCCACCAGTTCGTCAGTAATGGTGAAGCCGTGCCGCTCCAGCCAGAAATGCACATTCGACTTCCCGCTCATCGGACCCACATCAATGACTTGCTGCAAACCGAACACGTGCGAAGGCACGCCGGAATAAACCGTGTTCGCCAGTTCCAGATCGTTCTTGCGATACGCCTTGATGACCGCCGCCGCGTGCACCCCCGTAGCCGTGCGGAACGCATCTTCCCCGACCACGGGATAATTCGCCGGAATCGGCACCCCCGTCGCCCGCGCCACCGCCTGGCAATATTCCTTCAACTTGGTCAGGTCCTGCTGCTCCCACGGGGGAATCCCCATCAGTTTCAGGTTCACCAGCATCTGATCCATCTGGGTATTGCCCACGCGCTCGCCCACTCCCAGCGCACAAGCATGCACGCAGTCGGCTCCCGCCACCAGCGCCGCCATGGAATTCGCAATCGCCAGCCCGCGATCGCAGTGCCCGTGCCAGTCCACGCGAACCTTCACTCCCGAAGGTTTCACCACTTCATCCATCACAAAGCGCACCAGCGCGAACGCTCCCATGGGAGTAGCGTGCCCCGCGGTGTCGCAGATCACAATCGCCCGCGCCCCGTGATTAATCGCCGTCCGGTACAACCGCTTCACCGTCTCGGGATCGCAACGGGAAGTGTCCTCGGTCACGTACATCACATCGAGCCCCAGCGATATGGCGTACTTCACCGCCTTTTCGGTGGTCTGCAACAGGAAGTCATCCGTCCAGCCTTCGGTGTAGCGCCGGATCGGACTCGACCCCAGAAAGGTCGCCGCCTCGATGCGCAAACCGGTTTTCTGCACGATCTCGGCAATGGGACGAATATCGTTTTCATGGGTGCGCGCCGCGCAGTTCGCCTGGATCTTCATCCCATGATTGACGATCTCGCGCGCCAGCGCGGTCACGTGCTCCACCGCCCGCGGCCCCGCCCCGGGCAATCCCAGGTCAAGCGCATTGATCCCCAGCGCTTCCATCAAGTGCAGAATTTCAATTTTTTCGTGGATCGAAGGATCGCGCACCGAAGGCGACTGCAGTCCATCGCGCAGCGTCTCGTCGTTCAGCAACACCTCTCCCGCGGGCCGCAAGGATTGCGGATGAATCCGGTTCCAGTCGTAGATAAGTTCCGAAACGTTCATAGGCTCTCGGGAGCGCGGGCTATTTCTCTTTCGCCGGCAAGGTCAGCCCAAACACCGAAATCTGTCCCTTCCCCGCCACATTCATCCCGCTGACATCTTCCGGATTCGGCAAATACAGCGCCCTGCAATTCTCGCAGCGATAGACCTCGGCATCCTTGCCCCAGGCCTTCTCGGCATCGCCGCAAGCCTGCTCCTGTACGTCGGTGGTGTAAAACCAACGCTTCAAATGCCCGCCGCAAAACTTGCCCTTGGCGTCTTTCTCGTTGCAGGCGCGCTGTCCCACTTTCTTCATTTTCACTTTGTGGTTGGGGAGTTGAGGTACTGTGATCGAGGTCTGGGTAGTGGCCAAAGAAGTGATCCTCATCGCTGCGGCCCATGCGCCGCCGATTTCCGCACAAAAACAGAAGTCATTTTACTCGAAGCGATGGGCAGCGCCACACACTCAGATAACGCCATCCCGGAAACCCATGCTTTTCCGCTATTTTGCATCTGACGTCATCCTGAGCCCGTCAGGGCAAAGGATCCGGCGCGCAGCATCAGTGCTCTCGCCCTTTCGCTTATGCCTTCAAAACTCGCGCTTCGGAGCCGCCTGCTCCCGCCCCACGCGCCCCGCCACCATCTCGGCCGCGTAGTAATTCTCCCCGCGCATGGGGCACGCCGCCATCCGCCGCATCATGGCCAATTGCCCGACGTGCGTCAGCGCGTCCGCCACCGGACCCTGAAACAATTTCTCGAGCCGGGCCTGTACCGCCTGCCCCGAGGCCAGGTAGTCATCGAAGGCTTTCAATGCCGCGAAGAACCGATCCAGTTCATGGTTCCAGGCCAGCGCTGCGGAGTCGCGCCACTGCTTGCTCCCATCCGCCATCGACAATGCCCAATCCATCAGATCGCCCATGTGCGCCAGGATCTGCGCCGCCGTCCGCCCATTCTCCCCGGCCGCATAGCCGGCAAATGATTCCGGAGCATCCCGCAAAACCTTGCCACCGCGATACGCCAAGGCAGCCAGCGTATGGCGGAACAATTCACGACTCGGATCGGATGTTGATGTCATCTTAAGTCTCTCTCTCTGCGTTTTTGACGTCATCCTGAGCCCGCAAGGGCGAAGGATCTGGCGCGCGGCGTCGATGCTTTCGATTGTCGGGCCCTCCACGCCGGATCCCTCAGCCAGCAAAAACCGCTGGCATTCGGGATGACGTCATCGGCGGATGTCGATGTCATCTTGAGTGGATGTCATCTTGAGTCTCTCTCTCCGCGTTTTTGACGTCATCCTGAGCCCGCAAGGGCGAAGGATCTGGCGCGCGGCGTCGATGCTTTCGATTGTCGGGCCCTCCACGCCAGATCCCTCCGCCAGCAAAAACCGCTGGCATTCGGGATGACGTCATCGGCGGGAAAAAGCGCCCCTACACCTTCCCCTTCCCCGCAAACACTCCCGCCGCCCGCACCGCCCCGCCCAACCTCCGTCCCCAGGAACGCGCGAACTGCAAATCCAGAAATCCTTCCATCTGCCGCGCGAATTTCTCGCCATACCCGTACCACCAGACTTTCTTCATCCCCGGCATGCGGTCCGAGTCCACATACTTCACCCGCACCATCTCTTCCAGGCCAAACCGTCCATGGGTGCGGCCTATGCCGCTCGCCTTCACTCCTCCGTGCGGAGCTTCGCTGATGCCAAAGCAGGAAATCGCATCGTTCACCATCACCGTCCCGGTCTGAAGGCGCGCCGCCAACGCCTCGCCCCGCGCCCGGTCGCGCGTGAACACGCTGGCCGCCAGGCCGTACTCGGAGTCATTCGCCAGTCGCACGGCTTCGTCATCGGAATCAAATGCCATCACCGGAAGCAGCGGTCCGAAGGTCTCTTCGCGCATGACGCGCATGGCATGGGTCACTTCCGCCAGCACGGTCGGCGCATAAAAATTCGCGCCAAGATTCCGCAGGCGTTCTCCTCCCAGCAGCACCCGCGCCCCGCGCGCCCGCGCGTCCTCCACCTGCGCCTCGATATTGCGCAACTGCCGCTCGTGGATCAGCGGCCCCATGTCGACTTCGACATCCATGCCGTTCCCCACCCGCAATTGTCTGGTCTTGCGCACGCACGCCTCGAGAAATGGCTGGTAAAGGCTGCGATGCACATAGCAGCGCTCGACCGACAGGCACGCCTGTCCGGCATTGACGAACGCTCCCCACACCGCCCCGCTCGATGCCATCTCAAGGTCAGCGTCGTCCAGCACCAGCATGGGATCTTTCCCACCCAATTCCAGCACCACGGGCAGCAAACGCCCCGCGGCGGCCTGCGCGATCCGTTTTCCCGTGGGCACGCTGCCGGTGAAAACCAGCTTGTCGATCGCAGATTCCACCAGCGCCCCGCCGGTCGCGCCATCTCCCACCACCACCTGGAACACATCCTTGGGGATGCCCGCCTCATGCAGCAACGATGCGAGTTGCAGACCGCACAGCGAAGTGAGTTCCGAGGGCTTCAGCACGACCGCATTGCCGGTCACCAAAGCTGCCAGGCTCTCGGTGGCAGGAATGGAGAAGGGATAGTTCCAGGGCGAGATGATCCCGATCACTCCATGCGGCTCGCGCCGCAAGCGTCCGGCCTTGGTCTTCATCGCCAGGTTGCTGTGGGGAACTTTCTCCTGGCGCAGAAAGGCGTGGGCGTTGTCCGCACAAAACCGCGCGGCGTCCAGCACCACCAGCACTTCGGTCAGCAGCGCCTCAACCCAGGGCTTGCCGGCTTCCTGCGTGATCAGCCTTGCAATGTCCGATTTCTTTTCATGCACCAGCCGCTGAAACCGGCGCAGGATCGCGACCCGTTTCGCGGTCCCCAGCCCATTCCAAGCCGCCTGTGCCGCGCGCGCCCGCAGCACTGCGGCATGCACTTCGGTCTCCGCAGCGCAGGCAAATTCGCGCAGCGTTTCTCCCGTAGCCGGATTGACCGAAGCCACCTTGCGTACCGCGATTTGGACGTCAGTCGCCATCTCTCACGCAAAGTTTACCCGGGCAAGGACGCCCGCGCCACACCTGCCCTCAGTACTCCACGCCGACCAGGTACAATCCACTCGCCGCCGCCGTCGCGCCCGCTGCCGAACGGTTCCGCGCCTCCAGAATCCGCGTCACGTCCGTCGCCGCCAGGGTTCCCTTCCCCACCAGCAAAAACGTGCCCACCAGGTTGCGCACCATGTGATGGAGAAACCCATTCCCGCGCACGGTATAGATGAGTTCGCTTGCTTGCCGCTCAAAGCCGGAAGAAAAAATCTGCCGCAGATTCGACATCTTTTCCCGTGGTGAACCTTCGTGTCCCTGGTGGTTGAGGCTTTTCTCCGCATCCACCGCCGCAAACGAAGTGAAATCATGCTCACCCACAACCAATCCCGCCGCCGCACCCATCGCCGCCTCGTCCAGGGGATAGGGATGATGGCACACATAACGCGCCAGAAACGGAGGGCAAATCGCCCCGCGATACATGCGATAGCGATAGGTCTTCGCCTGCGCCGAGTGACGAGCATGAAACCCCGCCGCCTCTTCTTCCACCGTCAGCACCCGGATCGACGCCGGCAGGACGTCATTTAACGCCGTGACCAGATTTTCCGCCGGAATCGGTGACTCCGTCATAAAGCTCGCGACCTGGGCCAGCGCATGGACTCCGGCGTCGGTACGTCCCGACCCCTGGGGTAAGACCTTTTCGCCGGTGACCCGTCCAATAGCTGATGCCAGTCCGCCCTGGATGGTGGGAGTGCCGGGTTGCACCTGCCATCCCGAGAATTCCGAGCCGTCGTAGGCCAGCGTCAGTTTGAGATTGCGCATGCGGATTCCGAGCGAGTCCTTCAGCGGCGCCACTTTGCCTGGAGGCTCTCTTTTGTAAAGAATTTTGCGGTCGGCGCCAGCGCACAGAAAAGCAGCGCCGTGTCAGCTATACTATTGCACTTCCTACGTTTTTACGGAGCAAGCCGCTCGGTGTTCAACGGCGGGCCGCCAGAAAAATGAAACCTGGCCCATGCCCGATGCGTACCACTATGGTGACTCAGAAGTCCGCACTCTTTCGATAACGTAGCCTTTATGCGTGGAGATGAACGAATGCCCTTTTCTCGTATGCCCTCGATGATCCGGCCGCTGCTGATCGCGGCGTTGGCTGTCCTGTGTCCGTTTTCTGCTTTTGCGCAACAGGCGCCGCCCCAAAACCCGCAGCCGCAGAACGCCCCGGCGCGCGCCTTTGAAAACATTGACTACACCAAAGCGCGCAGGGCTTTCCCCAACGTGATCGCGCCTTACATGCCGCGCTCGGTCTCCCCTCCCATTCTGAGCAACACCGGACGCATCGACCAACTGCTGCGTGACGGCAAGCTTTACCTCTCCATGGACGACGCCGTCGCGCTGACTCTGGAAAACAACCTCGACATCGGCATCGCCCGTTACAACCTGAATATCGCCGACACTGACGTTCTGCGCGCCAGGTCCGGAGCCAACACCTTTTTCGGCGCCAATCAGGGCGTGGTGCAGAACACCCCGGGCGGCGGCGTGGGCGGATTGGGAGGAACCGTGGGATCGGGTACTGGCGGCACCACCGCCGCCCCCGGCGGCATCGGCGCCGGCACCAACGGCCTGGTCAGTTCGACCCTGGGCCAGGGCGTGTTCATCAACAGCTTCGACCCCATCGTCTCCGGCACCATCCAGTTTGATCGCAACAACCTGCTTTCCAGCAGTTCGTTCAGCATCCCGGTCACTACCCAGAACACCAACAGCTACAATTTTTCCTACGCCCAGGGATTCCAGACGGGCACCAACCTGGCAGTGGGCTTCAGCAACACCCGCACCACCACCGACAGCCCGTTCAGCAGCTTCAGCCCAATCCTCAGCTCCGGCTTCCAATTCAAGCTGACGCAGCACCTGCTGCAAGGTTTCGGATTCCTTCCCAACACCCGTATCATTCGTTTGACCAAGAACAACCGCGAGATTTCCGACGTCGCCTTCCGCCAGCAGATCATCACCACCGTGGACCAGATCGAAAATATGTACTGGGACCTGGTGTTCGCTTATGAGAATGTGCGGGTCAAGCAGGAGGAACTGGCGTTTTCGCAAAAAACCCTCTCTGACAATCAGCGCCAGGTGCAAATCGGCACCCTGGCTCCCATCGAAGTGGTGCGCGCGCAGAACACCGTGGCCACCGATCAGCAAAGCCTGATCCAGGCGCAAACCAATCTTGACCTGCAGCAGTTGCTGATGAAGAACGCCCTCAGCCGCACCCTGGAGGACCCCACCCTGGCGGATGCCGAGGTGATTCCTACCTCCACCATGAAATTTCCCGAGCAGGAGCCGATTGTCCCCACCCAGGACCTGGTGAACGAAGCCCTCACCCATCGTCCGGAACTGGCTGCCACGCGCATCGATCTGAACAACCGTGAACTCAATTCCAAAGCGATTCGCAATGCCATGCTGCCCAGCCTTGATCTGTTCGCTTACTACAACGGCAACGGCCTGGGCGGAGCGCAGAACCCGGCGAACTTGTGCTCGAACCAACCGCCGGGGTCCCCTTTCTGCTCGCTTACGCCGGCCCCGTCGACCAGTTATGGCAGCACCTTGAATCAGCTGGTGAACTCGACCGCCCCCGACAAAGGCCTGGGCGTCACTCTCACCATTCCCATCCGCAACCGCCAGGAACAGGCACTGCAAGTCCGCTCGCAACTGGAATACCGCCAGGCCCAGATGCGGGCGCAGCAGATTGAAAACCAGGTTCGCATCGAAGTGCGCAACGCGCAGTTCTCGGTGCAGCAGAACCGCGCCGCGGTGCAGGCGGCCCGGGCGGCAGTGGAACTGGCACGACAGTCGCTCGACGCCGAGCAGAAGAAGTTCAACCTGGGAGCGTCGACTTCGACCCTGGTCTTGCAGAACGAGTCCGGACTGGCGACCGCCCGTTCCAACCTGGTGTCGGCCGAAGCCGCGTACGTGAAGTCGCGGGTCGAACTCGACCGCGCCACCGGTCTGCTTCTGGATCACACCGGCATTGTCATGGACGATGCGGTCCGCGGCCAGGTCACCCACACGCCGGCCGTGCCCTACGCGGCTCCGCGAGCCAACCCCGAATCGGTCATGCCGGCACAGCCCGGACAAGTGCAGATGCAAATGGCGCCCAAGGACCAACCCCAGCCTCCACAACCACAGTAGGCGGAGCGATCCATCCTGCCGGCAGCGTCCACGCTGCCGGCTGCGGGGATGGCGCCAAGTTGCAAATGTGCGGCAGAATATATCTTTAAGATAAGTCTGCGGACCGGCGCCCCTGAGAGCGACCGCAGCCTGGGCATGGACCCTGAAGCAGGCGCGCGGCCGAACAGGCCCCTGGAGGGCCCTCAATGGGCCAGGAAATGGCATTGTAGGCGACGACCGCAACCGCAATTTCCGCTCCAAGTCCAAATTCCCATCTCCTTGTTTTCAATAACTTAAAGATAACATATTGATAACAAGTATTTTACCGATCACGGCCGGGCCTTCCCGCCTCTCACCCGGCGGGACTCCATCCAGCAATTCCCAGTCCGGGTAGAAACCAGCTATGCTCTCGGCGTGACCCTGGCCCGGTTGTCAACTCGGGTGTTGTCAGTTCGCGTGCGAGCGGCCGCCTCGGCCGCCCAGGCGGAGCAACGCTCCGCGAGCCGTTGGCTGGCACTAGCGGAGGAGCCGCGCGTGAGCCTCTCCGTCGTCGTCATCACCTTCAACGAGGAAGCCAACCTCGGCCCGCACCCTGGCCAGCGTGAAGCCCCTGGTGGAAGACGGCAAAGGCGAAATCATCGTGGTCGACTCGGGCTCGACCGACCGCACGGTCGAAATCGCGAAATCGTTCGGCGCCAAAGTCTTCGTCGAACAATGGAAAGGCTTTGCCGCACAAAAGAATTCGGCACTCGACAAGGCCACGGGAGATTGGATTCTGAGCCTGGATGCGGATGAAGAGGCGGATACCGATCTGCGTCAAGCTCTGCGCGACACACTCGAAGGCCTGCGGAGCGTCGTCTCACTCCAAGACAACCCCGAGACCCACCCACTCACCCTCGAAGATGCGCAGGCCGATCTGAAATACCACCTCTCCACCAAGTCCGATTCTGGAATCATCGGTCTTCTGATTCCGCGGAAGAACTTCTTCCTCGGCCGCTGGATCAAGCACGGTGGGTTCTGGCCCGATCCGAAGTTGCGTTTCTTTCGTCGAGGATCGGGCACGTTCGAAGACCGCGCGGTGCATGAAGACATTCGGGTGCAGGGACCAACCAGCCAGATTCGATACGGCGCCTTGCTCCACCACGCCTACCCCACGCTCTCCAATTACATCGAACACATGAACCGCTACTCGACGCTGGGCGCGGAGATGGCCGTCGCCACGGGATACCGCGGCTTCAGCGTCGTCGATATCGTTGTCCGCCCCATCGCGACCTTCGTCTACAACTACGTTTTCCGCCGCGGATTCCTCGACGGCCGCGAAGGCCTGCTGCTGCACCTCTACCACTCGGTCTATGTTTCCTGGAAATACGCCAAGGCGTGGGAATTGCGCAGAAGCAAAGAAAAAACAGATGCTTCGCTCCGCTCAGCATGACAATGCCAGGGACGCTCATGGAGAAGCCCTGAGTTTCCCACTCACCCTTGTCATCCTGAGCAACGCGAAGGACCTGCTTGCTCCGGCAGAGGCATGCCCCCCGGGAAAGCAGATTGCTCCCTTCGGCCGGAATGACCACGGTTGAGAGTTGTGGAATCCCAGGTTTGCAAAGAGCGCAAACGTCGGGCGCCCGGCTTTACTGGTAATTCCCAAGGGCCTGTGCTCCGCGCCGGATATGCCTTATCATGGAGGGTTTTAGGGATGGGGTGAGCATGGCTGAGAAAAAACCACAGGTCGCCGATAGCCCGATTGCCGATGTGTTTGAGGGACGTCATCCCTCGCCCAGCGAAAAAGAGTGGGCCGAGAAAACTCTCGCCCCGACGCTCGAGAAAAATCCCGAGAAGCCGATCGGCGCGGCCACCGGCGTCAATGTCGACGAGCACGGCAACGCGCGCTACACCACGCTTTCCGGCGTTCCTATCAACCGCCTCTACACCCAGGCCGATCTTCCCGAAGACTGGAAGTACGAAGAATATCTCGGCTATCCCGGACAGCCTCCGTATCACGCGCGGCATTCACTCCACCGGATATCGCGGCAAGCTCTACACCATGCGCCAGTTTTCCGGCTTCGCCTCGCCGGAGGAGACCAACCAGCGTTACAAGTATTTGCTCGAACACGGCGGCAGCGGATTGTCAGTGGCGTTCGATTTGCCGACGTTGATGGGCTACGACTCCGACCATGCCGGCCAGCGAAGGGGAAGTGGGCAAGTGCGGCGTGGCCATCGATTCGCTCGAGGACATGGAAATCCTGTTCAACGGCATCGACCTGGAGAAGACGACGGTCTCGATGACCATCAATTCGCCGGCGTCGGTCTTGTGGGCGATGTACCTGGTGGTGGCGGAAAAGCAGGGCGCTTCGATTGGAAGAAGATCTCGGGCACGATCCAGAACGACATTCTGAAGGAATACATTGCGCAGAAGGAGTACATCTATCCGCCGGCGCCTTCCATGCGGCTGGTGATCGATACGTTTGAGTTCGGATCGAAATCTATACCCCGCGCTTCAACACCATTTCGATCTCGCGGATACCACATCCGCGAGGCTGGCTCGACGGCATTGCAGGAACTGGCGTTTACGGTTTATGACGGCGTGGAGTATGTGGAGTGGGCGCTGCGCCGCGGCCTCGAGGTCGACGAGTTCGGACCGCGCTTGAGTTTCTTCTTCAACGCGCACAACGACTTCTTCGAAGAGATCGCCAAGTACCGGGCCGCGCGCAAGATCTGGTATCGCCTGATGAAAGACAGATTCAAGGCGAAGAACGCAGCGCACCTGGCTGCTGCGGTTTCATACCCAGACTGCGGGCGTATCGCTGCCCGCACAGCAACCGATGAATAACATTGCCCGGGTGGCGATTCAGGCGCTGGCGGCGGTGCTGGGAGGCACGCAGTCGCTGCATACCGATTCTTACGACGAAGCGCTGGCGCTGCCGACCGAAGAAGCGGCACGCATCGCATTGCGCACCCAGCAGATCATCGCGTATGAGTCAGGCGTGGCGCAGACGGTCGATCCGCTGGGCGGGTCGTACTTTCTGGAACGCTTCACCTTAGACATGGAAAAAGGCGCGTTCGATTATTTCGAGAAGCTCGATGCCATGGGAGGCATGGTCAAAGCCATCGAGCGGGGATATCCGCAGAAAGAAATTGCGGAAGCCTCATATCAATACCAGCGCGCCGCCGAAGCCAACGAAAAAATCACGGTGGGCGTGAATGAGTTTGCGATTGAGGAAGAATCGCCGCACATTCTGTATATCGATGAAAGCGTGGCACGGCAGCAAACCGTGAAGTTGAAAGCGCTGCGCGCTCGGCGCTCGCAGGAAGAAGTAAATCGTACGCTCGAAGCACTAAAGAAAGCCGCGGCGCAGGAGCCGCGCGCGGGGACCAACGGAAAGATTTCTCCGGCCAACACCATGCCGTACATCATCGATGCGGTGCGGGCTTACGCAACCGTAGGTGAGATTTGCGAAGCGCTGCGCGAGGTGTACGGGACGTATACGGAAGTCAGCATCACGTAATTATTGATTGTTGATTTTCGATTGTTGATCGAAAACCTTCCTCTGTCATCCTGAGCGGAGTTGCGATTGCGCGGAGCGCGATCGCAACGGAGTCGAAGGATCCCTTGCACGCTTGAACTGGCTCCGGGAATTCGCAGTGCTGGTTGACAGCTTTGTTGGTGCACGGTGACAATCTGCGTCTATGCGTGATCTCTGTTGCTTCGTGGTGCTGCTGCTGTGTGCGGCTCGTGGATACTCCCAGAACCATTCGTATTTGTTCGTGTGGGCAGGAGATGACGCCAAAACGAGCAGCGATTTCCTGGCGGTTCTGGATGCCGACGCCAAGTCCCCTCACTATGGCCAGGCGGTCGCCTCGGTGTCCGTTCCCGGTCCGACGGGAACTCCGCACCACACGGAAATGGAAATGCCGGAGGACGGTTTTCTGCTGGCCAACGCATTCGAGAGCGGTCGCAGCATGCTCTTCGACTTGCGCGAACCGCTGCATCCGGCGCTGGTTACGTCGTTTGGCGACCTCGACGGATACATGCACCCGCACACCTATGTGCGTCTGCGGAACGGGCATGTGCTGGCGACGTTTCAGTATCACGGCGGGCACGAACCCAAGTCGGAGGGCGGCGGGCTGGTCGAGTTTGACGAGCGCGGACATGTGTTTCGCAGCAGCAGCGCGATGGACCCGGCGGCGAAAGGCGAATTGATCCGTCCTTACAGCCTGGTGGTGGTTCCGGGGCTCGACCGCATTGTGAGTACCAACACGTCCATGCATTTCAAAAGCGACGGAGAGACGCGGACGGTGCAAGTGTGGCGGCTGTCGGACTTGAAGCTGCTGCGGACGCTGGTGCTGCCACCGGGGCCGCGGGGATCGGAGCAGCAGGCGCCGGGGGAGCCGCAACTCCTCGCCGACGGGAAGACGGTGCTCATCCACACCTTTTACTGTGGGCTGTATCGGTTGGACGGCGTCGAGACCAATCAGCCCGCGGTTCGACATGTGAAGACCTTTGACGGAGAAGTCTGCGCGGTGCCGCTGCGGGTGGGCCACTACTGGGTGCAAACGTTGTTTTCCGCACACGCGCTTGCGGCCTACGACATCTCGGACCTGGACCATGTGCGGGAAGTGTCGCGGATTACCTTCGACGAGAAACAGACGCCGCACTGGATCGCGGCCGATGAAGAGGGGCGGAGAATCGTTTTGAACTCGGGCGAATACGGAGATCATCGCCTGTTCATGGTGAACTTCGATCCGCAAACCGGGAGGCTGAGTCTCGACCAAGGTTTTCGTGACCCGGGCAGCGAGCGGGCCGGAGTCAGTATGGATGGCAGTCGTGGCCAACGGCTTCCACGGAAATGCGTATCCGCACGGCACGGTGTTTTCGCGGCCCGCGTCTGGGGCGCGGAAGGTATGGCGGGGACTAGACGCGGAGGGTGGTTCACCCGTTTTTTCTCCAACTGCATGGCCGTTAATTCAGCCATTTCATAGTTCGCGGGAGGGGATTGCCTCCCACCCTTTCCGCAAAGAGCGCGGAAAAATGGATGGTGATTTTTTGAATTTCCGACCGTTGATTGTCGAACGGAAAACGTGATTACTTTTTGCGCTGGCGGTAGAGGAATTGTCTATTCGCGCCATCGCTTCCAGTTCAGCGGGATGCCTGAGACAATTTTTTGATCTTCTCGGAGGTTTCCTTCGCTTGATTCAGGACATCGTGATAGGGCAGGCGCAGGACGGAATGTTTGCCGGGGCCGCGAGCGCAGCTGGCTCTTTGTAGAGGTGATCGCGGAAGGGGTTGACCACGGCGCTGGTGTCGACGGCGGCGTCGTAGGTGCCGCGGCGGCGCAGCATTTCGTCCTGCGAGGCCATGACTTCGGGTAACGGGCGTTGCATGAAGATTAGATGGTATCGTGTGGCCGGGCAGCGAGATCAGGAGTTGCGAAATGACTTTGATGACTTTGCCTTCGGCTCTTGATGAGCGAGGGGGTTGGGGAGTTGCTTGATGCGCTCCCATTTGAGGTATCCCTTGGGATTGTCGATGTCGGCGCGGCGTTCTCCGTCGGAGACCGCGGTCATGCCGCCGGCAGTGAGCATCTGCATCATCAGGGAAGTGCCGGAGCGGGGGAGACGGAGACGAGAGCGATCACGAGGGCCTTTGTCGATTGAGATGGCGCGGGCTCCCATCTGCTCTCGCAAAAAAGCGCGAAAGAGAGGGGCACCCGGCATCCCGGTTTTATAAATACGCTACCGAGTTAAACACGTAATTCCTTGTGGAATCCAGCGGCTGCAGTTTGAGGTCACAATTTGTGATCTCAAGTTTGAGGCCGCAAATTGCGACCCCTCAAGATGCGGGCTTTGGGTAGAGCTCGAAACCTATGCCCAAAGAAAACGGCCTGACCATTCCGGTAGAGTCGCGGATTCTGTTGCTGCGGTGGCAGAAGGTGATTCCGGACCCGATTTAGGTGGAGCTTCACGGGGTTCCGGTAAAAGCAGTTAAATCAGGCGGTCAAGCGCAATCAGGAGCGGTTTCCGGCAGAGCTTCATGTTCCAGCTCACGGCGAAAGAAGACGAGGTTTAGCGGTACAAAATGTGACCTCAAACGAGGGGCGTGGCGGCAGGCGCTATCCACCTTACGCCTTTACCGAGCATGGGGCCATCATGGCGGCAAACCGTATTGAACTTGCCCCAGGCCGTGTGGAAATGAGCGTTTTCGTGGCGCGGGTGTTCGTTCGAGCAATACGTAGTCTGAACGAGCAAACATAAC